>NZ_JBNPTT010000001.1:0-1001916 GCF_051167795.1 Bradyrhizobium sp. HKCCYLS1011 | reverse complement strand
ATTTGCATTCTCAACGTCATGATCGCTCGGCGCCAAAAGTGGGATGCCAAGCGCTACGCAGTGAGCTGATCGAGCGCATGCCAAGCCAACAGACCGGCGAGCCGACGGGGTCAAGGCCGTCAGCCGCCGCAGGCGGTGGCGCGTCTTCGCGCCAGCCTTGAGGCCGGCCGGTCGCCGGTCTACCAAAAAAACAGTTGCTCCCCAGGGACCGGCGTTCTTGCCCCTGTCCGCGTGATGCGAAGCATCATCGCGTGCGACGATGCGCCAGAGGCACATCGCGCAGGCTTCAGCACCGGGAAGCCAGGACCACACGACTTGGCCGTGCGCATCGAAGCTGTTCGTCGGCGGGATGATCCCGCTGCAACTCGATGCGCCCACCGCATCCCGCACCCGACGTCCGTGACGACCGCGATACGTCCCTCATGCGAGGCGGGACGGCGGTGATCAAAGCATGATTTCTGATAAAACGAAAGAGAGATATTTTTCGCGCGAGGACTGGACAGGGGGGATCGGCTTGAGTCGGCTTGCGAAATGAGATTTTTGGCGCAGGGTGGACTTTCGGCGCAATTCTCAGGGTGGACTAAGTAGGAAATGAAACAATGGCGATTGTGATCAGTGAGGAAGATCCGGAGCAGGAGCAAGTGCAGGCGATGCTGGCAGATAGCGACCGCTTCTATCACTCGCTGTATCCGGCCGAGAGCAATCATCTGCTGGACGTGGAGTTGCTCAAGCGGTCGGGCACGACATTTCTGGTGGCTTCGTCGGACGGTCTCGTCAGGGGATTTGGAGCGGTTGTGGATTGTGGGGGCGAATACGGGGAAATCAAGCGGATGTACGTCGCTCCCACTGCAAGACAGATGGGATTGGGTCGGATGATATTGGAAGAACTGGAGAAGCGTGCGAGGATTTGCGGGCTGCCGCTCATGCGGCTCGAAACGGGTATCCGGCAGCCGGCTGCAATCGAGCTCTATCGTTCGGCAGGATATGTCGAAACGCAGCCATTCGGGAGTTATGAGCTCGATCCGCTCAGTATCTTCATGGAGAAGAAGCTGTAGTCGTAGGATGGGTTGAGCGTAGCGAAACCCATCGCACCGGGCATCATTGATGGGTTTCGCTGCGCTCAACCCATCCTACGAACTTGAAAAGGTCGCGCCGATACGATCCAGCGCGACCTTTTGTTTTGGTCCGAACGCGGTCAGAACTGTTGCGGTCGATTACCGCTCCTTGATCACGGTCGTGCTGCTGCTGCCGACGGTGCCTTCGTCTTCGCAGACCTTGGTCTGCTTGATGCGGTCCTCGGCTTCCACGCGGCTGGTGAAGGCCATCGGTCCGATCTGCGTCACGACTTCCTTGTCCGCCGGGCGGGTGGTGGTGATCGTGCAGTGATGACTGGGTCCCTGCACGACGTAGTACTCATCTGCCATCGCTGGAGCGGCGCATCCGATGATCACTGCGCCAGCAAGAAAAAGGGTTGCTTTCATTGTCGCCTCTCTCCGTCAAGATCCTGCCAATAATGGACGATCGATGCGCGGAACTGCCGCTCATCCTTCAATCCTTTCGCGGTTCTGCAACTCGCCCGGCTGCCTGTAGTTCCGCGGGCGCGTCGCGCAAAGACACGACGCCTGCTGCGGCAGCCAAACGCGGGCCTAATCGAGCAGCGTCGGTCATAGGCCAATACGGAACATGACCAACCGGAGTGGCCGCGATCACGGGACGTTCTTGTAGATCCGCCCGTCTTTCATGATGACCTTGAAGTTCTTGGCGGGGTCGGCGATCAGGTCGATATTCTCCAACGGGTTGCCGTCGACCAGCAGCAGATCGGCGAGCGCGCCCTGTTCCACCACGCCGAGCTTCCCGGGGTAAGGACTGCGCTTGCCGGACAAGGCGAGTAGTTCGGCATTGGTCCCGGTCGCCATGGCGAGCGCTTCGGCTGGACTGTACCAGCGGACAAGCGAGGCCAGAATGGCCCCCTGCTGCTGTGCCAGCGCCTGGGAGAACAGGACGTCGGTGCCCCACGCCGTCTTGATCTTGTATTTCTTCGCCAGCTCATAGGTCCGGGCGATGCCCGGCCACACCTCATCGGCCTTGGTGCGTTGGACTGAGCCCGGGGCAAAGCCTTCCCTCAGCTCCTCGGGGAGAGGCTGCAGGCTGAGCCATATGCCCTTCTCGGCGATCAGCTTGGCGGTGGCCTCGTCCATGAGGAAGCCGTGTTCGATACACTTCACACCGGCGGCAATAGCTCGTTGGATTGCTGTCGGCGTGAACGCGTGCACCGTCACGTAGGTGCCCCAATTCTCGGCGGCTTCAACGGCAGCCCGCAGCTCCGGCTCGGTGAACGTCGATACGTCGATCGGACTGAACGGCGAGGAAACACCGCCACCTGCCGTCAGCTTGATCTGAGAGGCGCCCTGCATCAGTTGTTCGCGAACGCGGACGCGGACCTCGTCAGGGCTGTCGGCGACCATGCTGCCCCCAATCTGCTCCATGCGGCTGAGCGGGCCGCCGATCTCCCGCGGCAGTTCCGACAATTGGCGGAAATCCCCATGTCCACTCGTCACCGTGATCATTGCGCCGGAGGGATAGATCCGGGGCCCCGCGATCAATCCTGCGTCGATGGCGGCTTTCAGTCCGAAGACGGGACCTCCGACGTCCCGAACGGTGGTGAAGCCGCGCATCAATGTGTCGGTCGCCTCAACGCCAGCCGCAATGTTGTTGTATCCGATATCGCCGACGATGGCCTGGGCAGGATTCGGCCGGATCAGCATCGCGTGCCAGTGTGCGTCGATCAGACCAGGCATCAGCGTTCGACCGTTCCCGGCGATGATGGTCGCGCCCGGCTCTGCAGCGATCGGCTCCGTCGAGATGCGCGCGATGATATTGCCTTTGATCAGCACATTGGACGGCGCGGAGAGGGAAGTGCCCTTGCCGTCGAACACGCGCACATTCTGAAACAGCGTCGCTCCGGCATTCGCCTGCGGATTGGCTTGCGCGTGCGCGGCGGACGCAAGCCCAAGGATCGCGAGCGGAAGCGAGGCGACGAAAATCCTGCGGGACATCGGGGTCATTTGGCTCCCCCTGGCAGACGTTGGCGCGATGCAGCCTCGGGTTGAGCATACCGGTTCCGCAGACCGGCTTCAATGGGGCCTTGTCCGTGCGGCTGACGTTCGAGACGGGTGAGGAGCTGTTATGCTTGCGAGCAAGGCGTCGAGCGGTGTTCGCGAAGCGTTGAGGTGCGCTTGAATATCTCAGAACGTAGGATGGGTTGAGCGAAGCGAAACCCATCTACATCGTCTATCAAATTGATGGGTTTCGCTCTGCTCAACCCATCCTACTGTCCCGCAATGATCAGCCGTCGAAACCGACGAACACCGTGGCCTCCTCGACCGACTTTCGTTCCGATACGACCGCATTGGCCGGGAAGGTGTCGTCGGGCCAGCCCAGCGCGATGCTCTTCATGATCACCTGATCGTCGGCTATTCCGGCGTACTCGCGCACCACGGGGGATTGCATGATGCCCTGGCTGTTGATCACGGCGCCCAGCCCGCGCGACCAGGCGGCATTGACGAGCGCGTTGGTCACAGCGCCGCAATCGAACGGCGTATCGTCGCTGCCGTCGAGCACGCGGTCATAGGTCACGATCACGCAGACCGGCGCGTCGAATTGACGGAAGCCGCGCAGCACCCAGTCCTGGCGCTTGTCCTTGTCGTCGCGCGCGATCCCCATGGCCGAGAACAATTGCTTGGCGACGCCGATCTGCCGGTCGCGGTGCTGACCTGCAAAGGCCTGACCGATGCGGAACTCGCGTGACTGGGGCACGCCGGCCAGCATCCGCTCGGTGTTCCCAGCGCGAATCCGATCCAGCGGCTCGCCGGTGATGACGTAGAAATTCCAGGGCTGCGAGTTCATCGACGACGGAGCGCGCATCGCCAAGGCGATGATTTCCTCGATCAGCGCCTTCGGGACGGGATCAGGTTTGTAACCGCGGATGCTTCGGCGACCGAGAATGACGTCATCAAACTGCATTGTCCTGAAATTCCCCCCGATTGTTGCTGAGTTGGCTGGGATATTCGCGGCTTCTCGACCTCTACGCAAGACCACGGCCTGCGTAACTCGCGCGGGGGCGCAGGGGGTAAATTCTGCCGTGCTACCTCAAGTCATTGTGTTTGATGATATCGACTTCCGGTGAAGCTGAAATAGGGGTAGCATGACACAGCCGACAGATGGAAAGCCGTCCATCGCAACGTCGGACCAAAAGCAAAAATTGGAGGAACGAACCAATGACGACATCACTACGTTCGATTCCACGACGTCAGGTGCTCGGGGGAATTGCCGCCTCCGGGGCGATGCTGACCTTGTCAGGGCTGGCCCACGCCAAGATGCCGATCGGTCTGCCGCAGGCGCCTTACTTCCATCGCTTCAAGCTCGGCGACGCGGAGTGCACCATCGTCTCCGACGGCCAGCTGCCGCTCGGCGATCCCGCGGCCGCCTTCCTGAACATCAGCAAGGAGGAGATCGCCCGCGAGCTGCACGACAACTTCCTCCCCGCTGACAACGCCGTGCTGGAGCAGAATGTGCTGGTCGCCAATTTCGGTGACCGCGTGGTGCTGTTCGACACCGGCATGGGCACTGACACTTTGTTCGGCGACGGCACGGGCAAGCTGATGAGCACGCTGAAGCAGGCCGGCATCGATCCCGCAGGCGTCGATGCGGTGGTGATGAGCCACGCCCATATCGACCATTGCGGCGGGCTGATCGCGGACAATGGCAGCATCAACTTCCCGAATGCGCAATACTTCATCGGCGAGCCCGACTACGCCTATTGGACTGACGACTCCAAGATCCCGGACAACTATCCGGCGCGTCCGCACTTCCTGGCCCAGGCGCGCAAGAACCTGCTGCCGCTGAAGGACCGCATCCACTTCTACAAGGACAACGAGGAGATCCTTCCCGGCATCACGGTGTTGTCCGCTCCGGGGCACACGGTCAGCCACTCGATCTTCATGATCAACTCGGGCGGCAAGCAGCTCTGCTACATCGGCGACCTCGCGCACCACCCGGTGCTGCTGCTCGAGCGTCCGCGCACCCAATTCGCGTTCGACACCGATCCGGTGCAGTCGGCCGAAAGCCGCGTGCGGATGCTGACCATGCTCGCAGCCAACCGGACACCGCTGCTGGCCTATCACTTCGCCTGGCCCGGCATCGGGCATGTCGCGAAGGCCGGCGACGGCTTCCAGTATTTCCCGCTGCCCCTGCAGCAGCAGGCCGTCGGATCGATCTAGGCGCCGATACGGGCGAGAGCAGGCCGGGGCCAGATGCCCCGGCCTTTGGCCGGTCTGCGCGCTCTGGAAAAAAAGAGAGACATGGATGCCCGGGCCTTTGCCTCGCCGAAGCGGCTGCGGCCGCGCAGGGGAGAGCGTCCTCGGAGCATCCCGTCATGCGCATCGCGACGTTGCGGTTTCGGGGCCGGACGATAGTGTGCCGCCGGGCGGCGCACGGGGGTGACGCACATCGCGACGGATGAAGGAAGCTCTGATGGCAATTCATGAAGCGGCACGGCAGGGGTTTTCCAAGGAGTCGGCGAGCTACGAGCGTGGCCGGCCCGAGTATCCGGACGGGCTGCTCGGCTGGCTCCGTGACAGCCTCGGCGCCAAGCCGGGCGCGCAGGTGGTGGATCTCGGGGCCGGCACCGGCAAGTTCACGCGGCTTCTGGCCCGCACCGGCGCGGACGTTGTGGCGGTCGAGCCGGTGGATGCCATGCGCGAACGGCTGGCGCTTGCCAGTCCCGGAATCCGGGCCCTGGCCGGCACCGCGGAAAGCATGCCGCTCGACGACCGGTCGGTCGATGCCATGGGCTGCGCCCAGGCCTTTCATTGGTTTGCCAATAGCCGCGCCTTGCAGGAGATCCACCGCGTCTTGCGTCCGGGCGGCAAGCTCGGCCTGGTCTGGAACGTGCGTGACGAATCCGTCGACTGGGTCGCGGCCATCACCGCCATCATCACGCCTTATGAGGGCGACGCTCCGCGCTTCTACACCGGCCGCTGGCGCCAGCCGTTCGAGCAGCAGGATCTCTTCACGCCGCTTGAATGCACCGTGTTCGCCAACAGCCATGTCGGTACGTTCGATCAGGTCGTGATCGACCGCACGATGTCGGTGAGCTTCATCGCGGCGCTTCCGGACGACGAAAAGCGCGCGCTCGAGGCGCGCCTGCGCGTGCTGCGCGATTCGTTCCCGGCGCTGCGCGAGGCCGAGATCAGCTTTCCCTATCGTACCGAAGCGTGGCTGGGCGCCCGGCTGGGCTAGTGCAAGCTCGTAGGGTGGGTAGAGCGAAGCGAAACCACCATCGACCGCCGCGGCCACATCGTGATGGGTTTCGCTTGCGCACAACCCATCCCACTTGCTCCACGCCACGTCAGCCTCGACGGGGTCGAGGCGCGACCGGTCGAGCAGATTTCTGACTTCGCTGTCAGAATCTGTCGCGCTTGTCATTTGCATCCTGCGCAACTTCCAACCGGAATACCGCCCTGGGTGCGGAGTTACACCTCTGGTGGAAATGCTCGCGTCAGCAAACAGGAGGCACACATGACCAACCTGCGGACCAAGCCTGTCGCATTGGGAATCCTTCTGATCGCGCTCACCGGCGCGCCTTCGCTCACTCAAGTCTTCGCGGCCGGCGGAGGCGGGGGTGGCGGCGGTGGAGATCCCTATGGCAGTTCTTATTCCAGTCCCAGCCCGCCGTCATCCAATTCAAACCGGTCGGATACGAAAGCCACGCAACACAGGGGCAAGAAGGCCGACAAGCGGTCGTTCCTTGATGATCCCGCCTTCAAACAGGGCTACCGCGACGCCTATGACACGATCTATGACCGCCATGACTACGCCGCGGCCATCGATCAGCTCAAGGCGCTCGGCCACGATGACTATGCGAACGTGGCCAATCTCATCGGCTACTCCTATCGCAAGCTCGGGGACTACAAGCTCTCCCAGGTCTGGTATGAGCGTGCCCTGCAGTCCGATCCGAACCACGTCCTGACCTGGAATTATTACGGCTTCTGGCAGCTCGAGCAGGGCAACCGCGACGCGGCGGAATATCACCTGAGCCGGATCGAAGCGATCTGCGGCAGCGATTGTGCCGAATATCGTTCGCTTGCTGCCGCACTCGAGCAGCCGCAGGGCAGCAATCTCGTTTATTAGTTGCTGCGGGTGATCGAACTGCGAGTAGCGAGTAGGATGGGTTGAGCCTAGCGAAACCCATCGGCATCGTTCATCAAATTGATGGGTATCGCTGCGCTTAACCCATCCTACCCGCTGCTCTTTTCGGGGAATGCACAATGGCTTGGGAAAAGATCGTCAGGCGACTGACCATTGGCCTTGTTTGCCCCGCGTGCGGAACAGAAGGCTTCGATTATCAGCCGGGCGCCGATCCTGGTGACCAGTTCGGAGCACTGGTCCAGTGCTCCAAATGCGGATGGAAAGGTACCTTGGGGGACCTCGATGTTGTTTCAATGCCGCCGTCTCCGGAATGACACTCCCGGATGGGGTGAGCTCCGCGAAACCGGCGGCGCCGGTTCATCGATGGCGGCCATTTCTGGCAGGGCGGTTTGGCGCGGCGGCGACGAACGCGGCGCGTCTCGCCGCGGCCCGACCTCCACCTCGCCCCCCAGGGCTTGCCCTTCGCGCGGGCCAACATGGTTGACAATTTCTTTACGGTTCTCGTCGATGCTTCACATCGCGCACGAAACGACTTTGGCGGGGATATTCCGACAATTGCAGGAAAGTCGTCGTTACCAACTTCGGGCCACGCGCCCACGCAACCGCCGAGCGTCTCCGCTGCAGCCACGCTCGGCTTTTTCGCATGTGGGGGAGCGTGATCGATGCGGCACCAGCCGAAGGTTCTCAATATAAAACCAGGCCGCCAGAAGAGCGATGATGTCGTCGATCTGCTCAGGCGGGCGAACGCATTCCACCAGTCCGGCGATCTTGACCGGGCGCAGGCCGGATACAAGAAGGTCCTGCGAAAGTGGCCGAACAATTTCGACGCGCTCTATCTGCTCGGCGTGTGCGAACACCAGAGTGGCAATTCCGCCGCTGCGGAACCCTTGCTGCGGCGCGCGCTCCAGGTGGATCCGCACTCCGCGACCGCGTGTTATGCCCTCGCGGTCACATTGTCGGCGCTGCGCCGGGACGGTGAGGCGCTGGCCTGCTACGACAATCTGATTGCGTTCAAGCCGGATTTCGTCAATGCGCATCTCAACCGCGGCAAGCTGCTGTCGCGGCACGGGCGTTTCCTTGAGGCGATCGAAAGCTACGACAACGCGATCGCGCTCGATCCGCAGCACCAGGATGCATTGATCAGGAAGGGAGAAGCGCTGCATTATCTCGGCAGGTTCGTCGATGCGATCGCGTGCTACGATCGGATCCTGGCGGCGAAGCCGACCCATCTGGGGGCGCTGATCAATCGCGGCTGTGCGTTCAAGGATCTCGGCCGGGCGAACGAGGCCATCGCCGAATTCAATATGGCGCTCGCGCTGGCGCCGGACGACACCACGATCCTGATCAACCGCGGCGAGACGCTGCTGAGCCTGAAACGGAACGACGAAGCGCTCGCCGATTTCGACCGGGTGATCGGGCTCGACCCCGGCCTTGCGCTGGGCTGGCTCGGCCGCGCCAACATATTGATGATGAGCAAGCGGGTGAACGAGGCGCTGGAGGCCTGCCAGCGCGCGGTCGCAATCGAGCCGAACTCTACCAAGGCGCTGACCCAGATCGGGCAATGTCAGGCGCTACTCGGCAATCCGGAAGCGGCCGTTTCCTTCTTCGACCGCGCTCTCGCCATCAACCCGGCGGACGAGGTCGCTCTGGTGAGCCGGATCTTCTCGTTGGATTTCTGCGAGGTCGGCTTTGCGCAGCATCAGGAGGCACGAGCGCAGTGGTGGCGCCACATCGGGTCGAAGATCGCACGGGCGCATCCGCCGCAGCACCACAACGAGCGCGATCCGGGACGGCGGATCGTGCTGGGATACGTGTCGGGCGACTTCAGGCAGCATTCCGCTGCCCACACGTTCCGACCCGTGCTGGAGAACCATGACAAGTCCCGCTTCGAGGTGATCTGCTATTCCACCTCGCCGATCGAGGACGACGTGACGGCCTCATTCCGGCGCGTTGCCGATGGTTGGCGAGACGTCGCGCAATGGTCCGACGACCAACTCGCGGATTGCATTCGGGCCGACGGGATCGACATCCTGATCGACCTGTCCGGACACACGCGCGGCAATCGGCTGCGGACCTTTGCGCGCAAGCCGGCACCGGTCCAGGTCACGGCGTGGGGTGACGGCACTGGCACCGGCATGCCGACGATGGACTACCTGTTCTCCGATCCGGTGCGGGCGCCCATGGACGTGCGTCACCATTTTGCAGAGCAGGTCTATGACCTGCCTTGCACACTGATCATCGAGCCGCCACCGGTTGCGCTGCGTGCCCCCGAGCCACCCGTGATCTCCAACGGATATATCACCTATGGCGTGTTTACGCGCGCGAGCCGATTGTCCAACGCCGTATTCGACGTCTGGGCTTCCATTCTGCAGTCCGACGGACGCTCCCGATTGGTGATCAAGGATTCTCTGCTCAACGATGTGACCATCCAAGGCAGGCTGCTGGAGCGCTTCGCGGCACGCGGCATTTCGTCGGATCGCATCGATCTGATGGGATCGACCTCGCGCGAGGCGCATCTCACCGCCTATCGGCTCATCGACATCTGCCTCGATCCGTTTCCACACGGGGGAGGAGTCTCGACCTGGGAAACGCTCCACATGGGCGTCCCTGTCGTGACGAAGCTGGGCAACGGAATGTCCAGCCGACTTGGCGCCGGATTTCTCGCCGCGATCGGCATGCACGACTGGATCGCCAGCGATGATGCTCAATACGCTGACATCGCGTTGCGATCGACCCCGGACCAGCTGTGCACGATCCGCAGCCAGCTTCCAGAGCTGATCGCGGCGCGCTGCAGCCCGGCCTCATACACGCGGGTCGTCGAGAACGCCTATCGCATGATGTGGCAGACCTGGTGCAGCAAGCCGCAGCCGACGGCGGATCAGCCTCCCGTCACGCTCATGTGACGGCTGACGCTGGGGCGGTTGTGGCGGCGGTCGATGATGAAGTCGTGGCCCTTGGGCTTCAGCCCGATGGCGCGGTCGATCGCTTCGCTGAGCAGCTCGTCGCTCACCGAGGCGCGCAGCGGCTTGCGCAGGTCGGAGGCGTCCTCGTGGCCGAGGCAGGTGTGCAGGGTGCCGGTACAGGTAATGCGGACGCGGTTGCAGGCTTCGCAGAAATTATGCGTCATCGGCGTGATGAAGCCGAGCACACCGCCGGTCTCGGCGACTTTCGCGTAGCGTGCCGGCCCGCCGGTGGTGGTGTCGAGATCGGTCAAGGTGAACTGCTGGGCCAGCCGCGAGCGCACCAGCGACAGCGGCAGATATTGATCGATGCGCCCGGCGCCGATCTCGCCCATCGGCATCACCTCGATCAGCGTCAGCGCCATGCCCTTGCCGTGCGCCCATTGCATCAGCGCGGGGATCTCGTCCTCGTTCATGTTCTTCAGCGCGACGGCGTTGATCTTCACGTGCAGGCCGGCGGCGCGCGCAGCCTCGATGCCGGCGAGCACGCGGTCGAGATCACCCCAGCGGGTAATCGTGCGGAATTTCTGCGGGTCCAGCGTGTCGAGCGAGACGTTGATGCGGCGCACGCCGCAATCGGCGAGCTCGGACGCATATTTGGCGAGCTGGGTCGCATTGGTCGTCATGGTCAGCTCGTCGAGCGCGCCGCTCTTCAAGTGCCGTGACAGCGAGCGGACCAGCCCCATCACATTGCGCCGCACCAGCGGCTCGCCGCCGGTGAGCCTGAGCTTCTTCACGCCCTTGTGGATGAAGGCCGAGCAGAGCCGGTCGAGCTCTTCCAAGGTCAGCAGGTCAGCCTTGGGCAGGAATGTCATGTCTTCCGACATGCAATAGAAGCAGCGCAGATCGCAGCGGTCGGTGACGGAGACGCGCAAATAGGTAATGGTCCGCCCGAATGGGTCGGTCATGGGGCGCGTCAACGCGCTGGTGTCGGTCAACGAAGCGGTCATGAGAAGCCTTGCAGTGGCAACATTGCCACGGGCAGCCGTGAGGGCGACGGCAGCAAGAGGTCGTCTGCTAATGTAGTCATGATCGCGCCGCGTCACAATCCGTGCCGCGAGCCGTCGTTCAGACCGTCCGTCGCTTTGGGGTCAACGCTGTGCCGCAGCCGGGGCGGCATCGGCAGGGGCCGCAGCCGCGGGCGCTGCAGCAGGCTTCTTGGTCCGCTTCGGCCGCATCCGCTTGACCCCCTTGGGCGGCGGCGCTGCCGGCTGCAGTTCCGCAGATACCGGGCTCGGATCAATGACAACCCGCGCCGGCGAGGTGATATCGCCCGGCGTGCGGATCACCTGCACCGGCACGGTGGCAGGTTGGAACTTGTCCATCGTGAAGGTGACGGAGAAGCCAGATTCCGGCGCCGGCACGGAGACGGAGCAGGGCGTCTTGCAGCCAGGCCCGAGCGAGGTCTTGGCGTCGGCGCCGGGCGGGGTCGAGTCCAGCTGCACCGCGATCTCGGGCGGGGTCGATTTGAACATGTCCATGGAGAACGAGGAACAGCCGGCAAGGCTCATCCCCGCACATGCAATCGCGATCACCCGCCGCATCGTCCACCCGCCCGGTCTTACCTGCGGCCAACTGCCGCAATCCCCGGGGCGACCATAAGAGTGTCGGAAGGGTGGCGCAACAGTGCAACAGTCCGCCGTCAACAGATAGTTGTTGGCGGGAGTTCACCAATAAGGTAATAAAATCAGGTGATTAACTGCGATCCCGTGAGAGGGCGCAGCGCATCCACGGCGGCCGGCAGGTCCACCATGTGGTCAATCAGCCGGTCCGGCTTGAGCTCGGCGATCGGTACGTCGGTATAGCCGAAGCTCACGCCGATCACCGGCACGCCAGCACGTCGTGCCGCGCCGACATCGGTGCCGGCATCGCCCACCATGATCGCCGCGCCGATCTCGCCGCCGGCCCGGGCAATGGTCTGGCGCAGGATGGCGGGATCGGGTTTTTGCACGCCGAATGTGTCGGCGCCGCAGATCGCTGCGAAACGGGCCGAGAGCCCGAGCTGGTCGAGCAGTCGCCTGGACAGCCATTCCAGCTTGTTGGTGCAGACCGCGAACTGGCAGCCACGGTCGGCCAGCGCGTCGAGCGCCGCCTCCAGCCCGTCAAAAGGGCGCGAGGCGACCGCGATGTTCTCGGCGTAATAGTCGATAAAGTCGGCGGTGAGGCGGTTCATCTCCTCAGGTCCGACCAGGCGGCCCTCGGCTTCCAGCCCGCGCTCGAGCAGCCGGCGCGCGCCGGCACCGATCATGTTACGCGCCGTGGCCAGCGGCAGCGGCGCCAGGCCTTCGCGTTCCAGCACGTGATTGAGGGCGCTGATCAGGTCCGGTGCGGTATCGACGAGCGTGCCGTCGAGATCGAAGACGATGGTGCGAGCATATCCCATTCCTGATCCGCTAGCGGCCGGGCCGCTCCCGCGCAAGGGGTGGGTGGCGGATTTTTGTCGGGTTTCAGGCGCGTCAAGCGCCTATCCGCCGTGACAAAAGATCGCTAGATATGCGCCCGATTTTCGCGCCGGACATCACGGGGGCAGGGTTTCGCAGGTGGATATCGACGGCTTGAAACGGCAGGCGGCGGCGCGCGCGCTCGATCATGTGCGCGATGGCATGAAACTCGGGCTCGGCACCGGCTCGACCGCCAAGCATTTCGTCGAGCTCTTGGGCGAGAAAGTGCGCGGCGGGTGGAAGGTTGTCGGCGTGCCGACCTCCGAGGCCACGCGGGCGCAGGCGGAACGCGAGGGCGTGCCGCTGACCACGCTGGACGAGATCGACCGGCTCGACCTCACCATCGATGGCGCCGACGAGATCAATCCACAGCTCGACCTGATCAAGGGCGGGGGCGGTGCGCTCCTGCGCGAGAAGATTGTGGCGGCCGCCTCAGATCGCATGATCGTGATCGCCGATGACAGCAAATGGGTCGGTTGTCTCGGCGCCTTTCCGCTGCCAGTCGAGGTGATTCCCTTCGGGCTCGCCGCCACCCAACGCGCGATGGGAGATGCCTTCGCAAGGAGTGGCGTTTCCGGCCAGATGGTGTTGCGCAAGACCGCCGATGGCCACGTTTTCGTCACCGATGGCGGCCACTGGATTGTCGATGTCCGCCTGGGCGAGATCCAGGATGCGCCGCGTCTGGCGGGCCTTTTGAGCGCAATACCGGGAGTGGTCGAGCACGGGCTGTTCATTGGTCTGGCCAAGACGGCGATCCTGGCTGGCGCGCAAGGAATTCGCGTTATCGAGCGGCCCTAGTGCAACTTGTACCTGCACTGGGGCCGCAATCTCACAGGAGACGAGGAATGAAGAGCGTTTTCGGAATCTTGCCGGCAGCCGGCTTTGTCCTGGCGATGGCCTTGACGGGCCCGGTCGCCGCGCAGCAGCAGGGCCAGCCCCCGGCGCTCAAGCCGGCCTCGGCCGCCTGCATGGCGTCGGCGCGCGAGATTCTGTCGATGAAGAATGCGGCCGCCATGTATGCGAACGCGGTTCCCGGCATCGTACAGCAGGCCAAGCAGACCCTGATCTCGGCCAACCTGAACTACCAGAAGGACCTCGACGAGGTCGCGGTCGTGGTGGCGCAGACCTTCGCCGGCAAGGAAAAAGAGATCGGCGAGCAGATGGCGCAGATCTACTGCAACGAGTTTTCCGACCAGGAATTGAAGGATCTCGTCACCTTCTACAAGTCGCCGCTCGGCCAGAAGCTGCTCAATGCCGAGCCCAAGGCGATCCAGCTCAGCATGATGGCGATGAACCAGTGGGCGTCGAACTTCGCCGACACCGTCACCAACCAGTTCCGCGCCGAGATGCGCAAGCGCGGCAAGCAGATCTAAGATCCCGCGCGAGCGGGGCAAGGACGAAGGGGTCGAGGACATGGCTGATTTCGACGTCGACCTCTTCGTGATCGGCGGTGGTTCGGGCGGCGTGCGCGCCGCCCGCATCGCGGCCGGCCACGGCGCCCGGGTGATGGTCGCCGAAGAATATCGCATGGGCGGCACCTGCGTGATCCGCGGCTGCGTGCCCAAGAAGCTGTTGGTGATCGGCTCCCATGTCCGCCAGGAGCTGGCTGACGCCGCCGGCTTCGGCTGGAAGATTCCGGAAGCCACCTTCGACTGGAAGACGCTGATCGCCAACAAGAACAAGGAGATCGCGCGTCTCGAGGCGGCCTACACCGCCAATGTCGAGAAATCAGGCGCACGCATCGTCAAGACCCGCGCGGTGCTGGAAGACGCTCATACCTTGCGCCTGATGACCGGCGAGAAGGTCCGCGCCAAAAACATCCTGGTCGCGACCGGCGGCGCGCCCAATCATGGCGCGGAAATTCCGGGCATCGAGCACGTCATCTCCTCCAACGAGGCGTTTCATCTCGACGAGCTGCCGCGCCGGATCGTCATCCAGGGCGGCGGTTATATCGCGCTGGAATTCGCCTGCATCTTCGCCAATTTCGGCTCCGACGTCACCGTGATCTATCGCGGCGACAACATCCTGCGCGGCTTCGATGAGGATGTGCGCAAGCACGTGCGCGCCGAGATGGAGAAGGAAGGCATCACCATCCTGACCGGCTGCACCGTCAACAAGGTCGACAAGCATGGCAACGACTACACCACGCATCTGTCGAACGGATCGAGCATCGCCTCCGACAAGGTGATGTTCGCGATCGGCCGCCATCCGAATGTTGCCAATCTCGGTCTCGAGAAGGCCGGCGTTGCGATCAACCCGGAGAATGGTGGCATCGCCGTCGATCATTTCTCGCGGAGCACGGTGCCGAACATCTACGCCATCGGCGACGTCACCCACCGCTTCAACCTGACCCCGGTCGCGATCCGCGAGGGCCATGCTTTTGCCGACACCGTGTTCGGCAACAAGCCGGTGCAGGTCGACCACGAGAACATTCCCACCGCCGTGTTCTGCCAGCCCGAGGTCGGCACCGTCGGCCTGACAGAGGCGCAGGCGCGCGAACGCTTCGAGCGCGTCGACATCTACAAGACCTCGTTCCGGCCGATCAAGGCGACGCTGTCCGGCCGCGACACCCGTGTGCTGATGAAGCTGGTGGTCGACGGCACAACCGACCGCGTGCTCGGCTGTCACATCGTCGGCGACACCGCCGCCGAGATCACGCAGGCGCTCGCGATCGCGGTGAAGATGCGGGCGACCAAGGCCGATTTCGACGCCACCATCGCGCTGCACCCGACCGCCGCCGAAGAGCTGGTGACGATGCGTACGGTCACCGAGCGGCATGTGAGACAGGCGGCGGAGTAGGGCTCCCTGCAGGAGGGCATCAGCGGCCGCTGAGCTCTCGTTTGCGTCCATCATGGCGAGGAGCGTGAGCTCCGAAGCAATCCAGGTTGTATCTGAAGAAAGATTCTGGATTGCTTCGCTTTGCAATGACGGTCCATTCCGGCACAGTCGGGCCGGCAACAACCGTGTCAGCTCAGCGCTTGGCCTTCGAGGTGTTCAGTTTCACCGCGGCGCGGATGATCGCCTTGAGGGCCTTCTCGTTGATCGCCTCGCCTTCGCGGATATCGATCGCGCGTCTGACGTTGCCGTCGAGGCTGGAATTGAACAGGCCTGACGGGTCGTCCAGCGCGGCGCCTTTGGCGAAGGTCATTTTCACCACGGCTTTGTAGGTCTCGCCGGTGCAGATGATCCCGCCATGCGACCACACGGGAACGCCGCGCCATTTCCACTCTTCGATCACCTCGGGATCGGCTTCCTTGATCAGCGCGCGGAGGCGGGCGAGCATCTCACCCCGCCAGTCGCCGAGCTCTCTGATCCGCGTGTCGATCAACTGAGAGGGCGTGGCGCCGTCTGCATCATCCACAGCGCCGCGCTTCGTCTTGCTTGCGACCTTGGCCGATGACTTGACCGATGCCTTGGCCATGCTGCCCGCCATTACTGTCCTCCATCAACCCACGCGGCCCGCGCGGTACGCCATCGCGCGACATGCGGCACTGCGAACAGATACAGGCCGGTGGCCAGCAGCAGGATGAGTGGCACCAACGCCAGCATGCCCACCCAGATCGCCGGCTCGCTTTGCCTCATCGCGAGAATATTGAGAATGACGGCCAGCGTGAAGGCGATGGACAGCCAGCGATGCACCTGTCTGAGCCAGTTGCTCCAGTTCAATGATATCTCCTGTTCCTTTGCAATGAAGTGAGGACCTGATCGGCGCGGCCAACCTCAATCGGGACGCGCCACGACCTGCTCCAGATTGTCGAAGAACTTCGCCCACCCGTAACGGGCGCCCTGATAGGCCTGCTGCTGATCGGTGCGGAAGCCGGCCTGCTCCATGCGCAGGTGAGTGCCCGTCGGCGTCGGCGTCAGTGTCCAGGTGACGACGCTTTCGAGGCCAAGGGCGGCCCAGCTGTAGGACAGGGTCTTGTTCGGCTCGATTTCCATGACCTGACAATCGACGGAGCCCCAGTCGCCGCGCAGGGTGAAGCGGTGGTCGGTCACGGGCTGGAAATCGTTCTTCATCAGCCATTCCGCGATCAGATGCGGCTGGGTCAGCGCGCGCCAGATCTTTTCCGGCGGGTGCTGAAAATCCCGTTCGACGATGACGGAGCGCGTTTCGGATACGGTATCGGTCATTGGTCCATCCTCTTGAGAAGATCTTCGAGATCGTCGAACCGGCTCTCCCAGAAGCCGGCCATTTGCTGGGTCCAGTCGATCAGCGGCGTCAGTGCCCGGAGCTGAGCGCTGTAATGCGTCTGGCGGCCTTCGTGCCGGTCGCGTACCAGCCCGGCCAGCCTGAGAACCCCAAGGTGCTTCGAGACCGCCGGTTGTGAGACGCCGGCCCAGGCCGTGAGCGCGCCGACCGTCTGCTCGCCGTCGCGACACAGCCGCTCAAAGATGGCCCGCCGGGTCGGATCAGCCAGCGTCCGGAACAGAAGATCGGGGGTATCAGACATTTCGATCGATAACTCGTTGGTTATGGATTGACGTATAACCAGCGAGTTATGCGATGGTCAAGTGAAAGCCGCGATCTTTACCGGGTTGGAACCCGAGGCAGGCGCTGCGCTTGATCCGTCCGCGGGCGGGGCAAACGGGAGAATTTGGCATGGCGCACGGCGCGTCGCCTGCGACCTATCCGCCGCTGAACACCTTGAAGCCGATCGCCGACAACGTCTGGATCGTCGACGGCCCGACCATCCGTTTCGGACTTCCTGGATTGAAGTTTCCGTTTCCAACGCGGATGACGGTGATCCGTCTCCTCTCCGGTGGCTTGTTCGTTCTTTCACCGACGCCACTCACGCCGGAACTGCGCGCAGAGATCGAACGCGAAGGCGCGGTGCGCTTCCTCATTGGCCCCAACCGCCTCCATTACTGGTGGATCGCCGACTGGCATGCGGCATTTCCCGACGCGCTGGTCTATCTGGCCCCGCGCATCCGCGAACAGGCGGAGAGACAGAACCAGCGCAAGATGAGCTTTGCGAGCCTGCCGCTGCATCATGCCGACGGTTATCCGTGGGACGACGAGATCGCCACCCTCCCGGTGGTCGGCAGCTACATGACCGAGGTGGAGTTCTTCCACCTCGCGTCCCGCACGCTGATCCTGACCGACCTGATCGAGAATTTCGAGCCGGGCAAGATCAGCGCCGGCTGGCTGCGCTATCTGACCTGGATCGGCGGCGTGAAGCCGCCTCATGGCGGCCTGCCGCGCGATCTCCGGCTGACCTTCACATGGCAGCATCGCGCCCAGCTCCGGGCTGCGGTCGAGACCATGATCGCGTGGGCTCCCGAGCGGATCGTCATCGCGCATGGCAAATGGCACGAGAGCAATGGCACCCCGGTGTTGCGCCGCGCATTTGCTTGGCTACTGAAGTGAGGTGGACGCAACTTCGCGCAGCGAGACCGAAGCCAATTTCTGCATCACGACAGAAGCCAGAGCTGAGATCGCGCGAGAAGAGCCGATGATCAGCATTGCCGCCTCGCTCACGCGGACGAGCTCTGGCTGATCATCGCGACATGCGGGATGCCATCCTCGTCGAAGGGATGGCCGGACCGAACGAAACCGAATGAGGCATAGAATTGTTCGAGATGAGCTTGCGCGTCGATGCGGACGGGCCGATCGGGATAACGTCGCTCGGTTTCCGCAAGCGCGAGACCGACCAGCGTGCGGCCGTAGCCGAGACCGCGCGCGTGCCGGGCCACCGCTATGCGGCCAATCGACGGCATGTCGAACCTGCTTCCGGGAGGCAGGATCCGCGCGACGGCGACGAGGCCACCGTCCTGATCCCAGCCGAGCCCGTGGATCGCCGCCTCGTCGAGACCGTCGGCGTCAAGATAGGCGCATAGCTGCTCCACCACGAACACCTGCTGCCGCAGCATCAAGACGCGATAGATCTCTGCGGCGGAGAGCGCTGCGAAATCCTGCCAGGTGACGGTCAGGGCCATGCTTCGATGCTCACATCCTTCGCGGAACGCATTCGCAGCGGCATCGGAGATAGACGCTGTCGGGATCGCCGCCCCTTTCAGCCCGCGCGCAATCAGCCCGCCGCGCATGCCGAGCAGACTTTTCTTGGCGTCGGCAACAGCATCGCGCCCGCGCATCATAGTCCAGCCCAAGGCCTGTAACCACGGCCAAGCGCAGGGTGATCGTGTTGACGACGAGCGCGCGTCCACGCAGACTGGCAGAGCGCGGCGGCGCTTTTCGAACTCACAGGCATGGACCCGCCATGGGCGGGCAGGCGGATTTCGATACCGGCGTGCTCGGTCACATCCTGCGGCACCTTCAGCCTGGCGGCGAAATAGACGGCGCACCCACCACGGCCACGCGGAAGTTGGGAGGCGATCCGTACTGCGATGGCTGCGCTGCTCCCACACAAGATAGGAGCAACGGCCCGCAGCCTTCGTTGAATCCCCTCAGCAATGATGGAGAAATGTCATGGACATCAAGCGCAGCGGCTCGCGACCATCAGGAGTGGGGCCGGCCGAATATTTCACGGGTCAGGTCCGCATTGATCCCTTGTTTCAGCCGCCGGAGCCGGCGCGGATGCGCGGTGCGCTCGTCACCTTTGAACCGGGTGCGCGCACCGCCTGGCACACCCATCCGCTTGGTCAGATCTTGATCGTGACGTCCGGTCTCGGCTGGGCCCAGCGCGAGGGTGGCCCCATCGAGGAGATCCATCCAGGCGATATCGTCTGGTTCGAGCCGGGCGAGAAGCATTGGCACGGAGCCACCGCCACCGTCCGCATGAGCCACATCGCAATCCAGGAAGCCTTGCACGGCAGCCCGGTCGATTGGGGCGAACACGTCAGCGACGCGCAATATCACGCGCGCTCTTGAAGATGGAGAACGGCAGAGAGGACGTTAGGAAGGCGCGCAACACAGGCGGTGTCATTCCGAGGTGCGCGTAGCGGCGCGGGCCTCAGATGTGCAATTTGCGCATCGGGGAATCCATACTTCCGATCGTGGGTATGGATTCCAGGCTCACGCGGAGCCTGTCATCGGGCCGCGCTTTTGCGCGGACCCGTTGGCGCGCCCCGGAATGACAAGCGGAGGGCGATCGGCGCCTCACGCCTCCAGCAACCATTCCGCGGCGCCGCGCCACAGCGTGTCGCGGTGCTCGCGGCGGAAGAAGCCGGAATGGCCGATCTTCTGCGCGCCGACATCGGCTGGCGTTACGCTGAGGATTTCCGGCGTGATCGAGGGGTAGCCGGCGCAGAGCAGTTCGACCGCGGGCCGCGTCGCCCAGGGGTCATCCGTAAGGCAGAGGGCGCGCAAATCGCCCTTGTAGTTGGCGAAGTTCGGCAAGCCCTGCAGCGAGGCGTCATCGAACAGATAGCGCGGGCTCATCAGCCATTTCACCCACTGCAGGAACACGCCCTTGGGCAGGTCTTCACCGATTCCGGCCCAGCCTGGCGCGTAGCCGAGCGCGTAGGTGAGGGGAACGCCGACGCCATTGAGCATCGCATAGACGCGATACCCTTCCCATCCCGTCATCAGCTTCCAGTAGCCGACCTGCGCCGCAACGAAGAGCGCGCGCGACACCTCGGTGTTGTTGGCCAGGAGCCCCAGCGCCTGGCCGCCGAAGGAATGGCCGACATAGCGCAGCGGCATCGCATCGGAGCGTTCGCGCATCCAGTTGACCGCGGCGGTGATGTCGAGGTTCGCCCAATCGGCCATCGAGGCCTTGAACCCCTTGAGCGGTTGCGCCCGTCCGGCGCCGGTGGTCCGGCTGCCGCCGGTGCCGCGGTAATCGTAGGTCAGAACCGCGCTGCCTTGTTCGGCGAGGTAGCTGGCAAAGCCGCGGTAGATCTTGCGCGGCGTCGCCGTGGCGGAATTGATCAGCACGGCATGGCGCGCCGGATCGCGGGGCAGGAACAGGGTGGCGGCAAGCGGAAAGCCATCGGCCGCCGGGATCGTAATATCCTCGGCAAACACGTCGTCCAGCACGGTCTGCGTCACGTCCGTCCTCGGTTCTTGTTGTGCTTGAGCTAAGTGGAATTCGGCTTCCGTGGCAAGGCTTTGGGCCAGTCGCTTAAATCCAAGTGGCGGTTCGGGGGCGGGCTGTGTATAAGGCGGCCTCCGCAAGTGCTGGAAAACTTGCGGTTTTTGCTTGAGGGAGTGGAAAGCGATGTCCGAGCGGTGGACCCCCGACAGCTGGCGTTCCAAGCCGGTCCAGCAGATGCCTGCCTATCCCAATGAAAAGGCGCTGGCCGAGGTCGAGGCGCAGCTCGCGACCTTTCCGCCTCTGGTGTTCGCCGGTGAGGCCCGCAACCTGAAGAAGGCGTTGGCACGGGTCGCCGCGGGTGAAGCCTTCCTGCTGCAGGGCGGCGATTGCGCCGAGAGCTTTGCCGAGCACGGCGCCAACAATATCCGCGACTTCTTCCGCGTGCTGCTGCAGATGGCCGTCGTGCTCACCTATGCCGGCGCGGTGCCGGTGGTGAAGGTCGGGCGCATCGCCGGCCAGTTCGCCAAGCCGCGCTCCTCGCCGACCGAGAAGGTCGATGGGGTAGAGCTGCCGAGCTATCGCGGCGACATCGTCAACGACATCGCCTTCACGCCGGAAGCGCGCACGCCCGATCCGCAGCGCCAGCTCGACGCCTACCGGCAGTCTGCCGCGACCTTGAACCTGCTGCGCGCGTTCGCGACCGGCGGCTTCGCCAATCTAGCCAGCGTGCATCAATGGATGCTGGGCTTCGTGAAGGATTCACCGCAGTCCCGGCGCTACAAGGAGCTCGCCGACCGCATCTCCGATGCGCTCAACTTCATGCGCGCCTGCGGCCTCGATCTCGAGAGCCACCCCGAGCTGCGCGCCACCGATTTCTACACCAGCCACGAGGCGCTGCTGCTCGGCTACGAGCAGGCCTTCACCCGGGTCGATTCCACCACCGGCGACTGGTACGCGACCTCGGGCCATTTCATCTGGATCGGCGACCGCACCCGCCAGCTCGATCATGGCCATCTCGAATATTTCCGCGGCATCAAGAACCCGATCGGGCTGAAATGCGGGCCGTCCCTGAAACCCGACGAGCTGCTGAAGCTGATCGACGTGCTCAATCCGGACAATGAGCCGGGGCGGCTGACCCTGATCAACCGCTTCGGCGCCGACAAGGTCGGCGATCATCTGCCGGGGCTGATCCGCGCGGTGCAGCGCGAGGGCTGCAAGGTGGTGTGGTCGTGCGATCCGATGCACGGCAACACCATCACCTCGACATCTGGCTACAAGACGCGGCCGTTCGACCGCATCGTGTCCGAGGTGCGCGCCTTCTTCGCGATTCATGCCGCGGAGGGCACCCATGCCGGCGGCATTCATCTGGAGATGACCGGCAAGGACGTCACCGAATGCATCGGCGGCGCGCGGGCGATCACCGACGAGGATCTCAATGATCGCTATCACACGGTCTGCGATCCGCGCCTGAACGCCGAGCAGTCGATCGACATGGCGTTCCTGATCGCCGAATTGTTGAAGCAGCAGCGCGGCGGCAAGACCGCGCCGATGCCGGCAGCCGCGGGACTGTAGGGTGCTGCGACTTTGGCGCGCGACGCTCAACTCGCGCAGTGGGTTGATATTCGCCTTCCGCTCCGAGCAGGCGGTGCGCGAGGAGGGGGTGGCGTTCCTGCTGGCGCTGCCGCTGGCTTATCTGATTGGCGCCACGCCGATGCGCTCGGTCGAGCTGGTCTGCGTGGTGGTGCTGGTGCTGGTGGTCGAACTCTTGAATACCGCGATCGAGAAGCTCGCCGACCGGTTGACCACCGACCACGACCTGCAGATCGGCCGGGTGAAGGACCTCGGCTCGGCCGCTGTCGGCGTGTCATTGCTGATGTCGGGGGCATTCTGGCTGTTCGCGCTCGCCGAGCGCCTCGGCATTCTTTGACTTGGATTGCGGGATGAGCGCTGCGGCCGACACCTTCAAGATCACGCTGGCGCAGCTCAATCCGACCGTCGGCGATGTCGCTGGAAATGCCGCGAAAGCACGCGCGGCGCGTGCGACAGCCGCCGCCGACAGCAGCGATTTGGTGGTGCTGCCGGAGCTCTTCATCGCCGGCTACCCGCCGGAAGATCTGGTGGCAAGGCCGGCGTTCCAGGCCGCCTGCCGCGCCGCGGTCGAGAACCTGGCGCGTGAGACCGCGGACGGCGGGCCCGCGGTGCTGATCGGCACGCCCTGGGTCGAGGATCACAAGCTCTACAACGCCTGTGCGCTGCTCGATGGCGGGCGGATTGCCGCGCTGCGCTTCAAGGCGAACCTGCCGAACTACGGCGTGTTCGACGAAGTCAGGCTGTTTGCGCGCGGGCCTGCGGCCGGTCCCGTCAGCGTGCGCGGTGTGCGCATCGGTGTGCCGATCTGCGAGGACATCTGGCTGGAGGAATCCGAGGACTACGAGAACGTGGTCGAGACCCTGGCTGAGACCGGGGCCGAGATCATCGTGGTGCCGAACGGCTCGCCTTACGCGCGGGACAAGAATGATCTTCGCCTGTCAGTCGCAGTCGCGCGCGTCACCGAGAGCAGCCTGCCGCTGGTCTATCTCAACCAGGTCGGTGGCCAGGACGAACTGGTGTTCGACGGCGCGTCCTTCGTGCTGAACGCAGACCTATCGGTCGCGGCGCAGCTGCCGGCACTTGCAGAGAGCGTCACGACCCTGACCTGGGTCAAGGACGGAGATACGTGGCGCTGCGCCGGGCCGGTCGCGACATTGCCCGAGGGCGACCAGGCCGACTATGCCGCCTGCGTGCTCGGCTTGCGCGATTACGTCAGCAAGAACGGCTTTGCCGGTGTGCTGCTCGGCATTTCCGGTGGCATCGATTCCGCGCTCTGCGCCGCTGTCGCCGTCGATGCGCTCGGCGCCGACAAGGTGCGCGGCGTGATGCTGCCTTATCGGTTCACTGCTCAAGCTTCGCTGGACGACGCGGCCGAACTCGCCGCAAGGCTCGGCATTGCCTACGAGGTGCTGCCGATCACTGACGCGGTCACAGGATTTGAAAACATCCTGTCCGGTCCATTTGCCGGCCTGACGGCCGATGTCACCGAGGAGAACCTGCAGGCGCGCGCCCGCGGTACGATCCTGATGGCGCTGTCCAACAAGCTCGGTGCGATGCTGGTCACGACCGGCAATAAGTCGGAGATGTCGGTCGGCTACGCCACGCTGTACGGCGACATGAATGGCGGCTTCAACCCGATCAAGGACATCTACAAGACTGAGGTGTTTCGGCTCGCCGCCTTGCGCAACTCCTGGACGCCCGACGGTGCGTTGGGGCCGTCAGGAGCGGTGATCCCAGACGGCATCATCACGCGGCCGCCGAGCGCTGAGTTGCGCGAGAACCAGACCGACCAGGATTCGCTGCCGCCCTATGACGTGCTCGATGGCATCCTCAAGCGGCTGGTCGAAAAAGAGCAGACCCTGGCTGACATTGTGGACGCCGGCTTCGATCGCGACACCGTGGTCCGGATCGATCATCTGCTCAGCACGGCTGAATATAAGCGCCGCCAGGCCGCGCCGGGGGTGAAGGTCACGAGCCGAAATTTCGGTCGCGACCGCCGCTATCCCATCACCGACCGCTTTCGTGACACGGCCGAGCCGCTCTCCGCGCCCGATGATTCCCTGGTGTCACACGGCGGCCGCGCCTCGCTCGACGCGTTCGAGGGTTGAGCGCGATCAGCGCGCAGGGATGAAGGTCGGGCCGACGGTGCGGATCTGCTTGTTGTCCGAGCTCGTCCCCGTCGTGGCGTCAGGCGTCGTGGCGGGCGCGGTGTCGGCTGCCGCCGGGGCGGCGCCCTTCCTGGCCGAGGCCGGCGACGCCTTGCCGGTCTGGCGCTGCTGCATCCGCTTCGCGCTTTCTTCGGTGACGATGATGTCGCCCTGCTGCTGGGCCTCGGCTTTGTCGTCGATCGACTTCAACGCGTCTGCCCAGGTCTGCCCGGGAGCCTTGCAGGAGCAGGTGGGATTGAACTCGGTGCGATATTTGAAAGCGTTCGGCAGCGCGCTGTAGGGCTGGCCGTTGATCGACACCGCCTGGTTCATGTCCTCGCCAGGATTGCGGTAAGTGAACAGCGTGGCGTCGGCGGCCGGGCACTGCGCCTTGCAGGCGCGCTCGTCGTCGGCAAAGCGCCCGGGAACGGTGGCAAACGAGATCGGAAAATAGGCGCCGTCGCAAGAGCGTACGCAGACCGTGCGGTAGGTGCCGGTGGGCGCCGCGAGGTCCGCGCTCGGCGGCGGCAGGGAGGCGGCGGGATTGGCGTTGACGTCACCTCCGCCGCCGAACAGGTTGGTCAGGAAGTTGCCCGGGCCGTTGCTGCTGCGTGCGGCGTTGGCATATTGCTGGTACTGCGGGCCGCAATTGTTCTGGCCGAGCGCCACCAGCACCGAGCGGCGCTGATTGTCGCGATCCGAGCCGCCACCGAAGCCACCGCCGCGCAGCCGCTCAAGGCTGGAGGTGATCTGGTCGAGATTGCTTCGCATCTGCTGGATCTGGGTGTTGACCGGGCTGCATTCGGCCGAGCGGCCGTTGAACAGTGAGAAGAAGCCGGAGCTGTCGCAGCCCATCCGCTTCGCCTGCATGGTGACGCGCTCGAGCTCCGCCTGCTGCTTGGCGGCGGCATCCTGATAGCGGCGGATCTGCTCTTCCTTGGCCGGATCGCCTCCGCCGCCACGATCGATCGAGGCGAGCTGTGCTTCGAGCCGTGGGCACATCGGGTTCACCGCCGGTTGCGCAGCCGGCTGACCCGGATTCATCTGGGCGTAGGGCTCGGTCGCCGACTGGGCCAAGGCGCTGGAGCCGGTCAGGGCCAATCCAAGCAGCGCGGAACAGGCGAGCAGGCGCGGGGAGTTGGAAGCGATCAAGATGCGGTATTCCGGTCTATGGGTGCCGCGCATTAGCACAGATTTCGGAAAATTCGCGGCAAGGCCGGCTTCCCATAGCCGCTTTGTTCGGCAGCGTCACGCCGTTTCCGGGGCGCAGCCGTGGCGGGAACCGCCAGTTCCCTAAAGCTCAGCGCTGGCAGGTGATCGCAACATACTCGCCGCAAGCCCCGTGGACGCAGTTTGCGGCCGCTTTTGGCACCGATCCGGTGATTTCGTCGGGGTCGACCCGGCGATAGGCGGAGGCCTGAGCAAAATCCCGTGATTGGCAATAGGAACGGGCCGCAGAGGCGCCGCATTTGTCGCCCTTGGCCAGGCACTGGTCGACGCCATAGCCGTCGGCCTCGTTGGCGATGATGAAGATGCGGCTTTCTGCGCGGGCAGCGGTTGCGGCAACAACGAGGACACAGGCGAGCACGGCCGAGGAGAATCGCATGGTGCACCGAACGTTGAGAGGATGTCCGCAACGGTAAGTCAAAGCGGTTAATAATGATTAACCAAACGGTTGGGGCGCGAGCGTTTGGGCGGCGAAGGTGGCCGATTTGCGGCTCTTGACGGAAACCTTGGCGTGCCCCATGGTGAATTTCATGAACGGTCTCCTCGCCATCTGCTGCATTTGCCGCGAGATTACGAGCTAGCGATTCGCTGGCTGAGGCCGTCTATTCTCGACAGAGATGATCAGGACGCCCGGCCGGCAGGTCGGGTTTTTCGTATTTGCGCCGTGATCAGTTGTATCGGACCGGGCGCATGGCGGGGACAGGGTCGCATATCGCCGGTCAACCATTGCTGCAGCAGTCGCGCGGCAGACCAGGGCGAAGGCTTTAGGGGACGGGTCGATGGAATTGCGTCTGTACGATACGTTTTCGCGGGAGAAGCGCAGCTTCGCGCCGCTCGATCGCAACAATGTCCGCATGTATGTCTGCGGACCGACGGTCTACGATTTCGCCCATATCGGCAATGCGCGGCCGGTCATCGTCTTCGACGTGCTGTTCCGCCTGCTGCGCCATCTCTATGGCGAGGACCACGTCACCTACGTCCGTAACATCACGGATGTCGACGACAAGATCAACGATCGCGCCGCGCGCGACTATCCGGGCCTGCCGCTGAACCAGGCGATCCGCAAGGTCACGGAACTCACCGAGCAGCAATTCCATGACGACGTCGATGCGCTCGGCTGCCTGCGGCCGACCGTCGAGCCGCGCGCGACCGAACATATCGCCGAGATGCGCGCCATCATCGAGAAGCTGGTTGCCGGCGGCTTTGCCTATGTCGCCGAGAACCACGTGCTGTTCTCGCCGGCGGCGATGAATGCGGCGAACGCGGTGCTGCCGCGCTATGGCGCGCTCGCCAACCGCTCGCTGGACGAGATGATCGCGGGCGCCCGCGTCGATGTCGCACCTTACAAGCGCGATGCGACCGATTTCGTGCTGTGGAAGCCGTCCAAGCCAGGCGAGCCGTCCTGGCCGTCACCGGCCGGCATCCAAGTCGAAGGCCGTCCCGGCTGGCACATCGAGT
This sequence comes from Bradyrhizobium sp. HKCCYLS1011, assembly GCF_051167795.1. Classification (NCBI taxonomy): domain Bacteria; kingdom Pseudomonadati; phylum Pseudomonadota; class Alphaproteobacteria; order Hyphomicrobiales; family Nitrobacteraceae; genus Bradyrhizobium; species Bradyrhizobium sp. HKCCYLS1011. The sequence continues at coordinate 974,947 of NZ_JBNPTT010000001.1, read as the reverse complement.
GCTCGGCGATGTCGTGGAAGCATCTCGGCGAGACCTTCGACATCCATGGCGGCGGGATCGATCTGGTGTTTCCGCATCATGAGAACGAGCTCGCGCAGAGCTGCTGCGCCTTCCATGCGCCGCGCATGGCCAATATCTGGATGCACAACGGCTTCCTGCAGGTCGAGGGCGAGAAGATGTCGAAGAGCCTCGGCAACTTCGTCACGATCCGGGACGTGCTGGCAGATTGGCCGGGCGAGGTCGTGCGCCTCAACATGCTGAAGACCCACTATCGCTCGCCGATCGACTGGACGCTGAAGGGCCTGGAGGAGAGCGCGAAGGCGCTCGACGACTGGTATCGCGCCGCAGGCGATGTTCGTGACGGACGCCCCGCAGATGCGGTGATCGAATCCCTGTGCGACGACCTCAACACGCCGCAGATGATTGCGACGCTCCACGGATTACGGAGCCAGGCTGCATCGGGTCACGAGGAGGATCGCGCGACGCTCGCAGGGTCGTTGCGATTGCTCGGATTCCTGTCCGAGAGCGCGGCGCAATGGGACACGCGCAAGCAGCAGGCGAGTGGGGTCGACGCGGCTCAGGTCGACGGCCTGATCGCAGCGCGCGCCGCCGCCCGCGCGCGCAAGGATTTCAAGGAGTCCGATCGCATCCGCGACGAGCTGGTCGCGATGGGCGTGGTGCTGAAGGACGGCAAGGGGCCGGACGGCAAGCCGGTCACGACCTGGGAGATCGCGCGATGAGCCGACCCGACACGCCTTTTCCGCGGCATTGGCTGTACTACATCGTGCTGAAGCTGGTGCTGATCGCAGGCGCCGTGGCGCTGGTGACGAAACTCTACGGCATGTGGTGAGGACATGGGACAAGCTCTACCAAGACCTGCGCTGCGGCCGTTCCTCGCCACTGACACGCCGATGCTTGCCGCCATCTTCGCCACCAGCATCCAGGAATTGACCGGCGACGACTACAGCGAGGAGCAGCAGGAGGCCTGGGCCTCCGTGGCTGACGACGAAGCAGCCTTCGGCAAGAAGCTGGCGTCCGAGCTGACGTTGATTGCCACGGTGCAGGGTTCGCCGGTCGGCTTCGCCGCGCTGAAGGGCAACGATAAGATCGACATGCTCTATGTCCATCCGAGCGTGGCGGGGCAGGGCGTCGGTGCATTGCTCTGTGATGCCTTGGAAAAGCTCGCCGGCGGCCGCGGTACGAAGAGCATGTCCGTCGATGCCAGCGACAGCGCGCTCGAATTTTTCAGGAAGCGCGGCTACGTGGCCCAGCAGCGCAACAGCGTGACCATCAATGGCGAGTGGCTCGCCAACACCACGATGAAGAAAGAGCTCGAAAGCCCTGGAGCGCAGGGATGAGCAGGGCAGGGATGAGCAAAGAACGGCTGTATCTGTTCGATACGACCTTGCGCGACGGCGCGCAGACCAATGGCGTCGACTTCACCTTGGCCGACAAGCAGGTGATCGCGCGCATGCTGGATGAGCTCGGCATCGACTATGTCGAGGGCGGCTACCCCGGCGCCAACCCGCTCGACACTGAATTCTTTGCCACGAAGCCGAAGCTCGGCCACGCCCGCTTCACCGCCTTCGGCATGACCCGGCGCGCCGGCCGCTCGGTGTCGAACGATCCCGGCGTCGCCGCGCTGCTGGATGCCAAGGCGGACGCGATCTGTTTCGTCGCCAAATCCTCCGCCTATCAGGTCCGGGTCGCGCTCGAGACCACCAACGAGGAAAACCTCGCCTCGATCCGCGACAGCGTGAGCGCGGCCAAGGCGGCAGGGCGCGAGGTGATGCTCGACTGCGAGCACTTCTTCGACGGCTACAAGGAAAATCCGGAGTTTGCGCTCGCCTGCGCCATGGCGGCTTATGAGGCCGGTGCGCGCTGGGTGGTGCTGTGCGACACCAATGGCGGCACCATGCCGCATGAGATCGAGACCATCGTCGGCGAGGTGGTGAGACACATTCCTGGCGATCACGTCGGCATCCATGCTCATAACGACACCGAGCAGGCGGTGGCCAATTCGCTGGCTGCGGTCCGCGCCGGCGCGCGCCAGATCCAGGGCACGCTGAACGGGCTCGGCGAACGCTGCGGCAATGCCAATCTCTGCTCGCTGATCCCGACCTTGAAGCTGAAGGCCGACTTTGCGCAAGCGTTCGAGATCGGTGTGTCCGACCAGCAACTCGCCGGCCTGATGAAAGTGTCGCGCACGCTGGACGATATGCTCAACCGCGCGCCGAACCGGCATGCGGCTTATGTCGGCGAGAGCGCCTTTGTCACCAAGACCGGCATCCATGCGTCCGCCGTGCTGAAGGACCCGCAGACCTACGAGCACGTCGCGCCGGAGTCAGTCGGCAATCGCCGCAAGGTCCTGGTCTCCGATCAGGCCGGCCGCTCCAACGTGATCGCGGCGCTGGAGCGCGCCGGCATTCCGTTCGCCAAGAGCGATCCCAAGCTGACGCGGCTGGTCGAGGAGCTGAAGGAGCGCGAGGCCGCCGGCTACGCCTATGAGTCCGCCAACGCCTCGTTTGATCTCTTGGCGCGCCGCACGCTCGGCAGCGTGCCGGAATATTTCCGGGTCGAGCAGTTCGACGTCAACGTCGAGCAGCGCTACAACGCGCTCGGCGACCGCGTCACGGTGGCGCTGGCGGTGGTCAAGGTCGATGTCGCCGGCGAGCGGCTGATCTCGGCGGCCGAAGGTAACGGTCCGGTGAACGCGCTCGACGTCGCGCTGCGCAAGGATCTCGGCAAGTATCAAGGCTATATCGCCGGATTGAAGCTGATCGACTATCGCGTCCGTATCCTCAATGGCGGCACCGAGGCGGTCACGCGGGTCCTGATCGAGAGCGAGGACGAGACCGGCGAGCGCTGGACCACGGTCGGCGTGTCGCCGAACATCATCGACGCGTCGTTCCAGGCGCTGATGGATTCGGTGTTCTATAAGCTGGTGAAGTCCGGCGCGCCGGGGTGATCATCGTCGCTGTCATCGCAAACGACGCAATCCAGCTCCTTGTGCGTCGGCAGTCTGGATTGCTTCCGCTGACGCCCCCTGGGCTGTGACGGACACGTCGTCGCTTCGCACCTGGCAATGACAGAGAAAGGGCCACCGCCTCACATAGCTACCGAGGCCAGGAGCGCACGGGTCTCGGCGACGACGCGATCCTGGAATTGTGGGTCTCGCGTCCGCGCGGAGCCCTGCATCGGACGACCGCTGTGGTCGTAATACATGCCGGTCGCGCCCGATCTGTCGCGCAACACCGTGGTGATCACCCGCGCGGCGCGCTTCGGCGTGCTCAGCACCTTGATGAATGGCCGCAGTAGCGGCACCAGCACCGGAACGAGGACTTTTGACAGCAGGCGCACGAGAGCCGTGGCGTCGCGTTGCCCGAGCGCCGTGCCCGGATTGAATCCCGGCTCGACCACGTTGACGTGCAGCCGTGGCGTTTCACGGGCCAACGCCAGCGCCGCAGCAAGGATGGCTTGCTTCGATGTCGCATAAGCGTCCGCGCCTGGCATTTTCGAGCCGCCCGGCTGCTGCCACTCGCCCCGCGCGCTCGCTTCCGCCGAGATGTAGCGGCCGCCGCGGAAGCCGAAGGTCGTGGCGGGCTTGTGCTCGGGATTTTCGGTGGCCGAACCGACGAAGACCACATTGGCTCCGTCGGGCAGATGCGGCATCAGCGCCTCGGTCAGCGCGAACGGCCCGAGATGATTGGTCGCGAAGGTCGTGTCCCAACCGAGCGTGTTGCTCGTGGCGCGCATCTGCATCACGCCGGCATTGTTGAGCAGGCCGGCGATCGGAAGATGCAGCGCGATGATCTCCTTTGCCGCCCGCGTCACGCTCGCGGGATCCGAGAGGTCGCACACCACCGACACAGCGTGCTGTCCGTTCCTTGCCAAGGCTTTCTGCATGGCGTCGAGCTTGGTGGCGTTACGGCCGACCAGCAAGATCGTGCCGTGCCTGGCCAGCTCCAGCGCGGTGGCGCGGCCGATGCCGGAGGTCGGGCCGGTGATGATATAGGTTTTGCGATCGGTGTCCGTCATGGCGGCTGCCTAGATATGAATGCCGCCGGCGACTTCGATCCGCTGACCGTTGACCCAGCCGAACGCGTCGGAGAGCAGGGCCGCGATCACCGGCCCGACATCTTCGGGCACACCGGCGCGGCCGAGTGCGGTGTGCGAGGCGATGGCCTTGTTCACCTCGGCATTGTCGCGAACGATGCCGCTGCTGAAATCGGTGGCGATCGGGCCGGGCGCGACCACGTTGGCGCTGATCCGGCGCGGCCCGAGCTCCACCGCCATGTAGCGGGTCAGCGCTTCCACGGCCGCCTTGATCGGCCCGTAGCCGACGCGGTTGGGCGCTGCGAAGCGGGCCAGGCCCGAGGAGATGTTCACAATGCGGCCGCCATCATTCATGAGCGGCAGCAGTTTTTGCGTCAGGAACAACACGCCCTTGAAATGGACGTGATAGAGCGCGTCCATCTCTGCTTCGGTGATTGCCGTCAGGCCGGCACTGGATGATGTCCCGGCGTTATTGACGAGGTAATCGAACCGATCGGCGCCCAGGCTGGCAAGCGCGTTCTTCAGATGCGCGATGAAGCCGTCGAACGCGGCGACGTTGCCGATGTCGAGCTGCAGGGCGATCGCGGGGGCACCGGCATCTGCGGCAAGGGCCAGCACCTTCTCGGCTGCTGCACGATTGGAGTTGTAGGTGAAGATGGTGCGAACGCCGCGACCGGCGAGGCGAACAACCGTGTCACGGCCGATGCCGCGGCTGCCGCCTGTGACGATTGCGATCTTACTATCTGACATGGCTTGGCTTTCCATCGATTTCGCCTGCTTCGGGTGAAGCGTGGTGAAGCGATCATGACTGCCGAAAGCCGCCCGACGGAATGCCCGAACTGTGCTGTTTCTTGCCTATTCTTGCTCCGCTCCTTATCTGTGCCCGCGGTTCCGCCTGACAGGAGCGATCGTATTGGACCAATTGGCAGAGGCGCTGCTGCGCTACACCGAGAAGCAGCCCGGCAAGAGTCCCTACATGACTCCGATCCTGGCCATCCTGCGCTCGGACCATCCGAACCCGCCCGCCCACATGATCTCCAGACCGGCGATGTGCATCGTGGCGCAAGGCGCCAAATGGGCGACATTCGGTGACCAGAAACTCGAATACCGGGCCGGACAGGCGCTGGTGGTCGGCGTCGAGACGCCATCGATTGGGCGCGTTGTCGAGGCAAGTCCTGGCACGCCCTGCCTCGTCCTGGCCTTCGAGCTGGACCTCGCGATCATCAGGAGCGTGGCGGAGGGATTGGACGCACCGCCTCAGCTGACCGGTGAACCCGGCTGTGGCGTGTTCGTGACCGACTTCCAGGGACCGTTGGCGGATTGCGCGCTGCGCCTGGTCCGCCTGCTCGATACGCCGCAGGCGATCCCGACCCTGTATCCCGTCATCATGCGCGAGATCTGCTACTGGCTGCTGACCGGTCCGCACGGGGGCGATATCGCCAGGCTGACGCTGATCAATAGCCCCTCGCAGCGGGTGATCAGCGCGGTGCACAGCCTGCGCGGTCGCTTCAGGGATACTGTTCGGATCGAAGAGCTGGCCGCGGTTGCACAGCTCAGTCCGTCAGCCTTCCATCGGCAGTTCAAGGCGCTGACCTCATTGACGCCGCTGCAATATCAAAAGCAGCTTCGCCTGCTGGAGGCACGCCGGCTGATGGTCTCACGCGGCGTCAATGTCGAGACGGCCTGTTTCGAGGTCGGCTATGAAAGTCCCTCGCAGTTCAGCCGCGAATATGCCCGCATGTTCGGCGCGCCGCCGAAGCGCGATGTGACGCGAACGCAGATTCGGATACAGGACGAGCGCGCGGGGGCGCAGGCGTCCATATAAGGTAGGTCGTCATTACGAGGAGCGTGAGCGACGACGTGTCCGCCATAGCCCACGGGCCTATGGTGGGAAGTAATCCAGCATTTTTCTTGGGAGTCGGGAGTGCTTCGCTTCGCTCGCAATGACGGTCAGGGAGGAAACCGTGATTGACCACATCTCCGTCGGCGTCAGCGACCTCGATCGTGCCGCGCGCTTCTATGAAGCGACGCTGGCGCCGCTCGGACTTGCGCGCCTTGTCATGCGTCCTGCGACGGTCGGCTTCGGCAAGGCTTATCCGGAATTCTGGATCAATCTCCGCGCCGGCATGCCGCGCGTCGCCGCCGGGAGCGGCGTGCATATCTGCCTGCGCGCCAAGACGACGGCGGAGGTCGACGCGTTTCATGCTGCCGCGCTCGAAGCCGGCGGAAGCTCGGACGGCGCGCCGCGGCTGCGACCGCACGACCGCGTGCGCTATTACGCAGCCTTCATTCTCGATCCCGATGGCAACCGGATCGAGGCCGTCACGTTTCCGTCCGAGTAGGGCAAATCCCTCAGAGCCGCTTGGCAATCTCCGGCTCCATCTGGGTGGCTTCCTTCGCCACCCGCGCGGCCGCCGCCTGCAGGCGCGGCAAAATGTCCTCGACGCGCTCGGCCTTCAAGAGGTCGATGGAAAAGCCCGGACGAATGAACTCGGTCTCGCGCATATGTGCGAGCAGCGCAAACAACGGTTCCCAGAACCCATCGATATCGGCGAGCAGAATCGGCTTCTGATGGCGGCCGAGCTGCTTCCAGGTCAGCTGCTCCACCAGCTCTTCGAGCGTGCCGACGCCGCCGGGCATCGCCACGAACGCATCCGAGTGCTCGAACATCAGCCGCTTGCGCTCGTGCATGTCGGGGGTGATGATGAGATCCTTGAGCGGCATCATCACTTCCTTCTTGACCAGGAAGTCCGGGATGATCCCGGTGACGTTGCCGCCGTGCTCGAGCACGGAGCTGGCAACCGCGCCCATCATGCCGACCGAACCGCCGCCATAGACCAGCCGGACGTCGTTCTCGGCGAAGATCCGACCGAGCGTTTTTGCGGATTGGATGAAGCTGGGATTGGTGCCTGGGCCGGAGCCGCAGTAGACACAAACGGTGCGGATTTCGCTCATTTTATGGGTTTGGCATCGCAGCATAAAGGCGTCAAGACAGGAGATACGGCAGGTGATTCGCGCTTGCGTCGGCTGAAGCAAAGTCTATCAGCAAACGCAGTCGGCACATGCCGTGCAAATACTGCGCCGCCGCAAGAGATTCGCTCTGGCCGAGGGTGCAGGCGTCGACGAGACGCTCTATATGACGGCAGGAAACACGTTGCATCACAACACCCTACGGCTCCCGCTGTTCCAGGATTCTGATGGCTCCTCCTGACCTGTCCCCGCATACCGGCTCCGCGCCGCCGCCGGCGCGCGCCGCCTTGGAGCCGACTCTGGAGCGAGGCACCCTTGCCGGAACTCTCAGGCATTTGTGGCCTTACATCTGGCCGAGCGATCGGGCCGATCTGAAGCGGCGCGTGGGCTGGTCGGTCGTGCTGTTGCTTGCGGCAAAGCTTGCCACGTTGTCGGTCCCGTTCACCTTCAAATGGGCGACCGATGCGCTGACCGGCGCTCACACTGCGCCGATTGCGCCCGCGAACTGGATGCTGTGGCTGGTCGCCTCGCCGCTGCTCATGACCACGAGCTATGGCGCCGTGCGCATCCTGATGGCGGTGCTGACGCAATGGCGTGACGGTATTTTTGCCCGCGTGGCGATGCACGCGGTGCGCAAGCTCGCGACCATCACCTTCGTCCACATGCACGAATTGTCGCTGCGCTTCCATCTGGAGCGCAAGACCGGCGGCCTGACGCGGGTGCTGGAGCGCGGCCGCAACGCGATCGAGACCATCGTCCGGATGGTCATCCTGCAGCTGATCCCGACCATCGTCGAGGTCTCGCTGCTGAGCGCCGTCCTGCTCTGGCAATTCGATTGGCGCTACGTGCTCGCGACCCTGGCGATGGTCGCGGCCTATCTGTACTACACCTATATCGCAACCGAATGGCGCATCGAGATCCGGCGCCGGATGAACGATTCCGATACCGAGGCGAACACCAAGGCCATCGACTCGCTGTTGAACTACGAGACGGTGAAGTATTTCGGCGCCGAGGCCCGCGAGGCCGAGCGCTACGACCGCTCGATGGAGCGCTACGAGCGCGCGAGCGTGAAGACCTACACGTCGCTCGCCGTCCTCAATGCCGGGCAGGCCGTCATTTTCACGCTCGGCCTCACCGCCGCGATGCTGATGTGCGCCTATGGCGTGCGCGCGGGCCACAACACGGTCGGCGATTTCGTGCTGATCAACAGCATGTTCATCCAGCTGTACCAGCCGCTCAACTTCATGGGTATGGTCTATCGCGAGATCAAGCAGGCGATCATCGACATCGAGATGATGTTCGGGGTGCTGTCGCGCGATCCGGAGGTGAAGGACGTGCCCGGCGCCAAGCCGCTGGTGGTGACGTCAGGCCATATCCGGTTCGAAGATGTGCGTTTCTCTTATGAGCCGGAGCGGCCGATCCTGAAAGGTCTGAGCTTCGAGGTGCCGGCCGGCAAGACGGTCGCGATCGTCGGCCCGTCCGGTGCCGGCAAATCGACCATCTCCCGGCTGCTGTTCCGGCTCTATGATCTTTCGGGAGGACGCATCCTGATTGATGGCCAGGATATCCGCCAAGTCACCCAGACCTCGCTGCGCGACAAGATCGGCATGGTGCCGCAGGATACCGTGCTGTTCAACGACACCATTCGCTACAATATCCGCTACGGCAGGTGGGATGCCACCGATGCCGAGGTTGAAGAGGCGGCGCGGCTGGCGCAGATCGACGGCTTCATCCGAATGGCGCCGAAGGGCTATCAGACCCAGGTCGGCGAGCGCGGCCTGAAACTCTCGGGCGGCGAGAAGCAGCGGGTCGCGATTGCGCGCACGGTGCTCAAGGCGCCGCCGATCCTGGTGCTGGACGAAGCCACCTCGGCGCTCGACAGCCATACCGAACACGAGATCCAGGAGGCGCTCGAACGGGTGTCGCGCAATCGGACCTCCCTCGTCATCGCGCATAGGCTTTCGACCATCGTTGCGGCCGACGAGATCATCGTGATCGATCAGGGGCGCATCGCCGAGCGGGGCACCCATGGCGAGCTTCTCGCCCAGGGCGGCCTCTATGCCAGCATGTGGAATCGCCAGCGCGAGGCAGAAGCGGCCCGTGAACGGCTCGCGCAAATGGATGACGACAACGTCGCGCCCGACCTCCGGCCGCCTGCGCTGGATGACCCGGTCGCAACGGCGGCCGAATAATCAGCGGTCTTCCAAATGATTCATTTTGACCTTCTTTGTCTGCATCAATAGGTGCAGACGGAGGACAACAGCCAGCGAAACAGGCCATGTCGATCAGCAATTCCATTCGTGCCCAGATTCCGCCGATCCATCCCGAAGGCTATCCGTTCATCGGTGGCTTCGCGCTGGTCAGTCTGATCCTGTTCTGGATCTGGACGCCGCTCGGCTGGATCGCCACCGTGCTCACCGTCTGGTGCGCGCTGTTCTTCCGCGATCCGATCCGGGTCACGCCGCAGCGCGACGGCCTCGTGGTGTCGCCGGCTGACGGGCGCATCTCGATGATCACGCACGCGCTGCCCCCGGCCGAGCTTGGGCTCGGCGACCAGCCCTTGCCGCGGATCTCAATCTTCATGAGCGTGTTCAACGTACACGTGAACCGCAGCCCGGTGGCGGGCCGGATCGACCGCATCGCCTATCGCCCCGGCGCCTTCATCAACGCCGAGCTCGACAAGGCGAGCGAGGACAATGAGCGCAACTCGCTCTTGATCAGCACTGCGCATGGGCGCATCGGCGTGGTGCAGATCGCGGGGTTGGTGGCGCGCCGGATCGTCTCCTTCGTCCGCGAGGGGCAGACCATCGGGGCCGGCGAGCGCTTCGGCCTGATCCGCTTCGGCTCGCGGCTGGACGTCTATCTGCCCGAAGGCACAACCGCCTTGGTGTCGGAAGGCCAGACCGCAATCGCCGGCGAGACCATTCTGGCCGATTTCAACGAGGTGAACCCCGGGCTCAGCTTCCGGACCGCTTGAACTTATCAGGCGTGGGAACGACGCATTAAGAATGAGTTCAACGGGGCAGGGCGGCGATAGCGCCGAGAAGACCCAGGGTTTATATGACGGTGTCATGATGACCTTCGATCCGAATTCGCCTGAAATGCGCCGCCGCCGGTTTCGGCCGATCCCGGTGCGGATGCTCGTGCCCAATATGATCACGCTGCTCGCGATCTGTGCGGGCCTCACGGCCATCCGGCTGTCGACAGAAGGGCGGATGGAGCTGGCGGTGGCCGCGATCGTCTTTGCGGCCGCCCTCGACGGCATCGATGGCCGGGTGGCGCGCCTGATCAAGGGACAGTCGAAATTCGGAGCCGAGCTCGACAGCTTGGCCGACTTCGTCAATTTCGGCGTGGCGCCCGGACTGATGCTGTATTTCTGGCAGCTCAACGAGCTGCGCGACAGCGGCTGGATTGCCGCCATGGTTTTTGCAATCAGCATGAGCCTGCGGCTGGCGCGTTTCAACGCCACCTTGGACGATCCGAACAAGCCGCCATTCGCAGCGAATTTCTTTACCGGCGTGCCGGCGCCGGCGGGCGCGATCACCGTGTTGCTCCCGATCTATCTCGCTTTCCTCGGGATACCGAAGCCGCCGGCGCCCCTGACCGCCGTCTACACGCTGCTGGTTGCGTTCCTGATGGTGTCGCGGCTGCCGGTGTTCTCGGGCAAAACCATCCGGATGCGGGTGCCGCCCGAATTCGTGCTGGTGGTCTTTGTTGCGGTCGTGTTCTTCGTGGCGCTGCTGGTGGTCTATCCCTGGCAGATCCTGTCGGCGGGCTCGATCCTCTATCTCCTGAGCCTGCCTTTGGGCTGGCGGTCCTATCGCAACCAGGCGGCTCGGCACTCGGCGGCGGTCGGCACTGCCGCGGCGGCGAGTCCGGCAGTCCCTGCCGCGACCTTCCAGGCGCCGGTCGGACGCGCTGCCGAGGACGAGCATCCACCGGAGCGGCTGCACTGATGTGGGGGGCGCTTATGCGCCCCCGTCACTTTGCCCTCGCGCTGGCGTCGTCTATACCGGCTCAAAGGGCGGCCTCGAACGGTCGTCCGCCAGCCCGGAGAAACGCCCGTGACCAGTCCTGCCGCCCCGCTTGATCCTTCCATTCTCGAATCGCTGGCGCGCTACGACACGCCGACGATCTGCAACGCGATGGAGGTCATCGCCCCCGAGCGGCGGCTGATCGGCTTCACCACCAAGCCGCTGGTCTGCCCGTTTCCCCAGCTGCCGCCGATGGTCGGTTATGCCCGCACCGTGACGATCCGCTCGGTGTTGAAATCAAGTCTGCCGGCGGACGAACAGGCCAAGCGCCGCATCGACTACTATGAATATGTCGGCACCGGCTTCGGCCCGCGCATCAGCGTGATCCAGGACATCGACGGGCCGGACGTCGGCTATGGCGCGTTCTGGGGCGAGGTGCAGAGCAACGTCCATAAGGCGCTCGGCTGCCTCGGCGTCATCACCGATGGCTCGATCCGCGACGTACCGCAATGGGCGCCGGGCTTCCAGGCCCTGGCAGGTTCGATCGGGCCGTCGCATGCCTGGGTCCATGCCGAGAGCTTTGGCGGCGAGGTCCGCGTCGCCGGCATGACCGTGCGCTCCGACGATCTGATTCATGCCGATAGCCACGGCGCGATCGTGATTCCCTACGAGCTTGCGGGAAAGCTTCCCGAGGCCGCCGAACTGTGCGGCCGCCGCGAGCAGCCGATCCTGGAGATCGCGCGCTCCAAGGACTTCTCGCTGGAGAAGCTCAAGGACGCGCTGAGGCGCTCGGCGGAAATCCACTAACCGCCCACCAAGCGCTGATTGTGAGACGGAGGCCGCGGCATCGTCCGCGGCCCGCGCCGGCGGTGGCCCGGCACCAGGCCGCGTGCCGATGGTTAACCGCCAGTCGGATTTCGAGAGAATTTTAGCGATCGCGCTTTACCTGAAAGCTAGGCGTCCTCGCTATGGCATGTCGTCAGGGTGATGACATGCTCGGATCTGCTGCCAAATCGAGACTGATGGGACGGCTGGACGCCGCCGTCGAACGCGTCATGCGGCTGGCCGGCCGCTTCGGCAGCGCCTTGTTTGGGCTTGCCGCGATCGGCCTGGTCTGGACCGGCATCCTCACCAACATCGCGGAAGATCATGCGCGCACGCAAGGATCTGCGCTGCGCAGCGGCGCCAACCTGACGCGTGCCTTTGAAGAGCAGATCATCCGCTCCATTCGCGCGGCCGACCAGACCTTGCTCTATGTCCGGGATTCCTACGCCCGGGATCCGCAGAATTTCGACATGTCGCTCTGGGTCAAGAACAGCCAGTTCCTGACCGATTTCTCGTTTCAGGTCGTCGTCATCGGCGCTGACGGCATCATGCTGGCCAGCAACATCGATCCGACGATGAAGGGCCTCGATCTGCATGACCGCGAGCATTTCCGCGTGCATGCCGAGGGCACCGACGACGTCCTGTTCATCAGCAAGCCGATCTTCGGGCGCGTCTCGAACAAATGGTCGATCCAGCTCACGCGCCGCATCAACCTTCCGAATGGAGCGTTCGGTGGCGTGGTCGTGGTCTCGCTCGATCCGGAATATCTCACCAGCCTCTACCGCTCGGTGGAGATCGGCCAGAAGGGCATCGTCACGCTGGTCGGCCTCGACGGCATCGTGCGCGCGCGCGGAGGCTATGGGCCGAATGCCGTCGGCGCATCTCTGGTCGGAAATCCCGTCTTCAACGGTCTGCTGCATCAGCAGAGCGGCTCCTATGCCGGACGCAGCCAGATCGACGGCATCCCGCGGATCTACAGCTATCGCAGGGTCCGAGACTATCCGCTGGGCGTGATTGTCGGCCAGGCCTCCGACGAGGTGTTTGCCGCATTCGCTGCCGATCGCGATCGCGATCTCATGACGGGCGCGCTGTTGACGATGATCATCGCCATTATCACGATCCTCATCGTCCGCTACCAGTCGGGGCTGGCGAAGTCGCGCGATGCGGCGGAAGCCGGCACGCGGGCCCGCTCCGAGTTTCTGGCGATGATGAGCCACGAGATCCGGACCCCGATGAACGGCGTGATCGGGCTCGCCGACCTGTTGCTCTCGGCCGAGCTCGCGCCCGAGCAGCGCAAGATCGCGACGACGTTGCGCGAGTCGGCGGACTACCTTCTGCAGCTGCTCAACGACGTGCTCGACTTCTCCAAGCTCGATGCGGACAGGCTCGAGATCGAGCACATCGAATTCGAGCTGCGCCGCTCCGTCACCACCACGACCGACCTGTTGATGTCGCGCGCGCGGGAAAAGGGTCTGCAGCTCGTCACCAGCATTGCGCCCGATGTCCCTGATATCGTGATCGGCGATCCCGCACGGCTTCGCCAGGTGCTGTTCAACCTGGTCGGCAACGCGATCAAGTTCACGGAGAGCGGCAGCGTCAGCGTGGACCTGCGTGCCGAGCCAGCGGGCGACGGACAAGCGAATCTGATCATCTCGGTCAAGGATACCGGGGTGGGCATTCCCACTGAGGCGATCGGGCAATTGTTCAAGCAATTCTCCCAGGTCGACAACTCCATCTCGCGCCGCTTCGGCGGCACCGGGCTCGGACTTGCGATCTGCAAGCGTCTGGTCACCTGCATGGGCGGCGAGATCTCCGTCCAGAGCAAGGTCGGCCAAGGAAGCACATTCACGTTTTCCGTGCGCGTGCAGCTGCGGCCCGCCGATGAGTCCGTCCCGCTCGATCCGGCTCCAGCCGCGGCGAACGAGCCTGCCGCGGTCGCCGCCAGCGCCGCGCTTGCGCCGCTCAACATCCTCATTGCCGAGGACAACCTGACCAATCAGTTCGTGATCAAGAAACTGCTCGACAAGCTCGGCCACAATTATGAGATCGTCGAGAATGGCGTCCAGGCGGTCGCGGCCGTCCAGAAGCAGAGCTACGACCTGATCCTGATGGACATGATGATGCCCGAGATGGACGGGCTGACCGCGACACGAATGATCCGTCAGCTGCCGCCGCCCGCCCGCGATCTGTACATCGTCGCCTTGACCGCGAATGCGGCCAGCCAGGATCAGCTGGCCTGTACGGAGGCGGGAATGAACGACTTCGTGACCAAGCCGGTCACGCGTGATCGGTTGAGTGCTGCGCTGCTTCGCTCGACCGCGGCCCCACAACGGAAACAAGAAAGGCTGGTGGCATGAGCGACGGCGTGCAGATCGATCAGGCGGTCTATCAGGTGCTTTGCTCGGAGCTCGGCGACGAAGATGCCGCTGAAGTCCTGCGCACCTTTCTCTCCGATACGTCCGGCAAGTTTGCGGGTCTCGAGGGGAAAATCGGGAACCCTGCGGAGATGACGCGCGAGGCGCATTCGATCAAGAGCTCGGCTGCGACGTTCGGCTTCCTGACCCTGTCCGAGCTCGCCCGGGCGCTTGAGTTTGGTGCGGCAAGCCTGGAGCAGGCGGAGATCGTGCTGCTCGTGCAGAGGATGCGGCAAGCCTTTGCCGAAACGCGCCATTTTGCCGAGACGCGGCTGCTGAGCAGCGCAGCCGCCTGAGGGGCAATGCTGCGGTCGGCGCTTCCGTATTTACCGTTTGTTATGCCTACCAAAATCGGTAACCCGTCCTTAATGGCGCATACGTAGGGTTTCGCTCACGCGGTTCCGCACGACCGCGTCCAGCATGGTGCGCGTACGCGGGTGGAGTAAGCTCATGGATATTATGACGGGCGCGGGGCTCGTGGCGGGCATGATCGTCATCGCGACGATGATGCTGCTCGGCGGCGATCTTGGGATGTTCGTCAGCGAGCACGCCGTCATCATCATCTTCGGCGGCTCGTTCTCGGCCACCATGATCCGCTTCCCCCTCAACGCAATCGTCCATGGCGTTCCGCTCGGCATCAAATACGCTTTCACCATGAGCCGGCTCTCTGCGCGCGAGCTGGTGGACGAGCTGGCCCGCATCGCCGAGATCGCCCGCAAGCAGGGCCCGGTCGGGCTGGAAAAGGTGGAGACCGACGAGCCGTTCCTGGCCAAGGGCATCCGTTACGTCGCCGACGGTTACGATCTCGAATTCATCCGCGACAATCTCGAGCGCGATCGCGACAATTTCCTGATGCATCTGGACGAAGGCAGCAAGATCTATCGCGCGGTCGGCGACTGCGCGCCGGCCTTCGGCATGGTCGGCACCCTGATCGGCATGGTGCAGATGTTCGCCAACATGACCGACCCGTCCAAGCTCGGTCCCTTCATGGCCACCGCGCTGCTCGCCACCCTTTACGGGGCGCTGGTGGCGAACCTGTTCTGTCTGCCGATCGCCGACAAGCTGCACGGCAAGCTGCTCGACGAGGAGACCAACCGCACCCTGATCATCGACGGCATCCTGATGATCCGGGATTCCAAGAGCCCGGCACTGGTGCGGGAAATGCTGCTGGCCTACCTGCCGGAGAAGCATCGTCATGCGGAAGGCGAGCCGGTGCCGGCCTAAGTCGGCCGCAGGCGCTGCAATCCCCGGGGGCTTGAAGGATGGCGAAGAAAAAGCGCGGCGATGCACATGGCGGCGGTCACGGCTGGTTCGTGACCTTCGCCGACCTGATGGGGCTTCTGGTCAGCTTCTTCGTGATGCTGGTCGCCTTTTCCACCATGGACAACGCCAAGCTGAAGATCGTCGCAGGCTCCATGCGCGACGCCTTCGGCGTGCAGACCGAATCGCGCTACTCCGGCATCGTGGAATCCGACGGCCTGCCGACCCGTCCGCGCCTGAAGAACGCCGCGCACATTTCGCCCGAGGAAACCTCGCGTGAACCGAGCCCCGAGCAGGAAGAGCGCAGTTTCACCAACGGCGCGAAGCTCAAGGTCGACCGCCAGTTCGCGCTTGCCGCGGCATCCTTGCGTCAGGCGCTGCAGGACATGCCGGAGATGACGGAAATCTCCAAGCACATCATGTTCGAGGAGACCAAGCAGGGATTGAACCTGGAGATCGTCGACCAGGACGGCCGCTCGATGTTCGCCGATGGCTCCAAAGTTCCCTATGAACGCACCCGCCGCCTGATCGAGAAGCTCGCCGCTCCGCTGAAGGCGACACCGTTGCGCGTCCAGATCACCGGCCACACCGCGGCCGGGTTCGTGCCTGACCGCAGCGATTATGGTGCGTTCGATCTGTCGGCCGACCGCGCCAACGCGGTTCGCCAGATCCTGGAGCGGGAAGGATTCCCGGCCAGCCACATCTACGCGGTGTCCGGCAAGGCCGACACCCAGCCCCTGTTCCCGGACGATCCCTCGCTGGCGGCCAACCGCCGGGTCACCATCACCCTTATGCGCGAGGACCCCCCGCTGCCGCCGGACTTGAAGCCTTGACCAGGCTGTCCTAGTTACTGGCCGAGCAACCGCGACGGAAAAGTCCGTCGCGCGTCGGTTGGCGAGCCGCTGACGGCAGGTTGGAAGGCGCGCAGCAGGGAAATCGGCACCATAGATCGAAAGTTTATGCGTTTTTGCATGGCCCTGGCCAAATTTAGGGCTAGGCTATGCAGCAGGCGCAGGGCTATAAGCCCCGCGCATTGCAAATGGTGCCGTGAAGCATTTTGAGGCCCCAGTTCTCATGACCAGTAACGTCGCAGCCACGCCCGCGGAGACGCCGGCGACCAATGGGCATGGCAGCGCCCATTCGACGGCCAGTTACGCCGCGCTCACGCTCGGCAGCATCGGCGTCGTCTATGGCGATATCGGCACCAGCCCTCTCTACGCTCTGCGCGAGGCGGTGATGGCCGCGAGCAGCGGCGGAGAAGCGGCACCGCACGCGGTGCTTGGCGTGATTTCGCTGATCCTGTGGGCGCTCATCGTGGTTGTGACGCTCAAATATGTGGTCATTCTGCTGCGTGCGGATAACCACGGGGAGGGCGGCACGCTCGCCCTGATGGCGCTGGCGCAGCGCGGCGTCACCAAGGGCGCCGGCGTCATCGTCCTGCTCGGCATCATCAGCGGCGCCTTGTTCTACGGCGACGCGGTGATCACGCCCGCTTTGTCGGTGTTGTCGGCGGTCGAAGGTATCAAGCTGGTCACCTCGTCGCTCGACCCTTACGTCGTGCCCGTCACGCTTCTGATCCTGGTGCTGCTGTTCGCGGTGCAGGCGCGCGGCACCGCGAAGGTCGCGGCCTTTTTCGGGCCTGTCATGCTGATCTGGTTCCTGGTGATCGGGATCGCGGCTGTCCCGCCGATCCTGCGCCAGCCGGAGGTGCTGTGGGCGATCAATCCGTATCTCGCCGTGTCGTTCATGCTCCATCACGGCCTGATCGGCTTTGTCACGCTGGGCGCCGTCTTCCTGGCGGTGACCGGCGCTGAAGCCCTGTATGCCGATCTCGGCCATTTCGGCAAAAAGCCGATCCAGACCGCCTGGCTGTTCATCGTGCTGCCGTCGCTGGCGCTGAACTATCTGGGGCAGGGCGCCTTGGTGATCGGCGATCCCAAGGCGGTCGAGAACCCATTCTTCCTGATGTTTCCGGACTGGGCGCTGATCCCGATGGTTGGACTTGCAACGGTCGCGACCGTGATCGCAAGCCAGGCGGTGATCACCGGGGCCTATTCGCTGACGCGTCAGGCGATCCAGCTTGGGCTGTTGCCGCGCTTCGAGATCCGCCACACCTCGGAAGCGCATTCCGGTCAGATCTACATTCCCCGCATCAACAAGCTGCTGCTGGGTTCGGTGGTGCTGCTGGTGCTGATGTTCAAATCGTCCAGCGCACTGGCCTCGGCTTACGGCATCTCCGTCACCGGCACGATGGTGGTGACTGCGATGATGGGTTTTGTCGTGGTGTGGAAGGTCTGGAAGTGGGCGCCGATTGCGGCGGCGGCGCTGATCGTCCCCTTCCTGTTCCTCGACCTGACCTTCCTGGCCGCCAACCTGCTCAAGGTATTCGAGGGCGGCTGGGTGCCGCTGGCGCTCGGCGGCTTCGTGATGACGCTGATGTACACGTGGCGGCGCGGCAGCCGGCTCTTGTTCGAGAAATCTCGCAAGCTGGAATTCCCGCTCGCCGACCTCGTGGCCATGCTGGAAAAGCGCCCGCCGCAGCGCGTCCCTGGCACCGCGGTCTTCCTGACCAGCGATCCGCTGAGCGCGCCGACCGCGCTGATGCACAGTCTGAAGCACTACAAGGTGCTGCACGAGAAGAACGTGATCCTGACCATCGAGACTGCGACGACGCCGCGCATCGACCCGTCCGAGCGCGTGCGGCTCGAGCAGGTCAGCCCGACCTTCACCAAGGTGACTTTGCGCTTCGGCTTCATGGAATCGCCGAACGTGCCGCGAGCGCTGGCGATCGCCCGCAAGCTCGGCTGGCAATTCGACATCATGTCGACGTCGTTCTTCCTGTCCCGCCGAGCCCTCAAACCGGCGGCGCATTCCGGCATGCCGCGCTGGCAGGATCATCTGTTCATCGCGTTAAGCCGCACCGCCAACGATGCGACCGACTATTTCCAGATCCCGAGCGGGCGCGTCGTCGAGGTCGGCACCCAGGTGACGGTCTAAGCGGCAGGTTCGGGCGAGGCGCGTGTCAGGCCTGTCGCCACGACGCTTGATTTTCACCTCGTCTGGAGTGAGGTTGCAGAGAGCAGGGGGCTGGCATCGCCCCCGCGAAGGGTTGGAGGACAGGCGTGGCAGTGGTGCATGATTTGACGCCGCAGGAGGTGGCGAAGGGGATCGCGGAAGGCCATTATCTTCTGGTCGACGTGCGTGAGCCGAATGAAGTTGCTGCGGAAGCCTATCCGGATGGAATTGTCGTCTCCCTGTCGACCTTCGATCCGAAAGCCATTCCCGACCCGGCCGGAAAACAGGTCGTGTTCGCCTGCCGCTCCGGCAAGCGCTCGGTGACGGCTTCGCTCGCCGCACAGTCGGCCGGCCTGCCCTACGACAAGCATCTGGCAGGCGGCATGCTCGGCTGGAAGGCCGCCGGCCTGCCCACCAAGACCGGCGGTTAAGCGCGACTATGACCTCGATGAACAAGGTCTTCGCGGACCTTCCCGTCACCATTTTCGAGGCGATGTCGCAGGCCGCGCGCGACAACAACGCGATCAATCTTGGTCAGGGCTTCCCGGACGATCCCGGGCCTGAAGATATCCGCCGCGCTGCAGCCGACGCCGTCTTGAACGGCTACAACCAGTATCCCTCGATGATGGGGCTGCCGGAACTGCGGCAGGCGATCGCCGCGCATTATGCGCGCTGGCACAAGCTCGACCTCGACCCGATGAGCGAGGTGATGGTCACCTCGGGCGGCACGGAAGCGCTGACGTCGGCGATCCTGGCCGTGGTCGAGCCCGGCGACGAGGTGATCTGCTTTCAGCCGGTCTATGATTCCTATCTGCCGATCATCCGCCAGGCCGGCGGCATTCCGAAGCTGGTGCGGCTGGAGCCGCCGCATTGGCGGCTGTCGGAGGAGATGCTGCGCTCGGCTTTCACGCCGAAGACCAAGGCGGTGCTGTTCAACGATCCGCTCAATCCGGCTGCCGTCGTCTATCCGCGCGAGGATCTCGAATTGCTGGCGCGGTTCTGCCAGGAGTTCGACGCGGTTGCGATCTGCGACGAGGTCTGGGAGCACGTGGTGTTCGACGGCCGTGAGCATACCCCGCTGATCACCATTCCCGGCATGCGCGACCGCACCATCAAGGTCGGCTCGGCCGGCAAGATCTTCTCGCTGACCGGATGGAAAGTCGGTTTCGTCTGCGCCGCGCCGCCACTTCTGCGCGTCGCCGCCAAGGTGCATCAGTTCCTGACCTTTACGACAGCGCCCAATCTGCAGGTCGCGGTGGCCTACGGGCTCGGCAAGTCTGACGACTATTTCCTCTCCATGCGTGCAGAGCTCGCGCGGAGCCGCGACCGGCTGGCCGCCGGACTGGAGCGCCTGGGCTTTCCCGTCCTGAAGGCGCAGGGCACCTATTTCCTCACCGTCGACCTGTCGCCGCTCGGGCTGAACGAGACCGACGAGGCGTTCTGCTGGCGTATCGTCAAGGACTACAAGGTCGCCGCGATCCCGGTCTCCGCTTTCTATGAGCAAAATCCGGTGACCTCGGTGGTGCGCTTCTGCTTTGCCAAGAAGGACGCGACCATCGACACCGCGCTTGAACGCCTCTCCGACGCGATCCACCGGCGCTAGGGATTGATCGATATGCGACGCGGCCGCAAGCAGGGCTTTCTCGATCTCCTCATTGCCGCCGCGCTGCTGATGGTGTTGCTGCCGGCGACCGCCGCGGAGCGGGTTGTCAATTTCTACAACTGGTCGAACTACATGGCGCCGGGAGTCCTCGACGACTTCACCAAGGAGACCGGCATCAAGGTGGTCTATGACACGTTCGATGCCAATGAGACGCTCGAGACCCGGCTGCTCGCGGGCAAATCCGGCTACGATGTCGTGGTCCCGACCGCCTATTTCCTGCAGCGTCAGATCAAAGCGAAGATCTTTCAGCCGCTCGACAAGGCGAAGCTGCCGAACCTCATCAATGCTTGGCCGGTCGTGACGCAGCATCTTTCGACCTACGACCCCGGCAACCAATACGCCGCCAACTACATGTGGGGCACGACCGGGATCGGCTACAACGTCAAGGCGGTGGAGAAAGTCCTCGGTCCCGGCGCCCGCATCGACAGCTGGGATATTGTCTTCAAGCCGGAAAATCTCGCCAAGTTCAAGGATTGCGGCATTCACATGGTGGATGCCGCCGACGATGTCTTCCCGGCGGCACTCAATTATCTGAAGCTCAATCCCAACTCGACCAATCAGGCGGACCTCGAGAAGGCGGCCGATCTCATTAGCAAGATTGCGCCCTACATTCGCAAGTTTCACTCATCGGAATATCTGAGCGCGCTTGCGACCGGCGAGATCTGTCTTGTGGTTGGTTATTCGGGCGATGTCATGCAGGCGCGCAGCCGTGCGGCCGAGGCCAAGAACGGCATCGAGATCGGCTACACGATCCCGAAAGAGGGCGCGCAGCTGTTCTTCGACAATCTCGCGATCCCCGCCGATGCGCAGCATGTTGCGGAAGCCTATGAGCTGATCAACTATCTCTACCGACCCGAGGTCGCCGCCAAGAATTCGGATTTTCTATCCTACGCAAATGGCAATCTGGCGAGCCAGAAGCTGATCGATCCGAAGATTCTGAGCGACAAGAACATCTATCCGGACGAGGCGACACTTTCGAAACTGTTCGACATCACCGCGCGCGATCCGGCGACCCAGCGCATCATCAACCGGCTCTGGACCCGGGTGAAGACGGGGCGGTGATTTCCTTTCGTTGTTGCGAGCGAAGCAATCCAGAGTCACAGGAAGCTGGATTGCTTCGTCGCTGACGCTCCTCGCAATGACGGTCCAGGCTAACCGGCGATCCGGTGCATGGCGCAGAGCTTGTTGCCGTCGAGATCGCGCAAATAGGCCAGATAGAGCTTGCCCGTGGAGCCCTCGCGCACGCCGGGCGGCTCTTCGCAGGTGGTGCCGCCGGCGGCGACGCCGGTCGTGTGCCAGGCATCGACCTGTTCCTGGGAATCGCAGGCAAAGCCGATCGTGCCGCCATTGGCCGCCGTTGCCGGCTCGCCATTGATGGGTTTGGATACGGCGAAGACGCCGCTGCGCGTGATGTAGAAAATGCGATGGCCGTCGAGCCTGGCTGGCCTCACGCCGAGCGTGCCGAGCAGCGTGTCATAGAACGTCTTGGCCTTGTCCAGGTCGTTGGTGCCGATCATGACGTGCGAAAACATCCGTGCGTGTCCTCCTCCTGATCCCCGAACGCGTGCCGGGGTGCTGTTTGCCCGAACGTCGGCAATGACGGCTTGGCGTCGACTTGCGGTGACGTGGCGCTACGGTAGCGAGGGTTGGCACACGGCGTAACTGATTTCTTGCGTGACGCGACGCTTGCGGAGCATTGGATGCTGCCGCGCATCTTCCTTGCGAAGGAATATTCCCGCTTGGCTTACCGCCAGCGGCGATGCAGCCAGAGCCATTGCTCCGGATATTCGCGGATCCAGCCCTCGATCACCGAGGTGACCGCCTGCATGGTGCCCTGGATCTCGATCTGGCCGTTGGCATCGCGTACCGGCTTCACTTCCTCCGAGAGCTCGGCGCGGAAGCGGTGGTCGGGCAGGCGGATGATGCGCACGCCGTGCACCGGGCATTCGACCTGGCGGAGCAGCCGAGCCAGCGTCGGATTGGCGCGGGTCTTGCGGCCGAAGAAGGTGACCTCGACGCCATTCCCCATATACTGGTCGACCAGCATCGCGACGTGCTGGCCGTTCCTGAGCGCCTCCCCGAGTCGCAGCGGCGCGTCGCGGCCGGCCGGGATCAGGGTGCCCATCTTCACCTGCCGCATTTCCTGGATGATGCGGTCGGCGGAAGCGATGTTCGGCTTGCGATAGAGGATCGCGGCGTCGAGCCCATGGGCGACGGCCGCCAGCGCCGGCATCTCCCAATTGGCGAGGTGGCTCGCGAAGATCAGCCCCGGCTTGCCGTCGAGCCTCAGCTGGTGAAACAGCTCGTATGTGCGCGGCGACAGCTCGATCCGGCTCGTCTCTGGGTGCGCTTCGCTATAGTCCCAGATCTTGTCGAGATGGGCGAATTCGGCGCCGACGCGGCCGAGATTGTCCCAGACCCCGGCGAGAATCGCGTCGATCTCGTCCGGCGATTTCTCCGGGAAGGCCGCGACGAGATTGGCGCGGCCGATCCGATGCTCGCGCAGGCGCGGACCGATCAGTTGCGCAATCCGCGCAAACAGATCGGCGGTCTTGATCGGATCGAAATAGCGCGTGGTGCGCAACATCCCGACGGTGAGCGCACCGACCGCGGAGGCGCCCAGCGATTTCGAGGCCTCGCGGAATCGGGCCTTGGTCCGGGCGATCAGAGCGGTCATCGTGACGGGTGAACGCCGATCAGGCTGGTTCGCGGGTCAGGATCAGCGAGGCGTTCTGGCCGCCGAAGCCGAACGAGTTCGACATCACGGCGGTGACGCGCGCATCGCGGGCCTTGTTGCCGACCACGTCGAACAGGATCGCCGGATCCGGGACTTCGTAGTTGATGGTCGGCGGAATCCGTTGATGTTCGAGCGTCAACAGCGAGAAGATCGCCTCGACCGCGCCAGCGGCCGAGATGGTGTGGCCGACCATCGACTTGTTCGAGGAGACCGGAATCTTGCCGGTGTGCTCGCCGAACACGGCGGAGACTCCGACATATTCCATCTTGTCGTTCTCGGGCGTCGCGGTGCCGTGCGCATTGATGTGGTCGATCTGCTCCGGCGCCATCCCGGCATCAGCCAGCGCCTTGCGAATGCAGCCGATGATCGGCTTGCCGTCGGGCGAGGAGCGGGTGCGATGGAACGAGTCGGTGAGCTCGCCGCAGCCGGCGATGACGCCCAGGATATTGGCGCCGCGGGCGACCGCAGCATCATAGCTCTCCAGCACCAGCGCGCCGGCGCCTTCGGCCATCACGAAGCCGTCGCGATTCTTCGAGAACGGTTTCGAGGCAGCCTGCGGCGGCTCGTTCTGGGTCGACAGCGCCGAGAGCAGCGAGAAGCGCACCAGGCCTTCCGGATTGACCGAGCCTTCGGTCGCGGTGCACAGCGCGACATCGGTCTCGCCGCGACGGATCGCCTCGACGCCGAGCTGGATCGCGGTGGCGCCGGACGCGCAGGCCGTCGAAAGCGAGATCGGCGAGCCCTTGGTGCCGAAGGTCTCGGTGAGATAATCGGCGACCGAGCCGAATTGGAAGCGGTGATGATAGGGCAGGAATTTGCCGCCGCCGCAGACGCCGAGCAGGTCGTCATAGCTGAATTCGGTGCCGCCGACCGCGTGCGCGAGCTCGAGGCGCTGCGGCCACTCGATCTCGACCGGCGCGACGGCCAGGAACAGCGGGCCCGGAAAATCACCCTTACGGCCGACGCCGGATTGCGTGATCGCTTCCTCGACGGCGAGGTGGGCCAGCCGCTCGGCAAGCCCGGTCGAGGTGAAGGGCGTGACGGGGACGAAATCCACCGTCCCGGCCATGGTCGTCTTGAGGCCGTCGATCGGAAAACGCGTGATGGTGCGGATGCCGGATTCGCCGGCGACGAGCTTGGCCCAATTGTCGGTCTTGCCGGCGCCGAGCGACGTCACCACTCCCATGCCGGTGACGACGACGATGGGGCGTCCAAACTTGTCGCGTGTCGCAGTCATGATGTCCCCCGTCGTCAAATCCCGTCGCGTTGCGTCGGTTAGTTGACCGCTTCGACCAAGGCCATGCCTTCGCCGCGGTAATGGCCGGCCCCAACCACCACAATCTGGGTCGGCGCCTGCTTGGTTTCAACCTCGACGCCGGTCGAATCGCCCGGCGGAAACAGTGCGCCGCGTGAGATCGAGAGCGCCGCGAGCGCGAGCCCGAGCGCAAACTGCGTCTCCATCGTGTGGCCGAAGCGCGTGCCGCTCGATCGCACCGCGAAATCCCGGTGCCCTTCAAGGAAGGCGCGCTCCTCCGACGTGACAGGCTCGGCGCCGGTCGCGCCGGTGATGATGGCGCCACCGCCCTCATGCACGCCGACCGCCGACCACAAGGTTTCGAGCGTTGCAGCCACCGCGCCCGGCTGCTTGCGCTGGGCGCGATCGGCGACAACGCGCGTCAAGCGGGCCAGCGGCTTGGCGCCGCGCGCCAGCGCATGCGCTTTTGATTCGATCACCAGGAAGGCGCCGGCGGAGCCGAGCGCAAAGCCGGGATGCTCCTGGCGCGCCCAGACCGGGGAGAACTTGTGCTTCAGATTGTAGTCGCCGAACTCGTAGAGGACGAGCAGGTCCTTGCGCTCGCCATTATGCGATCCGCCGACCAGCGCGATCTCGCTCTGACCGCCGGCGATCCGCGCCAGCGCGATGCGCGCGGCGTCGACGCTCGAGACCTCTTCGCCCATGAAGGTGCGCGAGGTGCCGCAGACTCCGTGCGAGATGGCGATATTGCCGGCGAGCAGGTTCGACAATTGCGCCAGGAACAGGGTCGGACGCAGGTCGCTCATCAGCCGATCGTTGAGGAAGCCCGGCGTGCAGTTGCCCTGAGCCTCGGCGTTGAGGATCGCGGTATCGACGGAGATGTCGCGCTCGCCGCCGCCGGCGGCGACGATCATGTCCATGCGCGACAGGATCTCCTTGTTGCCTTTGAGCCCGGCCGAGTCGAGCGCAAGACCGGCGGCGTAGGTGCCGATGCGCTGCCAGGCCTCCATCTGACGCTGTTCCTTCTTGGGGATCTGCGTCTCCAGATTCACCGGCGCCCAGGGGTGGATCACGTAGGGCGCAAAGCCCTTCTCGTCGACATTGATGCGGCCGGCGTTGAGCGCCTCCCAGTTCGCATCCAGCCCTTCGCCGAGCGATGTCGCAAGCCCAATGCCGGTGATCCAGACTTCGACTGGTTCCGGCGTCGCAGATGTCGTCTCAGTCATGGGAAAGGGCCTGTTGCGGAAAGCCGATGCGCTTGGCTTCGGCATCCATGTGTCCGCGCAGCTCGGGATTGGGGAAGGGAATGTGGCTGAAGGTGAGGGTCGCGTTGGAGCGAAGCTTGCCCGCGACCTTCACCCGAGCCTCGGTGATGGCGTAGCCGGAGCCTTCGTGCAGCACGTTGGCCTCGACGCTCAGCACCTCGCCGGGCGTGACGAAGCCGCGCATCTTGGCTTCCTTGACCGCAGCCAGGAACGGCATGCGTTCGAAATTCATCAGCGCGAGCAGCAGCCAGCCGGAGGTCTGCGCCATCGATTCAATCAGGAGCACACCGGGCATGATCGGATAGCCAGGAAAATGCCCCTCGAAGATGGTGTTCTCGGTCGGAACCTGCGCCTCGACAACGATGGTCTTCTCGCCGACCTTGAGGTCGACGATGCGGTCGATGAGTTTGAAATATTCGATCTGCATGGCGGGCGATCAGGCGCCCTTTGCTGCGACCAGTTCGTCAATACGCGCGCAAAGGTTCTTCAGCACGAAATACTGTTCGGTGCTGGCCTTACCGTCGTTGACTTCCTGCGTCCATTTTTCCAGCGGCAGCTTGATGCCAAAGGCCTTGTCGATCGCAAAGGCGATGTCGAGGAAATCGAGACTGTCGATGCCCAGATCGTCGATGGCATGACTGTCCGGCGTGATCGTGTCGCGCGGGATGTCGCAGGTTTCAGCGATGATCGTGGCGACCTGATCGAATGTTGAGGACATCACTAAGCCTTTGATATATTGGAGACAAATCCGATGCGGCGCGACGGCTGGACACCGCTTGGCGGCGTGTCCTGGTACGAGCCCGAGAACCCCCGTCGCCCGGGAGTCGAGTGCCCGTATATCGGAGCGCCGCCGTGAGTTCAATGGAGGTAGGGTAGGCGGCACGCGCCCGCCTTGGGATGTCGGGTTCGGCCGATTTCGCCTGCGATCACGGCACCATCAGGGCGTGTAAGGCTCCGTGAGAATGCGGGCGCAATCACGCCGGCCGGTCAGAACGCAATCCTGGGTCTTCCGCAGGTCTGCAATGCTCATCGCAAGCCAGATGCCGATCGCCGTCAGCGCCACCGTGAAGGCGAAGGCCGCGATATTGGCAAGAATCCTGTGGCGGAAATCATCGGTTTCTTGGCGGGGCCGCTCGTAACGCGACAGATCCAGCGGATCCGGGTGCGGGGGCTCTCGTCTCGGCAGCGGCACTGGCGGACCACCGCCCTCGACCGCCCGGCGGATGGGCGCGCTACGCGGCCGGAAGGGCACCACGCGATGCTCGTCCTCGGCTGCAATAGGGCGCTGGGTCTTCATGGCCTTCGACTCCGATGCTCACTTCTAGCACGCGGCCGCCGCGTCTCAGCAAAAAACTTTAGCAGGGCAGGCGTGCATGATCGCACCACTTCGACCTTCGGATGTGTTCCTCGATCATCAGATTTCGACCGTTTCGTGGAACCGGCCGTAATCGACCCGAACGCGTCCGTCTGGATTCGTGGCATCCAGAATATCGGCATATCGATGGCCAAAGCGGATGTCCGGATGATCGTAGGACTTGCGCGCATGCACCGCTTGCGCCGCAACAACATCATAGCCCGTCACCACCACGGACAGCGACAGATTGACGGCTTCGAAATCGGCCATGGTCATGCCGTGCAATGGGCTGGTCTCGTCGATGACGTGATGGAGTGTCCAGCTCAATGCCAGGGCCGGGCTCTCGCTGCGCAACAGCGGCAGCTCGACGAAGCGGCGGAACGGCATGCCCTCGGCCGTGACGACGTTCTTGAACAGCCACAGCCTGGCGCTGGCGTTGCCGATCAGGTTCTGCCGTTCATTGGCGAGGCGAACCATCAGCGTCGGCGCGCCTTCATGGTTGGAGATCACCAGCTGATTTGCAAACAGCAGCCGCGCCTGTGGCCGGGAGAACCGGGCGAAGATGAGCCCGGTCATCACCGACATCGAGAAGATGCCGGTGAACAGCTCGATCGTTGCGATGAAGTGGCCGTAATGCGTCTGCGGATGCATGTCGCCATAGCCGGCCGTCGAGAGCGTCTCGATGCTGAAGTAGAAATAATCGATATAGGCGCCGCCGGGCACGTTCGAGATCGGCTGATGGCCAAGCCAATAGAACGCGGCGAAGAAGGCGTTGAAAGCGAGAAACACCAGCGCAGCTCCGCTGATGAAAGCGGGCCAGGATGCGGTCATGCAGCGGTGGCTGATGTCGTCCCAGAAATTGAGATTCAATCCCTCGGTGATGATCTCGCGCCCGCCCAGGCGAACGACGCGCCCCTTCGCCATCCAGTCGTTGTGTTCGCCTGCAACTTGTTTCAATTCGTAAGTCCGCTTGATCCGACCCCGGCTCGTGTATGACGCTTGAGCGCCCGTATCACCGTGGCATAATTGCATGAATCGGTGCACAAAATTGATACTCAATTACCGGAGATTCAAGCATGGCGAACACCCGCGAGCCGATCCTGCATCCGGTGCCGATCCTGGCGCTGCGCCCGACTCAGATGACGGTTGGGATGCGCGAGGTGAAGGAGAAACGCAAGCGCTGGCGCGAGCGCAAATCGGACAAGAAGCGGGCCGAGCTGCTTGGTCAGCACATGATCCCGGTCGTGTTCGGGCCCGATGAGCGCTACTATGTGGTAGATCATCACCATCTGGCGCGGGCGCTGCACGACGAAGGCGTCAAGGACGTGCTGGTCACCATTATTGGCGACCTCACCATGGTCGACCGTGATGCCTTCTGGGGCGTGATGGACAACAAGCGGTGGGTCTATCCCTACGACGCCAAGGGTGAGCGTCGGCATTTCAAGGATTTGCCGAAAACGGTCGCCGACCTCAAGGATGATCCGTTCCGCAGCTTGGCCGGCGAGTTGCGCCGCGCCGGCGGCTTCGCCAAGGACACCACGCCGTTCAGCGAATTCCTGTGGGCGGATTTTTTGCGGCGGAAGATCTCGCGCAAAACCGCGGACGACCATTTCTCGGTGGCGATGGAACGAGCGCTCGAGTTCGCTAAGGGGAATGACGCCGTCTATCTGCCCGGCTGGTGCGGTCCGCATGCGGACGGCTGAGTTCGGGAGCTACGCCTGCTTCGGCAGGCGTCCCATCAGATAGAACTCGTCATTCGGGCGCATGGCCGTGACGTTGGCCATGCGGTTCGACAGCGCGAAGAAGGCGGCGATCGCCGCGATGTCCCAGATGTCGCCTTCGCTGAAGCCGTGGCTTGCCAGCGCCGCGAAGTCGGGATCACCGACGGTGTTGGCTTCCAGGGCCACTTTCATCGCGAAATCCAGCATCGCCTTCTGCCGCGGCGTGATGTCGGCCTTGCGATAATTGATCGCGACCTGATCAGCGATCAGTGGGTTCTTGGCACGGATGCGCAGGATCGCGCCATGGGCGATCACGCAATATTGGCACTGGTTGGCGGCCGATGTCGCCACCACGATCATCTCGCGCTCGGCCTTGGTCAGCCCGCCGTCTTTCTCCATCAGCGCGTCGTGATAGGCGAAGAAGGCGCGGAATTCGTCCGGCCGGTGCGCTAGAACCAGGAACACGTTGGGCACGAAGCCCGACTTCTCCTGCACGGCCAGCAGGCGCGCGCGGATGTCCTCCGGCAGCGCATCGATGGCAGGGACAGGAAAGCGGCTGATGGCGGGCTGTGTCATGGGCGTGGTCCGGCTGGCGTGTCTGACCGTCAGACCATAGTGCATCGGCAAGAGGCCGCAAGCTGCAGCCGGCTAGTTCACGACCTCCACGGTCGCCGAGCGGCCCGCGACGAGCTCGGCGCCATCAGGAACGTGATCGAGCGCGACCCGCACGGGAACGCGCTGGGCGAGGCGAACCCAGTTGAACGTCGGATTGACGTTGGCGAGCAGGCTTGCGCCCTCGGCGCGATCGCGATCCTCGATGCCGGCGGCGATGCTCTGCACGTGCCCGGTCAGCTCCTGATGCGCGCCCATCAGCCAGATCTTGACCGGCGCACCGACGCGGATGCGCGGCAGCTTGGTCTCTTCGAAATAGCCCTCGACGTGCAGCGTGTCGGTGTCGACCAGCGCCATCACGCCCTTGCCGGCGCTGACATAGGTGCCGGGCCGGAGATCCATGTTAGTGATGGTGCCATTGACGGGGGCATGCACCTCGCTGCGCTCGAGATTGAGCTTGGCCACTGCCTGGTCGGCGAGCGCCTGATCATAGGCGGCCTGCGCCTGCTGCTGCGTTGCCAGCACCTGTTCCTGCTTCTGCTGCGAGACCGCCTCGGTTGTGAGGGAGCGATAGCGCTTCAAATCCGCATTCGCCTCGTTCAGGCTCGCGAGTCGCCCGGCGACGGCCGCGTCGGCTTGTTGGAGCGCCAAGGTGAAGCGCGCCTGGTCGATGCGGAAGATGACGTCGCCGCGATGCACGGGCTGATTGTCATGGACAAGGACATCGGTCACGAAGCCGGACACATCGGGCGCGATCTGGACGACATCAGCGCGCACGCGGCCGTCTCGCGTCCATGGCGCCTTCATGTAGTAGCCCCAAAGATAGGTCCCGACCAGAATGGCCGCGGCGACCGCGACCGCAGTGACAGCGATGCGTCCGAGCAGGCCGAATGTGCTTCTCACGACAGATACTCCGAAGACAGATAAACAACGCCTCCCAGAAGGCAGATGAAGACGGCGAAATCGAACAGCGCGGGATGCCACACCAGCCGATAAAATCCGATGCGGCGGAGACCGGCGTGCAGGAGGCTGGAGGCCGCATAGGCAATCAGCAGCCAGAGCAGCAGCGCCGGCATCAGGACGCCCGCGATGTCGATGTCGTATCTCATGCGACCAGGCTCCGCAGATGGGCTGCATGTGCATCATAGGGCGGCGCCTCCGGGAACAGCGCGGCGCGGATGCCGACAAGCCCGATCAGCGCATCCTCCTTGGGCCGTGCAGGCGGCTCGTCGAGGGCTCTAGTCATGGCATTGTCGATGCGGGCCAGGAGATCAGGCGGCATCGGCGCGGCGGCCCGGTTGCGGCACGCCGCCGCCAGCCGGTCCAGCATCGCATCGATGGCGCTCAAGGTCGGCGTCGCCAGGCCATGCCGGGCACGCCTGATGTCGATGATGTTGAGGCCGACACGCAGCTGGCTCAAGCCGGCGAGTTCGGAGCGATCGGCTTCGGGAATGGCGGCAAAGCGCTGCGCCAAGAGACCGAGCCGATCCAGCATGAGGCCGACGAAGGCGGCACGATCATTGTGGCCGCGCCGCTCCGCGGTCTCGGCCAGGTTCGTCCAATTCGTCTGCAGCAGGCGTTGCGCAATCCACTCGGCGCGGGCTGATCGGACCAGACGTGTCAGCACGATGGCCGCCACCATGCCGATCATGAAGGCCAGCGCCGAATTGGCATAGCTTTCGAAATCGGCATTGTAGGTCGATTGCAGCGCCAGCAGGGTCGCGCCATTGGCAGCGAGCGCCATGCCGATCGGCGTCGTGCTCGGGCGCGCGATCAGGACGCCGAACAGGATGAAGGAGGGAGCCAGCGCGGCGATGAGCATTTCGATGTCGGAGATCGCCGGGATGATCGCAAACAGATAGACCGCGTCGATGACGATCGCGACCAGCGACCAGATCGCGAAATTGCGGATGCTCGGAGCGGGATCGTCCTGGGTCGCGAAAAACGAGCAGGCGACAGCTGCCATCATCGGCGCGGAGGCGCCGTCGACCCAGCCGGTGCCGATCCAGAACGCGCAACTGACCAGGATCGCGACGACGACGCCGGCTGCCGACCATAGCGCCAGCGCATGATCGCGATGCCGCGCCGGCGCGATGCCTTCCTCAGTGCGGAAGGTGAGGGGGACTTGCGTGCTGTCGCCGTCAGCTGCGATCGCGGTGTTCAGCGCGCGGCAATCCTCGGAGATGTCGACCAGTTCGCGCAGCCTGATCAACAGGCTTGCGGTCATGATCTGATCCCAGGATGTGTTCGCATCCAGGGCCGGCCGCAACGCACTGATTGCGGAATGAAGAGCGTTGATAGGCTCCCGATCCTCGCTCTCGGCCATCACCCATCGTGCCAGCCGTTGCAGCAGTTCGGCGAGTTCGGGGCGGATGCGATCGCCCAGCGCGGCGAGCCGGTCGCGGATCGAACCGAGCAGCGGCAACAGCAGCAGCATATGCAGCCGGAGCGCGCGCAGCCCGCGCACCGCATTGTGGTCGGCGAGCCGGTCGAATGCGAGGTGAGTGGCCAGCGTATCGATTTCGAGCGCTTCAACGGCGAGGTGCAGACGGTTCACTTGATCTTCGGTGCCAGCGCCGCCGCCGAGCAGCACGTCACGGCTCAGGCGCCTGGCTTGCGCCAGCCAGCCTTCCACCTTGGCACCGACCACCGGCGCCACGCTTCGCGGCAGCACCAGGGTGGAGACCAGGGTCGCGCAGATGATGCCGAGCGTGATCTCCTCGGTGCGTGCGACCGCGGTTTCGAAGATGCTGGCAGGATCGGTCACGGCCGGGAAGCCAATCAGCGCCAGCGTGTAGCCGGCGAGCATGAACAAATAGCTGCGCGGCGTGCGGTCGAGCAGAGACAGATAGAGGCAGAGGCCGGTCCAGAGCGCAACTGCAAGGCAGAGCAGTTCCGGCGCGTTGACGAGATTGGGGATGAGCGCCACCGAGGCCGCCGCGCCGGTGATGGTTCCCAGCACGCGATACAGCGCCTTGGAGCTGGTGGCGCCGGCGAGCGGTTGCGAGGTGATGTAGACGGTGGCCATGGCCCAATAGGGCCGCGGCAGGTCGATCCACAGCGCGATCACCAGAGCGAGCGTCGCCGCGCCAAATGTCTTCAAAGCGAAAATGAGGTCCGCGCCGCGAACCGGAGAGATCCGGGTTTGGCTCATGGCTAGCTCGCATCCGAAGGCGCAGCAGCCTCGCGCAAGTGCATGGCGCGCTGCTCGATGCGTTGCAGAACGTCGTAGGTGACGGCGAGGTCCTCGGGCGAGATGTCTTTCAGGAGCTGGGCGCGGACGCGCCGTAGCACCCGGTTGATCTCCTCCGCCTTGGCTTCGCCCTTGCCGGTCAAATGCAACGTCTTGGCCCGTCGGTCGGTCGGATCCTCGCGGCGCTCCACCAGGCCTTCGGCCTGCAGCAGGTCGATCAGGCGCACGAGAGACGGGCCCTCGATTCCGATCTCCTCGGCGAGCACGCCTTGCCGGGCGCATTCGCCGCGGCGCGACAGCACGCGCAGCGGATGCGATGTGGCTTGCGACAGGCCGTGATCGGCCAGCGCCTGGTCAGCCTCACGCCGCCACAGCCGCGCGATCCGCGCGATGAGAAGGCCGAGTTCCGCCTGAATGGTGGTGTGCGAAGGAGCCATGCAAAATAGATATGATACAAACCTTTAGGATGCAACTTATATGAGCGAACAATAATGATGTCCAAGGACGGCAGCGAATGGATCCTGGTGCGACGGTCAGGGCAGAGCGGGACGGCTCCGGTGCGATGCGCGCCGGCGCGATGGCGCTGGTTCCGACCGTCATTGTCGTGGTGGTGGACGCCACCGCGCTCGGCATCATCCTGCCGCTATTGCCGTTTTACGCGCAGGCGCTCGGCGCCACGCCCTTCATGGTCGGCGCGCTCGTCTCGGTCTATGCAGTCTGCCAACTGGTGGCCGGACCGATCGTCGGCATGCTGTCCGACCGCTATGGCCGCCGGAATGTGCTCCTCGCCAGCCAGCTTGGAACCTTTGCTGGCCTCGTGCTGCTGGCGCTCGCCAACGATCTGACGCTGGTGTTCCTGGCTCGCATCATCGACGGACTGACCTCCGGAAACATCTCGGTGGCTCACGCTTATGCCGCCGAGCACAGTTCTCCTTCCGCCCGTAAACAGGCCCTCGGCATGACGAGCGGTGCAATCGGGACGGGCCTGTTGATCGGACCTGCGGTGTCCGGGTTGCTGGTCCCATTTGGACATGCCGCGCCAGTCTGGGCCGCGGCGATGCTGTCGATGCTCAGCATCGCTGCGACGTGGCTGCTGCTCCCGGCCGATCAACCGACCTCGGAGACCATCTGCGTGCCGCGGCTTCCGGAGCGGCGGACCACGCGGACCATGCTCGGCTTGCGCTATGCGTGGCGGCTGCTCGGATTGTTGCTGGTGTTCTTCCTGGCGAATGCGATGTTCATTTCGCAGATCGGCCTGTTCCTGTCGGCGCGTTTCCGCTGGGATGGTCATCCCTTCGGCGCACGCGAGCTTGGCTGTGTGTTCGCCTATGCCGGCTTGATCAATATGATCGTCCAGGGCGTCCTGATCACAAGGGTCAATATGTTCGCATCCGACCGGACCATCATCATCCTGGCGTTCGGCGGCATGGCGGCGGGATGTGTTGGGCTGGCCTTCGCGAGCACGCTCGGTCTTCTTGCCTTGTGCCTCACCCTGATTATCGCCGGCAGCATGATCGTGCGCAGCACGCTGACTGCGGAACTGTCACGCAGTGCAGCGATCGAGCGCCAGGGCATGATCATGGGATTGAACCAGTCGCTGATGTCGATCGCCAACATCGCGGCACCGCTGGTCAGCGGCGCGCTGATCGGGCGGGGGTTGCATACGATGTGGGCCTTGGCGATTGCGGTGATCACAGGCTGCGGCGCCTCGTTGGCGGCGCGCCTTCTGTCGTCCCGACACACAGGAGACGCCAAGGCTGCGAAACATTCGGCCCTGGCGTCAGCTTGACCTTGACGCCTGCGACCGGCTCAGCGCAGCGGCTTTTTCAATAGCGAGAAGCGATCCGGGTCGAGCCCCATCGACGGCTGCAGCAGGGGCGCATCGAGCGGCATCGATAATCCCGCACCCCGGTCAGAACTGACGGAATCGCCCTGGGCGTCGCGGCTCGAGGTGGCACCGCGCCAGCGCTCGAGAACCGCGCTGACGAAGTGCATGTCGTGGCCGGCGTTGATCGACGGAACGGTGGCGATGGTCGCTTCGCTGCGCGGCATCTGATGCGGCGGCACTTCCTTGAAGCGCAACCGGGTCGGCAGCGCGACGCCTTCGCCGAACGCCAGCACCTCGCGGGTGCCAAGCGACGGCACGAACGACAACAGGTTCGCGGCGGCGTCCGAGACCGCCGAACGCAACAGCGACTGGTCGCGCTCGTTGGCGAGGCGCATCGTGAACAGCGTGTTGCACTGGGAGATGATGGTGGCATCGAGCTCGGCGGGACGCTGGGTGACGAGGCCGAGATAGACGCCGTATTTGCGGCCTTCCTTGGCGATGCGTGACACCGCCTTGCGGGTCGGCCCGAAGCCGATCGAACGGTCGGCGGCGGCATATCGATGCGCCTCTTCGCAGATGAAGAGCAGCGGCGAGACGCCGTCGCTCCACAGGCCGAAGTCGAACGCCATGCGGCACAACACCGATACCACGGAGTCGACGACCTCCGCGGGGAAGCCGGCGAGCTGCATCACGGTCATCGGCCGGCCGTTGGCCGGCAGGCGGAACAGATGGCTGATCACCTCCGCCATGGTGTCGCCGCCGACATTGGCGTTGTCGAACATGAAGGCGTAGCGCGGATCGTTGCGCACGGTTTCGATGCGCGAGATCAGCTTGTGGTAGATGATGCGCGAGGAGCGGTTCTCGAGCTTGCCCATGCGCTCATCGATCTGATTGATCAGATCGACCAGCCGATAGGGCACGGGCGTATCGACGGTGTAGCCGACCATTTTCGGATCGGCGCGTTTCAATCCGATCCGATCCGTGCTCTGGTACTGGGTGTAGACGCCCTTGGCGAGCGGGATGACCTCCGCCAGGATATCGAGCTCCTCGGGCACGCCGGGACGGCCGCCGAACAGGACGTCGACGATCTCCTCGAAATTGAACAGCCAGAACGGCAGCTTGAGATTGCGCGGGTTGAGCACCAGCGCGCGGTCGCCGAAGCAGCGGCCATATTCGTTGTGCACGTCGAGCAGGAAGATGCGCAGATTGGGACGCGCTTTCAGGATCTCGTTCAGGAGCAGCGACACGCCGGTCGATTTACCAACACCGGTCGAACCGAGCACGGCGAAGTGCTTGGACAGCATTTCCTCGACATTGACGTAGGCGCGTACCGATGGATCCTGCTGCAGTGCACCGATGTCGATCTGGTCGCCGCCGGTCGGCGTGTAGATGGTGCGCAGCTCCTGGCTGGTGATCATCTCCACGGCATCGCCGATGGTCGGATAATGCGTGACGCCGCGTTGGAATTTGGGACGTTCGGCGGGGCCCAGGATCTCGCCCAGGAGGTCAACCGATGCGGTGGCGACGTAGGTTTGCGAGTCCGCGACCGCTTCGCTGGACACCTCGGTGATGAGGGCCACGATTGTGGCGTGCGGGGCACGGATACTGATGAAGCGTCCGACCGTGGCGCGGATCTCGGAGACGCTCAGCTGCTTGGCCGCCAGGATGCCGACGCGGGCCTGAGAGCCTCGCACCGAAATCACCTGCCCGAAGGATGTCACGGTCATAGAACCTGTGGTGGTCAGTGGGGTCGGACCGTCACCTTGGCGGCTGTGGCTGGAAAATGTGTTAAGCGTTTTACGCCGAGGAATTTGTTGAGGCGCGCATTTGCGGCCGCGGCGCTCTGCGGCGCTACCGCGGAGGTCCCTGAAGGGAACCGTAAGTTATTAGAAACTAAGCCGTTTCCGCTGCCGCGCGGAATCCGCATAGGCGCTGTGTGCATTTACGGGCGGTTTACCATTTCGACAGCGCTTTCGGATGGCGCGATCGGACGCGCAAGCCTTGAGGTGCATCGCCAGGTCGCGGTTGATTTGCTCCGGCCGGCAAGGTTCAGTTCAATCCATCTTCAGTCTGTGGAAGCGGCGAGCCTAATGGACGCAGAGCGCAGCGATATCCTGATCATCGGCGGCGGCATTGCGGGCATTGCCACGGCGCTCGATCTGCTCGATGGCGGGTGCTCGGTGTTGCTCGTCGATCGAGACGGAGAGGCTGTGTTCGGAGGGCTCGCCCGCGAAAGCTTTGGCGGCATGTTCTTCGTCGATTCCCCCGTGCAGCGCCGGCAAGGTATCCGCGACAGCACAGAGCTGGCGTGGCGCGACTGGCAAAGCTTCGCGGAGTTCGATCCGGACGACCAATGGCCGCGGGCCTGGGCGCAGGCCTATGTGAACCGCACCACGCGTGACGTCTATCGCTGGGTGCGCGGTTTCGGCGTCAGCTTTCTTCCCGTGGTGAACTGGGTTGAGCGCGGCGAATTCCAACCCGGAAATTCTGTCCCCCGGTTTCACATTGCTTGGGGGACGGGGAAGGGCATTGCCGAAGCGCTGATCGGCGCCCTGCGCAATCATGTCAAGGCCAGCCGCCTGACCCTGCGTTTCAACCGGCGCGTCGAGCGGCTGACCATTGAGGCCGGCCGCGTGGTCGGCGCCGAAGGCGTCGACGAAAAGAACGGCACGCCCTTTGCGGTCCGTGCCGAGCAGGTTGTCGTCGCAGCAGGTGGCATCAACGGTGACCTCGGTCGTGTCCGGCAGAACTGGCATCGCGACTGGGGCCGCCCGCCTGAAATCCTGCTCAACGGTTCGCACCGCTTCGCAGACGGCCGGCTGCATGATGCGAGCATGGCGGCTGGCGGTGTCGTCACGCATCTCGACCGGATGTGGAATTATGCCGCGGGGGTCCATCATCCGCGGCCGCGCAAGCCGAACCATGGGCTGTCGCTGGTCCCGCCGCGCTCGGCACTGTGGCTGAACTGGCAGGGCCAGCGGATCGGTCCGCAGCCTCTGGTGTCGGGCTTCGATACGCGGCGGCTGGTCACCGACATCTGCCGCGAGGCACGGCCGTATTCGTGGCAGCTCATGAACCGCACCATCGCGCTGAAGGAGCTCGCGGTCTCCGGCGCCGAGTTCAATCCGTCGATCCGCGAGAAGAACCGGCTCGGCTTCTTGCGCGACATCCTGCGCGGCAATCGCTGGCTGGTCGATGAGCTGACCGGGGGTTGCCCGGATTTTGTCACCGCATGGAGCCTGCCCGAACTGGTCGAAAAGATGAATGCGCTGCAGGGCGACCGGGCGGTGTCGCTCGCGGCGGTGACGGATGCGGTCAGATCCTACGATGCGACGATTGCGCGGGGCGCCAGCCTGATGAACGACGAGCAGCTTCGCCGCATTGCGAGCCTGCGGCTCTACCGCGGCGACCGCATCCGACTCTGCAAATTCCAGCCGATCGAGGACAAGCGCGCGATGCCGCTGATTGCGGTGCGCGAATTCATCATCAGCCGCAAGAGTCTCGGCGGCATCGTGACTGATCTGCAGAGCAGGGTGCTCGACGCGGCAGGCCGGCCCATCGCTGGACTCTATGCGGTCGGGGAGGCCGCGGGCTTCGGTGGCGGCGGCATGCATGGCCTGCGCGCGCTCGAGGGCACTTTCCTCGGCGGCTGCATTCTGTCGGGGCGGCTCGCGGCGGCATCGATCAACGGCAAGACAGAATTCTTGAACGGGTGAGGAAACGACATGAAGAGAACGGGAGCCTGGCTCACGGCCTATGCGCTGGAGCAGATCGGGGCGCGTTTCACCTTTGGCATTCCCGGCGTGCACACGACCGAGCTCTACGATGCCCTGAACAACTCCAACCGCATCACGCAGGTCCTGGTGACCCATGAGGGCGGCGCGTCCTTCATGGCGGACGCGGTGAGCCGCCTGTCCGATTCCATCGGCGTGCTGACGGTGGTTCCGGCCGCCGGCCTGACCCATGCCGCCAGCGGCATCGGTGAGGCCTTTCTCGACGGCGTTCCGATGCTGGTGATCACCGGCGGGCCGCGCACCGACAGCGGCCATCGTTATCAGCTGCACCAGATGGACACGCATAAATTCATGGGGGGCCTCACCAAGGCGACATTCCATGTGACGCGCCACGAGGACGTGGTGCCGACCTTGTTCGAGGCCTACCGGATCGCAACCTCAGGCGAACCAGGGCCGGTGTTCGTCGAGTTGGCGGTCAATATCCTGTTGCTGACGGATGAAGTACCCGAGCTGCCGCAGTTCAAGCCGGCTCCGCCACTCGCGCCGCAAGCAGCGACGCAAATTGCCCAAGCGGCCGAGCTGCTCTCGACGGCCAAGCGGCCCTGCATCTTCGCCGGCTGGGGTGCGCGCAATGCCACCGCCGAGCTTATCAAGCTGGCCGAATGGCTGCAGGCGCCGGTTGCTACCACGCTGCAGGGGTTGTCGGTCTTTCCGGGCAATCATCCGCTGCATGTCGGGTTCGGCTTCGGGGCTTCGGCGGTGCCGGCGGCGCAAAACGCGTTCAAGGAGTGCGACTGTCTGATCGGGATCGGTACCCGCTTTGCCGAGATCGCCACCGGCAGCTATGGCGTCACGGTTCCGGACAATCTGATCCATGTCGACATCAACCCGGGGGCGGTTGGCGCCAATTTCCCGGCCAAGGTCGGCCTGGTCGGCGATGCCGCGACCGTGCTGCGGGAGCTGCTTGCGGCGCTCGAGGCGAAGGGCGCGCGCCGCGCGACCAACAGCGCCCTGCGCGAGCAGATCGCCAACGACAAGGCTGCCTATCGCGCGACCTGGTACCGGCACGACACGGCCGGACTCGTGAACCCGGCACGGTTCTTCGACGAGCTGCGCCGGCAGACGCCTGACAATGGCATCCTCGCCATCGATGATGGCAACCACACCTTCCTCACCGCCGAGTTGATGCCGATCCACGCGCCAAAGAGCGTGATCCTGCCAACCGATTTCAACTGCATGGGCTACGCCGTGCCGGCCGCAATCGGTGCCAAGCTGGCATGTCCTGATCGCAGCGTGCAGGCGATCGTCGGCGACGGCGCCTTCACCATGACCTGCATGGAAATCCTGACCGCGGCGAGCAATGGTCTCGGCATCATCTATTACGTCTTCAATGACGGTGAGCTGGCGCAGATCGCGCAGGCGCAAGCGATCCCCTATGGCCGCAAGCCCTGCACGAAGCTCGGCAAGCTCAACATCGAAGGCGTGGCGCTCGCCACCGGCGCGGCCCACGTGCCGATGAACGACAATGCGGCGATCGCGGGCGCGATCGCGCAGGCCAAGGAGATCGCGAGCACCGGACGGCCGGTGATCGTGGTGGTCAAGATCGACTATTCCAAGAAGACCGCGTTTACGCTCGGAACCGTCAAGACCAATTTCGGCCGCTTCCCGCTCAACGAAAAGCTGCGCTTTCTGACCCGCGCGGCCGTCCGTCACGTGGTGGGGTAGTCCGGTCAAAGTTTGATCGCGATCAATAGGAACGGCCGCGGCGCCCGGTACCTTTTGCCCGGGCGCGAAGGAGCGGCATGCCGGTCGGCCCTACGGCGCAAAGCGTCGGGACATCTCCGGCGCCGGCGGCTCACTCGCGCGTTTTTGAAACCGGGAGAATGCCATGGCTGAACCTACGAAAGTGCCTGCCACCGCCGAGAAGGCGTCCGCCCCGTCCATGCAAGGACGCTGGCCGTTCGACAATTTGCGTCGCGAGATCGATCGCGTGTTCGAGGACTTCAACACCGGCTTCTGGCGCACGCCGTCGCTGTTCGAGAATTTCCCTAACCTGGCCCGCGCAAGGTTTGCGGTCGCTCCGGCCGTGGATGTCGCCGAGCATGACAACGCCTATGAGGTGACCGCCGAGTTGCCGGGGCTCGACGAGAAGAATGTCGACGTCAAGGTCGCCAATGGCGTGCTTTCGATCAGGGGCGAGAAGCAGGAAGAGAAAGAGGAGAAGAAGAAGGACTATTACCTGCGCGAGCGCAATTTCGGCTCCTTCGAGCGCTCCTTCCAGATCCCGGACGGGGTCGACACCAACAAGATCGAGGCGGTGTTCAAGCAGGGCGTCTTGAAGGTCACGCTGCCGAAGAAGCCGGAAGCGGCCCAGGCCGCCAAGAAGATCGACATCAAGGCCGCCTGAGCATGTCCTCCGACCGGCCGCATCTGGGCTTCGCCCAGGTGCGGCTATTGCGTCCGTAGCGCAATAGCCAAATCGCACCATAGTTTTGCTGCGCCGTGTCGCTATCACCTATCGCCTATTGAGGCGCGTTTGCTTGGGCGCCGAGCCAGCGGCGGCGCCGCGACAGCTCGCTCAACAAGCGCGCCGAAGAGACACAAGCGTAGTGAGGAGTTTTCCTGATGACGACGTGGTGCGTTCGCGGACTTGTTGCCGGCGGATTGGCCCTGATGGCGCTGCTGCCGGAAGCGGCTTCTGCTCACGACTATCTGTACTGTTTGCAGGGGCGCCGGTGGGGCTATCCGGGCAACTGCCAGTTCCGCAATTTTCAGCAGTGCCGGGCCGCGGCCTCGGGCACCGACGATGATTGCGGCATCAACCCGCGCGCGGCCTTTGCCTGGCAAGGACGATATCAGAACCAGTGGCATGAGCAGGATCCGTGGCAGGGGCCACGATACTATCGGGGCTG
Organism: Bradyrhizobium sp. HKCCYLS1011; assembly: GCF_051167795.1. NCBI lineage: Bacteria > Pseudomonadati > Pseudomonadota > Alphaproteobacteria > Hyphomicrobiales > Nitrobacteraceae > Bradyrhizobium > Bradyrhizobium sp. HKCCYLS1011. The sequence goes on along the minus strand of NZ_JBNPTT010000001.1, from coordinate 934,159 downwards.
GTAACCACAGGGAACCGTCTTGCGCTGACGGGGAGGGCCGCTATCCTGTCCGAAACACCGCTGCGGGAGGCTGAACAGGCTGCCTCCTCTCGGAGAATGAACAGGACGGGAGGATTTGACCGATGGGCAAGCTCGCACTGGCTGCGAAAATCACCCATGTGCCCTCGATGTATCTCAGCGAGCTGGACGGCCCGGCCAAAGGCAAGCGGCAATCCGCGATCGACGGCCATATCGAGATCGGGCGGCGCTGCCGCGAGGCCGGCGTCGATACCATCGTCGTGTTCGACACCCATTGGCTGGTGAACGCGGGTTATCACATCAATTGCGCACCGCATTTTGAAGGCCTCTACACCTCGAACGAGCTGCCGCACTTCATCGCCAACATGACCTACGCCTATGACGGCAACCCGGAGCTCGGCCAACTCCTCGCAGAGGAGGCCAATGCGGAGGGGGTCGTCACCATGGCGCATGCGGCGACCTCGCTTGCGCTCGAGTATGGCACGCTGGTGCCGATGCGCTACATGAACCCCGACCGCCACTTCAAGGTGGTGTCGGTGTCGGCGCTCTGCACCTCGCATTATCTTTGGGAAAGCGCCAAGCTCGGCTGGGCGTTCCGCCGCGCCGTCGAGGATCATTACGACGGCACGGTGGCCTTCTTCGCCTCGGGCTCGCTCAGCCATCGCTTCGCGCAGAACGGCACCGCGGACGACTATCGCGACAAGATGTTCAGCCCGTTCCTGGAGCGCCTCGACCACGAGGTGATCCAGATGTGGGAGCACGGCGAGTGGGCCGATTTCTGCGACATGCTGCCGGAATATGCCAGCAAGGGGCATGGCGAAGGCTTCATGCACGACACCGCGATGCTGCTCGGTGCGCTCGGCTGGAACCACTACGACCGCGGCGTCGAGGTGCTGACGCCGTTCTTTCCGTCGTCTGGCACGGGCCAGATCAATGCGGTCTTCCCGGTCTCGCCGATGCCGAAGGCGCTCGACGACATCGGCCGGCCGCGCACGCCGGCGCTGGCGGGCGGGAGGCTGTGAGGACCGGCGCGCCTCACCAGATCTCCGCGCGCCTCAGCATCTCAGCGAGATCTTCCGGGTAGATCTGGTCGGCGGTTGCAGCGAGTTCGGCTTGCGTCCACCAGCGGTGCTCGGCGATGGCGGCGCGCTCCAGCTCGGTCCAGTGCATCGGCGAGATGCCGGCGCGGTCGACCCTGATGAGAAAGAAGCGCTCGTCGGCGCTCACCGTCTCGTCCTCGACGAGCGTGAACACCGTGGATCGCTGGGCGATCTGCGGGCCGGGATGATCGATGCGGATGCCCGTCTCTTCGAACATCTCCCGGCAGGCCGCCGCTTCATAGCTCTCGCCCGGATCAAGCCCGCCGCCCGGCGTCGCCCAGAATTGCTGTCCGATCAGCGCGCCGGCCAAATGGACGAACTTGAACAGCAGCACTCTCTTGCCGGGATCAATGACCAGGAGGCGGGAGGAAGGACGTTGGCGCATGAGGGGGACTTTCTGGCAGTCCCCGGCAGCCTCGGTGAGAGTCCTAGAGGAACTTGTGCGAGCGGCGCTTCAGCGCGCTGCCGCGCCGCTGTCAAGGGTTGCGGAAATGCGGCAACTCTGCATAGTGGCGGCCATGCGCAAGACCCTTCCCCTAGCTCTGTTCGTCCTGGCCGCCGGTGTCGCCGCCTGGTGGCTCTCCGGCGTCGCCCATGATGATCTCGGCCTGTCGGGGCAGGCGGTGCGGATCGACGCGCTGCTGTCGGCGGCTGGCCTCGGCGGCGTTCTCGTGCTGGCCGAATATTCGGACCGTTTCGGCAAGAAGCCGTAGGCGTCCGGCGGACACCGCCTCAGGTGCGGGCGGCCTGAGTTCTTTTCCGTCGTAATCCTCGACAATTTGCACCCCACGGCAGCACCGACGATCACGCCACCGGACCAGCGCGGACCGACGACCAGCGGCCCAAGGACGATCCAAGGGATGACGGCGCGCCGAAGCCGGGGTAGGCGGTAAAGTCAGCCGGCCGAAGTGAGCGGTGCGGGCGCGTCCTGATTCACATGTCAAACAGCTGATGGGGTGCACGACCGCAGCCTCGCGACACCTGGTGTCCGAGCTTTGCTGATAGCGCCGCCCTCTTGGAAGATCGAGGGCGCAGGGAAGGCCGGGTGCTGGCCGCACCCATGGCCCCCGTGCGAACAAGAATGCACGGGGCAGGAACCACAGGTTTGGCCGAGGCATCCCGACCTTCCCTGCGCGACGGTTTTAACGCTTATACGCGCTCTCCTCGGGGACCGGCTCTCTTGCCCCCGTCATCGATGCGATGCGCGAGCATCGTCACCAACTTGGCATCAGCACCGGGATGCCGGACCACGCGACTTCACGTCCGCACCAGGATTGTTCGTCCGCCGCTGAAAAGCGTGCTGCAACCTGCTGCATCCATCGCATCCCGCGCCCAACGTCCGTGACGACCGCGAACCGCCCCTCTTGTGAGCACGAGACGCGGCAGAGAATCGCGGTGATTTGCCCGACATGGCAAGGCCGCACGCGTGCGACAGATTGGCACGACGGGCAAGCGGCGTTGAAATAACTAGAACAGTTGTAGCAGGCGCGCCTTCTCTAGTCCCGTATTGCGTCACGCGACGGAAATCGAACGCGTTGCGTCGGAAGACATCGAGTTGGCGGCGGCATATTTCACGCATCTCTCGCGTAAGTTGAAGGTCTAGCAATTAAACGTCTGGTCTGAGCTGAACGCGGATTGCCACACCCAGAGATAGAATGTCGACTTTCAACCTGCGTGAGAATCGGTTACTTCAAGTTAGTAGCTGGGACAAATCGTAACAATGAACCGTCGTGAGCGCCGGGCCTCGCACACCAAAGTGAAGCCCAAACCTGTTAAGCCCGATGGTGCTGAGAACTTCTATCAGTCAGCTTTGCGCGAGGTGGCGAGTGGCCGCCATGCGGACGCCGAGCGGTCCTGCCATCTGGCGCTTGCGGTTGATGAAGCGCACGCGCCAACTCTTAATTTACTGGGTATCCTCGCGCTGCAGGCGCAGCAGTATGAGACTGCACTGCAGTGGATATCCCGCGCGATACAGCAAGATCTCCAGCCTCAATACTTCCTGAGTCTTGGCACGGTCCTGCAGCTCCAAGGACGCTCAGATGAGGTGATCAAGGTTTTCGACAAGGCGATGGAGCTCGGTCCCGAAAGCGCCGATCTATGGATGCTCCGGGGCAATGCCCTTGTCGGCCTGCAGCAGTTCGCTGACGCGGTCTCGAGCTTCAAGCGTGTATTGGAGCTCAACGCCCGACATTGGGATGCGGCAAATCAGTGCGGCATCACGCTTCAACGATTGGGGCGGATCGACGAGGCGCTCGCCTATCTCGATTTGAGCGACACTTTGCGGCCCAACCAGGTGCCGACGCTCTTGATGCGTGGTGCACTTCTGAATGGCCTGAAGCGCTTCGAGGAAGCTCTTTCGATCTGCCGGCGAGCCAACGAGATCGAACCAGGCAACGCCGATATCTGCGTCAAAACGGGCATTGTCTTGCGCACAATGCGCAGAGACGAAGTAGCGCTGGAATGGTTTGAGCGGGCACTGGCTCTGCAACCTGGCTCCAGAGATGCGCTGCACGACAAGGCCGCTGTTTTGACGAAGCTTCGTAGGTTTGATGAAGCTTTCGAGATCTACAGACGGTTAAAGGACACTGACCCGAGAGACGCGTTGGCTGATCTGGGGACGGCTCATTTGAACCTCTTGTTGGGGAATTTCGAGGCGGGCTGGTCTGGCCGAGAGGTTCGTTGGGACTTGCCGAACTCTTATCCTCGGTTCCGGCCGCCGATGTGGCAGGGTCAAGATAGCATCAGGGAAAAGACCATCGTCATCGCAGCCGACGAAGGACTCGGCGATATGATCCAGTTTGTCCGCTATGTGCCCATGGTTGTAGCGCTAGGTGCCCGCATCATTCTCGCGGTTCAAAAGCCCTTAATTCCCTTGTTGTCGAACATGCCCGGGATTTCGCAGTGTATTTCGGTCTCGGAGGCAGCCAACGTTGCGGCAGTCGACTTCCATTGCCCGATCATGAGCCTTCCATTCGCGTTTCGAACGACGTTAGCGACAATTCCTGCACCCGCGTCTTATTTGCCGGCATCTGATCCGGACCGGATCCAAGCCTGGGAAGAGCGTCTTGGTACACATGAAAAATTGCGCGTCGGTGTGGTCTGGTCGGGCAACCCAAATCATTTGGACGACCACAATCGCTCGATCCCATTGCGAACGTTCTCCCGTCTGTTCGGCGGAGACGCGGCGTTCATCAGTCTGCAGAAAGAGCCGAAGCCGGAAGACAAGGCCGTTCTGCAGGAGATGAGCGAGATCTTGGACCTGACGAGCCAACTCACCGATTTCGCGGATACGGCCGCGCTGATCACATGCCTGGATCTTGTGATCACGGTCGATACCAGTGTCGCTCATCTCGCCGGCGCGCTTGGCCGTCCCACCTGGACGCTTCTGTCGTACACGCCGGACTATCGCTGGTTGCTCGACCGTGATGATAGCGCCTGGTACCCGACCATGCGTCTGTTCCGTCAGCGGGAAAGACGCGACTGGGTCGAAGTGGTCGACCAGGTGAGAGATGCGCTTCACGAACTGATCGCCCAAAGAACGTCATCTCCCCGACGATCCTGAGCGATAGGACCGCGTGGTCGGCGGTTATCCTCAGGCCAGGAAATCAATCGCGCTTTCAAGAATCCAATATTGCAGGTCGTTCGACGCCACCGCTGGGCCGCCTGTTGGCGGTGATTATCTTTATGTGTCGCTCGACAGGTCCCGAACATTTTTGCCGCTTTGGCCAACCAACCTCGTGTCCCTCGCCGATTGCGGGCGAGCTTCACGATATTGGTTGCGCTCCGCCGGGCGCCGCAAGGGTTAGGGCCTTTGGGCAGGTTGGTTGGCCAGCGTAGGCCTATTACGGGGAGCTTGTCGCTAAACTGGCTGGGGAACCTGGATTCGAACCAAGACAAACAGAGTCAGAGTCTGTTGTGCTACCGTTACACCATTCCCCAACGGAATTGCCGAGCAATCTCAAGCGCTTGTTGAACTGTCCGGCAGTGGTGCGCGAAGCGCGGTGGGAGTCAGAGCCGCCGCGGGCACGGCGCTCTTCTACCCGCATGTGACGGGACTTGGCAAGCGCGTAAGGGGATGGAATTGGGGGGAAATTCGCCGGGGCGGGGACTTTGGTCGCGTTTCGGCCTCTCGATAATCCTGTCTGTGAAGTGCCCCCACCCCGACCCTCCCCCGCAAGCGGGGGAGGGGGCGCACCGCCCGAGTGGCGAGAGGCCGTATATCTCTTTCCTGAGAGACCCTTCCGATGTGTGTGATGCCCTGATGACCGGCGGATTGGCGGTCCGGACGCGGTACGGTCGCAGTGGTGTGTGCAACCTGCATGACGGAATGATCTGCGTGCCGACGGCCTGTATCCGCTGGAGCGGCTCAGACGTGGACGCGGCCAGCCGGGTCGGCCTGCGCATGCGACGCGGCCGTCCCGTTCGCCATCGCAGCCGCCGCGCTACTCCGCGGCTTCCTTGACCGGGCCGTGCGTGTCGGCTTCGCCCTCGGCGTCGAGCTTGGAGCGGCCCCAGCTGGAGAAGGCGTTGTTGAGCTTGTCGAGGTAGAGATAAACCACGGGCGTCGTGAACAGTGTCAGCATCTGGCTGACCAGCAGGCCGCCGACCATCGAATAGCCGAGCGGCTGGCGGATCTCCGAGCCGGTGCCGGTGCCGAGCATCAACGGCACGCCGCCGAGCAACGCTGCCATTGTCGTCATCATGATCGGGCGGAAGCGGAGCAGGGCGGCCTGGCGGATCGACTGCTCGGGCGTCAGGTGCTGGTCGCGCTCGGCGGCAATGGCGAAGTCGACCATCATGATGCCGTTCTTCTTCACGATGCCGATCAAGAGGATCACGCCGATCAGCGCGATCAGGCTGAAATCATAGCCGAACGCCATCAGGATCAGGAGCGCGCCGACGCCGGCCGAGGGCAGGGTCGACAGAATCGTGATCGGGTGGATGTAGCTTTCGTACAGGATGCCGAGGATCAGATAGACCACGACCAAGGCCGCGAGGATCAATAGCGGCACGGTCGAGAGCGACTGCTGGAACGCCTGCGCCGTGCCCTGGAAGCTCGAGTTCAAGGTCGCGGGCGCGCCGAGCTGGACCATCGCCTGCTGCACGGCCTGGGTGGCCTGGCCGAGCGCCACGCCCTGCGCGAGGTTGAAGCTGATCGTGATCGCCGGGAACTGGCCCTGGTGGCTGATCGACAGCGGGCGCACCGGCACGGTGGTCCATTTGGCAAAGGTCGAGAGCGGCACCTGATCGCCGGTGGTCGGCGATTTCAAATAGATCTTGTCCAGCGTATCGACCTGGGCCTGCAGCTCCGGGAGGATCTCCAGGATCACATGGTAGGAGTTGAGCTGGGTGAAATACTGCGCCACCTGCCGCTGGCCGAAGGCGTCATACAGCGTGTCGTCGATCAGCTGCGGGGTGATGCCGTAGCGCGAGGCAGTGTCGCGGTTGATGCTGAGCTGGACGGTGGTGCCGTCGGTCTGCTGGTCGGTGGCGACGTCGCGCAGCTCCGGCAGCGTCTTCATCTTGTCGAGGATCTTCGGCGCCCATTCGTTGAGCTCGCCGAGATTGGCGTCCTGCAGGGTGAACTCGAACTGGGTGCGGGTTGGGCGGCCGCCGAGGCGGATGTCCTGTGCCGCCTGCATATAGAGGCGGGCGCCCTGGACCTGTTCCAGCTTCGGCCGCAGGCGGCCGATGACCTGCTGCGCCGAGGCGTCACGCTGGTCGCGCGGCTTCAGCGTGATGAACATGTTGCCGTTGTTGCCGGCGCGCCCGGAGCCGCCGATCGCCATCGCGACGCTGGCGACGGCGGGATCCTGCATCACGATGTCGGCCAGCGCCTGCTGGCGCGACTGCATCGCCTGGAAGGAGATGTCCTGCGAGGCTTCCGAGGTCGCCGTGATCAGGCCGACGTCCTGCTGCGGGAAGAAGCCCTTCGGGATCAGGATGAACAGGTAGACCGACAGGCCGAGCGTGGCGAAGAACACGAGCAACGTCACGAAGCGCCAGCGCAAGGCGAGGTCGAGACCCTTCTCATAGGCCTTCAGCATGGCCTCGAAGCCGCGTTCGCTCCATTGATAGAACCGGCCATGGCTCTGATGGCCGCCGCGCAGGAAGCGTGAGGCCATCATCGGGGTCAGCGTCAGCGACACCACCATCGAGACGAAGATCGTCATCGTCAGCGTGACCGCGAATTCGCGGAACAGGCGGCCGATGATGCCGCCCATCAGCAGCAGCGGGATCAGCACCGCGACCAGCGAGATCGAGATCGAGACGATGGTGAAGCCGATCTCGCTCGCGCCCTTGAAGGCGGCGGCCATCGGCGATTCGCCTTCCTCGACATAGCGCGAGATGTTCTCGAGCATCACGATGGCGTCGTCGACCACGAAGCCGACGGCGATGGTGAGCGCCATCAGCGAGAGATTGTCGAGCGTGTAGCCGAACACCCACATCAGCGCGCAGGCGCCGAGCAGCGCCAAGGGCACGGTGATGGTCGGGATCACCGTCGCCCAGAAGCTGCGCAGGAACACGAAGATGACCATGACCACCAGGAAGATGGTCAGGAGCAGGGTGAACTGCACGTCCTCGACCGCGGCGCGGATGGTGGTGGTGCGGTCGGAGATCAGCTCGATCTTGATCGCCGGCGGGATCGCCGCGACCAGGCGCGGCAGCGTCGCCTTGATCTTGTCGACCGTCTCGATGACGTTGGCGCCCGGTTGCTTGAAGACCACCAGGAACACGCCGCGCTTGCCATTGGCCCAGGCCGCCTGCTTGGCGTCCTCAGGGCCGGTCACCGCCCGGCCGATATCGCGGATCCGCAACGGACCGCCGTTGCGATAGGCGATGATGACGTCGTTCCAGTCCTTCGACTCGGTGAGCTGGTCGTTGGCGTAGATGGTGTAGGCACGCCGCTCGCCGTCGATATTGCCCTTCGGGCTGTCGACGGTGGTGATCGCGATCTGGCTGCGCACGTCCTCCAGCGACAGGCCCTTGGCGACGAGCTTGGCCGGATCGACTTGGACGCGGACCGACGGTTTCTGCTGGCCGCCGATGATGACCTGGGCGACGCCGGTGATCTGGCTGATCTGCTGCGCGAGCTGGGCGTCGACGGCATCCGAGACCGTGGTGAGCGGCAGCGTATCCGATGTCGCCGACAGCAACAGGATCGGCGAATCCGCCGGGTTGACCTTGCGGTAGGTCGGCGGCGAAGGCAGCGTCTTCGGCAACTGGCCGCTGGCCGCGTTGATCGCGCCCTGCACGTCGTTGGCGGCGCCGTCGATGTTGCGGGTGAGATCGAACTGGATGGTGACGGAGGCGGTCCCCAGATAGCTGGTCGAGGTCATCTGGGCGATGCCGGGAATCTGGGCGAACTGGCGTTCCAGCGGCTGGGCCACCGAGGTTGCCATTGTCTCCGGGCTGCCGCCCGGCAAGGTCGCGGTGATCTGGATGGTCGGGAAGTCGACCTGGGGCAGCGGCGCCACCGGCAGCAGCGGGTAGGCCACGAGGCCCACGAACAGAATACCTGCCATCAGCAGCGAGGTGCCGATGGGATAGCGGATGAAAGGTGCCGAAATGCCGCCGCCGTTCATTCCTGCCGGACCTTCGCTTGCGCCGGATCCGAACTCGCCACCGCGGTGGTGACCAGTGAACCTGGCTGAACCTTGAATTGACCGCCCGTGATCACCTGCTCGCCCGGCGCGAGGCCCTGCTCGACCACCGTGCGGCCGTCGATCGAGACGCCGACCTTGACCTTGCGCAGATCGGCCTTGTTGTCCTGGCTCACGGCGTAGGCATAGAGCCCGTTGGTCGAGTGCTGGATCGCATCATCGGGAACCACGGTCGCGTCCTTGAGCGTCTTCACCAGGAGCCGTGTCGAGACCGACTGGCCGGGCCACAATGTGTGGTCCTTGTTGTCGAACACCGCCTTCAGCCGAATCGTCCCGCTGGTGGTGTCGACCTGGTTGTTGACCACCGCGAGCTTGCCTTCGGCCAGCGCCTTTTTACCGTCGGTGGTCATCGCGATCACCTTCAGTGCACCCGCCTTCTGCCCCTCATTGATGTAGGGCAGCTGCTCCTCGGGAGCGGTGAAAATCACCGCGATCGGCTCGATCTGGGCGATCGTGACGATGCCGGTCTGGGTCGCGGCATTGACGATGTTGCCGATGTCGACCTGGCGCAGGCCGGCGATGCCGGTAATCGGGGCCTTGACCTGGGTGTAATCGAGCTGGGTCTGTGCGTTGGCGATCGCAGCGTCGTCGGAGGCGATCTGCGCGGTCAGCTGCGCGACGGTTGAACGCTGGGTGTCGGTCTGCTGGCGCGTGGCGAATTCGCCGAGCTTGGTGAAGCGCTGGAGGTCGAGATTGGCGTTGGCAAGATTGGCCTCGTCCTGGGCCTTCTTAGCCTTGGCCTGATCGAGGCTCGCCTGGAACGGCCGCGGATCGATCTCGACCAGGAGGTCACCCTGATTGACAAGCTGGCCCTCGGTGAAGGCGATCTTGTCGATCTGGCCATCGACCCGGGTGCGGACCTGGACGGTGTTGAAACCCTGAACGTTGCCCAGACCGGTCAGATAGACCGGGAAATCCGTCTTCTCGACCGGGGCGGTGGAGACACGCACGGCAGGCGGCCGCGCCGCCTTTTGCGCCTCGGCGCGCTTGGCCGCTTCGGCGCCCTGATAGCGCTGCCAGCCGTAATAGCCGCCGCCGAGGGCCGCCAGAACCAGGATCCAACCGATCGTGCGTGACGTCTTCATATCGGCTCTTTCATCGGCGCTTTTCGATGTCGGCTCGGACGCTGAAGCGAAGAGAATAACCGGTCTTTAAAAGCGTTCCCAGCACGCCAGATATAGTATGCGTGCACTTAATGTGTAAACACACCGCTGCTTGAAGAAACCTAAACAATTCGAAAGCTTCGAGGAGACCCTTGGGACATGGCCTTGAACGTGGCGTTGGACCTCAGGCGGCAGCTGGTCGCCCAGCTTGTCGAAAGCTCGCGCATCCTGCGCAACTATATTGATCATCGTGCCAAAGCGCGCGGCACCACACGCGCGCAATGGATTGTGCTGTTTCGGCTGCGCGCGCAAGAGGGACTTTCGCAGGTCGATCTCGCGGAAGTGCTGGAACTGCAGCCGATCTCGCTGGTGCGGCTGTTGGACCGGCTGGTTGAGCAAGGCCTGCTCGAGCGCCGGCACGACCCCAAGGACCGCCGCGCCAACCGGCTGTACCTGACGGACGCCGGACGCAGGCTCGTCGATGATCTCGACGATCTCAGGGACGCGATCGCCGCCGACGTGCTGGACGCGATTCCCGACGAGGCGGTCGCGACCAGCCTGACCACATTGCGCGAGCTCAAGGAGCGCATCAAGACGCTGTCCGATTCGACGGATCATGCCGCCGCGAAGTAGGGTCGCCGCATCGGTACTACTTTAGCGCGACAGGTTGCCGACGGGGTCAGTTTAGAACGACTTCAAACCCGCAGGGCTGCGGTTGTCAGCACGCAGCGGCCCGGTCCATATCAGCCCAAGCTGTGTGGAGCGCGGAATGGACGAGCTGAACGGGAAGATGATCGCCTGCCAGATCCTGGTGACCGGACTGATTGCGCGTGTCGCCAACGAGCAGAAGGATCCGTTGCGCTTCCTCACCGACTTCCGCGACGAGATCAAAGCGGTGGTGAAAGGCGTGCGGATTGCAGGCGTGGACAACTCCGATCGCGTGCGCCAGGTGGCGCAGCAGACCGTCGACGAACTGTTCTCGCTGATGAAGCCGCTGAGCAGCGACTAGCGGTTTCACCGTGTGCACGACGCGTGTACGCGCGTTGCCATGTAGGCCAGCCAGAGCTCGCGCGTTGCGTGGCTTAGAGTCGTTCTAATTAGCCCGATTTAGAATCGTTTTGATCTGGAACTATTCAAGCTGAACTTGGACCTCCTCAAATTGACCCCCTGAAACGCGCCCGATACCAAACTCACATCGTCACATGCGAGTGATCCGCGAGTGGCGAGGTGAAATGGAAGCGGGGCGCGTCAATACCAATGGGACAGGTCATCACACCGCGATCGCTGCGTGCGATTGCAACGGGCAATTCCGATGCAAGATTCGATGGTGCCTCCGGCGCCAAGATGTCGGCCGTTGCCGGCCTGATCGCAGTGGCGTCGGTTTCGGGGGCCGAGGCGCAGCCAGTGTCGGATCTTCCGCCCGTCAATGTCGATGCGCCGGTCGCGCGCACCAAACCGTCTGCCTCCAAGCCGACCGCCGACCAGGTCCGCGCCCGCAATGCCCTGCGGCGCGCGGCGCAGCGACAGCAGCAGGGGGGCCAGGGACAGGCGGCGCCGGTGCCGTTTCCCAACGCCGGTCAGCTGAGCGCCGACCGCAATCCCTATGCTGACGCCGCCGCGCCCTACAAAGTTGACCACCTGCAGCAGTCCGGCAAGTTTCCGGAGCCGATCCTCAACACGCCGAAGTCGATCACGGTGCTGGGCAAGGAGGTGCTGGAGGACAAGAACGCGACCAACCTGAAACAGGCGGTGTTGAGCACGGCCGGCGTCACGCTCGGAACCGGCGAGGGCGGCAATGCGTTCGGCGACCGCTTCTTCATCCGCGGCTTCGATGCGCGCAACGACATCTTCATCGATGGCGTGCGCGATCCCGGCGTCAGCGTGCGCGAGAACTTCTTCACCGAGCAGGTCGAGATCCTGCGCGGGCCCGGCTCGTCCTTTGCGGGCCGCGGCACCACAGGCGGCGCGATCAATATCGTGACCAAGCAGGCCACGACCGAGAAGAGCTTCTACAACATGGATACGACCTTCGGCACCGACCACACCAAGCGCGTGGTGCTGGATGTCAACCAGGTCATCAATCCGACGCTTGCCGTGCGCGCGGGCGGCCTGTTTCAGGACGCCAATGTCGCGGGCCGCGATGCCATCACCGACAACCGCAACGGCGCGTTCGTCGCCGCGACCTGGACGCCGATCGATCCGGTGAAGGTGACCGCCAACTACATCCATACCGAGCTGACGGGAATTCCTGATTTCGGCGTGCCGTATTATCGGCCGAGCACGGCGAGCACCGCGGGCGGGCCGTTCCCTGATTTCGGGGTCAACCGCAACAATTTCTACGGCCTGCTCAACCGCGATTTCTACAGGACCGGGCAGGATTTCGCGACCATCAACACCGAGGTCAAGATCACGCCGGATCTCACCTTCAGCGACAAGGTGCGCCTGGGGCGCTCGACCCAGAACTATATCGGCACCTTGCCGGAATCGCCTGTTGTCACCAATTCGAACCCGCTGCTGTGGACCTTGAGCGCCAATCCGCAGAGCCGCTTCCAGCAGACCGACGTCGTCGCCAACCAGAGCGAGTTCACCTACAAGTTCGACGACGGCGTCGGCTTCCAGCACACGGCGCTGGGCGGCGTGGAGATCTCGCGCGAGATCTCCAGCATCGACAAATATACCGGGCTGAGCTCGGAGGTAACGGGCGTCCCGTTCAGCGGCAGCGGCTCGATCTCGGCCGTGAACGTGTTCGCCCCGCAATACATGACGCTGCCGTTTACGACCACGCCGTCACTGTCCGGTTTCCCCACCAAGATCGCGATCGACACGACCAGCGGCTATGTCATGGACAGCGCCAACTACCATGATCTGGTGATCCTCAATGGCGGCGTTCGCTACGACGCCTACAACATCAAGACCAGCGGCTTTGGTACGGTCAACGGCGTGTCCAACGTGTGGGGCTCCCAGGCCGCTGAGTTCGGGCTGCCGAACTTCAATCTCGGCCTCACCTTGAAGCCGGCCCCCAACGGCAGCGTCTATGTGGCCTACGCGACCTCGTCGAATCCCGTCGGTGCCGAGTTCGATGGCACCAGCACCGCCTACGGCGGATTGTCGGCGGTCCTGAACGGCAATTCGAACCAGATCTTCGGACCGGAGAAGAACAAGGCGATCGAGCTCGGCACCAAGTGGGAGCTGTTCAACCGGCATCTGCTCGTGACCGGCGCGCTGTTCCAGACGGAGAAGGAAAACGCGCGAGAGGCGCAGAACGTCACTGCGGCCACGGCGACCGCGACCTGTCCGTATCCGGCGGGGACCACGGGCACCGTGTCCTGCATCACGGCCGGCGCCGCCTACCGCATCCGCGGCATCGATCTTGGTGTCGGCGGCAAGATCACCGACAAATGGAGCGTGTTCGGCGGTCTCGTGCTGATGCAGTCGGAGGTGACGAAATCGCTGGCGCCGCCGGCCAATACGATCCTCTACACGACCAATGTCGGCCGGCCGCTCGCCAACGTCGCGCATCAGTCGTTCAGCATGTTGACCAAGTATCAGCTCGACGACACCTGGGAGATCGGCGGCCAGGCCGTCTATCGTTCCAAGATCTACGGCGGCACACTGCTCGCGGCCAACCAGGGCACCTCGATCCCGAGCTACTGGCGCTTCGATGCCTTTGCTGAAGCCAAGATCGACAAGCATTGGACCGCGAAACTGTTCGTCAACAACATCTTCGACAAGCGCTACTACGACGCGCTCTATCAGAGCTCGGCACCGTTCGTTCTGGAGGCACCGGGCCGCGCGGCCTATCTGGTGCTCTCGGCGCGATACTGACGCGATCATGAAGTGACATCATGCTGGTCTGCATCCCGGAAGTTCTCAGCAAATCGGACGTCGCCGAATTCCGTCGCATCATGGATGCGGCGGAATGGGAGGACGGTCGCTCGACGGCCGGGGCGCAGTCGGCCATGGTCAAGCGCAATGAGCAATTGCCGCCGGATGGTGAGGTGGCGCGAGCGCTGGGGCAGCGGATCATCTCGGCGCTGACGAAGAATCCGCGCTTCCTGTCGGCCGCCATTCCGCTGCAGATCTTTCCGCCGCTGTTCAACCGCTACGCGGCCTCGGGCGGTCACCATTTCGGCATCCATGTCGACAATGCCGTGCGCGGCGATCCGTTGACGGGCCTGCGCATCCGCACCGATCTGTCGATGACCTTGTTCCTGGCCGAGCCGGACGAGTACGACGGTGGCGAACTTGTGATCGAGGACACCTACGGATCGCACGAGGCGAAATTGCCCGCCGGCGATGCGATATTGTATCCGTCATCGAGCCTTCACATGGTGACCCCGGTGACCCGCGGCGCACGGGTCGCCTCTTTTTTCTGGATGCAGAGCATGATACGGGATGCTCACGTCCGCAGTATGATCTTTGATCTCGATAATGTGATCCAGGGTCTTGCTGGGCGGCTGGGGCGTGACGATCCTGAAACCGTCAGATTGACCGGCATCTATCACAACCTGATCCGCCACTGGGCCGAAGTATGATGACATCGTTTCGCTTTCGCGCCGCTTTCGCTCTCGCATTTGCGCTTGTCGCCGCTCCACCGCTCGCCTTCGCGCAGCAGGTGACAGCGCCGCCCTTGCAGACAGCCCCTGGCCAAGCCCCGATGATCCGGACGCCCTCAGCTCAGGGGTCTTCTCAGGGGATATCGGCTCAAACAGCGGTCAACGCAGCTGCGACTGAGAACGCCTCGCAACTCAATGCAGCCGGGACGACCGCGGCGGCGCCGGCAACCGACGCATCACCAGCAGTGGCCGCTCAGCCGAGTGCGGAGAGCAGCGCCAAGTCCGGCAAATCGATCGCCGTGGGCCTCGATGAATTGTCGCCTTGGAGCATGTTCCTGAAGGCCGACATCGTGGTCAAGGCAGTGATGATCGCGCTTGCGCTCGCCTCGGTCGCAAGCTGGACGATCCTGATCGCCAAGAGCATCGAGTTTGTCGTGCTCCAGCGCAAGCTCGGCGGTCTGCTGCGCAAGATCGCAAGTGCAAGATCGCTGGCTGAGGCACAGATTGCGGTTGGCAGCTCGAGAAGCGTGCTCTCGTCGCTGCTCCAGGCCGCAATCGCGGAGCTGCGCCTGTCGAGCGATCTGCCGAGTGATGCTGGCATCAAGGAACGTGCGGCCTCGAGCTTTACCGAGATCACCCGCGCCGAGGCGCGCCGGGTCCGTGTCGGCATGGGCCTGCTCGCCACCGTCGGCGCGATCTCGCCGTTCGTCGGCCTGTTCGGCACCGTCTGGGGCATCATGAACAGCTTCATCGGCATTTCGAAATCGCAGACCACCAATCTCGCGGTGGTGGCGCCGGGCATCGCGGAAGCGCTGCTCGCCACGGCAATCGGCCTCGCCGCCGCGATCCCCGCGGTCATCATCTACAATCACTTCTCGCGCGTGACCAAAGCCTATCTCGAGCAGGTCAGTCGCGCCTCGGGCACGGTCGGCCGGCTGTTGTCGCGCGATCTCGATCGCAGCCACGTTGCAATTCATTCGCGGGCAGCGGAGTAGGCCATGGCTGTCTCGCTTTCCGAAGGCGATCTCGACGACGATTTCGACGAGACCCACGACATCAACGTGACGCCGTTCATCGACGTCATGCTGGTGCTGCTGATCATCTTCATGGTGGCGGCGCCGCTTTCGACCGTCGACCTTCCGATCGATCTGCCGACGTCCACCGCGACCCCGCAGAAGAAGCCGGACAAGCCGATCTATGTCTCGATCAAGCCGGATCTGTCGCTGGCCATCGGCGAGAATGCGGTCAAGCGTGTCGATCTCGTCCACGAGCTCGATACGACGCCGGAGGCCAGCCGGGACCGGCCGATCTTCCTGCGCGCCGACAAGGTGGTGCCATACGGCGAGCTGATGCAGGTGCTGGAGCTGTTGCGCGCCGGCGGCTATACCAAGGTCAAGCTGGTGGCCCTGGAGCGCGCACCGGCGGCGCCCGGCTCGGTTCCGGCGGCACAGCCGGCGCAGCCTTGATCAGCGGGACGCTGGCGATGAGCGATCTCGATACCGGCAACAGGTCGTCGCGGCGACTGTGGGCTTTCGCGGCGATCGGCGCGCTGATGCTGCATCTCGGCGGCGCGGCGCTGGCGCTGACTCATCTCAAGGATGACGAGGATATCGGTGGCCTCGGCGCCAACGGGGCCGAGGTCATCGACATCGACATGGCCGCGCCGAAGGTCGAAAGCGACGATATGCCGGTTGGTCCGGACTCGCAGGCGCAGGATCCCTCGCAGTTCATGCCGGAACAGAAGGCCGAGACTGACCAGACGGATCTGCCCAAGGCGGTGCCGACCACGACGGACGAAGCCGACCAGCAGGTTACGACCAGCGAGGTGAAGAAGCCGACCGAGGAGGAGCAGAAGGTCGCCGCCGTCCAGACCCAGGCGCAGGATGCTCAGGAAGCCGCGATCGACAGTTCCCGACGCTCGTTCGACGAGAAGACGCCTGAGGCGGACAAGGCGAAGGCGCCCAATGTCGGCATCGGCAAGGACCGGGAGAAGCTCACGGCGAACTGGGGCCGCAAGATCAGCGCCTATTTCGAGCTGCACAAGAAGTTTCCGCCGGGCAAGAACAAGAAGGCTCAGGTCAAGCTGGCGCTGGTGCTGAACAGGCTCGGCCACGTCGTGTCGGTGGACGTCAAGGAGACGTCGGGCGATCCCGCCTATGACGAGGCCGCGGTTGCGATGGTCCGTCGGTCTGATCCGGTGCCAAAACCGCCGGCCGGCCTGACCGACGATGAGTTCCCGTTCACGCTTCCGGTGAACTTCACACCGCCCAAATGAGTGCGCCCCGAGTAAGGCCCGCACAAGTGCGGCAGGTAGCCTCGATACCCCTTGGCGCCTAGCGCCAATAGAGCCTGATCCCGACATAGACCACGACGAGGCAGGCGAAGATCAATGCGACCGGAAGCTTCGGTCTGGTCGCGGTCCCGTTTTGTGCGGTCTTTGATTTCGGAGGCAGGCGGCGGAATGCGGTGACGTTGTCGGTCACCGGCTGCGGAGCCGGCGCGGCCTTCACTTCCGGCGGGGTGCCGCCGCCACCCATCTCGGCATAATAGGCCTTGTACATTTCGCGGATGGTGGCTTCCGTGGCCTCGTGCTCCGACATGTCGGCGAGCCTCGTCTTGTAGCTCGCGAGGAACTCCTGCGCCTGCGGCGGCAGGTCCGACGCGCCGTTGAGCTTGGCAATCATCTTCCAGGTCGCGAAATCGGCCCGGGCCCGCGTATCGGCACGGCGCGCGATCATCATGTCAGCAGCTTTAGCCAAGAATGCCTCGGGTCTCGTTTCCCCAATCCCCGCCTCGAACTAGGCGTTGCCGGTCAATAGCAGAAGAAGCTGGAAGATAGAATCGGTGGTGGCGCGCACCAGCCTTGACACAACATCAAGATTTAGACCGAACTGGGCGCCAGCCAAGGGCAGAAGGATCAAAATCGCCACCAGAATCAGCATGCCAAACGGTTCCAAGCGCGCCAGCGGCACGGCCAATGGACGGGGCAGCAGGCCGACGGCGACCCGGCCACCGTCGAGCGGCGGGATCGGTAGGATGTTGAAGACAGCCAGGAGGATATTGATCAGCACCGCATTGTACAGATTGTGCGCCACCCAGCGCGCAGCCTCTGGCGGGACCAGCGGCACCACGTGGAATGCCAGCGCGGCCGCGACCGCCAGCAGGATGTTGGTGCCGGGACCGGCCAGGGCCACCATCACCATGCCGGCCCGCAAAGGTTTCAGATTGCGAAAGTCGACCGGCACCGGTTTGGCGTAGCCGAACAGGAACGGCGAGCCCGACAGCAGCAGCATGGCCGGCAGCAGCAGCGTCCCGAACGGATCGATATGCTTGAGCGGATTGAAGCTGACGCGACCCAGTCGCAACGCCGTCTCGTCCCCGAACCGCCACGCCACGAAGCCATGCGCGGCCTCATGGAAGGTGATGGCGATGACCAGCGGCAGCACCCAGACCGAAATGTCGTAGAGAGAGATGTTCAAGAGCGTGTTCCCAGACGCATGCTCGCGTAGCCTAGGATACGCGGTTCCCGGGTACTATACTGGGTTTTCTGGATATTGCGCCAAACCGTCGTTGAGCTGGACCCACGCCATTTTCTCCGACACCCAGATATGCTCGGTCGGCGCGAAGGCGTTGCGGTCGTCGAAGGCGGCGAGCGCGACGCCGACCACGGGCCGTGTCTTGCGCCAGGAGAACAGTCGCGTTCCGCATGTCGGGCAGAAGATCCGGTCGAGCGCATCCGATGACGGATAGCGTGCGATCTTGCCTTCTACAGTCAGCGCGCGATGCTCGAACAATGCGCGGGCGAAGTAGGGCGCGCCCATTGCCTTCTGGCAATTGCGGCAGTGACAGGCGCGCACATTGAGCGGCTCGCCTTCGCATCGGAAGCGCACAGCGCCGCAGAAACAACCGCCTTCGTGGATCATGATGTCGGCTCCATTGAGGAACGGTTAGGTGTGCGACACGTCGCTGCGAAGCCATTGGAGGACTTGCCGGCGAAGCTTGCCGCGGCCCTTCGGTCGAGAACCGCTGCCGGCGATTACTGGATCGCCCGGTCAAGCCGGGCGATGACAGGTTGCCCCTAACGGCGATGCTCACGTCAAAATCAATCAATACGTCGCGCGGCCGCCGGAGATGTCGAACACGGCACCGGTCGAGAACGAGCAGTCCTCTGACGCAAGCCAGGCAACCATCGCGGCCAATTCTTCCACCAGCACGAAGCGACCCTTCGGAATTTTCGACAGCATGAAGTCGATGTGGGTCGGGGTCAGCTGGTCGAAGATCGCGGTTTTCGCGGCGGCCGGCGTGACGGCATTGACCGTGATGTCATGCTGCGCCAGCTCCTTGCCGAGCGATTTGGTCAGCGCGATCAGGCCGGCCTTCGAGGCCGAGTAGTGCGCGGCGTTGGGATTGCCTTCCTTGCCGGCGATGGAGGCGATGTTGACGATGCGGCCGTATTTCTGCGCGAGCATCTGGGGCACGATCGCCTTGCAGCAGATGAAAGGGCCGTCGAGATTGATTCGCAGCACCTTGCGCCATTCCTCGAGATCGGTCTCCCACACCGTCCTGTTGACGCCGGCGATGCCGGCATTGTTGACGAGGATGTCGATGCGGCCGAAGGCTTTCAGCGTCTCATCGCGCACCGTTTCCACAGCGGCGGAGTCGGTAACATCGACCTTGAGCGCGATGACCGCGGAGCCAATTTCCTTCGCCGTCTTGTCTGCGAGCGCGCTGTCGTGATCCCAGATCGCGACCTTGGCGCCGGACTTGACGAAGCGCTCGGTGACGGCGCGGCCGAACCCTTGCGCGCCGCCGGTGACGACGGCGCAGCGGTTGGTGAGGTCGATCTGGTTCATGTGCGTCTCTTCCCCGGGATATTTTGTTGTCATTCCGGGGCGCGCGAAGCGCGAACCCCGGAATCTCGAGCCTGGCTTGCGTGCTCCTCATGCCGGGATTCCGGGGTCAGCCCTCCGCGCAAAATGGCTTTGCCATTTTGTCGCGCCGGCTGCCCCGGAATGACGAGGAGTCATTTACAGCGTCCAGCCGCCGTCGATGCAGTGCGCGACACCGGTCGTGAACGCGCTCTCGTCGCTGGCGAGATAAACTGCCAGATGCGCGATCTCCTCTGCGGTGCCGAGCCGGCCCATCGGCTGCCGTGAGATGAAGGTCTCGAGGCCACCTGCACCGGCGGCCGCCGCCCGGCCCAGCATCGACGGCGTCTCGACCGTGCCGGGGCAGATGCAGTTGCAGCGGATTTGTTTGCCGACGAAGTCGGCGGCGACCGAGCGGGTCAGCGCTCCGACTGCGGCCTTGGTGGCGGCATAGACGTAGCGGTTCGGTGCCGCCTTGAACACGCCGGCGGCGGAGGCGATGTTGACGATCGCACCCCCACCCTGGTCGAGCATTTTCGGCAGGAAGGCCCGGATGGTGCGATGCATCGACTTGACGTTCAAGTCGAAGGAGAAATCGAAATCCTCGTCGGAGCAATCGAGGATGGTGCCGTGATGCACGAAGCCGGCGGCATTGAGCAGGATCTCGATCTTGCCGACCCGCTCGGCCATCGCATTCACGGCGGCCGTGTCGCGGACATTGAGAACAGCGGTCTCGGTGATGCCTTCGCTCTTCAGCGTGGCGAGACCCTTCTCGTCGATATCGGTCGCGAACACCGTGGCGCCCTCGCGGGCAAAGGCGATGGCGCAGGCGCGGCCGATGCCGGCTGCGGCTGCGGTGACAAAGGCGCGCTTGCCCTTGAGGCGGTCGGACATGGGGAGCTTCCTCGAATTTCTTGTCTCGAATTCTTTCGTCGTCATTCCGGGATGCGTGCGAAGCACGCAGGCCCGGAATCCATAACCACGATCGGGGAGTATGGATTCTCAGATGCGCAATTGCGCATCATAGCTCGCGCTTCCCGCGCCCCGAAATGACGCCGGTCGGCTAATGGTTGTGGCGCGCCACCCCGACCTTACCGGCGATGTCGTGATAGCGGGTGGCGAATTCCATGCAGGCGCCGGTGGCGTGCTGGCCCACGGTCTTGCGATAGAGCTCCTGCCACGGTGTCTGGTTGGCCGGATGCTGGAAGCCGCCTTTGGCCTTCAGCTCGGCGTGGCGCTTGGCGACCTCCTCGTCGGAGATCAGGATGTTCGCCGAGCCCTTGTTCAGATCGATGCGCACCCGGTCGCCGGTCTTCAGAATCGCAAGACCGCCGTCTGCCGCGGCCTCCGGCGACGCGTTCAGGATCGAGGGCGAGCCCGAGGTGCCGGACTGCCGGCCGTCGCCGATGCAGGGCAGGGACAGGATGCCGCGCTTGATGAGCGCAGCCGGCGGCTGCATGTTCACCACCTCGGCGCCGCCAGGATAGCCGATCGGGCCGGCGCCACGGATGAACAGCACGCAGTGCTCGTCGATGTCGAGTGCGGGATCCTCGATCCGGTGGTGATAATCCTCAGGACCCTCGAAGACGATGGCGCGGCCCTCGAAGGCGTTCGGATCCTTCGGGTTGCTCAAATAGCGGTCGCGGAATTCCGTCGAGATCACGCTGGTCTTCATGATCGCGGAATCGAACAGGTTGCCGCGCAGCACCAGGAAGCCGGCATCCTTCACCAGCGGCTTGTCGTAGCTCCAGATCACCTCGCCGTCGGGCTTGGGCGCTTCGCGGCAATTGTCGCCCATGGCGCGGCCATTCGCGGTGATCGCGTCCTCATGGATACGGTTGTGCCGCATCAATTCGTGAATGACGGCGGGTACGCCGCCGGCGCGATGGAATTCCTCGCCGAGATAGAAGCCGGCCGGCTGCATGTTGACCAACAGCGGCACGTCATGGCCGACTTTCTGCCAGTCGTCGATGTCGAGCTCGACCCCGATATGGCGCGCCAGCGCGTTGATATGGATCGGGGCATTGGTCGAGCCGCCGATCGCCGAATTGACCACGATGCAGTTCTCGAACGCCTTGCGCGTCAGGATGTCGGACGGCTTCAAATCCTCCCACACCATGTCGACGATGCGCTTGCCGGTCTCATAGGCAATCTGGCCGCGCTCGCGATAGGGCGCGGGGATGGCCGCGCAGCCCGGCAGCGACATGCCGAGCGCTTCCGCCAGTGCGTTCATGGTCGAGGCGGTGCCCATGGTGTTGCAATGGCCGATCGACGGCGCCGAGGAGGCCACGATCTCCATGAACTCCTCATAATCGATCTCGCCGGCGGCGAGCCGCTCGCGCGACTTCCACACCACGGTGCCGGAGCCGGTGCGCTGGCCCTCGTGCCAGCCGTTGAGCATCGGGCCGCCCGAGAGCACGATCGCGGGAATGTTCACCGTCGCCGCCGCCATCAGGCAGGCCGGCGTGGTCTTGTCGCAGCCCGTGGTGAGCACCACGCCGTCGAGCGGATAGCCGAACAGCACCTCCACCAGGCCGAGATAAGCGAGGTTGCGGTCAAGCGCCGCCGTCGGCCGTTTGCCGGTCTCCTGGATCGGGTGGGTCGGAAACTCCATCGCGATGCCGCCGGCGGCACGGATGCCCTCGCGGACGCGGTGTGCCAATTCGAGATGGTGGCGATTGCAGGGCGACAGGTCGTTGCCGGTTTGGGCAATGCCGATGATCGGCTTGCCCGACTGCAATTCGGCGCGGGTCAGACCGTAATTCAGGTAGCGCTCGAGATAGAGTGCGGTCATGCCCGGATTGGTGGGATCGTTGAACCACGCGCTGGAGCGCAGTTGACGCCGTACGCCGGTCATCGGCTTGTTCATGGTTCCTCCCGCACTGCACACATGCCCTGATCGTGTGCATCTTCACAAGTTGGCCAATGTCGCATGTCGAAAATCCGCACGCAATGTCAGTGACAAGAGGTCGCAACTTACGACTTTGATCCAACGACACCGTACGAAAATTCTGCTAAGACGCTTTGCAACAAAACCAAAGCTGCGGCAACGTCCGTGGCAAGCATAGCAAGTCCGTGGAGGGAACAGATCTATGTCGTCCGTGCATATTCGCGACGTCAGGAAGTCGTTTGGTGGGTTCGAAGTCCTGCACGGCGTGACCATCCCGATCGATGACGGCGAGTTCGTTGTCCTGGTCGGGCCCTCCGGTTGCGGCAAGTCGACCTTGTTGCGGATGCTCGCAGGGCTGGAAAACATCACCTCGGGCACGATCTCGATCGGCGAACGGGTGGTCAACAACGTCCAGCCCAAAGAGCGCGACATCGCGATGGTGTTCCAGAATTACGCGCTCTACCCGCATATGACGGTCGCCGACAATATGGGCTTCTCCCTGAAGCTGCGCGGCGCCAGGCCCGAGGATATCAAAAAGGGCGTGGCGCGGGCCGCGGAAATCCTGGCCCTCACCCCGCTGCTCGACCGTTATCCGCGCCAGCTCTCGGGCGGCCAGCGCCAGCGCGTCGCCATGGGCCGCGCCATCGTGCGCGACCCCCAGGTGTTCCTGTTCGACGAGCCTTTGTCGAATCTCGATGCCAAGCTGCGCGTGGCCATGCGCACCGAGATCAAGGAGCTGCACCAGCGGCTGAAGACCACGACCGTCTACGTCACCCATGACCAGATCGAGGCCATGACCATGGCCGACAAGATCGTGGTGATGCATGACGGCATCGTCGAGCAGATGGGCTCGCCGCTCGATCTCTACGACAAGCCGGACAACCAGTTCGTCGCCGGCTTCATCGGCTCGCCGGCCATGAACTTCCTGAACGGTCACTTGAAGGCCAACGGCCAAGCCTATGTCGAGACGGACAATGGCGCCAAGCTGCCGCTGGCCACGGCGCCCGCGGCCTCCGACGGCCGGCCGGTGGTCTATGGCGTCCGGCCGGAGCATCTCGAACTCGCCGGCGACGGCATCGAGGCCGAGGTCGTGGTGGTCGAGCCGACGGGATCGGAGACCCAGATCGTCGCCCGCATCGGCAGCCAGGACATCATCGCCGTGTTCCGCGACCGTCACGATGTCAATCCGGGAGAAAAGATCCATCTGCGTCCGCGGGCGTCGGCGGCGCATCTGTTCGACAAGGATAACGGCCGGAGGATTTAGCCGCCGGCCGTTCGACGCGACCACAACAACAAGCAGAATATTGCAATGGGAGAAAACTTCAGATGGCTGATTTCCTGACCGATCGGCGGTCTCTGCTCAAGGGCGGCGCGACCGTGCTGGCCGCGGCCGCGACCATGTCCAGCGAACAGCTGCTCGGCTATGCCAAGGCGTGGGCGCAGACGTCGCCCTGGAAGCCGGAGCCTGGCGCCAAGATCAACCTGCTGCGCTGGAAGCGCTTCGTCGAGGCCGAAGACGTTGCCTTCATGAAGATCGTTGACGCCTTCCAGAAGGCCAACAACGTCACGATCAACGTCTCCAACGAATCCTATGACGACGTCCAGCCCAAGGCCTCGGTCGCGGCCAATACCGGGCAGGGGCTCGACATGGTCTGGGGCCTCTACACGCTGCCGTTCCTGTTCTCCGCCAAATGCGTCGACATGACCGATGTCGCGGATTACCTCGGCAATAAATGCGGAGGCTGGACCGACTCGGGCAAGGCCTATGGCATGCTCGACGGCAAGTGGATCGGCATCCCGGTGGCCGCGACCGGCGGCCTCGTCAACTACCGCGTCGCGGCGATGGAGAAGGCGGGCTTCAAGGAATTCCCGAAGGACCTTGCTGGCCTTTCCGAGCTGGTGAAGGCCATGAACAAGAACGGCACCCCGGCCGGCATGGCGCTCGGTCACGCTTCGGGTGACGCCAATGGCTGGGTTCACTGGGCGCTGTGGGCCCATGGCGGCAACCTGATCGACAAGGACAACAAGGTCGTCATCAATTCGCCGGAGACGGCGAAGGCGCTCGAATACGTCAAGGGCCTCTATGACAATTTTGTGCCGGGCACGGCGTCCTGGAACGACTCGTCGAACAACAAGGCCTTCCTCGCCGGCCAGCTCTATCTCACCGTCAACGGCATCTCGATCTATGTCACGGCGAAGAAGGAGAACCCGCAGATCGCCGAGGACATGAATCACGCGCATCTGCCGGCGGGCCTCGACGGCAAGACCCGCGAGCTCCATCTCGGCTTCCCGATCCTGGTCTACAACTTCAGCAAATATCCGCAGACCTGCAAGGCATTCACCGCCTTCATGCTGGAGCCGGACCAGTTCAACCCGTGGATCGAGGCGGCGCAGGGCTATCTGTCGCACTTCCTCAAGGCCTACGACGCCAATCCGATCTGGACCGCCGATCCCAAGACCACGCCATACCGTTCGGTGGCGGCGACCGCGGTGACGCCGGCCGGCGTCGGCAAGCTCGGCGAGGCCGTGGCGGCCGCGATCGCCGATTTCGTCGTGGTCGATATGTTCGCGAACTACTGCACCGGGCGCGAGGATGTGAAGACCGCGATGGCCACGGCCGAACGTTCGGCCAAGCGCATCTTCCGGTGAGGGTTAGCCGCCGGCGCGCATGCTCGTGCGCCGGCGGTTCGCATTCGAGGTCGTAGGGTGGGCAAGGCGCGAAGCGCCGTGCCCACCGTCCGTCTTTTCCGAAGGCCGGTGGGCACGCTTCGCTTTGCCCGCCCGACGTTTCAAGTTGGAGCTGCTCTGGGAATGAGTACCGTTCAGACTTCGCTGCCCGCAGGTGCGGTGGCCTCAGGCGAGCCATCCTGGTGGTCGCGGCTGCAAACCAACCGTAACTTCATCGCGCTGTGGTTCATGCTGCCGGCGGCGGCCTTCCTGATCCTGTTCCTGGCCTATCCGCTGGGGCTCGGCGTCTGGATGAGCTTCACCGACGAGAAGATCGGCCGTACCGGCATCTTCGTCGGCCTCGAGAATTACGAATGGCTCTGGGACGATGCCATCTTCTGGCTCGCGGTATTCAACACGCTGCTCTACACCATCGTCGCGAGCGCCATCAAATTCGCTATCGGGCTCTATCTCGCGCTGCTGTTGAACCGGCGCATGCCGTTCAAGGCAATCATCCGCGCCATCGTGCTGATCCCCTTCATCGTACCCACGGTGCTGTCGGCGATCGCGTTCTGGTGGATCTACGACGCGCAGTTCTCGATCATCTCGTGGTCGCTGATCAAGCTCGGCATCATCAACCACAACATCGATTTCCTCGGCGATACCAATTGGGCGCGCGCCTCCGTGATCATCGCCAATATCTGGCGCGGCGTGCCATTCGTGGCGATCACGCTGCTGGCGGGCCTGCAGACCGTATCGCCGTCACTCTATGAAGCCGCCACGCTCGACGGCGCCACCAACTGGCAGCGCTTCCGCTACATCACCTATCCGCTGCTGACCCCGATCATCGCGGTCGTGATGACGTTCTCGGTGCTGTTCACCTTCACCGACTTCCAGCTGATCTGGGCCTTGACCCGCGGCGGACCGGTGAATGCGACCCATCTGATGGCGACCTTAAGCTATCAGCGCGGCATCATCTCGGGCCGGCTGGGCGAGGGCGCGGCGATCGCCACCGCCATGATCCCGTTCCTGCTTGCGGCGATCGCGATCTCCTGGTTCGGCATGCAACGGCGCAAATGGCAGCAAGGATCCGACCAATGACCGACACCATGCTGCAATCAAAGACGGCTGCGCAGGCCACCGTGAACGCGGCCGCGCTCGCCGCTTCCGACGACAGCGAAGGTATGAGCTATCTGGAGTCGCTGCCGCGACGGCTGGTCACGCTTTATCTGCCGCTGTTCGTTATCCTGGTCGTGCTCTTGTTCCCGTTCTATTGGATGGGGCTGACCTCGATCAAGCCGGACGAGCAGCTGATCGACATGAACACCTACAACCCGTTCTGGGTTGTGCATCCGACCTTCAAGCACATCCAAAAGCTGCTGTTCGAGACGCAATATCCGCGCTGGCTGTGGAACACGATGTATGTCGCGGTCGGCGCCACCACGCTGTCGATCATCGCATCGGTGCTTGCGGCCTATGCGATCGTGCGGCTGCGCTTCAAGGGTGCCGATACCGTCGGCATCCTGATCTTCTTCGCCTATCTGGTGCCGCCGTCGATCCTATTCATTCCGCTGGCCTCGGTCATCCAGGCCTACGGCCTGTTCGACTCGCCACTGTCGCTGATCCTGGTCTATCCGACGCTGCTGATCCCATTCTCGACCTGGCTGTTGATGGGCTACTTCAAGACCATCCCGTTCGAGCTCGAGGAATGCGCGCTGATCGACGGCGCCAGCCGCTGGCAGATCCTGGTCAAGATCGTGGTGCCCTTGGCGATCCCCGGACTCATTTCGGCCTTCATCTTCTCGTTCACGCTGTGCTGGAACGAGTTCATCTACGCGCTGACCTTCCTGCAATCGACGCCGAACAAGACGGTGCCGGTTGCGATCGTCAACGAGTTCGTCGATGGCGACGTCTACAAATGGGGCTCGCTGATGGCCGGCGCCCTGGTCGGCTCGCTGCCGCTCGTGATCCTGTACGCCTTCTTCGTCGAGCACTATGTGTCGGCGATGACCGGTGCGGTGAAGGAGTAGCAAAGGCGCGGCTCGTAAGTGAATGCAGATGGTGCCGCACGGGTGGTACACCCTCTCCCCTTGCGGGAGAGGGTGGCAGCCAAAGGCTGCCGGGTGAGGGGTCTCTCTCCGCGTAGACGGAATTCGCGGCACCAACCCCTCACCCAACCAAGTGTGCCGCGTGCAGCGGTGTAGCCCTCTCCCACAAGGGGAGAGGGCGCATTCATCCGCAGCGCTGATGTCGATCGCACAAGAAGACAAGAAGAATAGATAATAAAGGAGTATCCCCTTGCATATCCTGGTTCTGGGCGCGGCCGGCATGGTCGGACGCAAATTGGTCGAGCGCTTGGTGCGCGACGGCAGGCTCGGCAATTCCGAGATCAGCCGCTTGACCTTGCAGGACGTGGTGGCACCGACCAAGCCCGAGAAGGCCGGTTACCCGGTTGACACCGTCGCGGGCGATTTCGCCGTGCCCGGTTTTGCCGAGAAGCTAGTGGCCGGTCGGCCCGACGTGATCTTCCATCTCGCCGCGATCGTCTCGGGCGAAGCCGAGCTCGATTTCGACAAGGGCTACCGCATCAATCTCGACGGCACCCGGATGCTGTTCGATGCTGTTAGACTGGTCGGCGATGGCTACAAGCCGCGGCTGGTCTTCACCTCCTCGATTGCGGTGTTCGGCGCGCCATTCCCCGACGCGATCGGCGACGAGTTCTTCCACACGCCGCTGCTCAGCTACGGCACCCAGAAGGCGATCGGCGAGCTGCTGTTGGCCGACTACACCCGTCGCGGCTTTTTCGACGGCGTTGGCATCCGCCTGCCGACCATCTGCATCCGTCCTGGGCTGCCGAACAAGGCGGCCTCCGGCTTCTTCTCTAATATCCTGCGCGAGCCGCTCGCGGGGAAAGAGGCCGTGCTGCCGGTGTCCGAGGACGTCCGCCACTGGCACGCGACGCCGCGCTCGGCGGTCGGCTTCCTGCTGCATGCCGCGACCATGGATACTGCGAAGATCGGCCCGCGCCGCAATCTCACCATGCCCGGGCTGTCCGCGACCGTCGGCGAGCAGATCGCTGCGCTCAAGCGCGTGGCCGGCGAGACGGTCGCCGCCCGGATCAAGCGCGTGCCCGACCCCTTCATCATCGGCATCGTCGATGGCTGGCCGCGCAATTTCGAGGCCAAGCGCGCCCGCGAGCTTGGTTTCACCACGGAAGAGCATAGCTTCGATGACATCATCCGTATTCACATCGAGGACGAATTGGGTGGAAACTTCGTCGCCTGATTTGCGCTCGATTTGGTTCTTGGGAGGAACATCATGACAGCCAGCATCGTGGGGTGGGCCCATACGCCGTTCGGCAAGTTCGACGCCGAGACGGTGGAGAGCCTGGTGGTGAAGGTCGCCAACGAGGCGATCGCCGACGCCGGCATCGCCGCTGGCGACGTCGACGAGATCGTGCTCGGCCATTTCAATGCGGGCTTCTCGCCGCAGGATTTCACCGCCTCACTGGTGCTGCAGGCCGATCCGGCGCTGCGCTTCAAGCCGGCGACCCGCGTGGAGAATGCCTGCGCCACCGGCTCGGCGGCCGTGCAGCAGGGCCTCCGCGCCATCCAGGCCGGCGCGGCGAAGATCGTGCTGGTGGTCGGCGTCGAGCAGATGACGCGTACGCCGGGGCCTGAGATCGGCAAGAACCTCTTGAAGGCGTCCTATCTGCCGGAAGACGGCGACACGGTCGGCGGCTTCGCCGGCGTGTTCGGCAAGATCGCGCAAGGCTATTTCCAGAAATATGGCGACCAGTCGGACGCGCTGGCGCTGATCGCGGCCAAGAACCACAAGAACGGCGTCGCCAATCCCTATGCGCAGCTGCGCAAGGATTTCGGCTTCGACTTCTGCCGCTCCGAGAGCGAGAAGAACCCCTATGTCGCCGGTCCGTTGAAACGCACCGACTGCTCGCTGGTCTCCGACGGCGCCGCCGCTTTGGTGCTGGCCGATGCGGAGACGGCGAAGAGCATGCGCAAGGCGGTGAACTTCCGCGCCACCGCGCACGCCCAGGATTTCCTGCCGATGTCGAAGCGCGACATCCTGCAGTTCGAAGGCTGCACCGTGGCGTGGCAGCGCGCGCTGGAGAAGGCCGGTGTGCAGCTTTCTGATCTCTCCTTCGTCGAGACCCATGACTGCTTCACCGTTGCCGAACTGATTGAGTACGAGGCGATGGGCCTCACGCCGAAAGGGCAGGGCGCCCGCGCCATCAAAGAGGGCTGGACGCAGAAGGACGGCAAGCTGCCGGTCAATCCGTCCGGCGGGTTGAAAGCCAAAGGCCACCCGATCGGCGCCACCGGCGTCTCGATGCATGTGATGACCGCCATGCAGCTCCTGGGTCAGGCGCCCGAGGGCATGCAGCTGCCCAACGCCCAGCTCGGTGGCATCTTCAACATGGGCGGCGCGGCCGTCGCCAACTACGTCTCGATCCTGGAGCCGGCGAAGTCGTAAGCTCCGATCTCCGCAGCGGCCGTCCCGGTGTAGGTCGAGACGGCCGTCTTCTGTATCCTCCGAGCCGTGACGGCGCGAGCCTCGGCAGGTTTTTCGTAACCGGCATGAGCTTCCACGTCGCAGCGTCACCGCAATTCATGTCTCGTGCAGATGCACCGGTCCAAAGGGTGAGCGGTACTCGGGAGGCTGCTAAGGTGTCGAATGACATTCAGGTTGGGGACCGTGTGAGGCTGCTTGGCTTGCCTGATTGGCTGGTGCATGACTTGCCCGCGAGCGAGCAAGCGGAAATGCGCAGCTTTGTTGGCCAATCATGTGAGGTGAGTGAAATTGACGCTTATGGCTACTACTGGCTTGGATTCGGTACGACTGTCGAGGACACAGATGTCGCTTACTATAGTGGCCACTCATTCGGAGTTCCGCGAGAGTTCATTGAACGAGACCCAGCGGACAAGCCTCGCCCGTAAAGGTCGCACCTCATGCTTAATCAAGCAATGCGAGGACGATCGCGGGTGCGGCTGGCTGTTCGTCGATGACAGCCGGCTGAAGAACCGGCGCTGGTGCTCGATGGGCGATTGCGGCAATGTCGCGAAAGCGCGCCGTCACCGGGCTCGCGCCGTCGCAGCAGGCCGGCATTGAGCCGGTTAGTCTCGCCAGACTGTCTCCTCGGTCCAGCCCAGCTCGACGAATTCCGCCGCCCGCAGCGGGGCTTCGTCGGCGGCGAAGAACTCGTCGAGTTGCGGCGGAGCGATGCCCGTTCCTGACAGCATCGCGTGCGCCTGGCCGCGATGATGGATGTCGTGCTGGAACAGATGCATCAAGACTCGGTCGCAGCGTTCGGTCTGCACCCGCGTGCCGCGGTTGATCCGGACCGTGTGACTGAGCCTCTCGGGAGTCAGCGCATCGCAGAAGGCGATCAGGCGCCGATCCATCGCTCCTTGTGCGCGTCTGAGGTCCGCGAGCAGGGGAAACGGCAGTTCGTTCTGCCACGCCGCGGGTCCCAGCCATCCGCCTTCGAGCGCATCGATGTAGAATAGGTCGATGATGTAGATATGGTTCAGCGTGCGCTGCAGGCTCGGGAAGAAGCCGGTGCGCTCGGCTGCGAATTCGTCGCCGCCGAGCTTCTCGCACGCTTTGAGCAGCCGGTGATTGGCCCAGGCATTGTTGTAGGCGAAGGCGCGAAAGGTCAGGACGAGATCGGGGGGCATCGGTTGCTCTCGATAGAGGTGCCGGCGTCAGCATAGGCTGCTTCGATCGAGAACGCAGGTTGCGAAATGGACGCAGCTGGCATGCCGGAGGCCATCGTGGAGGCCCGATTTGTCCGGTGGCCGGAATGATGTCCTCGCTGCTGGCGACAGACGCATACCCCCATACGCCGGCCGTGCTTGATCTCGCCGCCGCGCTGCCGTTAGCTCGCAGGCAACAAACACAGGGAGCCGACGTCACCATGGGACCGCTTGCGGGCATCAAGGTCATCGACATGACCACCGTGTTGATGGGGCCTTATGCCACCCAGATGCTCGGCGATTACGGCGCCGATGTCGTCAAGGTGGAGCCGCCGGAAGGCGACATCACCCGCCAGGTCGGGCCTTTCAGGCATCCCGGCATGGGGCCTGTCTATCTCAATACCAACCGAAGCAAGCGGGCGATTTGTCTTGATCTGAAGAACCCCGCGGGACGCGAGGCGGTGCTGCGGCTGCTCAGGGATGCCGACGTTCTCGTCTACAATGTCCGGCCGCAGGCGATGGCGCGCTTGAACCTCGGCTATGATGTCGTCGCCAAGATCAATCCGCGGCTGATCTATGCCGGCGTGTTCGGCTTCGGCCAGGACGGGCCCTATGCAGCCAAGCCCGCCTATGACGACCTGATCCAGGGTGGGGCAGGGCTCGCGCATCTGATGGCGATCGGCGGCGATGGCACGCCGCGCTACGTGCCGAACGCGCTGGTCGACCGCATCGTCGGGCTCACGGCCGTCGGCGCGATCTGCGCCAGCCTGGTGCATCGCGACCGTACCGGGCGCGGTCAGCGGCTCGACATCCCGATGTTCGAGACCATGACCGGCTTCGTGATGGGGGACCACATGGGCGGGCTCACCTTCGAGCCGCCGCTCGACAAAGGCGGCTATGCGCGGCATCTGTCGCGCGACCGCAGGCCGTACCAGACCGCCGACGGCCATATCTGCGTGATCGTCTACAACGACAAGCAGTGGGAGGCCTTCTTCGTAGCATCCGGCCGCACCGATCTGCGCGACGATCCTCGCTTCACGACGTTCGCCGGCCGCGCGGCCAATATCGACGCGGTCTATGCGGAGCTTGCGCGCATCTTTCTGACCCGCACGACGGCCGAATGGACCGAGCTTCTGGCGAAGGCCGACATTCCTGTCATGCCGATGCATACCCTCGAAAGCGTCCTGCAGGACCAGCATCTGGTCGCGACCGATTTCTTTCCCGTCGTGGAGCATCCGACCGAGGGGCCGATCCGCAGCATGCGGGTATCCGCGACATGGTCGGAGACCAAGGCTGAGCCGCCGCGGCCGGCGCCCCGTCTGAACGAGCACGGCGAAGCCATCCTGCGCGAGCTCGGATTTTCATCTGACGAGATCGCCGAGATGATCCGCGACGGCGTGACGACGGCTTCACCAGCCGCAAAGGAGTGAGACGATGGACTTCGCGCTGACCGCGAACCAGGAAGCGATCCGAGACGCGATCGCCAGGATCTGCGCACGCTTCGACGATGCCTATTGGCTCGAAAGGGACAAAGAGGGCGGCTTTCCGGCCGACTTCCATAAAGCGATGGCCGAGGCCGGCTGGCTCGGCATCTGCATCCCCGAAGACTATGGCGGCTCGGGGCTCGGCATCCTCGACGCCGCGATCATGATGCGCACCATCTCCGAGTCCGGCGCCGGCATGTCGGGCGCGTCGGCGATCCATATGAACGTTTTCGGGCTCAATCCGGTCGTCGTGTTCGGCACCAGGGAGCAGTGCGCGCGCATGCTGCCCGGCATCGTCGATGGCCGCGAGCGCGCCTGCTTCGCGGTGACCGAGCCGAATACGGGGCTCAACACCACGCAGCTGAAGACACGTGCGGTGCGCAAGGGCGACCGCTATGTCGTCAACGGCCAGAAGGTCTGGATCTCGACGGCGCAGGTCTCAGAAAAGATCCTTCTGCTTGCGCGCACCACGCCGCTCGATGAGGTCAAGCGCCCGACCCATGGCTTAAGCCTGTTCTATACCGACTTCGATCGCAGCCGCATCACGGTGCACGAGATCGAAAAGATGGGCCGCAAGGCGGTTGATTCGAACGAGCTGTTCTTCGAGGATTTTGAGATTCCGGTCGAGGATCGACTGGGCGAGGAGGGGCGCGGCTTCGACTACATCCTGCACGGCATGAATCCGGAGCGCATCCTGATCGCCGCCGAAGCGGTCGGGCTCGGCCATCTGGCGCTGTCGCGCGCCGCCGCCTACGCGAAGTCGCGTAATGTCTTCAATCGTCCGATCGGCATGAATCAGGCGATCCAGCATCCGCTTGCCAAGAACTGGATGGAACTCGAATCAGCATGGCTGATGACCCTGCAGGCCGGCTGGCAATATGACCGGGGAATGGCCTGCGGTCCTGCGGCCAACAGCGCGAAATATCTGGCGGCGGAGGCCGGGTTCCACGCCTGCGAGCAGGCGGTGATGACCCATGGCGGCTTTGGTTACGCCAAGGAATATCACGTCGAGCGCTATCTTCGCGAATCACTGATCCCGCGGATCGCGCCGATCAGCCCGCAACTGATTCTCAGCTTCATCGCCGAGAAGGTGCTCGGCCTGCCGAAGTCGTATTGAGATGTTGATCTGCCATCACAGCGTCATTCGCGCCGCAGCGCAAAACAGCTTCGCCATTTTGTCGCCACGATGAAACCGAGTCCGATGAACCAGGGAATGACAGAGGATTTGGATGCCGGTGAGCAGCGACATCACCGATGTCGCATTCCAGCTGTGATCTGCGCCCCGGGTGCCGGGGCGGAACGATACGCCATACGCAGCTCTTCGTCCCGCCCCGTATCGCAGCGTGCGCGCGCGATACCCGTTAGACGCTTTACGCTTACTCGTTACGCTTACTCTTTACACTTACTCTTTACGCATACGCATACTTACTAACGCAGGACTCGTACTTACTCCCGAATGAGCCGCGACGGCTCACGCCTCATCTTTCCGGCGATGAAAAAACTGATACGCAGAACCCCCAAACAGAGCTTCATGGCCAGTAGAAGAGGACGCTGGCGATGACGAGCAACGCCGTCACCGCCAGCATGTGCGCAAGTGCCTCCGACGTCGCCCTCTTTGTGGCTTCCTTCATGCCGTTTCCTCCCTGGACACTGGACACGACTCATCGCTGCGCAAAAACACGCGCGAACGCTGGCTGGAATTTTACTCGGAACGCCCCTGCGTCGATCTCGCTTTGCGAGTCCCCACTCGGCATCGATCGACAGTTCCAAAGATCGTCTGGCAATGCGGCGCCAATTGGGCTCGGTTATGTTGGTCCTGCGTCGGACTGTCGGTAACGTTTAGGCGAGCGCGCGCAAATGGCAGCAATATCAGGAGACTACTTGAATAGATGATGATCTGTGTATTGCAACTTGAAGTAATTTGTCCTCGAAAGCGTGTCTCGGAGATTTCGTGACAATGTCATGTCAGACGCAATATTACGCACGCTGGTGTGCGCAGTGCTGAGCTACGCAGCGACCATTTGAGCGCAAGGCATATTGGAGGATCTTATGAGTAACGGCTGGGATGAATCCGCGCAGGCGTGGATCGACGCCAATGGCGAACGTGGCGATTGGGCAAGGGAGCACGTGCTCGACCCCGTCATGCGGGAGCGCATCGCGACCGGGCGATTTCATAACGCGCTCGATGTCGGCTGCGGCGAAGGCCGATTTTGCCGGGTGCTGAGCGCGATGGGGATCGCGGCGACCGGTATCGATCCCACCGTGCAGCTCTTGAAGACCGCGCACGAACGCGATCCGTCCGGCGACTATCGCGCCGGCCGCGCGGAAGCGATGGAGTTCGAAACCGCAAGCTTCGATCTCGTCATCAGCTACATCACGCTCATCGATATTCCGGACTTCCGCGCCGCGATCCACGAAATGGCGCGCGTGGTGCGGCCTGGCGGTTCGGTGCTGATCGCAAACCTCACCGGCTTCACCTCGGCTGGTGCAGCACAGGGTTGGGTCAAGGACGATGCCGGCCGCCACCTGCATTTCCCGGTGGACCACTATCTTGAGGAGTTTCCGTTCTGGTTCGAGTGGTCGGGCATCCGGATCGAGAACTGGCACCGTCCGCTCTCGGCCTATATGTCGACATTCCTCGAGAGCGGGCTTCGTCTTGCCTTCTTCGCCGAGCCTGCGCCGGTGTCCGGCGAACGCGTGCATCAGGAACGCTTCCGTCGCGCGCCGTGGTTCGTGGTCATGGAATGGCAGAAGCCGATAGCCGCCTAATTCGGTGTCAGCAGATTCAGCCGGGCGTTCGCGACGATCAGTCGGTCAGCGAGAAGCTGGGCGAGGTTGCGCATGATGGCAACGCAGGCCTTGGGATGCTGGTCGCGGAAGCGGTTGAAATCAGCGAGCGGAATCTCGAAAGCCGTGGCTGAAAAATCGGCGAGCACGTCGGCGGAGCGCTGCGGCTCCAGCAGCGCCATCTCGCCGAAGGCCTGGCCGGCCGTCAGGGTCGCAAGCCTGATGCCGTCGGGCAGGGTGACGTGGACGGCACCGGAGCGCAGGAAGAACAGGCTCGTTGCGGGCTCGCCGGCGGCGATGATGCGTTCACCCTGCTGATAGTGTTTGATGGTCGCGAGCGCGGCAAGCTCGCTGAGCTCCGTCTCGGAAAGCCCTGCCAGTAGCGGCTGCTCGGACAGTTCGGTGGTCTCCAGGAAGTCGATGGCCCCGCCATGGCGGTAGACGATCTGGTCCTCCGCCCATTCGATGGCCGTGTCGAGCAGATAGAAGTCGCGCACATTGTTGATGTCGCCGGTGCGTTCGATGATGTCCTGCCATTCCGCCGAGCTGCGGCGGATGCCGGACAGCACCACGGTGACGTGGAAGTCGGCGAGCTCGTGAAACAGCTCGGCGAGCAGCCGCAAGCCCGCCGGCGTCATCGCGGTCACCCGGCGCAGGTCGAAGATCACGAATTGCGGTCTCTGGTTGGCCGCCAGCCGGCGCGAGACGTAATCGACGCTGGACAGCGAGAGCGTGCCGACCAGCTCCAGCACCCGCACGGCGTCGGGGTGTTGGACGAGGATGTTGCGCTCATGCGCGCGGCGGCTGCGCCGCGACGGGCTCGCGCCGATATCGTAGTCGGCGATG
The DNA here is from genome assembly GCF_051167795.1 of Bradyrhizobium sp. HKCCYLS1011. Taxonomy (NCBI): domain Bacteria; kingdom Pseudomonadati; phylum Pseudomonadota; class Alphaproteobacteria; order Hyphomicrobiales; family Nitrobacteraceae; genus Bradyrhizobium; species Bradyrhizobium sp. HKCCYLS1011. Next base: position 898,462 of record NZ_JBNPTT010000001.1, on the reverse strand, counting down.
ATCGAGGTCCGCGCATCGTCGCTGCGGCTCAGCATGTGCAGGCCATAATGCGAGGACAGCGCCTCGCAGACCTTGATGCCGCGCACGCTGTTGCCGTGATGATCGAGCCGCGGCGAGTAGCTGCCGAGCCCGAGCCGCGCCGGCAGGCTTGCAAGGATGCCGCCGCCGACCCCGCTCTTGGCAGGAATGCCGACGCGATAAATCCATTCCCCGGCGAAGTCATACATGCCCGAGGAGGTCATCACCGACAGCGTACGCGAGACCGCATAGGCGCTCACCACCTGTTCGCCGGTGACCGGGTTGACGCCGCGATTGGCGAGCGTGGCCGCCATGATCGCGCTGTCGCGTGCGCTCACCAGCACGGCGCATTGCCGGAAGTAGACCGCGAGCACCGCAGCCACGTCTTCGCGGATGACGTTGGAGGTGCGCAGCAGATAGGCGATGGCACGGTTGCGGTCGCCGGTCGCGCTTTCCGAGGCGAACACGGCGTCATCGACATCGAGTGGCCGGCCGGCGAAGCGGCCGAGTGCCTCGCGGATATAATCGAACGCGCCGTCGCCCTTGGCCTCACGGATCAAGCCGGTGCAGGTGATCGCACCGGCATTGACCATCGGGTTGAAGGGATGGTTGTCGGCGTTGAGGCGGATCGAATTGAAGGGATCGCCTGAGGGCTCGACACCGATCACGCGTTCGACCTTGTCGGCGCCGAGCGTATCGAGCGCCAGCGCGAACACGAACGGCTTCGACATCGACTGGATGGTGAAGGGAATGCGGCTGTCGCCGACTTCGTAGATGTGGCCGTCGAGCGTAGCGAGGCCGATGCCGAAATGCGACGGATCGGCTTTGCTGAGCTCGGGGATGTAGTCGGCGACCGCGCCGTCGTGGTCGGGCCAGAAATCCGCATGGCAGGCCGAGAGAAACCGCTGCAGCGGCGGTAGCGACGCAGTGGCCCAGTGTTGGGGATTGCGGAGCGGTCTGGGGCGTGATGTCGTCATGATCTAGCTCGCCGGGAATCATCTCCGGCGGTTTATGTCGCAGGCGTGCTCCATCAGCCAGCCCACTCTTTCCGCAGACGTGGTCAAATCTTGCCGCTGCATGCCGATGGGGCCGATGTCAGGTCGCGATGATCGCGACCACCTGGCCCTCGGCAACGACGTCGTCGATCTTGATCAGCAGCGATATCAGCTTGCCGGCGGCCGGCGAGGGCACCGGGATCTCCATCTTCATGGCCTCGACCATCACGATTTCGTCGCCACTGCCAATTCTACTACCAATTTCCGCGGGCACCGCGCACACGCGGCCCGCGACATCAGTGACCACCTTGATCTCCGGCATCCCGCTCCCTCACGACCAACGTCTTGTGCCAACACGCTGAAACTCATCTGTTTTCGTGCACGGCTTGTTGTTGTCGCTGCAAAGTGCCTGATGTAGCTTGTTCTGCAAGCGGAATATTATTCCGCAAAATGGAATAGAGCAGGAAGCGCATGGGACGACGCTCGGAGCGGCTGAGCAGGGTGGGGATGCTCCCCGGAGACCTTGCCGGCGAGGGTGATGTTATTCAGGTGGTTTCGCGAGCCTTTGACGTGCTCCGCTGTTTCGAGGGGCACGAGTCGCGGCTCGGCAATTTGGAAATTTCGAACCGTTGCGGCCTGCCGCGCTCGACCGTGTCGCGGCTGACGCACACGCTGACGCGGATGGGGCAGCTGGTCTATCTGCCGCGCGATCAGAAATACCGCATCGGTCCGAGTGCGGTCGCGATGAGCACATCGATGACGCGCGGCTTGCAGCTGCGCCATCTGATCCGACAGCGGCTGCAGGATCTCGCCGAGCAACTGCCCGGCACGATCGGCTTCGTGATCCCTGACCAGTTCCATCTGGTTTATCTGGAATTCGGTCGCTCCGAGAACGCGGTCGGCCTGCAAGAGACGACCGGCAGCCGGATCTCGATGGCGAGCACCGCCGCCGGCCACGCCTATGTGGCCGCGCTCGAGCCCGAGATGGGCGATGCGCTGCTAGCCGAGATGGAGCGGGAGATGCCGGAAGCCGCAAAGCTGTTGCGGCCGCGGCTCGAGCACAACAGGCAGTTCTTGAAGGAGCGCGGCTACGTCGTTGCCTGCGGCCTGTGGAGCCCGCACATCAACGGGCTGGCGCTGCCTCTGTGGTCGCCGCAATACCAGACCTATGTCGTGCTGACGATCGGGCTGTTGGCCGCGATGTATGACGAGACACGGCTGCACGAGGAGGTCGCACGCCCGATGCTCGAGCTCGGCCGCACCATCGGCGCCCTGCTGCAGGGTGCGGAGACGGACGTGTTCAACAATCGCATGGAGAGAAAGCCGCTTCCGGTGACCGCCAAGAGCAATCATAAGAACAACAATAAGATCACCATGACGGAGGAAGTGGATGAGTTGGCAGCCCGAGCTCGACGAACTGGCCCGGCGCGAAGCCTTCGCGCGGGAGATGGGCGGGGCTGACAAGGTCCAGCGGCAGCGCGACCAGGGCAGGCTCACGGTCCGCGAACGCATCGACGGGCTGATCGACTCCGGGAGCTTTCACGAGGTCGGCGCCATCGCCGGCCTCGGCGAATACGACGAACAGGGCGAGCTGAAACAGCTGACGCCCGCGAATTGCGTGTTCGGCCGCGGCCGCATCGACGGCCGCACCGTCGTCGTGGTCGGCGACGATTTTACCGTGCGCGGCGGCTCTGCCGACGCCTCGATCGCCGCCAAGCCGATCATGGCGGAAGAGATGGCGCACGACTTCCGCCTGCCGATCATCCGCATCATCGAGGGCTCGGGCGGCGGCGGCTCGGTGAAGACGATCGAGACCAAGGGCGCGGCCAACCTGCCGGGCGGCATCGGCGGCAATCGCTGGTACCGGCTGACGACGGAGAACCTGTCCTGCGTGCCGGTGGTCGCGCTCGGGCTCGGATCCGTCGCAGGGCTCGGAGCGGCGCGGCTCGCCGCCAGCCACTATTCGATCATGACCAGATCGTCGGCGATGTTCGTGGCCGGCCCGCCGGTGGTGAAGCGCCTCGGCCAGGATCTCGGCAAGCAGGAGCTCGGCGGCGCCGACATCCAGACCCGGGCCGGCGCGGTCGATCATGCCGTCGACACCGAGCAGGAGGCCTTCGCCTGCGCGCGGCGTTTCCTGTCCTATCTGCCGTCGTCGGTCCATGAGCTGCCGCCGACCGTGTCGTGCCACGATGATCCGCAGCGCGCCGAGGAGACGCTGATCAGCGCAGTGCCGCGCAACCGCCGCCAAGTCTACAAGATGCGACCGATCATCGAGGCCGTGGTCGACAACGGCTCGTTCTTCGAGGTGGCGCAGAATTTCGGCCGTCCGATCATCGTTGGCCTGGCGCGACTCGAGGGGCGCGCGGTGATGGTGCTCGCCAGCGACCCGTTCCATTATGGCGGGTCGTGGACCGCGGATGCGTGTCAGAAGGTGATCCGCTGGATCGATTTCGCCGAGACCTTCCATTTGCCCGTCGTCTATCTGATGGACTGCCCGGGCTTCATGATCGGGCTCGAGGCGGAGAAGGCGGCGACCATCCGCCATGGCGTGCGCGCGATGGCCGCCGTCAATCAGTCGACGGTGCCATGGTGCACGGTGATCGTGCGCAACTCCTTCGGCGTCGCCGGCGTCGTGCATCAGCCCGCCGATCGCTTCTCGATCCGCTATGCATGGCCGTCGGCCTATTGGGGGTCGCTGCCGCTCGAGGGCGGCATCGAGGCCGCCTATCGCGCCGAGATCGACGCCGCGGCTGATCCGGCCGCGAAGCTGAAGGAGATCGAGGAACGCCTCAACAAGCTGCGCTCGCCGTTCCGCACGGCCGAAAAGTTCTGGGTCGAGGAGATCATCGATCCCCGCAAGACCCGCGCGCTGCTCTGCGAGTTCGCGCGCCTCGCCGAGCCTTTACGAATCCCGGGCCCGCCGACCGCGATGACGACGCGGCCGTAAAGGCGAATTGCCAAGAGGGATCGGCGAATGGCGGGTCGTCTCCGCCATTCGCTGCTCGCCTTCCTCGTTCAGGCGGCGGCAAGCACCGGCTTGGCCTGCCGCGCGATCGCAAGCGCCAAGAGCGCAGCGATGATGCAGAGCGCGCCGGCGATGAAGAAGGCCGGCAGATAGCTTTGCAACAGCGTGCGCGACAGGCCGGCGCCGAAAGCGGCGGTGCCGGCGCCGAGCTGGTGTCCGGCGAAGATCCAGCCGAACACGAGATTCGCCCGTTCGGTGCCGAACCGTTGCGCCGTCAGGCGGACGGTCGGCGGCACCGTCGCGATCCAGTCGAGGCCGTAGAACATCGCAAACACCGACAGGCCATAGAACGAGAAGTCGCTGAAGGGTAGGAACACCAGCGACAGACCGCGCAGGCCGTAATACCAGAACAGCAGCCAGCGATTGTCGTAGCGGTCCGACAGCCATCCCGACACGATGGTGCCGAAGAAATCGAAGATGCCCATGGCGGCCAACAGGCTCGCCGCCTGCACCTGCGGAATGCCGAAGTCGAGACACATCGGGATCAGATGCACCTGGACAAGGCCGTTGGTCGAGGCGCCGCAGATGAAGAAGGTCGCAAACAGGATCCAGAACACCGTCGAGCGGGACACGTCACGCAAGGTGCCGAGTGCCGCGGCCAGAATCGGCGTGGTGACCGGTGGCGGCGCGGCGATCGGCTCAGTGCTCTTGTCGCCGAACGGCCGCAGGCCGACATCGCTCGGCCGGTCCCGCATCAGCAGCATCACCGCCGTCGCGGAGACGCAGAGCATGACGCAGACGAGCCCGAGTGACATCCGCCAACCGAGGTGGTCGGTGAGGCTCGCGAGCAGCGGCAGAAAGACCAGTTGCCCGGTCGCGACGCTCGCGGTCATCACGCCGACCACGAGCCCGCGCCGGGCCGCGAACCAGCGCGTTGCGATCGTCGCCCCGAGCACTAGCGCGGTCATGCCGGTGCCGATCCCGATCACGACGCCCCACAGAGCGATGAGGTGCCAGACCTTGGTCATGGCCAGCGAGGCGAGCAGCGCCGACACCACGGTCAGTTGGGCGGTGAGCGCCACGTTGCGCAAACCGTAGCGGTTCAGCAGCGCGGCGGCGAACGGCGCCATCAGCCCGAACAGGATGAAGCGGATAGACAGCGCGGAGGAGATCTCCGCCGTGCTCCAGCCGAACTCCTGCTGCAGCGGCACGATGAAGACGCCGGGCGCGCCCACGGTGCCGGCCGAGACCAGTGCGGCGAAGAAGGTGACGGCCACCATCACCCAGCCGTAGTGGATGTTGCGGCGGGACAGCGCGGCCGCGAGCCAGTTCGAAATCATGTCGCCTCGGATTAATGATGTGAGGGTTTGCCGGCCCATTTTGGCGGGAAGTTCGCGTGGCCGAAATGGCGAGCTTCCCTCATTTTGGGACAAGAGGATTTACCGGGCGATCCGCTCCACCGCGATCGCGGTGGCTTCGCCGCCGCCGATACACAGCGCAGCGACGCCGCGTTTCAGGTTCTGCGCCTCCATCGCATGCAGCAGGGTCACGATCAGCCGTGCGCCGGTGGCGCCGATTGGATGGCCGAGCGCGCAGGCACCGCCGTTGACGTTCAGCCGCTCGCGCGGAATGCCGAGGTCACGCTGCGCGGCCATCGCGACCACGGCAAAGGCCTCGTTGATCTCGAACAGGTCGACATCGCCGACGCTCCAGCCGACCTTGTCGAGCAGTTTGCGGATCGCCGGGATCGGGGCGGTGGTGAACCATTGCGGCTCCTGGCTGTGGGTGGCATGGCCCCTGATCTCCGCAAGCACCGGCAGGCCGTCGCGGTCGGCGCGCGAGCGCGTCGTCAGCACCAGGGCAGCCGCGCCGTCGGCATTGGCGGAGGAGGCGGCGGGCGTGATGGTCCCGTTGGCGCGGAAGGCGGGTTTCAGGCCCGGAATCTTGGCCGGATCGACCTTCAGCGGATGTTCGTCATTGGCAATGTCCCGCGGGCCTGATTTCTCCTGCACGCGGATCGGCGCGATCTCGGCCTTGAAGGCGCCGCCCTCGACGGCGCGGCGGGCGCGCGTCAACGTCTCGATCGCGTAGGCATCCTGGTCGGCACGGGTGAACTGATAGGCCTCCGCCGTCGCCTCGCCGAAATCGCCCATCGAGCGGCCGGTCTCGTAGGCGTCCTCGAGCCCGTCGAGCATCATGTGGTCGAGAATGCGGTCATGGCCGGCGCGATAGCCGCCGCGCGCCTTCGCCAGCAGGTAGGGCGCATTGGTCATGCTCTCCATGCCGCCGGAGACGACGATCTCGGCCGAGCCGGCCTGGATGATGTCGTGCGCCAGCATGGTCGCCTTCATGCCGGAGCCGCAGACCTTGTTGACCGTGGTCGCGCCGGTGGCATCGGGCAGGCCCGCGCCGCGCGCGGCCTGCCGGGCAGGCGCCTGACCCTGGCCGGCCGGCAGCACATTGCCCATGAATACCTCGTCGACCTTGTCGGGGGCGAGGGTGGCGCGCTCCAGCGCCGCCTTGATGACATGGGCGCCGAGCTTGTTGGCGCTGAACGACGACAACTCGCCCATGAAGCGGCCGAGCGGCGTGCGCGCGGCGGAGACGATGACGACGGGATCAGGAAGGGTGACCATGGCATGTTCCCTTGATTTCTATAATATTACACGCATCATATAATGCGCTGCAAAAGGTTTCAATGGACATGCGGGCCTAAACTTGCCGCGAGATGGATGGTGGATACCGCGACCGCTGTCGTCATCATCCGCGAAAAGCGGATGATCCAGTAAACACCAGCGATGACTGAATGCTCCGCTTGCGCGGGCCTTGACGAGCCGCTCGACCTCTGCCTGTCCGCAGCGACCATCCTTCCGACAAAAGGGCGAGACCGTCTTGGAGAAAGTTGCGGATTACCGCTTCCGATCGATGAAGGCCTGCATCAGCCGCTTCGGCTCATCGGTCAGGAACGAGCGCCCGAACGCGCCGATCGACACCGCGACGGACTCCTTCAGGGGCAGCTCCTCCCATTGCCGCAACAGCGCCTTCTGGGCGCGCAGTGCCGCGGGCCCGCAGGCGAGCAGCGCTTCCACGGTCTGTTCGACCGCGGCATCCAGCCCGCCTTCCGGGGCCACGGCATCGACCAGGCCCCAGTCAAGCGCGGTCGGCGCGTCGATGGTTTCCGCCGTCAGCAGCAGCCGGCGGGCGCGGCCCCAGCCGATCAGCCGCGGCAGGAGTGCGGCGTGAATGACCGAGGGAATGCCGACCCGGACCTCCGGCATGCTGAACTTCGCGTTGTGCGACGCAACGCGGAGATCGCACGCGGCTGCGACTTCCAGTCCGCCGCCGAGGCACCAGCCGGGTATCCGGGCAACTACGGGCGCGGGGAATACGCGCACCGCTTCGCATAATCCTGCAAGGCGGGTGATGAACGTTTCTGCGGATGTCTGATCGAGGCCGGCCATTTCCTTGATGTCGGCGCCGCCAATCAGGCTCTTCTCGCTTTCGCCGCAAAGCACGAGCACGCGGATGCTTGAATCGGCCGCCAGCGTCTCCAGTCCGGCGCAGACGGCGTCGATCGCGGCGGAGCCCAGGATATTCAGGGCGCCCGCCTTGCAGATCGTGAGTCGGACCACGCCGCGGTCGTCGCGGCTGATGCCGCAATGGGCATTGAGCATGTCCATGGCTGTTCCCGTAATCCAATGGTAATCCGCACATCGCAATTCGACGACTGATCGCGCGGTTGTCAACGATCTTGAGCTAGATCAAACACAAATTCATCAAATAGGTGCAGCTATCACGCCGCGGAGCTGCTATTATATGATTGGGAACATTTCATAGGACGGCCATGCGCTATTCTCCGGAACATAAGGCAGAGACCCACGACCGTATCGTCCGCAAGGCTTCGGTTCGGTTGCGCGAGAAGGGGGCGCATGGCGTCGGGGTCGCTGACCTGATGAAGGAGGCCGGCCTGACCCATGGCGGGTTCTATGCGCATTTCGACTCGCGCGAGTCGCTGGTCATCGAAGCCTTCAACTATGCGCTCGACCGCTCGATGGCGCGTTGGCAGAAGGACTTGCCCGAGGTCGCGCCGGAGAAGCGGGTTGCGGCGATCGTGGACCGCTATCTGAGCCCCCAGCATCGCGATGACGCCGGCCATGGCTGTGCGGTTCCGGCACTCGGGGCTGAAATCGCCCGCGAAGGTCCCAAGGCCCGCAAGGCCTTTGCGGCCAAGCTCGACAAGATGGTCGAGCTGTTTGCCGACCAGATTCCGGACGTGCCGCGCAAGACGGCGCGCAAGCGGGCTTCGGGCATGTTGGCGACCCTGATCGGAACGGTGGTGATGGCGCGCATCGCCGGCAGCGGCGAGTTCTCCGAGGAGATCATGAGCGCCGGGCGCGACGCGGCCCTGGCGAGCGGGACCGGGGGCAAGGATACCCAAGCCGCGACCAAACCCGCCGCGAGGAAGCGCCCGGCGGGCAAGACCGCGGCCCCGCGAAAGCGCTGACGCATCTTGCCGCCACGGCCTTTGCCGCGGCTCATTGGCGCGGCTGGTCCGCCGCACCCCAGGGGCGGCATTTTCGCAGCGCCGGCCAGCGGCTAAGCCCTTCCCAAAACTGCCAAAGACTGCAAGATGCCGGCCCAACCGGCACGGCTCATTTTGTGGAGGAAAAGCCCATGCGTTCGATCGGTCATTTCATTGGCGGCCGCGAGGTCAAGGGCGGGTCCGGTCGCACTGCGGACGTCTTCGAGCCGATGACCGGCGAGGTGCAGGCCAAGGTGGCGCTGGCCTCCCGCGCTGAGGTGCGCGCGGCGGTGGAAAATGCCAAGGGCGCACAGCCAGCCTGGGCCGCGACCAACCCGCAGCGGCGCGCCCGCGTGATGATGAAATTCCTGGAGCTTGCCCAGCGCGACTACGACAAGCTCGCCGAGCTGCTCGCGCGCGAGCATGGCAAGACCGTTCCCGACGCCAAGGGCGACATCCAGCGCGGCCTGGAGGTGGTGGAATTCGCCTGCGGCATTCCGCACCTGATGAAGGGTGAATATACCGAGGGCGCCGGCCCCGGCATCGACATCTATTCGATGCGCCAGCCGCTCGGTGTCGTTGCCGGCATTACGCCGTTCAATTTCCCGGCGATGATTCCGATGTGGAAGTTCGCCCCTGCCATCGCCTGCGGCAATGCTTTCATCCTCAAGCCGAGCGAGCGCGATCCCGGGGTGCCGATGATGCTTGCCGAGTTGATGATCGAGGCCGGCCTGCCGCCGGGCGTCCTCAATGTCGTCAATGGCGACAAGGAGGCGGTCGATGCGATCCTCGAAGATCCTGATATCAGGGCGGTCGGCTTCGTCGGCTCGTCGCCGATCGCGCAATATATCTATGAGCGGGCTGCCGCCCACGGCAAGCGCTGCCAGTGCTTCGGCGGCGCCAAGAACCACGCCATCGTGATGCCCGATGCCGACATGGACCAGGCGGTCGACGCGCTGATCGGCGCGGGCTACGGCTCGGCCGGCGAGCGCTGCATGGCCGTTTCCGTGGCCGTGCCGGTCGGCAAGACCACCGCCGACCGGCTGATGGAGAAGCTGATCCCGCGGGTGGAGTCCTTGAAGATCGGCACCTCGATCGATCCCTCCGCCGATTACGGCCCGCTGGTGACCAAAGAGGCGGTCGAGCGCGTCAAGAACTATGTCGATATCGGCATCAAGGAAGGCGCGACGCTCGCGGTCGACGGTCGCGGCTTCAAGATGCAGGGTTACGAGAACGGCTTCTACATGGGCGGCTGTCTGTTCGACAACGTCACCAAGGACATGCGCATCTACAAGGAGGAGATCTTCGGCCCCGTGCTCTCGGTGGTGCGCGCCAAGGATTACGCCGAGGCGCTGGCGCTGCCGTCCGAGCACGACTACGGCAACGGTGTCGCGATCTTCACCCGCGATGGCGACGCCGCGCGCGATTTCGCGGCCAAGGTGAATGTCGGCATGGTCGGCATCAACGTGCCGATCCCGGTGCCGATCGCCTATTACACCTTTGGCGGCTGGAAGCGCTCCGGCTTCGGTGATCTCAACCAGCACGGCCCGGATTCGATCCGCTTCTACACCAAGACCAAGACCGTGACCTCGCGCTGGCCCTCGGGCGTCAAGGAAGGCGCGGAGTTCTCGATTCCGACCATGAAGTGACAAGAACAGGAGCCCCTAAGGGCTCCTGTTCGTCATTGCGAGCGAAGCGACGCAATCCAGAATCTTTCCGCAGAGACGGCATGGATTGCTTCGTCGCTGACGCTCCTCGCAATGACGAGCGTGTGACACAAACTGAGGCCAACAAAACAGGGAGACGCGGAGAACGAATGCAATTCGCTCTCAACGAGGATCAGGTGGCAGTTCGCGAGATGGCGCGAAGCTTTGCCGCGGAGAAGATCGCCCCGCACGCGCTGCGCTGGGACGAGGAGAAGCATTTCCCGATCGAGGTGATGCGCGAAGCCGCACACCTCGGCATGGGCGGCATCTATATCCGTGACGATGTCGGGGGCTCCGGCTTGGGCCGCCTCGACGCCGCGCTGATCTTTGAGGCGCTGGCCACGGGGTGCCCGACCGTGTCAGCGTTCATCTCGATCCACAACATGGCGTCGTGGATGATCGACACCTTCGGCACCGAGGCGCAGCGGCAAGCCTACTTGCCAAGACTCTGCACCATGGAGCTGATCGCAAGCTATTGTCTGACCGAGCCGGGCGCCGGCTCGGATGCAGCAGCGCTTCGCACCCGCGCGGTACGCGACGGCGACCACTACGTCCTCAATGGGCAGAAGCAGTTCATCTCGGGCGCGGGCAGCACCGGTCTCCTGGTCGCGATGGTGCGCACGGGCGGCGAGGGACCCGGCGGCATCTCGACGCTCGTGATCGACGCTGATACGCCGGGCGTCTCGTTCGGCGCCAATGAACGCAAGATGGGCTGGAATGCACAGCCGACCCGCGCGGTGACCTTCGAGAATGTGCGCGTGCCTGTCATCAACCGGCTCGGCGACGAAGGCATCGGCTTCAAGATCGCGATGGCCGGGCTCGACGGCGGTCGCCTCAACATCGCCGCGTGTTCTCTTGGTGGTGCACAAAATGCGCTCGACAAGACGCTGGCCTACACCCGGGAGCGCAAGGCGTTCGGCAAGCGGCTCGATGAATTCCAGGCGCTGCAGTTCCGCATTGCCGACATGGCGATCGAGCTCGAGGCGGCCCGGACCTTCGTCTGGCGCGCCGCCGCCGCGCTCGACCGCAAGGATGCGGACGCCACCATGCTGTGCGCGATGGCCAAACGCTTCGGCACCGATGTCGGTTTCGAGGTCGCCAACCAGGCGCTGCAGTTGCACGGCGGCTACGGCTATTTGAGCGAATACGGCATCGAGAAGATCGTGCGTGATCTGCGCGTGCATCAGATCCTGGAAGGGACCAACGAGATCATGCGGCTGATCGTGTCCCGCAAATTGATCGAGGGGACCAGGTGAGCGAGGCGGGGACGGAAGGCGACCTGATCGTTCGCCGCGAGGGATCGGCGGGCGTCATCCGGCTCAACCGGCCGAAGGCGATCAACGCCATGACGTTGGAGATGTCGCTCGGCATCGATGCCGCGCTCGACCAGTTCGAGGCCGATCCGGCCGTTGCCGTGATCATTCTCGAAGGCGCCGGCGACCGCGGGCTGTGCGCAGGCGGCGATATCCGCGGGCTCTACGAGAGCTCCAAGTCGGGCGGCGATCTCGGCAAGCGGTTCTGGCGCCAGGAATACGTCATGAACGCGCGTATCGCGTCGTTTCCGAAGCCTTATGTCGCCTACATGGATGGCCTGGTGATGGGCGGCGGCGTCGGCCTCTCGGCGCACGGCCGCCACCGCATCGTGACTGAAAAAACCAAGCTGGCGATGCCCGAAGTCGGCCTCGGCTTTTTCCCCGATGTCGGGGGCACCTGGTTGTTGTCGCACGCGCCCGGCGAACTCGGCACCTATTTCGGCCTGACCGGCCAGACCATGAACGGCCCTGATGCAATCCATGCCCGCTTTGCCGATACGGTCGTGCCATCAGAAAAATGGCCGGCCTTGCGCGAGGTGCTGACAAAGCTCCGACCTGGCACCTTATCGAGCGAGGTGGAGCGGCTGATCGAGGGCTTTGCCATTGGCGAGAACGCCGGCCCGGTGGCGGCGCTGCAGGACAGGATCGACCGCTGGTTCGGGCACGACAGCATGCACGACATCGTGGCGGCGCTTGAACAGGACGGCTCGGAGCTCGCACTGTCCATCTTGAAGGCCCTGCGCGAAAAGTCGCCGCGCGGCATGGTGGTGACGTTGAAGCTGCTGCGTCTGGCACGCAATGCAAGCTCGCTGCAGGACTGCCTGGTGCGGGAATATCGCGCGGCGCTGGAGGTGTTTCGCAGCGACGATTTCCGCGAGGGCGTGCGCGCCGCGATCATCGACAAGGACCGCAACCCGCGCTGGTCGCCACCGGAGATCGACGCCGTGACGCCGGAGATGCTGGCGCCGTATCTGGCCGAGATTGGCGCCGACGAGCTCACATTCCCACAAGGCAGATAAGACCGACATCCGAGGGGAGGAAACAACAATGGCAACGATCGCATTCATCGGCCTCGGCAATATGGGCGGACCGATGGCCGCCAACCTGGTGAAGGCAGGCCACAAGGTGGTCGCGTCCGATCTGGTCGAGGCTTCGCGCGCGCAGGCCAAGAGCGCGGGCGCTGAGATCGCCGACAGTGCAGCTGCAGCCGTGAGGGGCGCCGAGGTCGTGGTCACCATGCTCCCGGCCGGCAAGCATGTGTTGGCGGTGTGGAATGATGTCGTGCCGGTCATGACCAAGGGCGCGTTGATCATCGATTCCTCCACCATCGATGTGGAGAGCGCCCGAACAGCGCATGCGCTTGCCGCCAAGCACGGCATCGCCTCGATCGATGCGCCGGTGTCCGGCGGCACTGGCGGCGCCAAGGCCGGGACGCTCACCTTCATGTGCGGCGGCGAGGACGGCGCATTTGCCAAGGCCAAGCCGATCCTGGAAAACATGGGCAAGAAGATCGTCCATTGCGGCGGTGCCGGCGCTGGCCAAGCGGCCAAGATCTGCAACAACATGATCCTGGGCATTTCCATGATTGCCGTCAGCGAGGCCTTTGCGCTCGGCGAAAAGCTCGGCCTGTCGCATCAGGCGCTGTTCGACGTTGCGTCGACCTCATCCGGCCAATGCTGGTCGCTCACCAGCTATTGTCCGGTGCCCGGTCCTGTGCCGGCCTCGCCAGCCAACAACGACTATAGGCCGGGTTTTGCCACCGCGCTGATGCTGAAAGACCTGACCCTGTCGCAGGACGCAGCGAAGGCCGCAGGCGCGGCGACCCCGCTTGGCCTGCACGCCCAGGAGATCTACAAGGCGTTCGACGCCGCCGGGAATAGTGGAGTCGACTTTTCGGGGATCATTCAGCACGTCCGAAGCCTGACTGGAAAGAGCTGATGACGACATTCAAGGACGCGCGCGCCTTCCTGCTCGCGCACCGCGCCGACTACCATGCAGCGGTGAAGGGATTCCGCTGGCCCGACCCGGTCCCGTTCAACTGGGCGTTGGACTGGTTCGATGCCGAGCTGGCGCGCGATCCTGAGAGCCGCGATCGCATTGCGCTGTGGATCGTGGATGCCGCACATGACCGACAGACAAAGCTCTCCTTTGCCGCGCTGTCGCGCCGCTCCAACCAGGTCGCCAATTTCCTGCGCGCGCAGGGGCTGAAGCGCGGCGATCATCTGCTGCTGCTGCTCGGCAATGTGGTGCCGCTGTGGGAGACCATGTTGGCCGCGATGAAGCTTGGCGTCATCGTGATCCCCGCGACCACGCTGTTGACCACGGATGAGCTCAAGGACCGGCTCGAGCGCGGCCGTGCCAAAGCGGTGGTGGCCGCACAGGATCAGGTCGCGAAATTCACCGCGCTCGGCGCCGATAATCTCGCCCGCATCGTGGTCGGCGATGGCGCATCGCCGGACGGCTGGCTGTCTTTCGCGGAAGCGGCCGATGCAGCGGAAGAGTTCGCGCCTGACGGTCCGACGCAGGCGGACGATCCGATGCTGCTCTATTTCACCTCGGGCACCACGGCCAAGCCGAAGCTGGTACGGCACAGCCATCGCAGCTATCCGGTCGGGCATCTCTCGACCATGTACTGGCTCGGTCTGCAGCCCGGCGACATCCATCTCAACATATCCTCGCCGGGCTGGGCGAAGCATGCCTGGAGCTGCTTCTTCGCGCCCTGGAATGCCGGCGCCACCATCTTCGTCGTCAATCAGCCGCGCTTTGATGCCAAGGGGCTGCTCGCCACTGTCGGCCGCTGCCGCGTCACCACGCTGTGTGCGCCGCCGACGGTGTGGCGGCTGTTCATCCAGGAGCATCTCTCCGACTTCAAGGTGTCGTTGCGCGAGGCCTGCGGCGCCGGCGAGCCGCTCAATCCGGAAGTGATCGACCAGGTGCGCGCGGCCTGGGGGCTCACGATCCGTGACGGCTATGGCCAGACCGAGACTGCCGCGATCGTCGGCAATTCGCCGGGGCAGGCCGTGAAGATCGGCTCGATGGGCCGGCCGTTGCCGGGCTATCGTATCGAGGTCTGCGACATCGACGGCAATCCCGCCAAGGAAGGCGAGATCACGCTTACGCTCGGCGTGGAGCGACCGGCCGGGTTGATGCAGGGCTATCAGACCGAGGACGGCAAGCTCTCCGGCACCGACGGCTCGCGTTATCGCACCGGCGACGTGGTGTTTCAGGACGAGGACGGCTATCTCACCTTCGTCGGGCGCTCCGACGATGTGTTCAAGTCCTCCGACTATCGCATCTCGCCGTTCGAGCTGGAGAGCGTCCTGTTGGAGCACGACGCGGTCGCGGAGGCCGCCGTGGTGCCGAGCCCGGATCCGATCCGGCTCGCGATCCCCAAGGCCTATGTGCTGCTGACATCAGGCGCCGAGCGCTCGCGCGCGACCGCGCTGTCGATCTTCGAGCATCTGCAGGCGCGGCTTGCGCCATTCAAGCGCATCCGCCGCATCGAGCTCGTGACGGAGCTGCCGAAGACGATCTCAGGAAAAATTCGTCGCGTCCAGCTGCGCCAGCTCGAGCACGACGACAATCGCACCGATCATCTGCGCGGCATGGAATTCCGCGAAGAGGATTTCCCCGAGCTGAAGGCGCGGCCCGCGGGGCATGAGTGACAGGAAGCAGAGACGAATGAATCAAATCTGGAAGAAGCCGCCGATTTCGCTCGAGTCATATCAAGGCCTTGTCGGGCAGGAGATCGGAGTGTCGTCGTGGCATGTGCTCGATCAAAAACGCATTGATACTTATGCCGACGTGATCGAGGATCATCAGTTCATCCATGTCGATCCTGAGAAGGCAAAAGCGACGCCGTTCGGTACCACCATCGCGCACGGGTTTCTGACGATGTCGCTGCTCAGCGTCATGTCCTATGAAGTGATGCCCGCAATCGAGGGCACTGCCATGGGCGTCAACTATGGCTTCGACAAGCTGCGCTTCATCTCGCCGGTGAAGTCCGGCAAGCGCGTGCGCGGGCGCTTCGTGCTCGCCGAAGCAACGCTGCGCAAGCCAAGGGAATTGCAGTCGCGCACCAATGTCACGGTCGAGATCGAGGGCGAGGACAAGCCCGCTTTGGTCGCCGACTGGATCGGGCTGATCTACCTGAGCTAACTCCTCGTCATTGCCGGCCTTGACCCGGCGATCCATCACTCATCAAAGATCCAATTGATTGATGGATGCCCGGAGCAAGTCCGGGCCTGACGAGCTAACAACGACAGGAAAATGCATTATGGCAATCAGATTTGACGGACGTGTCGCCATCGTCACCGGCGCGGGCAATGGCCTGGGCCGCGCGCATGCGCTGGGGCTTGCCAGCCGCGGCGCCAAGGTCGTGGTCAATGATTTCGGCGGTGCCCGCGATGGCTCCGGCGGTTCGCTCACGCCCGCTGAGACGGTCGTCGAGGAGATCCGCAAGGCCGGCGGCACCGCGATGGCCGACGGCGCCGACGTCTCCAATTTCGAACAGGTCACTGCGATGGTCGAACGCGCCAGGAAGGAGTGGGGGAGCGTCGATCTGCTGTGCGCCAATGCCGGCATCCTGCGCGACAAGTCGTTCGGCAAGATGGAGCTGGCCGATTTCGCCAAAGTGCTCGACGTGCATCTGGTCGGCACCTTCCACTGCTGCAAGGCGGTGTGGGCCGGCATGCGTGACCGCAATTACGGCCGCATCGTCGTGACGACCTCATCCTCCGGCCTCTACGGCAATTTCGGCCAGGCCAATTACGGTGCGGCCAAGGCCGGCATCGTCGGCCTGATGAACGTGCTGGCGGACGAGGGCCGCAAGAACAACATCCGCGTCAACACGATCTCGCCGACGGCCGCGACCCGCATGACCGAGGAGCTGCTGCCGCCGCAGGCGCTGCAGCTGATGAAGCCGGAGGCGATCACGCCGGCGGTGGAATATCTGTTGAGCGAGGACGCGCCGACCAAGACCATTATGGGTGCAGGCGCCGGCTCGTTCGCGGTGATCAGGATCCTCGAAACCGAAGGCATCAATCTGCCGCCGTCGGAATGGACGCCGGATGCGATCGCGGCGCATTTTGCCGAGATCAGCGACATGTCGACCGCCAAGGCGCTGCAGGGCGCGTTCGAGCAGACACAGAAATATGTCGCCCAGGCTGCCGCAAGGGCGGGGATCAAGTTGTAGTTCTCGGTGTCCGGCATGAACTCCTTCGTCATGGCCGGGCTTGACCCGGCCATCCACGTCTTTGGCACCGCACGCTTGGTGGTGCGTGGATGCCCGGGTCAAGCCCGGGCATGACGACCTGTTGTTTCGCGACCGGCGCGGCTTAAATTCGCGCGATGTCCTCAATGCCAAACCACATCGCCATCATCGGCGCCGGCCCCGCCGGGCTGATGGCGGCCGAGGTGCTCGCCGAAGGTGGTGCCGCCGTCACCGTGTATGACGCGATGCCGTCGCCGGCGCGTAAATTCCTGATGGCTGGGCGCGGCGGGCTCAATCTCACCCATAGCGAAGAGCTGACGACGTTCCTGTCACGCTATCGCGAGGCGGCGCCATTCCTCGAAGCAGCGATCCGCGCGTTTCCCTCGGAGCGCCTGCGCGCATGGTGCGAGACGCTTGGCGAAAAGACGTTCGTCGGCTCCTCGGGCCGGGTGTTCCCTGAAAGCTTCAAGGCGTCGCCCCTGCTGCGCGCCTGGCTGCGGCACCTCGATGCGCAGGGCGTGCGGTTTGAGCTGCGGCACCGCTGGACTGGCTGGGACGAGCTGGGCCGACTGCAATTCGAAACACCGACCGGTTCGCGTGCGGTCGCAGCCGATGCCATTGTGCTGGCGCTCGGCGGCGCGAGCTGGCCGCGGCTCGGCTCGGATGGGGCGTGGACGTCCATCCTTGCCGCCAGAGATGTTGCCATCGCGCCGCTCCGGCCTGCCAATTGCGGCTTTAGCGCGGGCTGGTCGGACATCTTCCGCGAACGCTTCGAGGGGCAGCCGCTGAAGAGCATCGCGTTGAGCTTCAGCGGCCGGACGGTGCGTGGTGAAGCCATCATCACCCGCGAAGGCATCGAGGGCGGCGCGATCTACGCGCTCTCTGCGGAGCTGCGCGAGGCTATCGCGTCGGCGGGAGCGGCGACATTGCTGATCGCTCTTCGACCTGACCTCGGAACGCAGGAGTTAGTTGCGCGGCTCAAGGCGCCGCGAGGCAAGCAGTCTTTCTCCAATTTCCTGCGCAAGGCGCTGCAGCTCTCGCCGGTCGCGATCGGTTTGCTGCAGGAGGCGGGCAAGGCCGCCGGCCTTTCTCCGTCATCCCTGCCGCCGGAGCAACTCGCCGCGCTGATCAACGGCTTGCCGCTCAAGCTCACCGGCACGGCCGGTCTCGCGCGCGCCATCTCGACGGCCGGTGGCATCGCCCTCGATGAGCTCGATGCCGCCTACATGATCAAGCGTCTGCCCGGCGTGTTCGCCTGCGGTGAGATGCTGGACTGGGAAGCGCCGACCGGTGGCTATCTGCTGCAGGCGTCATTTGCGACAGGGGTGGCGGCGGGGAAGGGCGTGCTGAAGTGGCTGCGCGCGCCCGCTCCTTAAGCGTTCGGAGTCAGGACGTTCCGGTCCTTGTCGCGAGGTCGGTGGCTAGCCCAAGTATGCCGAACAGGCCGGAGACCGCACACACGCTGGTCCAGCCGCCGTACGACCAGGCGGCGGAAGCTGCGGCTGCGCCGACTGCGCCGCCGACAAAGAAGATTGCGACAAACAGCGCGTTGAGGCGCCCGCGGGCTTCGGGACGCAGCAGATTGATCGCGCGCCGGCCCAATGTCTGATCGGTGGTGATGCCGATTTCGAGCAGAATGGTCCCGAGCGCGAGGAGCAGGAGGGCATTCGCGTGAGATTGAAGCTGCGCGGCCCAGGCACAGAGGGCAAGTGAGCCTGCCATCAGAACGTGCGTCGCGAAGAGCATCGGTCGGGCCCAGCCGCGATCTCCCCATCGGCCGGCCAGGGGCGTTGCCGAGGCACCGGCCACGCCGACCAACGCGAACAATGCGATGCCGTTGGCATCGAGGTTGAACGGCGGCTGCGGCAGACGGAGTGCCACAGCCGACCAAAACCCGGTGAAGGCGGCCATGGCGAGCGCGGCGGTCCATGCCCGCACGCGCAGGATCGGCTCTTCCCACAACAGCTTTGGATAGGAGCGCAGCAGCGACGCGTAGCTTGCGCTCGTCGCCGGCCGCAGCGAGGGCAGGGTGCGGGCGAGCGCCGCCGCGAGCACCGTCATCGCGCTGGCCGAAACCAGGTAGTAGGCGCGCCAGTTCCAGGCCTCGGCAATCAGGCTTGCCAATGGTCGGGACACAAGGATGCCGATCATCAATCCGCTCATGACATCACCGATCGCCTGGCCACGCTGGGCCGCTGGCACCATGGCGGCGACCAACGGTACCATCATCTGGATCGCCGCACAGGAGGCGCCGAGAATGAAGGTTGCGACCAGCAACGCGAGCGCAGTCGGCGCCAGCGCGGTGATCAGCGCGGCGGCGACGGCACAGGCCAGCGTACGCATGATCAAACGCTTGTTCTCCACGAGATCGACCAGCGGCACGAGCAGAAGCAGCCCGATCGCATAGCCGAGCAGCGTCAATGTGCTGATCATGCCTGCTTGCCCCTCGCTCATCACCAGCGAACGGCTGATCAGTCCGACCAGGATTTGCGGCGCAAACAGGTTGGTGACCACGACACCGGTGGTGACGGCGCCGAGCCAGATCATGGCGCGGGCCGACAGAGGCCTCGTGGCGGACAGCTTGCTGGTTTCGGAGATGGTCATGTGAACCTCGCGGAATGGACGGCGAGGTCCTTTAAGGGATCGGCACAATATGCTACAATTCAAATAAGGTGATAAAGAATATGCGGGATTGTTATGAACACGCACGACCTCCTGGCCTTCGTCGCCGTCGTGGAAACCGGATCGATCGTCGCGGCCTCGGCGCGGCTGAACCTGACCCAGCCCGGCGTGACCCGGCGCATCCAGAATCTGGAGCAGATGCTCGGGGCGCAGTTGCTGGACCGGTTGTCCAAGCCGTTGAAGCCGACCGCGGCGGGCTACGAAGCGTATGAGCAGGGCCGCCGCGTGTTGCGGATGCTGGAAGACCTCAAATCGGGCGTGGCCAAGGATGGCGTGGTGCGGGGCGAATTCAGGCTCGGGATCACGCCCTATCTCTCAGAGAGCGGCTTGACCGGCCCGCTCGATGCATTGCGGGTGGAATTTCCCGAACTCGCCGTGCGCGTCGTGGCCGGATGGTCGCCTCATCAACTCGACCGCGTCGGTCGCAATGAGCTTGATGCCGCGGCGATCTGCCTGCCTGATGGCGTGACCCCGCCCGCCGATCTGACCGGCGAAGATCTCGGATCTCAGCCGGTCGTGTTCGTGGTGGCGCGCGACATGAAACTGCCGAAGACGGTCGGCCTCGCCGAGCTTTCGCGCATGCCCTGGGTCATCAATCAGGACGGCTGCGGATTTCGGAATGCGCTGAAGCGCCATTTCGACGCCGAGCATCTTCCGTTCAATGTTGCGGTCGAGGCGCTCGATTCCGAGTTGCGTCTGTCGCTGGTGGCGCGTGGCCTCGGTGTAGGCTTGGTGACGCCGATCGCGCTGCGGCAGAGCCCGCTTCGGAGCAAGCTCAAGGTCGTGAAGACGACCGACTTCAATCCTGCGGTCCGTGCATGGATCGTTCATCGGCCGCCGGCCGGACGTCTGGCGCGGCCGATCAAGGTGTTCCGCGATGCGCTTGATCGGGAGTTGCAGGCCTTGATCCGCGGCCCGGTGTCTCGCTAACGCAACCTGCCCCGCGCCGCGACCGGCAGGGTGCCCAGGATCTCCTCGCCGCGGACCATGACGACTTCGTCCATCATGTTGACGACGACGCAGACATGGTTGGGCACGATGCGCACGACGTCGCCGACATTGGGCCGGGTGTTGCTGCGGGACAGGTCGAGGAAGCCGTGCTCCTCGGCGAAGCGGGCGATCTTGGCTTCCGGATGCTCCAGGATCAGGCCGTGCCCGTCGAGCCCGCCGGTGTCGGTGGTCAGCGTCTTGGAGCCGGCATCGAGGATGCCGCGCTCGGGCGCGGCGCGGCTGACCACGGTCGAATAGACGTGAAGCGCGCAATCGTCCCAGCTGGCCACGCCGGCGGCGACCTGCATCCGGTCGTTGTAGATGTAGGTCCCGGGACGATGCTCGGTGGCGCCGTTCAGCTTGCCGAGATTCTTCAGGTTCGGCGAACCGCCGGTCGAAACGATCGATGCATCGAGTCCTTCAGTACGCACACCGGCCAGCGCCGCGTCGTAGAACTTCTGCGCGTCCTCCCAGCCGGTCTCGGTCGGATACAGCATGAAGCCGGCGAAGCGCAGGCCTTCGGACGCGGAGATCTGCTTGGCCAGCGCAATGGCTTCTGCCGGCGTCTCGACACCGGCGCGCTTGCGCCCCGTATCGCATTCGACCACGACCGAGAGCCTGCGGCCCGATTGCTTCGCGGCCTGCGGCAGGCCGGCGATCACGGTCGGATTGTCGGCGGCGACCGTCATGTCGGCCTTGGCCTGGAGCGCAGCGAGCCGGCCCATCTTCTCCTCACCGATCAGGTTGTAGCTGATCAGGATGTTGTCGATGCCGGCGTCCGCCATGATCTCGGCCTCGCCGATCTTCTGGCAGGTGATGCCCTTGGCGCCGGCTGCAATCTGCAGCTTGGCGAGGACAGGGCTCTTGTGGGTCTTGATGTGCGGCCGATTGGCGACGCCGCTCGCCTCGCACAGCGCCTGCACGCGCGCAATGTTGCGCTCGACTTTGTCCATGTCGATGACGGCGCAGGGCGTGCCGTATTCACGGGCGATCTTGGCGGCGAGCGGGGTGGTCATGGGCATCCCTCAAAACGATCTGTTTGTACCGTTAGTTGTGGTGCGCGGATCTATCCGCGCTGACGGCGCGCCCTCTCCCCTTGTGGGAGAGGGTGCCTGAGATGCGAAGCATCGAAGGCGGGTGAGGGGTCTGCATCCGCGGAAACAGACCCCTCACCCGGCGCGATCTCACTTCGTTCGATCTCGCTACCCTCTCCCACAAGGGGAGAAGGGGCACCGATTGCTCGGCCACGGCAGCGGCATCTTTGGCAGCTTCATATCGACGCCTCAAGCCTGTTCGATCTCCTCGCGCAGCATCTCCAGCTCGAGCCAGCGGTCTTCGGCGGCGGTGAGCTCGGCCTGCGCGGTGGCGACCGCGACGGAGGCGGTCTCGAATCTCTTGCGGTCCTTGGCGTAAAGCTCAGGATCGGCCAGAATCTGCTGCTGCTTTGCGATCTCGGCCTGCAGCTTTGCGATCGTCTTCGGCAACGTTTCCAGCGCGTGCTTCTCGTTGAAGGACAGCTTGCGCTTCGGCGCGCCGGATGGCGCAGCCGCAGTAGCGGGCTTGGCTTCCTTCTTCTCGTCCGTCGCCGGCGTCTTCCGCGCCTCGCGCTTCAGATCGGCGCCGCGCTGCGCCAGCATGTCGCTATAGCCGCCGGCATATTCGATCCATCGGCCGTTGCCCTCCGGCACGATCACGGACGTGACGACGCGATCGAGGAAATCACGGTCATGGCTGATCAGGATTACCGTGCCGTCGTAGTCGCCCAGCATGTCCTCGAGCACGTCGAGCGTCTCGAGGTCGAGATCGTTGGTCGGCTCGTCCAGCACCAGCAGGTTGGACGGTTTGGCCAGCGCGCGGGCCAGCATCAGCCGGCCGCGCTCGCCGCCGGAGAGCACCTCCAGCGGCGTGCCCCGCTGCTCGTCGGCAAACAGAAAATCCTTCATGTAGCCGACCACATGCTTCGGCTTGCCGCCGACCATGACATGATCGCCGCGGCCGCCGGTCAGCGCCTCCGCAAGCGTCGATTTCGGATCGAGGCTTTCGCGATGCTGGTCGAGGGTGGCCATTTCGAGGTTCACACCAAGCCGCACGCTGCCGCCGTCCGGCTCGTCGCCGCCGGTCAGCAGCGTTACCAGCGTGGTCTTGCCGGCGCCGTTCGGGCCGATGATGCCGACGCGATCGCCGCGCTGAATGCGGATGGAGAAATTGTCGACGATCTTGCGCTCGCCATAGGTCTTGCTGACGCCCTTGGCCTCGATCACCAGCTTGCCGGATTTGTCGGCCTCGGCGGCCGCGAGATTGGCGGCACCCGCGGTGCCGCGATAGTCGCGGCGCTGCTGACGCAGCGCGTGCAGGTTGGCGAGCCGCTTGACGTTGCGCTTGCGCCGGCCGGAGACGCCGTAGCGCAGCCAGTGCTCCTCGTTGACGATTTTGCGGTCGAGCTTGTGCTGCTCGCGCTCCTCCTCGGCCAGCACCTCGTCGCGCCAGGCCTCGAAGGCGGCGAAGCCGCGGTCGATCTGCTTGATCTGGCCGCGGTCGAGCCAGGCGGTCGCGCGCGACAAATTGGTGAGGAAGCGGCGGTCGTGGCTGATCAGGACCAGCGCGCAGCGGCGGCCGTCGAGTTCGTTCTCGAGCCATTCGATGGTCGGCAGGTCGAGATGGTTGGTCGGCTCGTCCAGCAGAAGAATATCGGGCGAGGGCGCCAGCACGCGGGCGATCGCCGCGCGCCGCGCCTCGCCGCCGGACAGATGCGCCGGATCTTCCTCGCCGGTCAGGCCGAGCTGCTCGACCAGATAGCGCGCCTGGTAGGGATCGTCACCGGGGCCGAGACCTGCCTCGACATAAGCGAGCGTGGTGGCATGGCCGGAGAAATCCGGCTCCTGCGGCAGATAGCGCACCGTGGCGCCCGGTTGGACAAAACGGGTGCCGCTGTCGGCTTCGACCAGGCCGGCGGCGATCTTCAGCAGGGTCGACTTGCCGGAGCCGTTGCGGCCGATCAGGCAGACGCGCTCGCCGGGCGAGACCGAGAGCTCGACGCCCGACAGCAACGGCGTGCCGCCGAAGGTGAGCTTGATGTCTTTGAGTTGGATCAGCGGTGGCGCCATGGTCTGCTAACTCTGCTGCTGCGCGATCTCTGCGCGCTGCCGCTGCAGCCGGCGGATGGTCTGATCGAGCGCCGACAAGAACGCCGACCGGTCGCGCGGCGTGTAGGATTTCGGGCCGCCGGTCACTTCGCCCGATGACCGCAAATCGGTCATCAAATTGCGCACCGCCAGCGCCATGCCGATCGAGTCCTCGGTGAACGGCTTGCCGTTCGGCGCGATCACCTCGGCCCCGGCCTTCACACAGCGGCTCGCCAGCGGAATGTCCCAGGTGATGACAATGTCGCCTCGGCCCGCCCGTTCCGCGATCCAATCGTCGGCGGCATCCATCCCGGAACCCGCAGCGACCCGCGCGATCAGGGGATCCTGTGGCACCCGGATGAAGTTGCCGGCGACCACGCTGACCGGCACGCCATGCCGGACGGCGACCCGATAGATCTCGTCCTTCACGGGGCAGGCGTCGGCGTCGACATAGATGCGGGTCGGGTTCAATTCGGCTGTCTTCCAGGTGTTACGGGCCGTTGTTGCGGGCCTCGGCTGGTTACCCCATTGCCGCTGAAATTGCGAGCCAAAGCAGCGGCTTCAAAGCGTGTCTTCAAAGCTTGTGTTCAAAGCCTGTCTTGGCCGCCGCAGGTCCGGCCGCTACCATCGCCGGCAAGATCACGACAAGCAGGGGAAATGCCGATGGCGAGCCGGCTCAGGACCTATCGCGTCGAGGCCACTAACACGGCCAAGCAATCCGAGAACAAGATGCACGACGATACGGTGGCGCGGCGGTTCGGCTTCACCGGCGGATTGGTCCCGGGCGTCGAGGTGATGGCCTATATGGTGCATCTGCCGGTCGCGCGATGGGGCCGGCCATTCCTGGAGCGCGGCCTGATCGAGGCGCGGTTCGTCAAACCGGTCTATGACGGCGAGATGGTCGAGATCAGGGCCAGCGAAGCCGAGGACGGGCTGACGCTCGAGGTCGAGAGCCGCGGCGAGCTCTGTGCCACGGGATCGGCGTCGCTGCCGTCAGCGGCGCCGCCGATTGCGCTCACCGATTACGAAGATGTCGGAGCGGTCGCCGAGCGCAAGCCCATCAGCGCGGAGTCGTTCGCGGTCGGAAGCCGTCTCGGCACGGCGCCCCGCGCCTGGCCCGGACCGATCGCTGCGGCCTACCTTGCTGAGATCAGCGAACGTGCTCCGATCTATGCCGACCATCGTCTCGGCCACCCCGGCATGCTGCAGCGGGTGATGAACCGCCTCCTGGTCGACAACGTGATCCTGGGGCCATGGATTCATGTCGGGAGCCGCATGCAGCTGCTCTCGGCCTTTTCCGAAGGGGATGAGCTCACGGCGCGCGCGAAGGTGGTCGCCAACTACGAGAAAAAGGGCCACCGCTTCGTCGAGCTCGATGCGCTGGTGGTCGCGAACGGGTCAACGCCGCTCGCGCATTGCCATCACGTCGCGATCTACCAGCCGCGCGAGCAGACGGTGGCTTAGCTTGCAAGACGGACTGCTCCGAAACAGGCGCGCGGCCGCCGTACAACGGGGCGTCATGCCCCGCGCAGGCGGGGCATCCAGTACGCTGCGGCCTCTCGGCTGAAGCACAGTCGCCTCTGGAATACTGGATCATCCGCTGGAGCCTGTCATCGGGCTCGCCGAAGGCGAGACCCGGTGGCGGATGATGACAGTTGAGGACGAGGAACCATCGCGGCTCATTCGAGAACCGCGCTAGTCCCACGGCGCGCTTACGCCGCCTTGTTCGCCTTGCCGTCCTGGATCGCGCGCCACACCTTCTCCGCCGTCAAGGGCATGTCGAGGTGCTTGACGCCATACTCCGAGAGCGCGTCGATCACCGCGTTGACCACGGTCGAAAGCGAGCCGGCGCAGCCGGCTTCGCCGCAGCCCTTGGTGCCCAGCGGATTGGTCTTGGCCGGCACCGGGTGATCGCCCACCGTCATGCTCGGGACGTCGGAGGCGCGGGGCAGGGCATAGTCCATCAGCGAGCCCGTGATCGGCTGGCCGCTCTCGTCGTAACGCACATGCTCCATCAGCGCCTGTCCGATGCCTTGCGCGACGCCGCCGTGAAGCTGGCCGGCGACGATCATCGGATTGACGACGGTGCCGAAGTCGTTGACGCCGGTATAGGCGACCACCTGCACCACGCCGGTGTCCGGATCGACCTCGACCTCGGCGACATGACAGCCGTTCGGGAATGCCGATTCCGTGCTGTTGGTGGCGTGGTCGACATCGAGCGAGGCCGGCACGCCCTCGGGCATCTTGCCCTCGCGCATCCGCTGCGCGAGCTCCATGATGTCGATCGCGCGGTCGGTGCCGGCGATGGTGAAGCGGCCATCGCCGAATTCGATGTCGGCCTCGGACGCCTCGAGCAGATGCGCCGCCGCCTGTTTGCCCTTGGTGATCACGAGCTGCGAGGCCTCGACGATCGCCTGGCCGGTCGCGGTGATCGAGCGCGAGCCGCCGGTGCCGTTGCCGAAGCGGACGAGGTCGCTGTCGCTCTGCTCCAGCCGGACCTTCTCGAAGGGCACGCCGAGCTGGGCCGACAGCACCTGGGCGAACGGCGTGGCATGGCCCTGGCCATAATCCAGCGTGCCGGTGGTGAGCGTCACGCCGCCATCGGCATCGAAGGTGATCTTGCCGAGTTCTCCTGACGGCGGTGCGGTGACCTCGAGGTAGGAGCCGACGGCGACGCCGCGGAGCTTGCCGTTCCTGCGGCTCTCGCGCTTGCGCTTGTTGTAATTGTCGAAGTCGGACAGCTCCAACGCCTTCTGGAACACCGCGGCGAAATCGCCGGAATCATACGTCACGCCCGAGGCCGCCGGGAACGGCATCTGGTTCGGCTTGATGAAATTGCGCTTGCGCATGGTCAGCCGGTCGATGCCCATCTCGTCGGCGGCGCTGTCGATCAGCCGCTCCATGAAATAGTTCGCCTCGGGCCGGCCGGCGCCGCGATAGGCGCCCATCAAGGTGATGTTGGTGAGCACGGTCTTGATGTCGACCGACAGCAGCGGCGTGCGATAGACGCTGGCCAGGTTCTTGCCGGTGTTGAGCGAAAGCGGGCTCGGCGCGACGCCCATGATGTAGGCGCCGAGATTGCCGTAGCCGGACAGCCGCACCGCCAGGAAATGGCCCTCGGCATCGAGCGCAAGCTCGCCATGGATGATCTGGTCGCGGCCGTGGCTGTCGGACAGGAAGCTGCCGGAGCGCTCGTCGCGCCATTTCACCGGGCGTCCCAGCTCCTTGGCCGCATGCAGGATGCAGACATATTCGGGGTAGCCGACATTCTTCATGCCGAACGAGCCGCCGACATTGCCGGTCAGGATGCGCACCTTCTCCGGCGCGACGTTCAGGATCTTCGCCAGCATCGCCTTGTTGCCGGAAACGCCCTGCGTCGGCACCTGGAGCGTGTAGCGCTCGTTTCCCTTGTCGAAGGAGGCTAGCGCAACCCGTGGCTCCATCGGCACGACCGCGATGCGGGTGTTGAGAATGTCGAGCCGGGTCACATGGGCGGCCTTGGCAAAGGCCTCATCGATCTTGGCGGTGTCGCCATAATGATAGTCCAGCGCCACGTTGTTCGGGATGTGGTCGTAGAGCTGGGGCGCGCCGGGCTTGGTCGCTTCTTCGGCATTGGTGACCGCGGGCAGGGGCTCGATGTCGACCTCGACGGCTTCGGCGGCATCGCGGGCCTGGTTCATGGTCTCGGCGACGACGAAGGCCACGGGATCGCCGACGAAGCGGACCTTGTCGGTCGGCAAGGCCAGACGGTTGGTCTGCAGGATCGGGGTGCCGTCACGGTTTTTCAGCGGCAGGCCGCAGGTGAAGGGCCCGTAATTGGCGGCCGCGAGGTCGGCGCCGGTCCAGACCCCGAGCACGCCGGGCATGGCCCTGGCAGCCGCGGTGTCGATCGCCTTGATCAGGCCGTGGGCATGGCTGGAGCGGACGATCCAGGCATAGGCCTGGCCGGGTAGGTTGACATCGTCGGTATATTTGCCCTGGCCCCGGACCAGCGTGTCATCCTCTTTGCGGCGCACCGGCTGGCCGACCCCGAATTTCTGCAGCGCCATTGCGTTTTCGAGGGCGGCCGGGGAGGTGAAATCTTGCATGGAATTGAACCCAAAAGGCTGGATGGTCGCGAAAATCGCGTGCTGTTCCCAGATAGTCTGCCCCTCCGCGCCCGACAACGCCCGATTAGGAATGGTTCGTCATGCCTCAAGGAAGGGCTCTCCGGGCGCGTCGGGACTGTTGCACAGGCGCTATGCACTGCTAATGTTTCAGGAAAGCGAAATTCCATGCTGGCGGCTTGCGCCGGCGGAAAGACAATTTGGATGATCAATGACACGCGGCTGCGAGAGAGCCTTGCACCGCGCGGGAACATCGAGCCTGGACTGCAACCGGGTCTGGACCCTGGGACGCCGTGTGCCGCCAATGGCAGCAGCGTCTACGCGGCTCTCGATCTCGGAACCAACAACTGTCGGCTCCTGATCGCCTGTCCCTCGGGCGAAAGTTTTCGCGTGGTGGACTCGTTCTCGCGCATCGTCCGGCTGGGCGAGGGCATCTCGACCACCGGCTGCATCAGTGAGGCGGCAATGGAACGCGCCATTGCCGCGCTCAGCATCTGCCGGGACAAGATCCAGTTCCGAAAGGCCAGGCGCCTGCGCCTGATCGCGACCGAAGCCTGCCGGGCGGCTTCGAATGCCCAGGGTTTTCGGGACCGGGTGGCGGCCGAGACCGGCATCCGGCTCGAGGTGATCGACCGCGAAACCGAGGCCGCGCTGGCGGTGAAAGGCTGCGCGCCGCTGCTCGACCCCCATGGGCACGGCGCGATCCTGTTCGATATCGGCGGCGGCTCCAGCGAATTGGTGCGGATCGAGCGCGACCCGGCGGACCGCCATGCGGAACCCCAGATCAAGGCCTGGATGTCGATCCCGCTCGGGGTGGTCACGCTGGCCGAACGGTTCGGCGGCCGCGACGTCACGCCCGAGATCTATGCCGCGATGGTCGAGACGGTGTCGGGGCATGTCGGACCCTTTGCCGCCGAGCATGGCGGCGACCTCGCCG
Source organism: Bradyrhizobium sp. HKCCYLS1011 (assembly GCF_051167795.1). NCBI lineage: Bacteria > Pseudomonadati > Pseudomonadota > Alphaproteobacteria > Hyphomicrobiales > Nitrobacteraceae > Bradyrhizobium > Bradyrhizobium sp. HKCCYLS1011. The sequence goes on along the minus strand of NZ_JBNPTT010000001.1, from coordinate 869,891 downwards.
GCATGCATCTGCTCGGCACGTCGGGGACCGTCACGACACTCGCAGGGATTCACCTCAACCTGATGCGTTATGATCGCAGGCGGGTGGACGGTATCTGGATCAACGATGCCGAGATCTCGGCCACCATCGCGCGGCTCTTGTCCATGAGCTATCGGGAGCGCGCCGACAACAATTGCATCAGCGTCGAGCGCGCCGACCTCGTGCTCGCTGGCTGTGCGATCCTGGACTCGATCCGCCAGGCGTTCCCGCTGCCGCGGCTGCGGGTCGCCGACCGCGGCCTGCGCGAGGGGATGCTGGTCGAGATGATGCGCGAGGACGGCGCGCTCAGGACCGCGTAGCGTCTTTACCCTCCCCTTGAGGGGGAGGGTCGGCTCACATTGAGCGAAGCGAAATGTGAGACGGGGTGGGGTGAGCCACGGGCAGAGTTGCTGTGGCTTCACCCCACCCCGATTGCTCGCTTCGCTCACGATCGACCCTCCTCCTCCAGGGAGGGTGGACCTTGCAATTGCTGTTGTACCTTGAGGATCGACCGATCCCATCGAACGACGGCACTCTGGCTACGACCGCAGAGACTCAAATGGCAAAAGACACCACTGGCCGGCTGCATGTGCAGGTCAGGACCGGAGGCAAGCGCAAGCTGTCCTCAAAGCTCTGGCTGGAGCGCCAGCTCAACGATCCCTATGTCGCGCAGGCCAAGCGTGACGGCTACCGCTCGCGCGCGGCATACAAGCTGCTCGAGATCGACGACAAATATCACGTCTTGAAGCCGGGCATGACGGTGGTCGATCTCGGTGCCGCCCCCGGCGGCTGGAGCCAGATCGCGGCGAAGCGCGTCGGCGCCGATGCGGGCCGCGGCCGTGTGATCGCGATCGACCTCTTGGAGATGGGTGAGATTCCGGGTGTCACCTTCACCCAGCTCGATTTCCACGCCAGTGATGCGCCGGACAAGCTCATGGCGATGCTCGGCGGCCGCGCCGATGTGGTCATGTCGGACATGGCGGCGAACACCACCGGCCATCGCAAGACCGATCAGCTCCGCATCGTCGGCCTGGTCGAGCTCGCGGCGCATTTCGCTGGCGAGGTGCTCAAGCCCGGCGGGGCTTTCGTCGCCAAAACTTTCCAGAGCGGCGCCGATGCAGAGCTGCTGGCGCAGCTGAAGCGCGATTTCGCCAGCGTCCGCCACGTCAAGCCGGCAGCGAGCCGGCAGGATTCCTCCGAGCGCTACGTGCTGGCGATGGGGTTCAGGGGCGGTCAGGCCGTGGACGTCGAGTAATGGCTCGGTTGCGGCCGATTCGGCGAGGCAGTCGAGCCGCCAAAATCCGAAGGGGATGCTCCGGAACATACGGCGACAGCAGGAGAGTTCCTATCAGCGCCAACATCAATGCAAGCTTCGGTTCGATCATGGCGGGAATCCGGGTTGGATTGTGACCTGACTAATTTGGTCTTCCGGCTCTCGCCGTGTGTTGATACAGCTCAACGATCGCCCGGCGTTCGTCACGCAAGGACGCTGAGCGGGCCATGACTTTTCTTGATCCAAAGCAAAGTGCCGAGTCGATCTTGCCGGTTTGTCTTTTGACGACCGCTACCACGGAGATACCGATGCGCGTTCTGGCTTGGAGCATCCTCGTGTGCGCCACCATCCTGTCCATTCCGGCCAAAGCCCAGACCTATGACCCTCGCTTTCCCGTGTGCATGAAACTTTATGCCGGGCCGCTCGGCGGCGGCGAATGGATCGACTGTAGCTACACGTCGTTGCCGCAGTGTCAGGCCACGGCCTCGGGCCGTCCGGCGATGTGCATAGTCAATCCTTGGTTTCCGCCAACGCCGCCGCCCGAATGGGCCGGCCGCAGGCATCGCCGCGCCTACTGAGGACGTGAATTCTGCGTTCTCGCTGTCTTCAGGCGTTGATACAGGTCGAGGATTGCTCACGAGTGCTGCGGTGGAGGTTCTGATGCGTGTCCTGGCCTGGAGCATCCTCGTGCTCGCAATCTCGGTCCTTCCGGCCGAGGCGCAGACCTATGATCCTCGTGTCCCCGTGTGCATGAAGGTCTATGACGGGTCCGACGACGGCGGCGGTGAATGGATCGACTGCAGCTACACGTCGCTGCCGCAGTGCCGGGCTTCGGCCTCGGGCCGCGCGGCGATGTGCGTGATCAATCCATATTTTGTGGAAGCGCCGCTGCCGGCGCGCTCGCACCATCGCCGGCATCGGCACGCTTACTGAGCATCGACCTGTTTGTGCCACGTTTCCGTTTGTTTCGGGGCGGACGCGTGGGACTGGTGAGGTGCGCGAGCGCAACGGTGTCCTGCAATTTGGTGACTGTTCGTTTCTCAGACTGAGGTGCGCTTCGATTTGAATCGATTTCGGGCCGCAGGCCCGCTATGATGCGCGCATGTCGCGCCTCATCACTGTCTTCAGTGCTCTTCTTGTTGTCCTGCTGCCGGCCATCGCCTTCGCCGCCTCGGCACATAAGAAACCGCAACGCTGGCATGGCTATGGCTTTTTGCCCGGCTACCACCAGCCGCCGAACAACAGCCTTCCGCTCTATGCCGACAAGGACGCGCTGCGCGAGGGGCCGAAGCGCCGGCATTGGTACATAGATCCCACGCCGCGCTATTACCTCTACAATGGCGAGTGGCACTATTTCGGCCGTCCCGGCTTCTACCGCGGCCACTACAATGGCGGCAGCTTCGGCCCGTGCTGGACGCGCACGCCGATCGGCCTGGTCTGGAATTGCGGCTGACCAATTCGAGCGGCTGCATCGTCATCTTGCGATGATGCCGGCATCAGCCTTGAGCTTCCTCGATCTTGTCGAGCACCCGCTCTGGGGCGATATCGCGCGAGGCTTCGCGCAGCGCCGGCTGCGCATCGGGCTCGATCCCGAGTCGGGATGCCATCTGGTTCAGGAGCGTCACGACTTGCGTGAGCTCGTGCTCGGTGAGAAGGCTGATCTGCAGATCGAGGTCGGCCCGCTTGTCCGCCTCGGCCGCCATGCGGTTCTGTGAGATCAGCACGAAAGTCGACAGGAAGATCGCCTCCACCGAGGCGACCATGGCGAGCACCACGAAGCTCTCATCCCAGGCCGGCACGCCCGGAATCAGATGCAGGTTCGCCACGATCCAAACGCCTAATACGACCAGGTGCACGTAGACGAATGTCATCGACCCCGTGAAGCGCGTGATGGCGTCGGCAAGCTTTTGCTGGCGCGTCGCCTCCCGTTCTTCACGCTTCCGCCGGTCGACAAGGGCCTTGATGTTGCGCTCCAAAGCCGGTGTCAGGCCTTGGCTGGGAGCGGGAGCCAGTTGTTTGGTCATGCAAGGGCAACGGCGTCTGCCGCTACCCGTTCCGATCGGCTGCGCCCCGACGAATAAAGGCGTCACGCCTCGATCGCTGCCCTGATGCGCTGACGTGTCAACGGGAGATCCCGCAGCCGCTTGCCGATCGCACTGGTGACGGCATTTGCGATTGAGGCGGCGGCGGGACCCTGGGCGGTTTCGCCGCTTCCGAGGAACGGCTGGCCCGGACGATCGATCAGGTGGACGTCGATGCTGTCGGGGACAGCACTGAAGCGCAGGATCGGGTAGGTCTGCCAGTCGATGCTGGTGATCCTGGTGTCGTCGAAGGTGACGCTCTCATAAAGCGTCCAGCTCGACGATTGCACGATCGCGCCTTCGATCTGGTTGATCAAGCCGTTGGGATTGACGATCTGGCCGGCATCGACCGCTGCAACCGCGCGGACCAGGCGCGCGCGGCCGGTGTCGCTGATCACTTCGACCTCGGAGGCGATCGCGCAGTAGGCGGCGAGATTCTTGTAGCGGGCGAAGGCAAAGCCGTAGCCGCGGCCATTAGGTGGCTCTTGATCCTTGGTCCAGCCGAAAGCTTCAGCCGCCTTCTGCACCACGTCCCGTGCGCGCTGATCTTTCAGATGTGCCAGCCGGAATTCGACGGGATCTTTCCCGGCGAGCGCGGCGAGCTCATCCATGAAGCTCTCGATCGAAAACACGTTGTGATAGGCGCCGAGCGAGCGCATCGCGGAGATCCGCAGCGGCATCTGGCTGATGAAGTGATGCACCACTTTCGCGTTGGGGAATGCATAGATCGGGATCGCGTTGCGGTCGCCGCCGCCCTCCGGCAGGGGAAGCGGCTTCGGCGCAGGTTCTGCGACTGGCTCCGCCTTGTGCTGGGCGGCGAGCAGGCAGCCGGCGCCGCCGGGACGCATCGAATGGGTATTGCTCCAGACCTCGAAGTGCCAATCCGCGATCCGGCCGTCGGCATCAAGCGACGCCTTCGCTTGCGTCAGCATCGCCGGGCCGAACGGCTCCCATGCATGCTCCTGCTCGCGCATCCACTGCACCCGGATCGGCCGTCCAGGAATGAGGCTCGCGATCAGCGCGGCATCGGCGGCCGCATCATCAGCGCCATTGTGGCCGTAACAGCCGGAGCCTTCGACATGGATCACGCGCACGCTGTCGGGCGCGAGCTGCAGCATCTCGGCAATGGCCTGGCGGTCCGGATAGACGCCTTGTGTATGGCTCCAGACCGTCATCGCGCCGTCCATCAACTGTGCGACCGCGCATGACGGGCCGATCGAACCATGGGCCTGGTAGGGCCGCGTGTAGGTCGCCTCGATCGAGCGCTGGCCCGAGACCGACGGATCGCTGACGTCGAGGATCGTCATGTCCCGCGCCGGCAGATTGATCAGCAGCTCGCGTACGCCCCGTTCGGCCGGCAGCTGCGGGTGCTCCTGCCATTTGGCGGAGGCGGCAAGGGCGAGCATCGCCTTGATCGCCTGGAATTCCTTCTCGGCCACGACGGCAAGGAAGTTGCCGTTACGGATCACCTTCACGACGCCCGGCATCTTCTCGATAGCGGCGCTGTCCACGTCCGTCAGCGTCGCGCCATAGCTCGGCGGTCGCACGATCCGCGCGTGCAGCATGCCGGGCAGCCGCATGTCCTGCACATAGGCCGCGCCACCGGTGACCTTGGCAGGGATATCGACCCGCGGGATCGGGCGTCCCATCACCTTGAAGCTTGCGGGGTCCTTCAGTTTCGAGCTCGGCTGGGCCTCGACGTGCAGAATGTCCGCGGCAATCAGCTCGCCATAGCCGAGGCGCGTGCCGTCAGGCGCGATCACTGCGCCGTTCTCGGCCCGCAGGCCGTCAGCCGGCTGGTTGAGGCGTTGCGCGGCCTGCGCGATCAACAGTTCGCGCGCTTGAGCTGCGGCGTGACGAATGGCGGTGCCGCTGTCCTGCATCGAATGGCTGCCGGAGGTATAGCCCTCGTTCGCGGTGCGCTTGGTATCGGCCGTGACGAGCTCGATGGCCTCGAACGGCACGTCGAGCTCTTCGGCAGCGATCTGCTGCAAAGCGGTCTTGATGCCCTGGCCGAGCTCGGCCTTGCCGGTGAACACGGTGATGCGGCCGTCGGCGTCGATCCTGATCCAGGAGTCGAGATAGGGCGTCGTCGCGAGACTGCCCGGGCGCTTCGCCGGGCTCGCGGCCTCCTGGGCCGCTGCTCCGCGCAGCGAGAAGCCGACGATGAGGGCGCCGCCGCCTAGCAGCACCTGCCTGCGATCCATGGTGAAGGTGGCCGTCATAGCGTGCCTCCCTGATCGCCGGCGTCGGCCCTGGTCATCATCTCGGCGGCGCGATGGACCGCGCGCAGGATGCGCATATGGGTGCCGCAGCGGCACAGATGCGGCGCAAGCTCGGCACGGATCTGCTGGTCCGTGGGGTTGGGATTGCGCTGCAGCAGCGCCTGGGCTCGCATCATCATGCCGGGAATGCAGTAGCCGCACTGCGCCGACTGCTCGGCCATGAAGGCGCGCTGGATCGGCGCCGGCTTCTCGATCGTGCCCAGACCTTCCAAGGTCGTGATCTCTTTGTCCTTCAACAGCAGGATCGGCGTGACGCAGGAGAACACGGCATTGCCGTCGACGATCACCGTGCAGGCGCCGCATTGCCCCAGGCCGCAGCCATACTTCGCGGCGTTCAATTTGATGTCGTCGCGCAGCACGTAGAGCAGCGGCGTGTCGGGCTCGGCATCGACCTGATGGTCCTGGCCGTTGATCTTCAAACTCATCATGGCTGGCCTCGCGGCGCGGTATGGATGGCGATGTTCGGCGGCTCCGCCGCGGTCTGCAGGAACGCAGCCTGCGCCTGCCGCGCGTCCGCGACGGTCTGCGCGATATTGCTCCAGGGCGGCTGCTTGCTGAATGTGGCCCGGAGATAGTTCAGCAGCGCGGTCACTTGCACGTCGGTCATGCTGGCCGCGAAGCCGGGCATGATCGGGCTGCGCTCGCCGTTGCGCGCCGGCAGGCCATAGAGAATGGTGTTGGCGACATTGCGCGGATCGGGCGCGCTGATGCCGGTGGAGAGATGCAGGTCGACGCCGGCATAGGGCAGGGCGCGGCCGGTCTCATGACAGCTCGCGCAGGCCGCCGCATAGATCGCGGCGCCCTCATTGCTGTCAGGACCGCTCGCCTTCGGCGCTGATGTCGAGGCCGATGTCTGCGGTGGTCCTGATTGCGGCTTTGCGGCTTCCGCGCGCACCGCCTCGGCGCCCTGAATGCGCCCGGCTGCAGGTGGTCCGAAAATATCGGCAGTGTAGGCCGCGATGGCCCGGACATCGTCGTCATCGACGAGCGCCAGATTATTGACAACCTGCGCCATCGGCCCGCGAGCGACGCCGTGATCCTTCTGCCAGCCGTTGCGTAAGTAGTCGAACAGCGCATCCTCCGTCCACGGCACCGGGGCCGGCGATGCTGCATTGAGCGCGTAGGCGACCCAGTTCTCGGCCTGGCCGCCGGCGAAGCTCGCCGTGGTGCGCTCGGCGCCGAGTGCATTGCGCGGGGTATGGCACGCGCCGCAATGCGCCAGGCCCTGCACCAGATAAGCGCCGCGGTTCCAGACCGTGCTCTTGGCCGGATCGGGTGTGACCTCATCGCGCTGCAGGAACAACAGCTTCCAACCGGCAATCAGCGGCCGCTGATCATAGGGAAAGGTGAGATGGTTGGCAGGCGTCGGTGCATTCACCGGCCGGCGTGTCATCAGATAGGCGTAGAGCGCGCGATCGTCGGCGTCGGTGACATGGGTGAAATGATCATAGGGAAAGGTCGGATAGAGATGCTGGCCCGCGCGGTCGACGCCCGACTTCATCGCGCGTTGGAAGGCCTGCTCCGACCAGCGGCCGATGCCGGTCTCAGGATCGGGGGTGATGTTGGTGGAAAACACCGTCCCGAACGGGGTGACGACCGGCAGGCCGCCGGCGAATTCCTGGCCGCCGCGCACGGTGTGGCAGTCGGTGCAATTGCCGAGCGCGACCAGTTGGCGGCCGCGCCTGACAAGCTCGGGGTCAAACGATTGTGGGTTCGGTGGCTCGATCGCCGCGATGGAGGGGCGCCACGCCAGCGCTCCCGCCGCCGCGCCGAGGACGATGAGCGCAGCCGCAATGATGAGGCCGATCCGTGCCGAGAGCGTCATATCGGGTCGTTGTTCTTATGTGCGATCGTCCGATAACGGGCCCCGTCTTAGCCGGTTTCTCCGGCGTCATCTACTCACCACTTATTGACGGTTCCGCAGACCGCTGTGCGGAATAACGTGGATTGAGCAGCGTTGCTGCGAGCGAGCCCGCAAAACGCGTCGACGCCAATGCAATCAGCGCGCTGGCGCCGCCATCGGGGAGTTGTATGCTCGCCGGCACCGCCAAAACGGCCCGGGAGCTGATCTCAGGAGCCATAATCGAGAAGGAGGAAACATGACGACGCGACGTGATTTCATCAAGACAGCCGCCGCCGGTGTCGGCGCCGCGACGCTCGGGACCACGGGTGCTGCGACGGCCGCCGCGCCGGCCGCAGCTCCGCAGCAGATGCCGCGCGGGCTGACGCTGCTGTCCATGGTCCAGGCCGATGGCAGCGAAACGCTCGGCGTCAAGCTGCCGAACGGCATCCTCGATGTTGCGGCGGCGGGAAAAGCGCTCAACATGGCCGCCCCGGCCACGCTGGACGCGCTGCTCGTCTCCGGCAGTGCGCAGCTTGATCAGCTGATTGCCGCCGCCCGGGATCGCAAGGAATTCGTCAAGGACGAGTCCTCGATCAAGTTCGGCCGCCTGTTCACCGATCCGGCCAAGATCGTCTGCGTGGGGCTGAACTACAAGGCACATGCCGAGGAGGCCGGCGAGAAGCTGCCGAAGCAGCCGATCCTGTTCAACAAGTACAACAACACGCTGGCCGCGCACCGCACCACGATCAAGCTGCCGCCGCGCGAGGTGTCCTACAAGTTCGACTACGAGACCGAGCTTCTGGTCGTGATCGGCAAGACCGCGCGCAACGTCTCCGAGGCCGAGGCGCTCGACTATGTCGCGGGCTACGCCATCGGGCACGATTTCTCGGCGCGCGACCTGCAGCTCGAGACCGGCGGGCAGTGGATGGTCGGCAAGACCCTGGACGGCTTTGCGCCGATCGGACCTTATTTCGTCTCGGCCGATCAGGTCGATCCGAACAATCTGACGATCGAAACCTACGTCAATGACGAGGAGCGGCCGCGGCAGTCGTCTCACACCTCGAAGTTCATCTTCAACCCGCAGAAAGTGATTTCCTACACCTCGCGGCTGTTCGCGCTGGAGCCGGGTGACATCATCTTCACCGGCACGCCCGAAGGTGTCATCGTCGGCATGCCCAAGGAGAAGCAGGTCTGGCTCAAGGCCGGCGACCGGATCACGAGCCGCATCGAGAAGCTCGGCACGCTGCAATTCGACCTGGCGTGAGGTCACACCGCTGAGTGCGCGAGGCCGTCCTCGCGCACCTGCCACTCGCGATCGCGCAAGTCCGACCGGGTTGTCTCGCAGGAGATCAGCCGACGGTGTTGCTGTGCGTTCACAGCTCGACCCGCTCCCTCCGATAGCCCAAGCCGATGAGACGCGCCGGGACGCGCGCGAGCGCCGGGAAACGCGCGATCAGTCGCAGCGGCAAGGGCGGCTCGGGCGGCTTCGCGCTGCCGAGCACGCCGGAGATGACGCGCTTCTGGATCTGCACCTGCAGCCATTGCACCAGCTGCGTCGGGCGCAGCCGCCGCGCCTGCACCGCCGCGAGGTCGGCCTCGCTGACCTTGCCCTCCTTTAACGGCCGCGCCAGCAGGTTCGCGGCCGCTACCGCATCCTGGATCGCGAGATTGATGCCGACGCCGCCGACCGGCGACATCGTGTGCGCGGAGTCGCCGATGCACAGCACGCCCGGACGATGCCAGCTGGTCAACCGGTCGACGCCCACAGTCAGCAGCCGGAAATCATCGAAGCTCGTGATCTCATGCGTACGGTCCGCCAGGAACGGCGTCAGCCTGGCGATGGCGTCGCGGATGCTGTCGAGCCCGAGCCGCTTGATCTGTTCCAGCGTGCCCTTGGCGATGACGAAGCCGCATTGCCAATAGTCGCCGCGGTTGATGCCAACCAGGATGTGCCCGGCACCGAAGCTGCCGACCAGATCGTTCGGGTCGGTCGGCTTGCGCGACAGCCGAAACCACAGCACATCCATCGGCGCGCCGAGATCCTCGACCGGCAAGTTCGTCTGCTGCCGCACCATGGAATGGCGGCCATCGCAGCCCAGCACGAGGTCGCTCGTCACCTGCAGCGGTCCCGCCGCGGTCTTTGCCTCGACCCCGATCACCTTGCCATCGGTGCGGCGCAACGCAATCGCCTCGGCCTGCATCAAAAGCTCGAAGCTCGGATAGCGGCGCGCGTGCGCGGCGAGGAAGTCGAGGAAGTCCCATTGCGGCATCAACGCGACGAACTTCGCGCGGGTCGGCAGATGGGTGAAATCGGCGAACGTCGCCTCGATATCGCCAAAGCGGCCACGCAGCCGCGTCACCTCGGTATGCGGCCGTTGCCGGAATTCGTCGTAGAGGCCGAGCTCGTCGAGGATTTCCAGGGTCGAGGGGTGCACGGTGTCGCCGCGAAAATCGCGCAGGAAATCGGCATGTTTCTCCAGCACCAGCGTCGAGACGCCGGCGCGCGCCAGGAGCAAGCCAGCCATCATTCCGGCCGGACCGCCGCCGACGATGCAGCAGGTGACGCGGCGGGTGTTTTGGAGGTCGATCGCCATGAGTATCGTCCGGTGCTGTATCGTCCGGTGCCCGAATCCGTCGGTGCTGTAAACCATTCGCCCCGGTGCGGTTCCTGCCAATCTGCAAATTAGCTCGGAATTGGTTCGTAGTCTCGGCAGATCGTAGCGCGGATAAGATAATAAGGCAGGGCGACGCATCCCCGTGGCATTACTCCGACGCAGCTCCCGATCAATGGGATGTGAAGGAATAACGACAGCAGCTCGACCTGAGATCGTGCCGTCAATTTGTCGCGACCATCGGACCGAAAGCGGATACGGTGGAGCTTGCCGCGTACGACCGGCGCGGATTGTTCATGGGAGGACTCGTCGTGATCAGTCTCGATCGTCGTCACGTCCTGGTCGGACTCGGTGCGGGCCTCATCGCAGCGCGTTCGGCGCATGCGCAATCCGTCTCCGCCGACATCGCGCAACGTCTCAGCGAGGCCGAGCAGGCCGGCCGCGTGTTCGGCCTGCACGCATTGCTGGTGAGCCAGGGCGGCAAGCTTCTCGTTGAGCATTATGAGAAAGGCAATGACGAGGCCCGCGGCCGGCCGCTCGGTGAGGTCGCGTTTGCACCCAACGTGCTGCACGACCTGCGCTCGGTATCCAAGAGCATTGTCGGGCTCGCTTATGGGATCGCGCTTGCGGAAGGCAAGGTTCCGCCGCCGGAAGCCAAGCTCTACGAACAGTTTCCGGAATATTCCGACCTCGCCAGCCAGCCCGGCCGCGATCGCCTGACCATCCACAACGTGCTCAGCATGACGCTCGGATTCGAATGGGACGAAATCTCGATTCCGTATGGCAGTCCGGCCAACAGTGAGAACGCCATGGACGACGCGCCTGATCGATTCCGATTCATCCTCGAACGTCCTATCGTCAGTGAGCCCGGTGCGAGATGGATTTATTGCGGTGGTGCCACCGCGCTGCTTGGCCGGTTGATCGCGAAGGGCACCGGCGACGAGCTGCCTGCCTATTGCAAGCGCGTGCTGTTCGATCCCTTGCAATTCGGCGCGTTCGAGTGGCATCGCGACCAGCATGGTGATCCGATCGCGGCCTCGGGCTTACGGCTGTTGCCACCCGATCTTCTGAAGGTTGGACAGATGATGCTCGCCGGCGGCGCGTGGAACGGCCGCCAGATCGTCCCAGCGGAGTGGGTCAAGCGCGTCGCGACAGCAACGGTCACGATCGATGGCGACTTCAAATACGGCTATCACTGGTACGTCGGCGTGCGTCCGGACGGCGCGCCATCGGATCCGCCGCGCTTCATCGCCGGCATCGGCTGGGGCGGCCAACGCCTGCACGTCGTTCCCGGCCGCGATGTCGTCGTGGTGATCCACTGCGGCAACTATGGCCGAGCGAACCGCGAGCAGCGCGGCGTGATCAACGCGGTCCTGACCGAAGTCGTGCTGCCGAGCTTCGTGTCGCGAATGTAGGGACGTGTCCCAATGGCTGACATCATCCATCCCTTTTACGAGGCACATCGCGGTGCAATGGAGGCGGCCATGCGCCATCGCCTCGAGCTTGCCGAAGCGATGCTGCGCGAGCGCGCGAATCTGTCCGATCTTGATGGGATCTGGCAGGAGGTGATGGACGAATTCGACATCGTGCTCACCCAGATGCCCTATGTCGGCGGCGCGGAAAATCGCATGAGCGATTTCTTCATGCGTCTGATGGGATTCATGGCCATCAGCCGCGTGCTCCGCCGCCACGGCGTGCCGCCGCCCATGATCGGCGAAATCGAGCGCGAGACCTACAAGGCGCAATTGCTTACCATGCCCGAAGCGGAACGTTTCGCCGCGGGGGATCAATTCATGTCGTCCGAGAACCAGGCCTTGCTGCGCGAGCAGGCAACAAAAAGCACGACAGAAAGTCATCAGGAGCAGTTCCCGGAAGATTTCGTCTACGATTTCGTCGAGCCGGGACCGGGCGACAACTTTGAATTCGGCATCAATTACAAGGCCTGTGGCTTCTGCAAATTCGCGGCTCGGCACGGAGACAAGGACATCCTGCCGAACATTTGCGGGCTTGATTTCGACGCCTATGCCACGCGAGGCATCCACCTGGCACGGACACAGACCTTGGCCGGCGGCGCCAGCCACTGCAATTTCCGCTTCTCGCGGCTGCCGCCGGAGTAGGGCGACGAGGCATCAGCGCGTCCTTCCTCACGATGGGTCGGGGAGATGCTGTTGAGGTTCGCAGGACCAGCTTTTGCTCATGCTGGCTTGTCGCACTCGCGGGAGCCCGGTGATTGGCGCGTTGTATGGTTGGAATGCACCGCTAGGCGTCTGCCTCTAAGTATGAACCCGATTTCGTATCGTTCGGCGGGCAATGTCGCCTTGTGGCCCATTTCGAAGTGGCGTGCCCTTGCCTTGAGGTCTGCTCTCGGATGGTCAGCGGACCGGAATTGCTCAGGTCGAGTGTTTCGCATGTTGACCCGTAACGGACATACGTTCGGCTGCCTGCCGCGCGGCGCTAGTCAATTACGACGCGTCCGACACTAAATTAGGATGAAGGTATTTGAGGGAAAGTAACTCGATCCCCAAAAGGCGTCCCTCCCGATCAAAGTCGAGATTGATGCCAGGTGTACCCTCGATTGTCTCAGCAACTCCGCCCTCGGGGATTGGTCCAGTGATATAGATGTAGGCCGCGTTTGCGGCGCGGTCTACCGTCACATAGGCGTGCTTTTTCATCTTAGGCGCTCACGGAGGGAAATTAGGAGACGGCAGCCTTTTGTATCAGGCCGAGGCAGTGATGTCGCCTCTTGGCCCAGGCTGTGTGAAAACCACACAGCCTGGGCCCATAGGTGAAGTGGCGAGCCCTTGCGTTTAGGTCTGCTCCGGGAAGGTCAGCGGACCGGAATTGCTCAGGTCGAGTGTTTCGCATTTTGACCCGAAGGAGACATCGCGGTGCTCTACGACGCGGTCTCCTCAATGCTCCAAAATCGCTGGCAAAACGTATTTATCGAGTAGTTCAATTTCGGGCGCGATCATCTGGACGGACTCAAGAGAAGCGTTGAAGACAACGATCATGTCAAGCTCGGGGATGATGACAATCTTTTGCGAATTGACGCCCATCGCGGCCGTCCACTCAACGACGCGGCCCTCGATCTGCGATCGACCTCGCCACCACTGAAAACCATATGACAAACGTTTTTGCGCCTTGATTTGCTCCGCCGTCGATTGAGCAATCCAGGACGCAGGAACGATCTGCTTCCCCTCCCAAGCTCCGCGGTTCAGAACGAGCTGGCCGATTTTCGCCCAGTCGCGGGGACGCAGGCTAAGCCCTGTGCTGGACGTCGGGACGCTGTTACCGAGGTGCCCATACCAGTCGATGTCATTGATGCCGAGAGGCATAAAAATATTCTCGCGTGCCAGAATATCAACGGTCTTTCCAGAAACCTTTTGCAGGACGGCTCCGATGAGTTCTGTTTCCGAGCTGTTATAGTCGAATGAAGTGCCGGGGGCTCGCGCGAGGTTCAGTTCGAGCGCGTACCGATAGGGATCGAGATCGTCGCGCACGATCGGATGCGAGACGGACGCGTTTAGTCCGGCCGACATTGTCAGAAGGTTACGTAGCGTGATGCGATCCTTTTCCTGCGTACGAAGATTGGCATATTCGGGGAAATATGAAAAAATCGGAGCATCCAAATCCCTAATCAGGCCGCGATCCATTGCAATTCCGACCAGGAGCGATACCACGCTCTTGGCCATCGAATTGCCGGTATGCTTGGTGGTTGCGTCGAAGGGTGGATGGTTCGGGTAGTCAAAGTAACGTTCGTAAACGAGCACGCCATGGCGAACGACAACAATCGAGTCGACGTTTGAGAGCTTGCCATCAATCACCCCTTTTCCCATCGCGCAAAGCAGCGCAGCGTCAAACCCCTGTTGCTCCGGCGAACTGATGCGCCATCCGTCGTGGATATCCGATGGTTTGCCACAGTCATGGGGTGGTTCGGCCCCGATTGCGAACTCGACCATGAACAGGATTAGGGACAAGGTAGTCGAAATGACCATCAAGCGGATCGCTGCTGCACGCACTTTCATTTTTAGCCCCCATCACCGACCAAGCCTCTACCTACGGTGGTTCATTTCGTTTGTATAGATCTCATGTGAAGCGCCGGAAAACTGCCGGGACTGCAGGGCTAGCCTACTGTTTGCCTGCGCGCCCTGGCTCATCGCCGATGACCGGTTATGGCCCGTCCCGGACCTTCCGGTCTGCGCCCGCGATGTCGGCTTCTAGGCCCCGACCGAAAGTAAGCGGTCGGGGGAGCGATAGGCCGTCTTTGACCCGTTGCAGACATGCGATCGGCACGGGGCGACAAGCAAACGGTGGTCCGCAAATGTTCAGTTGAATTTAGGGAGAGCCTGTTTTGACCGTCGGCTGCGAGTCGTGTTGGGGCAGCCTCATTCGATATCCGACGACAACTCCCAAAATAATGCTGGCGAGCAAAAACAGCGGTGAAGCGAGCACAACGAGAAAGCTGGACGGAGGGGAGCTGTCGTAATCCGTCCCAAGCGTGCCGTACGCAAGATACACCGCCAGGGTAGCTAACAGCACCATCGCGATAAAAGATAAAATCATCGCCCCGCATCCGATTGCGAGTCTTATCAGCCAAGACGGCATGGAACACTCCCAGTAGGGGCCTCATTGAGCGACCTCTTTCATAGCAGGCCAAATCTGTGATGTTGCCTATTGGCCCTTTGCGACGCAATCCGCCTGCGGCCTACATGTCGGCTCTGAGGGGTAGACCGGACTTCATAAAGATCGGGCAAGACCGTCGCGATTGACCCTAAGCAGAAGCTTTCGATCGGACTGGCCAGCGCGACAAAACACTTCTGCATCCGTCAAGAAGTTGACCCAGATGACTCTGATCAAGGTCAAAATTGAACTCGTGCGACTGGGTCATGTGGTCGGGTGTCAACATGATTTTTACTGCCATGTGGCCGCGAGAGCCGGACCGAATCGCAATCTCCAAGTTAGGCTCCAAACAACGTAGCCCGGCTTCGCCGACCAAAGTCGCATGAAGTGCTTCTAGTTGTTCAACGAAGCCTGCTAACTCTGGGATGTTGACGAATGCTCCCTTTGCTTCGACCCCCGCACCGGGTGCTTCGACCCGCGCTCGAACATTCAGCCAGTTTCCGTCCCAATAGTCGGTGGCCTCGGGAAATTGACGACCAAACACCCAAAGCGAGAACCCACCGAGCTTAAGGTCTGGTTCGTCCGAGTGCATTGGCGTCTCCACTAAAAACCACGCCACGTTTTATCATGGTAGTTTCGATGAAGCCATGTCGCCTTCTGGCCCGTCCCGGACCTTCCGGTCTGCGCCCGCGATGTCGGCTTCCGGGCCTTGACCGGAAGTAAGCGGTCGGGGGACCGTTAGGCCGCTTTTAACCCGAATCCGACAGCGCTGCTGGACTATCCTTGGCGTGGCGACGACGGCCTGATCAGATGCTTCTTCGCTGTGAAGGCCGCAAATCCGATCAGGAAAATACCGAGAAGAAGAAACACAATGTGGAGTGCCATTCCCAAAACAAACGAAGAGAACACGACGAAGTTCGCAGCTTGCTGATTGTATCGGTTCGCTCTTTCGCGAAAGGGTTCTGCGAAATCGGCCAGAGGAAAGTGCCTGACAATTTCCCACCCGTTAAACGCAGCTAGAAGAGCGCCGATGGACGCGATGAACACACATCCGGTGATAAACGCGTTCCTTGGCTTCGTCAAAAGTGACCCACAGCCTCTTCACGTCAGTGATGGGATTTACACCCTAAAAGTGAATGGTCGCCTAAGTAATCTTGTCAGCTTCTGGCCCGTCCCGAACCTTCCGGCCTGCGCCCGCGATGTCGGCTTCCGGGCCTCGACCGGAAGTAAGCGGTCGGGGACCGATATGCCGCTTTTGACCCTGAGCCGACCTGACGGTTCACCCACGCCAGGTCGGCGACACCCGGGCTTCGGAGTGACTGGTCAAGAGCATCCGAAGATACTGCACCGCCGAATGGTGGTATGGACCACCGATTCGGGCGCACCCAACAGGGTCATGGGACGCCTGACCAGGTGAGTCATGGCCCGGGGCGCGCGCGCCTTCAGAAAAGCAACGACCTCCGGGCTGATGTCCTCCACGGACCGGTGCGTCTGTCCGACATTCGAAAACAGCCCGCCCCCTTCGTGATCGAGCCGAAGCGCGCCGACGTCGACGATCTCGCCCGCGCGAACCTGGAATTTGGCGTGTGGGCCACCATACCCTTCACTCGTATTGCCGCAACTGATGCCCCGCAGGAAGTGCTCGCCTGGAGGAAGCGAGGCGATTGCGCCATCGGCCACGATGATCCTGATCGTCTTCGTCGGCGCGCCCTTGTCGAGACTCTGGCTGAGAGTGACGACGGGAAAGCCACAACGCGTGACACCGCCACCGATCTTCGGCGTGCCGAGGATTGCACCGACGATCACCACAGCGCGATGGTCCTGCAGTTCCCGCGCGATGGCGTCGTCGACCGTCAATCCGTCCGGCGGTCTCAGAACGTTTTCGATTTGTGCCCGAGCAGCCGGCATTGACGCGACGAGCGCGAGCCAGACAGCCAGAACAGTGATCCCCTTCGCAACGCTCCGCGTCATCGCCATTGTGCCTCCCGCAACTGCCCTCAATTATAGCAGGTGCACATTGCCGGATACAACTTTTGAGCCGAATTGACGGACAAATCAGCCATGCGAAACCGCATGAATCTCTCGATCTCCGGCATGGGCACTGCCCTTCAGCTTCGCTCAAGACCGAGGCGACAGCGGGCAGATGAACGACGTCCGTTTATGGCCGATTCCGTTGAAAAAGTCGGCAGTTGCGACGCAGAGATATCGGTGATTCAGTCTGTCTAATTGGCAGGACTGAAGGTCATGATGGGGCATCGGCAAGTCGAACAGGCTGCGTTGTTCTATGAGTTCTCGCTAGAAAGGCACATCCCAGCCGACCACCTCCTGCGGTCGATCGATAGGTTCGTCGACCTCGAGGACCTGCGACGAGAGTTGGCACCCTTCTACAGCAACATCGGGCGGCCCTCGATCGATCCGGAGTTGATGATCAGGATGCTGCTAATCGGCTATTGCTTCGGCATCCGATCGGAACGGCGCCTCTGTGATGAAGTCCGCCTCAATCTGGCATATCGCTGGTTTTGCCGGCTGGGTCTGGATGGAGTTGTCCCCGATCACTCGACGTTCTCGAAGAACAGGCACGGCCGCTTTCGTGAGAGCGATCTCTTCCGTCGCGTGTTCGAGACCGTCTTGCGCCGCTGCATCCGGGAGCGCCTGGTCGGCGGCGAAGGGTTCGCAGTTGACGCGAGCCTGATCAAGGCGGATGCCAATCGGCAGAAGGGAATCGAAGGCGATAAGGGGCTTCCACCGGAGGCCGCGGGTCGAGCGATCGACGAGTATCTTGCCGTTCTTGATGATGCCACGTTCGGTGCCGCGACGGAGGTCACGCCCAAGTTTGTGTCGCCCTCCGACCCGGCGGCGCGGTGGACGGGAGCGCACGGCGGCCAAGCCTTCTTCGCCTACTCGACGAACTATCAGGTCGACGTCGAGAACGCGATCATCGTCGATGTCGAGGCGACCACGGCGATCCGCCAAGCGGAGGTGTTGGCCGCCAAGCGCATGATTGAGCGTTCACTCGAAAGGTTCGATCTTTATCCAAGCCGGCTTCTCGGCGACAGCGCCTATGGCTCCGCTGAGATGCTCGGGTGGTTGGTCTACGAGCACGGGATCGAGCCGCACGTCACCGTCTTCGACAAGTCGGCCCGCACCGACGGGACCTTCTCGCGTGAGGCCTTCACCTACGACCATACCAGGGACATCTATCGCTGCCCCGGTGGCAAAACCCTCACCACCACAGGAACGCCGGTGAACGATGACAAGACGATCCTCTACCGCGCCAGCAAGTACGATTGTCAAGCATGCTCTCTGAAAAGCAGGTGCTGCCCCAACACCCCGGCCCGGAAAGTGCCGCGCTCGATCTACGAGGGCGCTCGCGACATGGCGCGCGAGATCGCAAGCTCATGGGAAGGCCGCACTTCACGCCGGCTCCGCAAGAAGATCGAGATGCTGTTCGCGCATCTCAAACGCATTCTCAAGCTGGATCGGCTGCGACTAAGAGGACCGAACGGCGCACGTGACGAGTTCACCCTCGCTGCCACCGCTCAGAACCTTCGTAAACTGGCGAAGCTGATCCCGAACCCCGCATAGCGTCGGCGAAGTCGGCTCGCCTGCTTCGGCGTCGACTTCTGTACCGCCCACTACTGCTGCCTTTTTCAACGGAATCGGGCCAAAGCGGGCTTTGTTGGAGACCATGTCAGTCACAAATTGTTGGCGCCGCCAGTTCACGCTATAGCTGGCGAGGTCCGGCCGATGCAGCTCGATAATATGGCCAGCCTGCGACGGCCCCACGAAACGCGAGGAAGCAATCTCCATGCTCCAGTACGCTTGGACCTGCAGGTGCTGCGGACGGCAGCAAAGCGGGTTGCCACTCAATTTCGCCGTTCCCGAGCCAGATCCTTGGCGGGCCGTTCCTGAAGATCATAGAGGCTCAGCAGGAAACAAGCTCGATGAGAACCTCTGTGTAATCGGCAACAAGGATTTCTTCATCCGAGGCTGCGTCGAAATTCCTATCGTCGGCCTCGACGAGAAGTTCATCTGGGGAGTATGGGCTTCGTTATCGGAGAGCAACTTCAAACGCGTTCTGGACCTTTGGTCTGCTGACGTCACGGGCGAACCGCCCATGTTCGGGTGGCTTTGCAACAACGTCTCGCAATACCCTCCAACGGCAGGCCTCAAGACGAACGTCCATCTCAGAAATAACAATCTGCGGCCGACGATCATGATCGAGCCAACTGACCATCCGTTCGCGGTTGATCAGCGTGAAGGCATAACTCTGGAGAAGGGCGAGAGACTGGTGTCAGCAATGATGCCGCACCACTGAGTAGCAGCGGACTTAGGCTTTGGCCGGCATTACGAGGTCCGCATCTGGCCCCAAAGGCGACCAAACAATCGAAGGCGCCGGCTTCCGCTCTTCAGGAACGGGCGGACGCTCCATTGGCGGTTCGCGAGCGCGCCGGCGACAAAGCTCATCCCAGATCGCGTGCGCCAAAACACGAAGTTCGCGTGCGATTCCAACGCGACTCGGCGTGTCCAGTCCTGTCGCGAAAAATTTCCTTGTTTCGTTTTTCCAGAAATTGTGGTTGTCTGACGACATCCCGCCTCATCACGGAGGGGCGTTGCGCGCGATCGTCACGACACGCGAGGCGGGGAGGCGGTGGCCGCGAAGCACCGGCAGCGCTCGTTTGGACGCGGACGAACGGTGCTTTGCGGACGGTGAAGTCGTGTGGTCCTGGCGCCCCGGTGCTGGCGTCTGCGCAACGCGTTTACGCGTTGTCGCAAACAGGGGCAAGAAAGCCGGTCCCTGGGGAGATCACGTATAATCCGTCAAACACCGCGCAGGGAATGCCGGGTATTCGGCTGCACCTGTGGTGACTGCCGCCTGCTTTTTCTTCTGCAGGCGGGCCGCGGGTGAGGCCTTCACCCGGCATTCCCTGCGCCCTCTCGTTTTCAGAGGGACAATGAGTTTCAAGCATAACCCGGGCATGATGAGCCGCGGGAATACGAGGTCATGTCTGATAGACCGTTCACGCGATGTCATTCCAGGACCTGCCGCGAAGCGGCGCGGGCCCGGAATCCGTAACCACCATCGTGAGTATGGAGTCCGGGCTCGCCCTCCGGGCGCCCCGGAATGACGGTGGGGAAATATCCGTCCTTCTCGATGCGCGTCATTGCGAGCGCATTGTTCAGCCCGGCGGTCATGCCGCACCTCACTGTTGGCCGTCGACGCAAGCTCGCCGCCGCGCTCTCACAGCCCGGTCGAAGCCTCGATCTTGAACTGCGCCAGCGCCATCGAGGGATCGATCTTGAGCAGCTGCACCAGCTGCAGTGCCGGCACCTTGGCGCGCGGTGTCAGCTTGAGCGTCAGCGTCTGCCGCGGCGTTTCGATGAAGCGGCTGACCGCCTCGATCGCAGCCGCCACATCGGGATTGCCGGCCGCAAATTGCTGCCCGCTGTCATGCAGGCTGTCGACCAGCGCCTTCTTCGCATCCTCGCGTGTCATCGTGTGCGTGCGCGCATATTGCGCCACCAGGAGGTCGATCGCGCCGAGGTCGCGCAAGGAAAGCTCCAGGCCGCCGGCCTCGATCTGCGCGGCCACTGCAGTCGCCGCTTGCGGGTCGGGCGTGAAGAGCGCGCGGGGCACATGCGCGAGCGAGAGGCTCGCGGAGGCGCCGAGCAGGTTGGCAAGCTCGATCTTGACGGGCGAGAGGGCCACGCTGCTGGAGGCCTCGGTCCAGCCGACGCCGAGATCGGCATCCAGTGCCAGCGTATCGATGCCGGCCGCGAGCAGCGGCAGCATGGCCGCATTGGACGGATCGACGGGGCCGGCCATCTTGGTCGTGAGGTGCGCCTGGGTCGGGATCGGTCCGACGAACTGGCCCCAGTTCAGCGCGACGTTGTCGATCTTGACCGGCTTGTTCGTGCTCTTGAACGGGGCTTCGAGCGCCTTAAGCTCGACGCCTTGGATGAGCTTCAGCGCGGCCAAAGCCGCGCCGGGTTGCGGCTGCACCGGCTTGTCGGCAAATTGCGCGCTGAGCCGCATCAAGCCGGCGATATCGAACGCCTTGAGCGCAAAGCGGCCGAGCTTGATCGGTCCTTGCGGAGAGCGCCCGTCGAAGCCTTCCAGTGCGAGGTCGCCCTTGCCGTCGGCGAGGCTGACGCGCAGGCCGGCGAGCTTGAACGGCCCCTCCGGGGTCTCGAGCGCGAGCCCGCGCAGCTCGAGATTGCCGAATTGAAGGCCCTCGTAGAGCGAGGCGACCTTGTCGAGCAGCTCGCGCGACTGCTCCGGCGTCGGCTGCATTCCGGGCTGGGGGATCGCGGCCAGAAGCGCCGGCAATTGCAGCTTCGAGGGCCGCACGCCGACATCGTCCATGCTGATCCCGTCCATCCGCATGCGGACGCCGAGGTCGGAGGTGATCTCGTAGGCGCCGGCCGTCGCCTGCCGATACAGACGATAAATATGGTCGTCCTTGGCTTTGTCTGGATCGAGGATCGCCGCCAATGCGCTCGTATCGATGTCGCTGTGGACGATGTCGACGACGCGGCCGTGCATCTTGCCGGCCTTGCTGTTGCCCGGCGCCGCTGCCGCGGGCGGCAGGTCCATCGTGAACACCACTTCGTCGAGCTTGTAGCGTGCGATCTTGCCGGCCTTGATGTCGTCGACCACAAAGCCCGAATACGTGAATTCGCCGCCGCCCGGTGCGGCGGGGTTCGGTGCCATCGTAGCGGTGACCTGCGGCACGGCGATCGAGGCGGCGCTCACGGTCATGAACTGCTCGACCAGCGCGCGGGAGACCTCCACCAGCGATGCCGTGGATGGCGGCCGCTGCAGCCGCGTCGGACCGGAATAGTCTTTCACCACCAGCTGGGGCGCCTTGTAGGTCAGATGCGCGCCCGACGGAGCCGGCAGTTGTGCGTCGACCGCGATGTCCCTCACGTCGATGGTCGCGGCCGAAAAGTGGGCCGGATCACTCTGGGTGACACCGGTCGCCGTCAGATTTCCGATCCTGAGGTTGGCAGGCGATGGCGAGGCCGATTCGGTGGCGACATCGGCAACCGTCAGCGTCCGGCTCCAGATGTCGAAGGCGACCTTGCCGTGCGTGGCCCTCCCGCCGCTCGCGCGAATCTGGTCGAACACGGCGTCGACCTCGGCCGTCGCGCGGTGCTGGACGTACCAGCCGAAACCGAAAAAGCCTGCGATTGCAACTGCAACCACGGCGAGAAGTCCAGCAAAAATCCGTTTCATTCGATGCCCCGCTTACGGTCTAGGCAAAAGCATGGTCATAGTCTTGGCGGAATGGATCGGGTAGGGATGTGTCTCTGTAGCCTTGAGAAATTGCCGTCCCCGCCTGTCGATCGGCATGGTTTCGGATGTTGCACGAACGCTGTTTCGCGTGCTTCACATGCGTTTCCATTTGCCGGAAAACGCCCTCCTGAACCAAGTTCATGACAGCAATAGTCCGGGGCCGGAAACGCTGGAGCCGTTATGTCGTCCTATTCTGAAGATCTCCATTCCGCAGCACTGGCGTACCATCGGCTGCCTCGCCCGGGCAAGCTGGAGA
Source organism: Bradyrhizobium sp. HKCCYLS1011 (assembly GCF_051167795.1). Lineage (NCBI taxonomy): Bacteria > Pseudomonadati > Pseudomonadota > Alphaproteobacteria > Hyphomicrobiales > Nitrobacteraceae > Bradyrhizobium > Bradyrhizobium sp. HKCCYLS1011. The sequence goes on along the minus strand of NZ_JBNPTT010000001.1, from coordinate 847,603 downwards.
TCCAGGCTACCAAGCCGCTCGCGAACCAGCGCGACCTGGCGCTGGCCTATTCGCCGGGCGTCGCCGCCGCCTGCACCGAGATCGCCAGCAATCCGGCGGAAGCGGCCTCGCTGACCGCACGCGCCAATCTGGTCGCGGTGGTCTCGAACGGCACGGCCGTGCTGGGCTTAGGCAATATCGGTCCGCTCGCCTCGAAGCCGGTCATGGAAGGCAAGGCGGTGCTGTTCAAGAAATTTGCCGGCATCGATGTCTTCGACATCGAGATCAATGCCGACACCATCGACCGGGTGGTGGAGACGGTGGCGGCGCTGGAGCCGACGTTCGGCGGCATCAACCTGGAGGACATTCGCGGTCCCGAATGTTTCGAGATCGAGGCGCGCCTGAAGGAGCGCATGAAGATCCCGGTCTTTCACGACGACCAGCATGGCACCGCCATCATCGTCGGCGCCGCGATCAAGAACGCGCTCTCGCTCGCCGGCAAGAAGCTCTCGGAGGTCAAGATCGTGACCTCGGGGGCGGGGGCTGCCGCGATCGCCTGCCTCAACCTCCTGGTCTCGATGGGGGCGCAGCGCAAGAATATCTGGGTCTGCGACATCGATGGCGTGGTCCATGAGGGCCGCAACACGCTGATGGACCCTTGGAAGGCGGTCTATGCCCAGAAGACCGACAAGCGCACGCTCGCCGACGTGATCGGCGGCGCCGACATCTTCTTGGGCCTCTCGGCCGGCGGCGTCCTGAAGCAGGACATGGTCAAGCAGATGGCCGACAAGCCGCTGGTGATGGCGCTGGCCAATCCGAACCCCGAGATCATGCCGGAGGAGGCGCGCGCCGCGCGGCCCGACGCGATGATCTGCACCGGGCGCTCGGACTTCCCGAACCAGGTCAACAACGTCCTCTGCTTCCCCTTCATCTTCCGCGGCGCCCTCGATGTCGGCGCCACCGCGATCAATGAAGCGATGAAGCAGGCCGCGGTCGATGCCATCGCGCAACTCGCGCAGGATCCGCCGTCGGATGCGGTCTCGCGCGGCTTCGACACCGGCGAGACGCAAGGCTTCGGGCCGGGCTCGCTGATCCCGTCGCCGTTCGATCCGCGGTTGATCCTGCGCATCGCGCCGGCGGTGGCCAAGGCGGCGATGGAGTCCGGCGTCGCGACGCGCCCGATCAAGAATTTCGACGAGTATACCGCACTGCTCGAGCGCTTCGCCTTCCGCTCCGGCCTGATCATGAAGCCGGTGTTCGCGAAAGCGAAAACCCAGCCGGTGCGCGTGATCTATGCCGAGGGGGAGGACGAGCGCGTGCTGCGGGCAACCCAGGTCGTGCTCGAGGAGAAGCTCGCGCGCCCGATCCTGGTCGGACGTCCCTCGGTGGTGGAGGCGCGCATCAAGCGCTTCGGCCTGTCGATCAAAGCGGGCAAGGATTTCGATCTCGTCAATCCCGAGGACGATCCGCGCTATCGCTCCTATGTGCAGACCTATATCGACGTCGGCGGCCGTCGCGGCGTGACGCCGGATGCCGCGCGCACGGTGGTGCGCACCAATGCCACCGTGATCGCGGCGCTCGCGGTGATCCGGGGCGAGGCGGACGCGATGATCTGCGGCGTCGAGGGCCGCTATATGAGCCATCTGCGCCACGTGCGCGAGATCATCGGCTTCATGCCGGGGGTGAGCGATTTCGCGGCGCTGGCTTTGACCATCACCAGCAAGGGCGCCTATTTCATCGCCGACACCCAGGTGCGACCGAACCCCACCGCCGAGGAATTGGCGGAAATGGCCTCGCTTGCGGCCAACCATGTGACGCGCTTCAACATCAAGCCGAAGATCGCCTTTGTCTCACATTCGGATTTCGGCAGCTACGACACCGAGTCCTCGCGCAAGATGCGCCAGGCTACTGCGATCCTGAAGCAGAACCGCCCGGATCTGGAAGCTGACGGCGAGATGCAGGGCGACACTGCGCTGTCGGCAACGGCGCGCAAGCTGATTCTGCCGCATTCCAATCTGGAGGGTGAGGCGAACGTCCTGATCATGCCGAACCTCGACGCGGCCAACGTGGCCTATCAGATGATCAAGGTGCTGGCGGATGCCGTGCCGGTCGGACCGATCCTGATCGGCCCGGCGCGCCCGGCGCACATCCTCACGCCGTCGGTGACGGCGCGCGGCATTCTCAACATGACGGCGGTGGCTGCGGTCGAAGCCCAAGAGCGGGCAGGGCGCCAGCAGCCGACGCTGTTTGCGTGATTTGACGACGGTGTGGCGGAATTCGTCCGAGTTCGGTCGCATTCCGCCCGCTATTTGATTGTTTGAAAGACTTGAGGAGAAGCTCCATACTTTCGCCGGTTCCCCGCCAAACTAGCTCATCGTGAGGCCAAGCATGCCAGCATTCATTACGTTCGGGCGCGTCCTGTTCGCCGTGCTGTTCATCTACACGGGCGCGACCAAGCTGTTCGGCATTCAGGCGACGGCCGATTTCATCGCGACCAAGGTGACGATCCCGGAGATTGCGGCACCCTACACGGCGCAGCTCGAGACCCTGACCAAGATGCCGATCGCGCAGCTCCTGGCGATTGCGGTCGGCGCATTCGAGATCGTGGCGGGGCTGATGATCGCGATCAATTTCCTGCCGCGGCTGTTCTCGCTGCTGATGATCATCTTCGTGGGCGCGACGATCTACTACTTCCACGATTTCTGGAACCAGCCGTCGCCCGACAACGCCAAGACCCTGATCGATGCGCTGAAAAATGTCTCGATCATCGGCGCGCTGTTCATGATCTTCGGCTATGGCCGCGGACCGGCGAAGCCGGCCGAAACGGCCTATGGGGATATCTAGCTCTGCCGGTTCCGCCGCCACGCGGTCACAGTCACGTCGAAAGCCGGATCGAGGACTTCGCTCTCAGCCGGCTGCAGGCCATGAGCGGCGAGCACCTGCTGCGGTGAGCGAGCGGCCGTCACGCCGGGAAAACAGGGCTCGCCGTCCGGCAGGTGCACGTGCGGGGCCTGCGACAGATAAAACGTGTCGTAGCGGTCCAGGAACATGCCGAACACGACTGGCCCGCCGATGATCGCGACCGTGCCGCTCTTGACGCCGGCCGCCCCGCAGGCCGCGTCGAACGGTGCGCCGGCAGGGTTCCACAAGGTCGCCTTGGGGTTGTCAGGATCAGGCGCAAACGCCTTCACGCCGCGGGTCAGGATGATGCGCCTGCGCTTCGGCGAGTTCGGCTGGTCTTCGTAGGAGTTGCGGCCATGCACGATCATGTCGGCACGGTCGAGCGCGGCGCTGAAGAACTTGGCGTCGCCGTCGAATTTGAGGGCGTTGGGCATGACGTTGCGGGCGTCCGCCAGCATGCCCTCAGCCGAGACGATGACATAGCCCTCGATGCGGAGCGGAGCCACGAACGACGCGAACGGAAAATTATTCCGCGACCGTGGTCACCACGCTCGACACCGGGCGCTGGCTGACCGTCGGCAGCTTGGCGATCTTGCCGAGGTCTTCGTCATATTGCGGCAGCGACTGCACCGGCGCCTTGGCCCGCATCGCGACGACCTTGTAGCCGCCCGCCTTGAGCCGACGCAAAAGCTCCGGCAGCGCCTCGGCGGTGTGCTTGTGGAAGTCGTGCATCAGGATGATGCCCTTACCGAGCTTGTCGAGCTTCTTGAAGGTGACATCGATGACCTGTTGGGCGTTGCGGGCCTTGAAGTCGAAGGAATCGAGGTCGCAGGAGAAGATACCGATGTTGCGGGTGCCGAGATAGGTCACCATCTCCGGCGGATGCTGCAGGGCGGGAAAGCGGAAGAAGGGCGCCGGCGAGACGCCGCCGAGCGCCCATTTGACGGCGCTGATGCCGCGCTCGATCTCGTCCTTGCGCTGGTCTTCCGTCAGCTTCTTGTTGGTCAGCGTCGCGTGCGACCAGGTGTGGGTGCCGACCGTGTGCCCGGCATTGTACACTTGCTTGAGGATCTCCGGATAATAGGTCGCGTGCTTGCCGATCGAGAAGAAGATGCCGGTCGTGCACTGGTCGGCCAGCGCCTTCAGGACGGCAGGGGTGTTCTCCGGCCAGGGGCCATCGTCGAAGGTCAGCACGACTTCATGATCGCGCAGGAAGTCCAGCTCCTTGAAATGCTCGAAGCCAAAGCCGGGACCGCCGGTGGTGTCGATCTCGACCGTGCGGCCGACGCCGAGCGCCTCCGGGTTCATGCAGGGAGCACGGGGCGGCTGCTGCTGCGCAACAGCTTGCGTTGCTGCGGGTGCAGGCGCGGGAGCAGCCGCTGCTGGCGCCGGAGCAGGGGCGGCGGCCGTCTTCTGTGCCTGGGCCCACGCCGCTCCAGAGGTGAACATCGACATCGCCAAGAAACCGGCGACGGAACCCGCGACGATCAATCCTGCTGCAACACGCATCTTGTTCCCTCGAATGGTCCGCACCGTCACGGCGCACGCGAGCGCTTCATCCAGTGCCTATCCTGTTGAGGATATTAGCCCAGTCGTTCGACCCGCGGCAAAGGAAACGATCTGCAAAACAGCGCCAAAATTGCGGTCGTCCGCAGCAATGTTTCGCAGTGTGGTTTATAGGTCCGGCACAAGCCCGCACGAGCGCCGAATCCCACGACGATTTTTTCAGCAGCGGCAGAAGGTAACAAAGTGTTGAAGCTGCGGTCCGCGCATCCTTCCTTCGTGTTCCGGTCACGTCTTTGATGGCGGACACCAGGGCAGCTGCAGCAGCGGCATATAGTAGCCATGCCATTCGCAGATCGACTCCGGTCCGGTGCGCTTGGTCGCATATTTCACCGGCTCGGCCTGTCCGATCGCGATGTGGAGCGCGATCAGCGCATAGCCGATCGGCAGCGCGAAGCGATGCGATCCGATCTCGATGATGCGATCGAGCAGGATGGCGCCGGTCAGGATGATCAGGGGGTCGGTGAAAATGAAGTACTCGGTTTTCAAACCGCGGCGGACGCCGAGCGTGTCGATCCCGATCGCAGCGAGCAGCAGCAGGAGCGCCTGCAGCGCCAACAGCCGCTCACCGCGCCGCCATGCCACGACCAGACCCGGAACGATCAGCCAGGTCAGAAATACGGTTGGGCGAGCCGACGAATGCAGCACGAACGTATAACGCGCCAGCACCGATCCCAGGCCTTGCAGCAGCATCAACAGCGCCGCGCCCGGGCTCGCTGCATGGGCGGCATCTGACGTGCTGGCGTCGGCGAAGGCCAGCATCTTTTCCAACGGATTGAAGATGGCGATCACGTTTCGGCTGTCGTAGTCGACATCGAGCAGCATAAGCGCGAGCGCCGCGCCTGCGATCACGGCGGCCATTGAGGCGACAGTCTCGGCGGCGCTGATTCGCCAGATCCGGGCGTAGATGATCATGCAACTCAGAATGAGAAGCATGATCGCCGCCTGATAGTGACCAAAGCTGTTGAACAGGATGGGACGAAGTTGCGCTGCGTCAAGCAGGGCACGATCAAAACCGACGGTGACGAGCGGGAACGCCATCCACACTGCTGCAGCGGCGGCACTCATCGCCACGAAGGCCGTCACCCAGGCGGAGCGTTGATCCCAGAATGCGACGCTCCGGCTGGCCTTGCTGCCGAACGGCAGGATCAGAACGGGCAGGGCGCCGATCAACAGAATGGCCTGCACCTTGTTTTCAAGTCCTATCACGCACAACGCAGCCGCAAGCGCCAGCGCAAACGGACGCAGAGCGCTGGCGCGCCGGCTCATCACGATCAGGATCATCAGCGCAAAGATCACCGGCATCGCCGCGATCAGCTCGCTGCGCAGGATGCGCGAATGCACCGCGACACCGCCGGACAAGGCGAAGGCCAGGGTGGCGAGCAGGGCAACCCGCCAATCGCGGACGATGAGCCGGGTCAGGAACGCGAAGATCGCCACGCAGGCGAGCGCAATCAGAAGTGCGAGCACGCGGCCGGCGCGCACCGCGCCTGTCATCGCCGCATCGAAGGCGGCGACATCGGAGGCCGGCGGAATCGCCGATAACGTCCAGGCCTTGAGCAGACCTCCTGCGTGCAGCAGGCGAAACCAGGATTTCAGGCTGAGAATGGTGAGATAGGCGGGATGATCGAAAAACGCCTGCGGCTTGCCGTCGTTCATGACAAGCGCGTTGTAGATGACCATGAAGTCCATATCCGCATTGCGGAAATAGACGACCCAATATCCAAACAGGACGAACGAAAGCACCAGCCCGGCCAGGATGGCCGCCAAGCCGCCGCGCCAACCGAACATGGTCAGACGGTCAAGCGCGGTTTGGGGGCTCAGGGATTGCGGCGCAGCAGCGCGGGCAGGGGCAGCAAGCTGGGTCATGCGGCGGACTTAGCTCAACCGCCTCGCACCAGGAAGCCGGAACCGCCGTCAGCGCAGCGAAAGGATGAACTCGGTCCCCTCGCCGGTCTCGCCCTGGTTGATGCCCTGGTCGGACACGATCAGCGAGCTGCCGCTCGACAGCGCATCGCCAAGCCATGTCTGAACGTCGGCGGGGATCGTGATCCGGTCCAGCGCCTCGGTCGGGCTGTCCGGCTGCGGTACGGCCTTGGCTTCAGCCGGCGCCTCGCCGCCCTTCTTATGACCGTGCCGGGCGGTCCGCTCGCCGTCCTCGTTTCGCGCGGTCGCGCGCGCCGAGACCGGAACCGATACCACAGACCAATGCATCACATTGGAATCGGCTTTATCGGCCGTTGCCGTGAACACATGGGTCCCGAGTGGCCGATCAGCCGGTGCAATCGTGACCGCAACTTTGAAGACGGCCGCAAAGTTCTGCCGAACGTAGAGCTTGGAATCCTTGCGGCTAATGAAGATGGCAACCGGACTGTTGCGCTTCAGTTCGGGCTTCGCGGCGGGCGCCTTTTCGGCGGATTTGTCGACATTGGAAGCAGGAACACCAGGAGCCGGCACTGCAGTCACGTCCTGAGGCTTGTCCGGACCGTTGGTTGTTGCCGTCGGCGTATCGTCATGTTTGTTCGGCTCGCTATCGGCCGGCTTGCTCTCCGACCTGGTCCCGGCCTCGGCAGTCGCGCCGGTGCCCGGCTTGGTCGGAATGTCCGCCGCCGCCGGTTCGCTTCCGCTTGCGGAGCTCTGGCCGGCGTTGACCGGCGCGACATTCTCGGACACGTCAACGCGCGGTGTCACCTGAACCGGCGGCACGTCGGAGATGGTGGTCGAGCCGGGAGCAACACTGGCGTCCGCGGTATGGGTCTGGCCACGCAGCGGTGCTGCGGGCCCGGCGGAGCCGCTCAACTCATCGTGACCAATCGTCGAGCGCAAGTCGAGATTGGCGTTCACGGTGACGGAGGGAATCAGGGCGGCCCCCTTGTCGGCTTTCGGCGCAGCCGGCGTGGTCGCTTCCGGCAGAGCCGATGCGCTCGGCTGTGGCGCTTTCAAGGACGCGAGCAAGGGATGCGTAAAGTCGGACGGTTCGACCTCAGCCGGCGTGACGAACACGCGGGCGCCGACTCGAGTCCAGCCATACATCTTCACCGCGAAGCTTGGCGGCATGCGGATGCAGCCATGAGAGGCCGGATATCCTGGCAGCACACCGGCGTGAAGCGCGATACCCGACCAGGTGATGCGCTGCATGAACGGCATCGGCGCGCCGCTATAGATATTCGAACGATGAAATTTCTGCTTCTGTATCACGCTGAACACGCCCGTCGGCGTGGAATGACCCTTCATGCCGGTGGAGACCGGCGCCTCGGCGAACAGACCGTTACTGTCGTAGACCTTGACCTGCTGTCTGTTGATCGAGACCGCGACGATCAGGGGCCCTTGCGGCTTGACGGCTTCCTTCTGGGTGACAGCGGATTGCGTCTGATGGTGGCGCGCCTTGGGACGCTGGTGATGAAAGATCTGCCGCTCAGGTCGGTAGAAACTCGGATATGAATCGGTCCAGTAGGAATAGCCCTGTGCCGCGGCCTGTGATCCGGCTCCGATCGCAATCGAGCCTGAAAGAATGGCTGCGCAATAAAACCTGCGCCTGACGGCCGAATGAACGCAGAGCATTCCGACAAATCCTCAACAACCAGATGGTGTTAGTGTCGCAGACGGGGTCTGCGTTCACCAGCTTGGGGCTTCTGCCCTCTGCGATTCTCGCCATCAGCGTAGCAAAAAAGCCTCACATCACGTTAAACGGCGGGCGCTCCGGGGGGCATCGGGTGCCTTTCTCGCAGGCGTTTGTGGTCCTACATGGGCAGAATCCTGAAGCTGCCTTGGCTGTGGTAAAAATGGGAGATCGAGATGGCGTTTAAAACTGTCGGCTTGTGTGAACTGAGGCTGAAAAGCTTCACTTTGCTGCTACTTGCCGGCCTGTTCTCACCCGTCTCATCTGCCTCCGCGGCCGACGAACCTGATCTCATCTTCCGTCGCTCCACCGTTTTCAAGCTGCTCAGTCCCAACGACAAGCTTGCAACCTATGGAGTCGACGATCCCGAAGTGGAGGGCGTCGCCTGTCACTTTACCGTTCCGGAAAAGGGCGGTTATGCAGGCTGGCTCGGCCTGTCCGAACAGGTCTCAGATATTTCATTGGCTTGCCGGCAGATCGGCCCAATCAGGTTCAAGCACAAGCTCGAACAGGCGGACGACATGTTCCGGCAGCGGCGCTCGCTGTTCTTCAAGAAGATGCAAATCGTGCGCGGCTGCGACGCCAAGCGCAATACGCTGGTCTATATGGTCTATTCCGACAAGCTGATCGAGGGCTCGCCAAAGAACTCGACATCGACGGTACCGATCATGCCGTGGGGCAACGCCGATGATGGCGTGATCCAAAAATGTGGCGATTACATCCAATGAGATGCGGTCGAGCGACTCGTCACAGAAGAGATTTAAAACGCCGTTCTAAGTCGCTGCCTGGAACGGTGAATTTAAGTTCCAGTCAGTTGGTCCACGCAGGTCTCGTCGGAACTTCAGATTCAAAAGCCGCTCTAGAAACAATGGCTTGCTAGCGACCTTTCGTTTCCGAAATTCGCGCCTGTCATTACTCCGCGCGGGCAATAGATTGGACCTTACAGCTCGAGATCCGCGCAGCAGCTCTCGGAAGCTCGAGCGCCCGGAATTGTTTCGCGGAGTGGGATCTGACGAAACAATTCCGCCCTGGATGAAACCATTTTCTGCTTGCAACGCAAAATTGCCGAAACCGGCCATGGTTATCACCCTTGCCCGGTGCCAGCGCGGACAATAAGAATGCGGCAAGTGGCCAGCTCAAATTCCGCTCGGTCAAGGCGGTGTCGACCATGAAAGAACCGGAAGAACAACGGCTCGTCATGCTGTCTCGTCTTGGGCTAGCGGCCCTTGCCCTGTGCTTTGGTCTTCAGCTTGTCTCCGTCGAGGCGCGCCCGACCGCCAGACTTCCGGATCCGCGCGGAGACTTCGTTCGGCAATGCGCTCCGCATATGCTCGGCCGCTGGGCCCATCCCGAAGAGGTCTGCTCGTGTCTGCATGATCATGCCGCCGCCGTCGTTGAGGACACGGACATGCGTGAGGCGCTGTTGCGTGGAATCAGCGAGACGGGTGTACCGACCATCGAAACCGACTGGGTGCCGGCTGGGAAGCAGGCGGAAATCGGTCCGACCTTCACGAAGATCGCGAAGCCCGCCCTCCAGTGCATGTTCGATCCCGCGAAATAGCTATCGCGACCAGATCTACCCCTACCTTTATTTCTTGGACCCGAAGCGCGGGACGCATTTCCGAGCACGTTCGACGCCCATCGACGTCATCCTGGCGCCGGAGACCTCCTTGACTTGACCCGCCGGGCAAGTTCCGTCGTCGACCAGGACCCGCTGGCCCAGTCTGAGATCGGCGATGTCTTGCTCACGGCCGATATATTGCGCTTGCGCGGGCGCGACGACAAAGCCAACCAGCGCCAAGCCAACGCACAGGCAAGACAAGGACCGGCTCAGGCGAGCCGTGGACGAGAACGCCACACCCATCACTTGCTCTCGAAGCCTTTTCGCCCGATATTGATCCGTACACCTTCAGGTTGCTGCCCGGCCGCACAGAGATTCCGGTCGGGAACGCAGATGGCTGATGCTGGTGGAGCGGATTTGACGTTCGCTACCTGCCTGAGAACGTTGCGATTGTTGCCCATCAAATGGTCCACCCGGTCGAGAAATGCATGCGGCACTGTAGGGTGACCTCTGCGATTCTGAAAGCCGGGGCCAAAAACCGTGCCATTGGCGCGAAGTTGTGATTTCATGGTCAGTCGGGACACAGGAATGTTCAATGCAATGATCACCAACGATATTGCGCGGCGCATTGTCGACGCGGTGGATGATGGGTTTGACCGGCAATTGGCCGCCACCTGCGACTTCGTCGCAATTCCTTCCACGCGCGGTGCGGAGGGGCCTTGCCAGGACATGATCGGCGATCTCCTGCGCGAGCGTGGCTACGAGGTGGACGACTGGCACATCGACCTCAGTGAGCTGAAGGATTTGCGCGGCTATGGTCCGGTCGAGACCGACGTCTCCAAGGGACGCACCGTGGTCGGGACCTATCGCCCGCCGAGCAGCGTGGGCAAGTCACTGATCCTGCAGGGCCATTGTGACGTGGTGCCGGCTGGTCCGCTCGATATGTGGGAGACGCCGCCATTCTCGCCCGTGATCAAGGACGGCAAGATGTACGGGCGTGGCGCCTGTGACATGAAGTCCGGCACCATCGGCGCACTCTACGCCTTGGATGCGATCAGCGCCGCTGGGCTAAAGCCCACGGGGCGAATCCATTTCCAGTCCGTAATCGAGGAGGAAAGCACGGGCGTCGGCGCGCTATCCACCTTGCAGCGTGGCTATCGGGCCGATGCCTGCTTCATCCCTGAGCCGACCGATTGCAAAATGGTGCGATCCCAGGTCGGCGTGATCTGGTTTCGGCTGAAGGTCCGCGGCTTCCCGGTACACGTCTTCGAGGCTGGATCCGGCGCCAACGCGATTACGGCGGCCTACCACCTGATCCAGGCGCTCGAGCAGCTCGAGTCCGAATGGAACGAGCGCGCCCGAAGCGATCGGTACTTCAAGACGCTCCAACATCCGATCAACTTCAATCCGGGGATCATCAAGGGAGGCGATTGGGCCTCGAGTGTCCCGGCCTGGTGCGATGTCGATTGTCGCATCGCGATCCTTCCGGGCTGGTCGGTTTCCGAGTGCCAGAAAGAGATTCTGTCCTGCGTCGCGGCGGCTGCGCGTCACCACCGTTTCCTGTCGAACAATCCGCCGATCGTGGAATGGTCGGGCTTTCTGTCCGAAGGCTATGAGCTCACGAATGCGGCAGAACCGGAGGCCGCCTTCGACCGTGCCTACAATGCTGTCTTCGGCGGCGCTGTCGAAGATCTCGTCTTCACTGCCCTGACCGACACGCGGTTTTATGGACTGAACTACGACATCCCCAGCCTTTGCTTCGGCGCGAGCGGTGCTGCAATGCACGGCTTCAACGAATATGTCGATCTGGATTCGCTGCGCAAATCGACAAAGGCGACCGCGCTCTTCATCGCTGAATGGTGCGGTGTGGAAAAGGCGGCCTAGAACGGTCGGCCATTGCTGGCAATGACCTCGCAGGTCGTTGTCGCGATGACGCTGCGGGGCCAATCTCCCGAACATCCTTGGCAACAACCGGAGGAGGGGACGGTATGACGCCGCTTGATAAGATCAATGCGCTCAAAATGCCGTTTGCCGAGCTGAAGGGGGTGACTTTCACGGAAGCCACGCTCGACCGCGTGGTCGCCAGCATGACCGTGCGTCCCGACCTTTGCACCCTGAACCACACGCTCCACGGCGGCGCAATCATGGCGCTCGCCGATTCGGTAGGCGCCGCAGCAACCGTGATCAATCTGCCCGAGGACGCAAAGGGCACGACCACCGTCGAGAGCAAGACCAATTTCATCGGCGGTGCAAAGGAGGGAAGTACCGTCGTCGCGACCGCGACCCCGATTCATCGCGGCCGCCGCACGCAGGTATGGCAGACCCGGGTCGAAACTGACGACGGGAAGCTGGTTGCGGTCGTCACGCAGACCCAGCTTGTGCTCTGAACGCTGAAATCATTCTTTAACCAAGCATTTGTCGCATGGGCTTCATGTTTTCTCAGTAGAGCCGCGGGCTTGAATTTAATGTTGCGATGCACAATATAGCGTCTGTCTAGGGATCGACGCCTCCTCGAGGGCTGCTGCCAAGAGGAGATTTGCTGTGCCACAGGTAGATGTTTTCCGTCCGCGGCCGGGGTTCGGCTATGTGCGGACACTCAGCCAGCACGAAGAACTGCCGCTGTTGCGCGACCATCTGTTGCGACTTGATTCGGAAAGCCGTCACGATCGATTCAACGGTTTCCTGGATGACGGTTTCATCGAGCGTTATGCCGCCAAATGTGCTGCCGACGGCACTGTGATCGTTGCCTACATGGAAAACGGGATCGTACGTGGTGCGGCTGAACTGCATCCGCCGGAGCAGTCCGATGATGGCCTGCCGGAGGTTGCTTTCAGCGTCGAGACCTGCGTGCGTCGGCGCGGCGTCGGCAGCCTGTTGTTTGAGAGGGTGATTTCGGAAGCGCGTTGGAAGGGCTACCGCAGGCTGCGGGTCACGACCGGTGCGCAGAACCACGCGATGCGTGCCCTTGCTGCGAAATTCGGAGCGCATCTGGTCTTCAGCCACGGCGAATCAACCGGCACGATCGATCTCACACAGCAGCCGCAGGACGAGTTGGCCAAGATCGTGATCGACACCCCGATCGCCGCAGCGCGTGCGATCTTCAACCTGAACCGCGCTTGCTGGAAGCTGGTGAGCCGCATGTACGCGACCAAGCGCGCCGCCTGATCCACACGGCAAATGTCGCATACGAAAAGCGAGGGCGATCATCGCCTTCGCGTTTTTGTTGAGGAAGGTCTTTCTACCAGAAACGAAGCCTATGATTTGCGCACGGCACGAGCGCCGACGGGCTTCAGGTTCCGGTGCGCTTGTCGATGTTGAAGCGCCTGACAGTGCGGCGTTCGACCACCACGGCGCGCTGCTGCGTACCTTGATCTGCGGTGATGACGCGGGTCGCAGTGCGGGCCGCGACGCGGCTCGCCTTCTTCACTTCCGGCAGAACTTGCTCGAGCGGAAGACCCATCAGCGCCGACGCGATCTCGGCCTGGGCCTGCACATCTTCAGTGATGCCCGCCGCAGCGAAAATCGCCTCCTCAAGGGTCGGCGGGTCACGCCGGACGCGCCGAGGGCCATACTTGGTATTCCAGTCTTCGCTCATTGGGGCCTCATGAATGATCCGGGATACCTAGAAGGCTGAATGTTGCATTGCAATATGAAATCGATGCGACAGGCCTGTTATGCATTCACCATGTTGCGACCTTGCATCTCAGCGTCCTGCATGTGGGTGTGCTGCGGCCATCGCCGCAAGGCGGCGCGGCCAGATTCCGTCAGTGCGTAAACACCGCGCTCGGTGCGATCGAACCAGCCGTAGACATTCCGCAACAAGATTTTGGCTGCATCCGGAATCTCTGGGCGGAGATCGCGCACCCGCTTCGGGCCCGTCGCCAGGGCCGATGCACAGGCAAGCGCCTGCTGACGATAGGCCGTCATGATCGGGGCCCGCGTCGAGCCGCCGAGCGCCGGATCGCCCTTGCGGCGCTGATGCTCCGAGACAAGTCGCGAGCGCTTCTTTGGATTGCGACGCGGGGCAGTGGTGGCCGGAGCGACGAGCACCTCGACATCGCCGCCAGTCGTCACACCGAGCATGCCGAAACCGAGCCGTCGACAGAGATTACGGTAGCGGGCATCGCCTTCACGGCCCTTGCCGCGGGCGGACAGATTGGCTGCAATCCACGTCTCGTCGCTGGCGCCGGCACGGTCGACGGCTTGCAGCAAGAGTTCGAGATTGAAGGCCTGTTTCAGCTCGCAGATGACCACGATCGGAGGATCATCGCCCTTCAGTGCGACCACGTCGCAGCCGCCGATCTCGCCCTTGACCGAGAAGCCGAGCGTCTCGAGGAAGCGTTTCACTGGCATGTAGAGCGCGGTTTCCAAGGCAGGTCCCGGGCAAGCGACTCAGGTCGCGCGACTCTAGCCGCATGTATCCACCCAGGGCAGCCCAAAAGTGCAGCCAAAGTCGTGGTGCCGCCAACGAATATCCGGGCTCGCAGACGGCGTGCCGTTCGAAGCCGAGTTCCGCTTTGCGAGGCTGCCGCGAAATGAAGCGAACTTCGGAAGCGTAGGAGAGCACGAGCAGATCGTTGCTCCTCGTGCAGCTTGGATTGAGCGCTGACGACGGACGCGCGGATGAAAGTGATCAGAGTCCCAAGTCCGCCGTACTAGACGCGCCCCGCGACTGGAATCAACGCGCCGGTGACGCCGCTTGCCGCGTCGCTCGCCAGGAACAGGATGACTTCGGCGACCTCCTGCGGCGTCACCCATTTTTCAAATTCGGCTTTTGGCATGGCTTCGCGGTTGGCAGGCGTATCTATCGTCGAGGGGAGCACGGCGTTGACCGTGATCTTGCCTTTCCACTCAGCCGCGAGCGCCTCTGTCAGTCGATGCACGCCGGACTTGGAAGCGGCATAGGGGCCCATACCGGCGCCTGCCTGCAGTGCGCCGATGGCGCCGATATTCACGATTCGGCCCGTCTTCGACCGGGCAAGATGAGGGATCGCGGCACGCGATGCATGAATTGCCGTCAACACATTGAGCGCGTGCATTTTCTGCCACGCGGTATCGTCGCCATCGGCGACCGGCTCGAAGGTGAAGGCGCCTGCGATATTGATCAATGCGTCGAGCGATCCGAAATGGGCTGCAACAGCGTCAATCGCCGTCTTGGCCTGCGCCGCATCGGACAGGTCGACGCCGCCCAGTTCAATCCGGTCGTCGCTCGCAGGAATTTCAGCCTGAGCGTGATCGATGCCTGCGACGCGGGCGCCGCGGGCGAGGGCGAGTTCCGCAACGCTCCTGCCCAGCGCGCCGAGCGCTCCCGTGATGACGACCACCGTACCGTTCATCGCACCTCAATCCCAATTCACATGCCCATCGGCGCCAAGGGCCTAATATCGCCAAGCCCGACGGGACTTGCAATGGCCGCCACTTCGCGGCACGAACATGCAACCAAAGATGGCTAGGGGGAACGCAGATGACGGATACGCCAAACTGCAATCCGCACCTTGAACTGGTCAAGTTCAACTATCCTCTCAAGCATCTCTCCGAAAGCCTCAAGCGGTGGCGAAAAACGCGGATCGTTGCGATCGGATCGTCGACGACGGCGGGCGAAGGCGATGTGATCCCTTATCCGGCGCGCCTCGAACTTGCGCTGCGCAAGCGCTTTCCGGATCGCATGATCGACGTCGTCAATCGCGGGATCGGCGGGCAGGAAGCACCGGAGGAAGCCGCGCGCTTCGAGGCTGACGTGATCGAGGAGGGGCCGGCGCTGGTGATCTGGCAGGTCGGCACGAACGCGATCTATCACCGGTCTCTCTACGATCCGCACAGAGTGGCCGCGACCATCGCCACCGGATTGAGCTGGCTGGCCAGCCTCGAGATCGAGGCAGATGTGATCCTGATGGATCTCCAATACGCACCGGAGCTGCTGAAGGACAAGGAGGCTGACACGCGCCTCATGGTGGCGTTGATTGCCGAAGCCGCAGTTGCGGCCAAGGCCAATCTGTTTCCGCGCTTCAGGCTGATGGAGCAGTGGGTCAAGGATGGCATTGACCCCGGGAAGCTCATCGCCGGGGATGGTCTGCACCAAACAGAGTATTCGACTGCATGCGTCACGGCGGCGCTCGATGCGGCCATTGGCGCAGCGGTCAGCGGCGTCCCTGGCGCGGTCGCGTAGCCAGAAGGTTTAAGCGCCCGATCGTTAAAATTGACCGGACATTTGTAATCGGATCGCGACGGAGCCCAGATTACGGTTGGTCCCTGCAGTCGAGGGGTGTTGGAGCCTTATAATGATGAGACATCTGCCGGACCATGGTTTGCCGCTGGTGCAACTCAAGGAGCAGCGGCGCGATCTCGTGGTCGCCCTGCAAAATCGCACCGGTCCGGTCAGCGGCTGGGAGTTGATGCAGATCGCGGCCGTTCAGCAGGCCATTTCGGCTTTCGAAGAAGTGATTGCCGATTTGGATGCAATGGAGGCCGCGGAATCGGTGGAATCGGACGAAGCCGCCTGATCTGAAGACAAGCCAACGCGCAGACTCGAGCGGGTAAGCCGTGCCGCAGGCGATCCCTAGGCCGATTCCAGGTATCGCCCTTCGAGCGCGTTGCGCTCCGCTGCACCAAGGCCGATGCCTTCCCGAAGATAGGCATCAAGACCGCCATAGTCTGCCTGGATTGCATCGAATGCCGCGGCCAGGAATGACGCGTCAACGGTGCCGATGGCCTGCCGCACATCGTCCGGCAGGTCGGTGCCGGCCGTCGGATCGCGCCGGTAATACCGGTTGGTGAGCAGATAATCGTCCAGGATGACGTTATCAGCCACGCCCAGCGCATGCAGCACCAGGGCGCAGGCAAGACCGGTACGGTCCTTGCCGGCAGTGCAGTGGATCACCATTGGTGTGTGATCGTCTAGAAGGTGCGCAAACAACGTCCGGAAGCTCTGCGTGTTATGGCGCACGTAGTTGCGATAGGATTCCCGCATGATCTCGAGGGCGGCCTCGGCGCTCAGCCGTCCCGCAGCGAGCGCGGTCCGAAGCGCCGCCACCACGGTGGGTTCGATCGGCAGCGAGTGGACTGAGATTTCAGCGATGCCACATGGGGCCGCGATGCGCTCCTCGCGTCCACGGAAGTCAAATGCCGCGCGCAGGCCGAGCGCGCGAATGATCGCGATGTCGGCGTTGGTCAGCTGCCCGAGATGATTGGAGCGGAAGAGATGCCGCCAGCGCATGCGGCGCCCGTGGCCGGTCGGATAGCCGCCGAGATCGCGAAAATTGCTCGCGCCCTGGAGATTGAAATGGCGGGCCGGGATATCTGGCATGGCCCTAATCTACGCGATCGCCAGTTCGTGTGAAACGTTGCTGCGCGCGGTCTCGTCCTGCGGTCCCGGTATCGTCGACAATCCGAGGTGAGACGTGATGCTCGCATTCTCCAAAACTGCCTGCGAGCTGATACAATATTGTCCTCAAACAAAAAGGGCCGGAACGATCTCGTTCCGACCCTTCAGCACCTGCGGCAACGACTGCTCGCTTTCCCATGACTTGACGGCATTAGTGGTCCCAGCTGGGCTGTGATTTGGACCTGGCTTCCTGGATCGCCTCGTCATGATACCAGCTGCCGCTATAGATCGACGGCTGCACCGCCTGGCTGACCGGTGTAGACGATTGCGTTTCGCCGTAGCGCTGGCCGCCGAGGGCCGCACGGCCACCTCGCGGGAATTGATAGATCCTGGCGGATCCCTCGATCGGGGAGTCTGTGTTCATTCTCGATCTCCTTTCCATCGGAACACAACCTCATGGTGCGCCCGACTCGTTCTCTTGTGGTTACCAAGCTCGATATCGGCGATGCCTCGCGAAATGCAATCTGATGAAAAGAAGATCAGTCTGTGCGCAATTTGGAGGCAATTTCGGCTTTGCCTTCCCTGAGGCAGCAGGCAGCTGATTAACGCTTAAGCCGGACTGAAGGTTGCTGGCGGGCGATCTCCTCTTTCCGAAAATTTCGGAAAGCTGCCGCCGCGCTGATCTCGGCCTGTGTGGCGGTGCGGAAAATGCCACAGAATCAAGCGGGATTCGGTCACAAAACCTTCGCGGCGCAGCGTGCGCCGCCAGCCTATGTGCGCTGGTTTGCCGCACGCTTTCCTTGCGGTATCCACAGCGCGAGGCAGGGCAGTCGCCCCGTTTGCCTGCGGCGCGACGTCGCGGGGTTGGCACGCTCCATGCTTAAGAGTGCGCTGGCCGATCGTGGCCGGGTAAGCGGGGTGCGCTCGATTTTTGCGCTCCCACCTTTCGATTAGACAGAGAGGCTCAATGACGAAATACAAGCTCGAGTACATCTGGCTCGACGGATACAAGCCGGTGCCTAATTTGCGCGGCAAGACTCAGATCAAGGAATTTTCCTCCTTTCCGACCCTGGAACAGCTGCCTCTTTGGGGCTTTGACGGCTCGTCGACGATGCAGGCCGAAGGCCATAGCTCCGACTGCGTGCTGAAGCCGGTTGCGGTTTTCCCGGACGCTGCCCGCACCAACGGCGTGCTGGTGATGTGCGAAGTGATGATGCCGGACGGCAAGACCCCGCATCCGTCGAACTCGCGCGCGACCATCCTCGACGATCCCGACGCGTGGTTCGGCTTCGAGCAGGAATACTTCTTCTATAAGGACGGCCGTCCGCTCGGCTTCCCGGAATACGGCTATCCGGCTCCGCAGGGTCCGTACTACACCGGCGTCGGCTACAAGTTCGTCGGCGACATCGCCCGCAAGATGGTCGAAGAGCATCTCGACCTCTGCCTCGCGGCTGGCATCAACCACGAAGGCATCAATGCCGAAGTGGCGAAGGGCCAGTGGGAATTCCAGATCTTCGGCAAGGGCTCGCGCACCGCGGCGGACCAGATGTGGATCGCCCGTTATCTGATGCTGCGCCTGGCCGAGAAGTACGGCGTGGACATCGAGTTCCACTGCAAGCCGCTCGGCGACACCGACTGGAACGGCTCGGGCATGCACTGCAACTTCTCGACCAAGCACATGCGCGAAGTCGGCGGCAAGGAGTACTTCGAGAAGCTGATGGATGCGTTCAAGGAGGCCCGTGCCGACCACATCGCGGTGTACGGTCCGGACAACCACATGCGCCTGACCGGCAAGCATGAGACTGCCTCGATCGACACCTTCAGCTGGGGTGTTGCTGACCGCGGCGCCTCGATCCGCGTGCCGCACTCCTTCGTCAACAATGGCTACAAGGGCTATCTGGAAGACCGCCGCCCGAATTCGCAGGGCGACCCCTACCAGATCGCGTCCCAGGTCCTGAAGACGATCTCCACGGTTCCGACCGGCGCCAAAGCGGCGGCGTAAGGTCGTAACGTCACGACCCCCGGGGCAGGGGGTTCTCCGCGATGATCCGTCAGAGCTCGAACGCTCTGGCGGATCATTCGCTTTGGAGGCGCTTTCCCTCGCTTTGCCGACCGTGCTAACCAGGAGAATGCGATGTCCAGCCGGCAAGGGGACACGGCTGTGTTGAGGGGATTTTATACGAGCAGGTTCCAGCTCGGGCCGACACCCGGCCGCGGCGTGATGTATGCGCGGGATGGCAAGATGCTCGGCGGCAGTTCGGCCTTCGCACATATCGGCCGTTTTGAAGAGAGCCACGACGAGGTGGCGATCATCATCAGGACGAGCCGGCATAATCCCGACCCGACCTTTCCAGCGATGGCGGGCACCGACGAGGCAACATTGCGAGCCCGCGGCTGGCCGGACGGCAGCCTGTACCGTTTCGCCGGCGAACTCGATGAACTGCCGGGCGTGCCGTTTAAATCGACCTTGACCCCGGTCGAGGACCAACCATTTGCGACCGACGCCATGCCGAGCGAGGCGGGCATCGTCAACGGCCTCTATTCCATTCACATTCGGCTGCTCGACGGGGTCGATGGCGGTCTGTCGGGCGTCATGCTGCTGCTCGACGGGCGTATTCTGGGCGGCGACAATTACTTCTATTACCTCGGCAGCTATACGTCCGGACACGGCCGCTGGAAGGGGCAGATCCTCAACCAGGAGCATTCGCCGGCCCGCGGTGTTGACCTGATCTTCGGAGGTCATGAGGTCGGGATCGGCTTTTCCGGGACCTGCGATGAGGCGGGCGCGCAGCTGGAGGCGACGGCACTGGCCGGCAAACGGAGCTTGCGTCTGAGGGCCGCACTGAGGCTGCTGCAGCGGGCGTGAGGCTGGACGCCGTCCCCGCACCTGCGCGTCGAGAGTGCTGCGATCGCGCTTGAATTTGCCGGCGTGTCGCCGCACCTTCGCGCCATGAGAAAGCTCCTTCCCGTCCTCGGCTTTGCGGTTCTGGCGTTCACGTCCGCGCCATCCGGCGTGCATGCGCAATCGGCCGATCTCGTGCTGTGCGATCGCATCGCAGCCGATCCATCCGATCCCGACAAACCGGCCGACGTCAAAGGCGTGACCGAGATCGCGCCTGCGGATGTTCCGACCGCGATCAGGTTCTGCAAACAGGCCTCGAACGGTTCGCGGCGCGCGCTGTTCGAGCTTGGCCGCGCCTACGCGGCCGGCAAGCAGATGAGGGAAGCGATCGCGGCATGGCGCAAGGCCGCCGATAAAGGCTCGACCTCCGCGATGGTGGAGCTCGGCGTGCTCTATGCGACGGGCGCAGGCGTAGCCAGGGACGAGGCGCAGGCACGCAAGCTGTTCGAACGCGCGGCGGAGGCTGGCAACCCGCGCGGGGTCAGCAACCTCGCTGCGCTGGGCGGCGCCAGCACGTCCGCGGCCGATCCGGCCCATGCGCGCGATCTGCTTGCCAAGGCCGCCGAGACCAATGCCGAAGCACAGTATCAGCTCGGTTTGATGCTGGCGGACGGCAAGGGCGGTCCGCAGGATGAGGCGGCCGCGCGAGCGATGTTTGAGAAGGCGGCGGCACAAAATCATCCCGGTGCGCTGGAGCGGATGGGTGCCTTCGCGGAGGAGGGACGCGGCGGCGCGAAGGACCGTGATCTCGCAAAGACCTACTACCAGCGCGCGGCTGATCTCGGCGACGAGGATGCCAAGAAGGCGCTCAAGCGACTGGAATGCCCGTACGTTCTGAAGGACAAGCGCGGCAATCTCGTCAGCAATCTGTGCTTCTAGAAGAGCTCTCATGGTCGTGAGCGAAGCCCTTGTGCGACTTTGATCGAGCGCAAAGGGCGCCCTTGGCTGTGCGCTAGATGCTTTTCTGTGGCATGGTCGCACCGGCGATGCTGCGCGGCGTGCAAGAAATGGGGAAGTCGGATGAAATGGCGTGGATGGGTTGCTGGCCTGGTGGTTGCCTGCGGTGTGGTCCCGTTGGCTCTCGCGCAATCCGGGCTCGACACGCCCGCCAACGCGCCGCGGCTGAGCGACATGATGACCCGCATTCAGGTTCGCCATGCCAAGCTGTGGTTTGCGGGCCAGGCGCAGAATTGGCCGCTCGCCGCCTACGAGCTTAGCCAGCTCAAGACGGCGCTTGCGGAAGCGGCCGTGCTCTATACGGGAATCCCCGTCAGTAACGTCACGACCATGATGACGCCTATTCAGGCGATTTCCGATTCGATCGATGCGAAGGATAACAAGCGCTTTGCCAAGGCGGTCGGCGATCTCACCGATGGCTGCAACGCCTGCCACGGCTCCATGGAGCGCAGCTTTGTCATGATCCGCGTTCCCACGGAAAACCCGTTTTCCAATCAGGTTTTCCGGCAGTCCGGCAAGCGGTAAGGGCGGAGGCGCAGAGAAAGCGCCTTCCAACCGTCGGCGGCATGGATTAAGAGCGGCGCCAACGCGTCCACGCTTTGAGCCCGTATGATCCGCCTCGATAACGTCAGCAAGCAAGTCGGCCACCAGATCCTTTTCATCGAAGCCTCCGCCGCCCTGCAAAGGGGCGAAAAGATCGGCCTTGTCGGCCCGAACGGCGCCGGCAAGACCACCCTGTTCCGCATGATCGCGGGCCAGGAGCAGCCCGACGAGGGCCAAGTTGCGGTCGATCGGGGCATCTCCATCGGTTATTTCAGCCAGGACGTCGGTGAGATGTCCGGCCGCAGCGCCGTGGCCGAAGTCATGGACGGCGCGGGTCCCGTGTCGGCGGTTGCGAGCGAGCTGAAGCAGCTCGAGGCAGCGATGGCGGATCCCGACAAGGCAGATCAGATGGACGAAATCATCGCCCGCTATGGCGAGGTGCTGGCGCGGTTCGAGGAGCTCGACGGCTATGCGCTCGACAGCCGCGCGCGCGAGGCGCTGGCCGGCCTCGGTTTTTCCGAGGAGATGATGGACAAGGACGTCGGCGCCTTGTCCGGCGGCTGGAAGATGCGGGTGGCGCTGGCGCGCATCCTGTTGATGCGTCCCGACGTGATGCTGTTGGACGAGCCGAGCAACCATCTCGATCTCGAGAGCCTGATCTGGCTGGAGCAATTCCTCAAAGGCTACGAGGGCGCGCTCCTGATGACCTCGCATGATCGCGAGTTCATCAACCGCATCATCGGAAAGGTGGTCGAGATCGATGCCGGCCAGCTGACCACCTATTCGGGCAATTACGAATTTTACGAGCAGCAGCGGGCGCTGAACGAGAAGCAGCAGCAGGCGCAGTATGAGCGCCAGCAGGCCATGCTCGCCAAGGAGATCAAGTTCATCGAGCGCTTCAAGGCGCGGGCGTCGCATGCCGCTCAGGTGCAGAGCCGGGTCAAGAAACTCGACAAGATCGAGCGGGTCGAGCCGCCGAAGCGCCGCCAGACGGTGGCGTTCGAATTCCAGCCGGCGCCGCGCTCGGGCGAGGACGTGGTCGCGCTCAAGAACGTGCACAAGAGCTATGGCAGCCGCCGGATCTATGGCGGCCTCGACTTCATGATCCGCCGCAGGGAGCGCTGGTGCGTCATGGGCATCAACGGCGCCGGCAAGTCGACGCTGCTGAAGCTCGTCGCCGGCGCGGCCGAGCCGGACAATGGCGCAGTGACGGTCGGCGGCAGCGTCAAGATGGGCTATTTCGCCCAGCATGCGATGGACCTGCTCGATGGCGACCGCACCGTATTCCAGTCGCTGGAAGATTCCTTCCCGCAAGCCGGGCAGGGCTCGCTGCGCGCGCTGGCCGGCTGCTTCGGCTTCTCCGGCGACGACGTCGAGAAGAAATGCCGGGTGCTGTCGGGCGGCGAGAAGGCGCGGCTGGTGATGGCCAAGATGCTCTACGACCCACCGAACTTTCTGGTACTGGACGAGCCGACCAACCACCTGGACATGGCCACCAAGGAGATGCTGATCGCCGCCCTTTCGGATTTCGAAGGCACGATGCTGTTCGTCTCGCACGACCGCCATTTCCTGGCGGCGCTGTCGAACCGCGTGCTCGAGCTGACGCCGGAAGGCATTCAACAATATGGCGGCGGCTACACCGAATATGTCACGCGCAGCGGCCACGAGGCCCCCGGCTTGCGCAGCTGACCAGCGCGTGCCGCTCCTTTCTTTGTAATGGCCCCGCCGCGCACGGCGGGGCGCTTGTCTTCCGTCTCAGATCCAAACTTAAAGCGCGATGAGATGAGAATGAATCGTCATCGCGCTTTAGGTTATTGTTTGAGCATGATCTCCGCGCAAACGCGTTCCGCGTTTGTCGCGAGGGAAAATCGCTTCGCACTTTTCCGGATCATGCTCTAGCCGCCGGCTTCGCACTTCTTCATGAAGGAGGTCTTGGCGGCGCCGGCGAGCTTCTTGCCGTCGGAGCCGACCGCCTTGGTTTCGCACGTGTCCGCCATGCACTTCTTCATGAAAGAGGTCTTGGCAGCACCGGCGAGCGGCTTGCCATCCTTGCCGACCGCCTTGGTCTCGCAGGTATCCTGAGCGAAGGCGGACCCGGCAGCGAAGGTGGCAAGCGCAGCAACCAGAAACAATTTTCTCATGGGCATGTCTCCTTGGGACAAATAACGCGCGGATCGGACCCCCAAATCTTGGCGCGATCAAGCTCAGTTGTGCTTCTGTCACCCGAAATATCGTGTCGTTGCTCCATCCACGGTCCTCTGCGCGTTCGTCGCTGCGTCGCAAAGCTGAAGCGCAGGACCAGCGCTATATCCGGCCGAGAATGTCCAGCGTCGCCTGATCTTTCTTGCCCTCGTAGTATTTGTCGAGCGCTTGCGCGAAGAGCGCTTGATCCGAGACCGCATCGAATAACGTCATCGACGAGCGGAATTTCATGTCGTCCGGAGAGCCCAGAATGGCGTGAATGCTCTTGCCGCTTACCTCGACGACGAGGCGGGTGCATTCGACCAGACGCGGTCCGAGAACGGGGTGGGCGAGATAGGCCTCGGCTTCCGCACGCGAGCCGATCGCATAGCGCTGGGCCATGGCGGAGAAGCCGAGACCTGCCAGCTGCGGGAAGATGAACCACATCCAGTGGCTTTGCTTGTGGCCGGCGGCAAGCTCTGCGACCACTTGTGAAAAAAGCGGGTCTTGTGCCGCCACAAAGCGGTCCAGGTCAAATGCGAGCATGCTCAGGTCCAGCTCCAAGCCTTTGGGTTAAAAGGAGTTTCCAGGGTGATCGCGGTGAAGACGGAGCTGATCGGCCGCTGATCCCTGTCCATCACTTCGGCAAGTTTCCGTGGTTTGGGGTGGTCTTGGTCTAGATTATGCCGCACTCTTGTCCTTCCTATGTCAAAACGGGTCGAATCTCCCATGGGGTCGGTTGCCTGGTAGGGTGGACCGATGGGAGTACACTGGGGTCGCGATGGCTTCCGACGAAGCAGGTGTAGACGTGCTGCTGACGCGTGATCGGTTCGGGCGTTCCGAAGTGGTTGCGCTGTTGCTGGCTGCGCTCGCCATCTCCGCGGGGGCCGCCGCCTGGATCGGCGCCGATGCCGACCAGGCGCCGCTTGCGGCAGCAGCAATCCCGGCGGCCGCTCCGATCTCCTTCGAATCGCGTTTCGCGCCCGCGGCTGCGTCCGCCACCGCCTATTCGGAAAAAGACGCCATCCGGGCGCTCGACCGTTTCGCCTCGCGCGGCATCGATACCCAGCTGCTCGATGCGCGCGCTGCGCTGGTGAAAGGAATGGGATCGCGCGATCCCATGTCGGGCGATGCCGCTAGCAACGACTGGCGGCCGACCCTGACCGAAGGGACCACGGTCGCGATGCCGGCGCCCGGCGTGCCGCTGCCACGGCCGCGACCGGCCGCTGCCAACATGCCGACGCTGCTGGCCTCGGCCAATCCTGGCGACGTCGGCGGGCGCGTGGACGACCGCTCCTTCCTGCAGAAGCTGTCGGACCTCCTGCCGAGCCCGTCCAAGCTCGCCTCGCTGACGCCGGACAGCGGCATCCGCGCCGGTGTTGACCTCGCAGCCCTCGGCTATGACCGGCAGACCGCGGTTTACGACATCACGGCAAAGATGGTCTATCTGCCCTCGGGCATCGGCCTTGAGGCGCATTCCGGTATGGGCGGTCTGCGCGACGACCCTGATCACGTCAACCAGCGCATGGTGGGCGCAACCCCGCCGGCGACTTACGACCTCAAGCCGCGCGAAAAGCTGTTTCACGGCGTCCGCGCGCTGCGCATGACGGCGGTCGAAGGCTCGGCGCTCGGGCGCGTCGGCCTGCTCACCCACAGTTATATGCTCGGTCCCGACGGCGACTCCAACGGCTGCGTGTCGATCAGGAACTATGAGCGCTTCCTGAAGGCTTACGATGACGGCGAGTTCAGCCGCCTCGTGGTCGTGACCAGGCTCGACGGCGCCACCCTCACCAAGACCGCCTTGAAGTCGGAGTAGCAACGCTTTGCTGCGCCCCTGCGCGACCGCGGCGCCCCTTTCCGGCGCCCATCCTGGAGCATGCCGATGAACGATCCGGCAAGCTCCGAGACGCGGCTGCGCACCACCTTCAACATCAAGGTCAATGGAAGATCGACCGCAATCTCGACCGTCGGGCAGGCTCATCAGTTCCTCACGAGCGTCAGCGCGGTTGAGTGGATGGAGTTCAAGTCCTTGCATGACCAGGCCATGACCGCGCTGCAGGCGGCGGCCGATAACGCGATCATGACCGTGCAGGCGACCAACGCGGTGCGCACGCTGTTTGTCCAGGCCAAGCTCCTGTGAGCGCGGATTTGGGCCTGGACGTGCCTGAGACAGAGCGTTTCGTTTGACCTGCCGTCGCTTCTTGCTCCCGCTGTCGCCCGGCTTGACCGGACGATCCCGTAGTCCAGCGCACCAGTGATCAACCGAGGAGCCGGGGCGTACGGGATGCTCCGCGTGCGCGGGGCATGAGAGCTGACGGCGGGGCTGCTTGTTTCGCATCCAAACACAGTCTCGCGTTCTCGCGACGCTGACGCGTCCGAGTGATGTATGATCGGGACACCCTCTAAGAGCGAGGGCGCAGGGAAGGCCGGGTGAAGACCTCACCCATGGCCCGCCTGCAGAAAAATAAGCAGGCGGCAGTCACCACAGGTTCGGCCGATTCAACCCGGCCCTCCCTGCGCGAATGGTTTTAACGGCTGCTTCGTACTCTCCCCGGTGCGCCGGGCTTTCTGGCCACCGTATTGCGCATGATGCTGATCGCATCAGCGCGGACATCAGCGTCGGGATGCCAGGACCATACGACTTGACCGTCCGTGCAAGTGCCAGTCGTCCACTGGCTCCCTCACGTCCATCGCAGCCCGCCTCTACGTATCGTGACGACGCGTACGTCCCTCTGCATGAGGCGGGATCTCGATAGACAACCACGATTTCCGAAAAACAGAAAGCAGAATATTTTTCGCGGTGGGACTGGACAGGCCAAATCAGCTTGATGCGTCGGGAGAAATTCGTTCTTGCGCGCATCGCAGGAGGCAGCGGGCGGATACCAGCACCTGCTGCGCCCGCGGAAGAGAGTCGAGCAGGCGCGAAGCCTGACCTCCAAGACGGTCAATTCGCGCGCTGGCGGCGGATTTCAGTGCGGTGGTACGCACGGGCGTCAGGTCGTTCTTAGGAAGTCGCGATCGAAGGTGTCTCTCGTCTTTGATAGTGTTCTGCGGTTGCTTCTAGGCTTGTGGCTACCGCTGGCGATTCACCCGCAGAGCCGCCATGTTACGGCGCGGCCGTCGTTCAGCCGAGTTGCCCCATGAGCAGAAACGCATGTGCAATAGCGGAGGAGTGGTGGGCGAGGAGCAGGCTCAAGCACCACGGCAGGAGTGAGGCCAGCGCTATCAGCTCAAACTCGGACGCCAGCGGAGATCGGGTTCTCACCGGCAGCTCAGTGGGCAAGGGAACGCCTCCTTTCCACGAAGCCCCATCGCGCGAGCGCAAGCACGTCGTCAGCAAGCGCCTTGAATTGACGGCCGTGGCTTCAATCGTTGCCCATGAATCGCAGCCGCAATGGCTTGAGCACGAATAAAGCCAATCCCACCACCACGAAATTCATGATGGCAGTCAACACGAATACCAAGTGCCAACCGCCGCTCGCTGATTTGATGAGGTTGGCAACCGGCACGAGGAAGGCCGACGCGCCCTTGGCAGTATAGAGCAGGCTGAGATTGACAGTTGCAAACTTGGTTCCGAAAGTGTCCGTGCACGTGGACGGGAATAGGCTGAAGATTTCACCCCACGTCAGGAAGATCAACGCAGCGAAGACAATAAATGCCCAGGGGGCGTGACCCAGAGTCCCCAGCAACCAATAGGCTACTCCGCCCAGACCGAACGCGATCGCCATGGTATATTCGCGGCCGATCTGGTCTGAGATCCAGCCAAATAGAGGACGCGCTCCACCATTGCAGATGTTGTCGACGACCAGTGCCACGCTCAGCGCCGACGCGCCGAACAGGACGACCACGTCCCCAACATTGAAGTCCTTGGCAATAGGTGCGATCTGCGCCGTCGCCATCAATCCGCTGGCCGACACCAGGATGAACATGATGTAGAGCAGCCAGAAGACCGGAGTGCTCAGTACTTGCCGAGGCGTGTAGCTGCGCGCCGTCTGCATCACTCTTGGCGCGGCGACGCCGACCATCTCGCCGGGATCCGGTGCCCGCAAAAACCACGCGAGGACAAAAACAATCCCACCCTGGACCAGCCCGAACCAGAAGAAAGCTGCTTCGTAGCCGGCCGCATCAATGACCGCCCGAATAGGAACGACGGTCAGCGCTGCGCCGGCCCCGTATCCCGCCGCGGTAAGACCGACGGCCAAACCGCGACGGTCAGGAAACCACTTGACGGCTTGACCGACACAGGTCGCGTACACCGCTCCACCTCCCGTGCCGCCGACCACAGCACCGAGGTAGAGCATTGCGAGGGATTCTGCGTACGCATTGATAATCCAGCCGAGAGCGACCAGGATGCCTCCAACTGCCACGACCAGCTTGGCGCCACGTCGCCCGCCGAGACTATCAACGATCCAGCCATGGATCGGCGTGAGCCAAGTTTCGAGCGCGATGAAGATGCTGAATGCAACCTGGATCGATGCGATCGACCAGCCATGCGCTTTGCTGATGGGATTGACGAAGAGCGTCCAACCGTACTGCAGGTTGGCGATCAGTATCATGCATAAGATGCAGCAGATGAGCTGAGTCCAGCGTGTTGCCGGAATGGCGTGCGATCGGGAATCTATTGCTGCTGTGGTCATGTTTCCGTCCCCTGTTGACGGCACCGATGTGCCGAAGCACGGTTGGCCGCTCATTCGCGCCAGGGACGCCCGCGTGCTTCTGAGTTTCGGGTCGGCTAGTTAGACTTTGATCTTAGGTCCCGAATGCGGGCCGCTTACTAGCCTGCCAAGTACGAGCTACGACTACATCTGACCGTTCAATAACGAGAGGTCCGGGAAGTTCCAGATAATGTTCTAGTCTTTCGGATTTTGGAAATAGCGAGTGTCGACGGCAACGCGAAAGCCGAGTTTCGAGCCGAGGCAACTTCCGAGTGGATCAGTTGCCGACGTGCCTGACGGATCCGGTGCCGCTCTCTTTGCACCCGCGAAGCCGACATCGTGATCCTGATCGGCATTCGGTTCGTAGGTCAGAAAGCCGAACAAATCGCAGGCAACCTCGCTTTCGTTGGCCTGCGCAGGCTGGCCCAGCGAGCTATCGCGTGCTCGCGCTTCGCCATTTCGCACGAGCGGCGCCGGATAGTCGGGGAAGATGCTGGGCAGGGAGGGTAGGTTGCCGGTGCGGTCCTGGCCGGCATCGACGCCGAACGGGTCCAACATGATCGCGCGCGAATGGATCGGCAGGGCCTAGTCGGCCTGCCACGCGAGCTGTTCTCCGAAGGAGCAGAATAACGAGGCGCCGCGGCAGGACCCACGGCGCTACCGGCAAAATGCCGGCGCTGCGGTCGGTCGCGACCGCAGCAAAAACAATAAGAGCGTCAGTGCGTGGTTGCGATCTCGAGCGCGATCTCGTCGAGGACGGCCTTCTCGAGGTCGGCATCCTCGAGCTCGGGTTCCTCGGCATCGACGTCTTCAAATTCGCTTTCGTGCACTTCCTGGAGCTCGTGCGCGTCCGCTTCGATGGCTTCGGCGGCAAGCTCTGCGGCAACCAGCGCCTCCGTCTCATCGGGAGCGGCATCCACGCTCTCGTTGGCGGCAGCCGCCGGCGCGACAATGACCACCGGCGCGGCGGGGGCCGTTTGCTGCGGCGCCGCGTGGAACCAGGACGAGAATGTCTTCGCCAGACCGGCCTCGAACTCGGCAAGGCCGAAGTCCTTGCCGTCGTTGTTGGTGATGACGACCTGCCAGCCCTCGCTTTCCATCACGCGCGCGTTGGCCAGGACGATCAGCGCGCTCTCACGCTGCTTGCGCACCTTGTGCCCATCGCGCTCGGCGATCATTGTGTACGCCATGACCCGACTCCCCTCACGCTACATTCCTCAACCGTTAGTATTACGGCGGGGAACTGTGCACGGGCCGGGGCCGGATTGCGGTCACGTCGTGACAATTTGACGGCGCTGACGGCTTCCTGACCCGACGGATTGTCCGCGGAGGGAGCCGCTTCCAGAGTCTCAGCTGCAACAGCTGACAAAATTGTGGTGCACGGAGAAACGCGCGTGTTGAAGGCGCCTCTCGACGTGTCATGATTTGATTCTGCGGCGGTGGCGCTGCGTCGCTGATGGCGAGCAGCGGGATGGGATCAAGGCAAATAGCAGGCAATCTGGGGGCGACGATGCGGACTGACGTGTTCGGGATACGAAACTTGACTCTGGCCGCGGCAGGCTTGGCGGCCTGTGTTGCGATGCTGCCGTCGGCGAGCCGCGCCTTCACCGAAGACGATCAGCGCCGGCTCTGCACGGGCGACGTCTTCCGGCTCTGCGCGTCCGAGATCCCCGACCGCGACCGGATCATCGCCTGCATGCATCGGCAGCGCGCTAGCCTGAGCGCAGGCTGCCGCAGCGTGTTCGGCAAGCCCAGCGAGCGCTCGGCCTCCGCGTCGGTGATGCGGTAGCCTCGCCTCGAAATGCTTGTCCGATGGTAGCTCGCTGCCGTCGTGCGATGCGATATGCCCAGATTTTGGTTATGCCGCAGCTGTGAAGTGCCGCGCTCGGCTTAGATGCGGATCCGTCTCCTGGAAGCATGAGGGCATGGTACTTTGGCTCGATCATTCGATCCAAAGGTGACTTGCGAAGGTGATTTGCCATGAGCTTCCGGCTTCTCGTCCTCTACGGCTCCTACCGCTCCGACCGGATGGGCATCCGCCTCGTACAGTTCGTGGTCGACGGGCTCCGCGCCAAGGGGCAGGAGGTCGAGCTGGTCGACGCCAAGGCGGTTGGCCTGCCGATGCTCGACCGCATGTACAAGGAATACAAGAAAGGCGAAGCCCCGGCCGCCATGGAAGAGCTCGCGGGGAAGATCCGCGCGGCAGACGGCTTCGTGTTCGTGACCGGCGAATATAATTGGGGCCTGCAGCCGGGGCTGAAGAACCTGACCGACCATTTCCTGGAGGAGTGGTTCTGGCGTCCGGCGGCGATCGCAAGCTATTCGGCCGGCCGCCTCTCCGGCGCGCGTGCCGCCACCGCCTGGCACGGCACGCTGTCGGAAATGGGGATGGTCGTGGTGTCGAGCACGCTGGCCGTTGGGCCGATCGCGCAGACCTTGTCGGCTGAAGGTAAGCCGGTCGGGGACGCGGGCAAAGCGCTGGAGCATGCTTTCCCGCGCTTCGCCGATGATCTCTTGTGGTGGGTGGAGGCGACCAAGGCGCAGCATGCGCGGAAGCCGCCGCCGTATTGACCCGTGCCGGCCAATATCTGCTGACGGTTGTCAGTCGCGGCTGAAGCAATCCGGATCATAACGACCCTGGATTGCTTCTCCGGCGTCCCTCACGGTGTAGACACATCGACCATTGGTCGGACGGGCAATCAGCGCGACGGCGCCGCGGCGCCGCTGCTCACCGACTTCTGCCGGGAGGGCGCGCTGGCGCCAGGTTCCTGGCAGGGCAGCTCTGTCCAGGTTCCATCCGGTGCCTGTTGATAGGCCCGGCAGGGGGATGACGAGACCTGTTGATCCTCAATTTTTGGAGCTTGGGAATTCTTCGCCAGTGCCGGCGCCGCCACTGCAACAAGGGCCGCCAGCGAACCGACGAAGATCACAACCGTGATCCGCATCTTTTGGGTTCTCCTGCTCGAAGCAACAGTGTTTTCTATAGCCGATTGTGGAAACTTTGAGACGAATGCGCGGCTCTTCCGTAGTCGTGGTTGAAGCTCCGTTACTCCACCGTCTGAAAAGGGAACCGGCGCAGCCATGAAGCCGGCTTAGACTCGCTAAAAAGCCGGTATGGGCTGGTTTTCGCTGCCCCGCAGGGAAGAGGGTGAGAGCGGGATGTCCCGGTGGCTCGGCAGCGTGGTCCGTACATACTCTGTGCCGAGCGTAACCATTATGATGATGAAATCGGGATTGCCCTCTCTTATTGCCTTGCGCGCATTTGAATCAGTCGGGCGCACAGGCAGCGTACGCGCCGCGGGAGACGAACTCGCGGTCAGCCATACCGTCGTCTCGCGGCATCTGCAGAACCTGCAGCGGAGTCTCAGCGTGGCGCTGGTGCGTGCGGAAGGGCGCGGGATCGCGCTCACCAATGCCGGCCAATTGTTCCATGCGCAGGTCACGCAGGCGTTCGACATCATCGTGCGCGCCACCGCCATGATACGCCCGGCCACGCGGCCGAGCCTGAAGATCTGGTGCATCCCAGGCATCGCCATCCGCCGGCTGCTGCCGCGGCTGCCGGAACTCACGGGACCACCGCGCAACCTGGACATCAGTCTCCAGCCGACGCTGTCGCGGCCGGACCTGACGCGCCGTGAGGCCGACGCGGAAATCGTCTATGGCGAGAAGATCGACACCAATGGTGCGCTGATGGCGGAAGCTCTGGTGCGCCCGCGCGTGTTCCCGGTGGCAAGCCCGACCTATCTCTCGCGGCACCCTGAGATCTCGACGCTGGCCCAGCTCGCGGCGGCCGCATTGAACCACGAGGATTCGACCGAGCAGTGGGAGCGCTGGTTTGCGCTCGCGGGCCACCCTGATCCGGGGCCGCTGCACGGCCAGAGGCTGTGGCACACGCATCTTGCCATCGAGGCCGCACGGTTCGGGCAGGGCGTGGCGCTCGCGAACGAGGTTCTCGCCGAAGAGGATCTGCGCTCGGGCAAACTGGTCGAGGTCATTCCGTCGTCCATCTATATGGACTCCTATCAGATCGTTGCGCTCAAGGAGCGCTGGGAGGATCCCGCGGTCGTCGCCTTGCGGCTGTGGCTGAAGACAGTGCTCGCGGACTAAAGCGCGATGAGATTAGGATGAATCGTCATCGCGCTTTAGGTTATTGTTTGAGCATGATCTTTCCGGAAAACCGCTTCGCACTTTTCCGGATCATGCTCTAGGCGAAAACAAGCTGCGCTGGCGATGCATGGGTGAATGCGCGCCGCGCAAGCCGCTGCCGTTCCCAGCCGCACCGATGGGCGCGTTTTGCTCAGGCCGCTCAATGCTTGCACAGGCCTTGCTCAGTCACTGAGCGTGCGAGCCGCTTCCGCGCAGATCTCGCTTCCATGGCAGTTTGACAAGCTTGCCGACCATGGTGGACGAGGGGCTTGCGATCCTGGAGAACTGTTCTCCCGCGCGATACGCGGCGAATGGAACTGAGCGGCTGGAGGCGAGGACTGTGGCGGACAATACGGCGGCGGTGCCGAACGACGTAATGGAGCGGCTGCGCGCCGCGATCGACCGGAATTTTCAGGACCAGGTCGCGTTCCTGCAGAAGCTGGTGCAGTTCCGCAGCCTGCGCGGCGAAGAGGAGCCGGTGCAGGATTGGCTGGCGAAGCAGTTCGAGAAACGCGGCTACAAGACCGATCAGTTCAGTCTCGCCGAGGTCGGCTTGATGCGCCATCCGAAGGCGGCGCCGATGGACGACATCCCGCTGGAAGGCTCCAGGCAGGTGGTGGCGACGCTGGACAATAGCGGCAAGGGCCGCAGCCTGATCCTGCAGGGCCACGTCGATGTGGTGCCGGAAGGACCGCTCGATCTCTGGGCCGACCCGCCATTCGAGGGCATTGTCCGTGACGGCTGGATGATCGGCCGCGGCGCACAGGACATGAAGGCTGGCGTCTCGGCGATGATCTTCGCGCTCGATGCGATCAGGAGCGCCGGGTTCGTGCCTGATGGACGCGTTCATCTCGAAACCGTCACCGAGGAAGAGAGCACCGGCAATGGCGCGCTTGCGACGTTGATGCGCGGCTACACCGCCGACGCCTGCCTGATCCCGGAGCCGACCGGTCACACGCTGACGCGGGCCCAGGTCGGCGCGATCTGGTTCCGGCTGCGGGTACGCGGCACGCCCGTGCACGTCGCCTATTCCGAGACCGGCACCAGCGCCATCCTGTCGGCGATGCATCTGGTGCGCGCGTTCCAGGACTACACGAAGGCGATCAACGCCAAGGCGGTCAGCAACGCATGGTTCGGCGCGGTGAAGGATCCGATCAAGTTCAACGTCGGCATCATCAAGGGTGGCGACTGGGCGAGCTCGACCGCGGCGTGGTGTGAGCTCGACTGCCGGCTCGGAATCCTGCCCGGCGAGACGCCGCGAGAGGCCATGGACGGTATCGCTCGCTGCCTCGCCGAGGCTCAGAAGAGCGACAGTTTCCTGTCCAGCAATCCCGCCGAGCTGATCTGGAGCGGTTTTCAGGCCGATCCCGCGGCGTGCGAGCCTGGCAGTGCCGCGGAGGCCGCGCTCGCCGCCGTCCATGAGCGCGTGTTCGGGCGTCCGCTGGACGAAAGGCTTTCAACCGCCGTCAACGATACCCGTTACTACACCGTCGATTATGGCATCCCGGCGCTGTGCTACGGGCCCTACGGCATCGGTCCGCATGCCTTTGACGAGCGCGTCGATCTCGAGAGCCTGCGCAAGACCACGTTGAGCATTGCGTTGTTTGTTGCACAATGGTGCGGTCTGCGAACGGCATGACGGATCGAGCTCTCGATGACAGCGTGATTTCCGTCGCGTTTCTCAGTTCGCCCGGCCTGATGGATCCGCTGGTGCCGTTGCTGCAGCGCGAACTGCCCGGCGTCACCTGTGCGTCCTGGCCGGAGCCGGCCGCGCGCGAGGCCGAGCTTGCGGTGTGCTGGAAGCCGCCGGCCGACGCGCTCGCGGCGATGCCGAACCTGAAGCTGATCCATTCGATCGCCGCTGGTGTCGACAACATCCTCTCCGATCCGACCGTGCCGGACCGGCCGATCTGCCGCATCGTCGATCCCGACCTCAGCGTCGCCATGACCGAATTCGTGCTGTGGAGCACGCTGTACTTCCACCGCGACTTCGATCGCGCGGTCGCCAATGCGCGCAGCGGCATCTGGCGTCGCTATGAGCAGCGTGCGCCGCAGGACACGCGGGTTGGCATTCTCGGTCTCGGTGAGCTCGGCACTGCCGCCGCGCGGCGGCTGGTCGATCTCGGTTTTTCGGTCAGCGCCTGGTCGCGATCGCCCAAGACGGTTGCCGGCGTTGCGACCTCCAGCGGCAGCGCCGCGCTCGACGCGTTCCTCGGCGAGGTCGACATCCTGGTGTCGCTGTTGCCGCTGACGTCCGAGACCGTGGGTCTGTTGAATGCGGAGCGATTGAGCCGGCTGCGCCACGGCGCGGCGCTGATCCTGTGCAGCCGCGGCGAGCATCTCGTCGCCGACGACCTGATTGCGCTGTTGCGAAACGGTCATCTGCGCGGCGCCGTGCTCGACGTCTTCGAACGCGAGCCGCTGGCTGCGGATCATCCGTTGTGGCGCGAGCCGGGCGTGCTGGTGACGCCGCATATGGCCGCGATCGCCTCGTGGAGCGTCATCGCGCAGCAGATCGCGGAGAATGTCCGCCGGCTCGTACGCGGCGAACCGCTGCTCAACCGGGTCGACCGCATCCGCGGCTATTGAGAGTGGGTTGCAACTAGAAATGGATCCGTAATGATACGGATATCGAACTGTGCAACTAAGCGGCGCCAGGGCGTTCGCGTACACCGATTGGCAATCCGGAGCTTCTAAGGAGGTTAAGACTTTACGCGACGGGATTGCCTGATGTTCACATTGTTCTCGAAGCCTGCTCAGAACACGCCGGAGCCCACTGTTCGGACAGACGCGCCGAGCGATGCGCCGAAACCCCGCGAAGCATCGCAGATCCGGGTCATCGAAAGCGACGACCGTCTTGGCAACGTCTCACCACAAGATTTCAGCTTCGACGGCGATCAATCGCCGCTCGCCTTCGCCTTCGTCTCTCCTCACGTCGATTTCTCGCGCGTCGTCGCAAGCTTGCAGCGGGTTGCCGGCAGAACGCCGATCATCGCGGTGTCGACCGCCGGCGAACTATGCTCAGCGCAAGGGGGATCGTTGTACAAGCCGACCGGCGAACGCTGGTCGTCGGTCGTCGTGCAGATCTTTCCGGCCGATCTGCTCAAGGCGGTGAGCATCCACTCCGTTCCGCTGCACAACGATGATATCCGCAAGGGTGCGCCCTCGGTGGCGCATGATGCGCGCATCGATGCGATTGCCCGGTCGCTGTCGACGGTGCGCACGCCGTTTCCAATCGACATCCGCGATACACTCGCCTTTGCGCTGGTGGACGGGGTGTCCAATTCGGAAAACTACTTTATGGAAGCCGTCTACCGCGCCGGCAAGTTTCCCTGCACGTTCGTCGGCGGCTCGGCCGGAGGCAAGTTCGACTTCAAGAACACCTACATTTTCGACGGAAGCAGGACGGTCGAGAACCACGCCGTCGTGATCTTCATGAAGATGGCGCCGGGACGGGGTTACAGCCTGTTCAAGAGCCAGAATTTCAAGAAGACCGGAAAATCCTTCGTAGTGATGGGCGCCGATCCGAATCGGCGGACTGTTTCTGGCGTGCTTGACGAACGGGTCAACGAGATCCGGCCGTTTGCGACTGCGGCAGCCGAGGCGCTCCAGACAGCGCCTGCCAACCTCATGTCGAAGATGCAACGCTATTCCTTCGGCATCGAGGTGGGCGGCGATTTGTTCGTGCGCTCGGTGGCGAGCATCGATGCCGCTACCGGCGTGATCTCCTTCTTCTGCGACGTCAATTCGGGTGATCGGCTGGAGTTGCTGGAGGCCACCGATTTCGTCGAGCAGACGAGGCGAGACCTGCAGGCCTTCCTGCAAGGCAAGCCGCCCGCGATCGGGGTCGTGCTCAATGACTGCATCTTGCGCCGCCTCAACAACGAGAGTGCGCTGCGCAGCATGGCCGGGCTGTGGCCGATGCCGGCCGCCGGCTTCTCGACCTTTGGTGAGCTGTTCGGCATCAACATCAACCAGACGCTGACGGCCGTCGTGTTCTTCGATACCCGCGCGCATGAGCTGCGCGATCCGTTCGTGGACATGTTTCCGGTGCACTATGCGAATTTCGCCGGCTACTTCACCCGCAGCCATCTCAACCGCATGGTGGTTCTGAACCGGATCAAGGACGACATCGTCAAGCGCCTCACCGAATATCTCGGCGCGAGCGCGACGCTCAGCAGCAAGGTCGAGGACGCGCTGAAGCAGACCGCCTCGATCAACGCGATCGTCAAGGAGGTCCATTCGGTGATCCTGTCGAGTGCCGCCGCGGCGGCGAAGGCGACGGATACGACGGCGCTGGCGGAGGAGTTCGCGGGTCTGACGCAGGCCATGAACGGCCTGCGGGATATTCTCAAGATCATCGACACGATTGCGGGCCAGACCAACCTGCTCGCACTCAATGCTACGATCGAGTCGGCGCGCGCCGGTGAGGCGGGGCGCGGCTTCTCGGTCGTCGCAAGCGAGGTCAAGAAACTGGCGCAGGACACCAGGAGCAGCCTGTCCCGCACGCATGCCTCGATCGGCGGGATGGAGAGCTCGCTCTCCTCACTTGGCAGCAATATTCAGGATACGCGCGGACAGCTGGTCCAGACCCAGGAGGGCTACAACAGCATCGTGGGTCAGATCGAGGCGATGTTCAATAACCTCGACATGATCAACGGGGTATTGTCGGATCTCGCCTCGTTCGTACGTGAACGCAGTGGCGATCTCGCCAGCGCCATGAACGACGTCGAGATGCTCAAGAAGATCGCTTAGAGCATGATCCGGAAAAGTGCCTAGCGGTTTTCGCTCGCGACAAACGCGGAATGCGTTTGCGCGGAGATCATGCTCAAGCAACAATCTAAAGCGCGATGACGATTCATCCTGATCTCATCGCGCTTTAGCTGGCTATTCGAAGGTCTGGACCGGCGGCGCGGTCGGCCCCTGGGGAGCCGCGGCCGGTGCTGCCACCGCCTGCCGGGGCGCGGTCCGTGGAGTGGGCAGGGGAACCTCGGCATGGGCCTCGCGGGCGGGCTGCCGCGATTCGGACTGTCTCGACGGTCGGTTGGCGTGCGAACGGCGAAAACCCCAGGACCGTGCAATCGAGGGACCGGCGGTATAACCGACTACGGCGCCCGCAACTGCTCCGACCGGACCGAGCACCACCGCACCAGAGAGAGCGCCGAGCGCAGCGTCACCGCCGCGGTGTTCGTCGGCCAGCGCCGGAGACACAGCGCAAGCAAGCGTCAGCGTCGCGGCGGCAATCCGTGTCCAAGTCCTGATCATGAAAAGTCTCTCCGTCCTCATCGAGGGCGAGCAATACGGAGAAATGTGGCGAGAAGAATGCCGGCAGAGTTCCCGGCTTTCTGTGTGCGGCGTTAGGACGCGGCGCGCGGCTCTCCATGTTTCGCGTGCCATTTCGGGCCGGGCCCGCGCATGTAGTGACGTTCCGGACGGTAGGGATCGCGGGCCAGCGCGATCAATCGCTGCCACTGCGCCGTCAGAGCACGCAATCCATGAACCAAAGGCGAGCGGGTCAGCATCGGGTTGCTCACTGCATACGGCCGAGCACGGACGCGAAGGGAACCGCGAAAATCTCCTCGCCGAGATCGTCAGCGACGTGAACCACCCATTCACGCCAATCCTCGCTGGTCTTCGCGGAGATCAGCGACCGCATCACCCGTGCCGCGTAGTCGCGCGCCTCGGTCAGATCGAGGACCGCTGCCCCGCGGCGATCGATCAAAACTTCGTCGTCATTGGAGCAATGGAAGAAGACCTGAGCCATATTCCGCCTCCTCGATCGCGGAGTGAATCATCGTTAGTTCACTCATAGCAGCGCGGCGCGCGGCGCGAAATTCGGGGTGACCACGTAGGGTAAATTACGGAAATTACATACAATTTGATGGAACTGTTCGCGCTATTGTGGCCACAGCGGGAACCCTTACGAACGCTTGCTCGTTGAATCGTGTCGACGACGAACGCCGCTGTTGGACGAGGGAGAGCGAGATGATGTCGGAAATCGAAATCCACACGATCGCACGACAGATGATGGAGCAGCACGGCGCGCAGGCGATTGCTCAGGCCGCACAGAAGGCACAAGCTTGCGAGAGCAAAGGCGAGGCCGACGAGGCCAAGGAATGGCGTCATATCGCGGATGCCATGAAGATGATGCGGGGCCCGCATCAGAGCTGAGAGTTTCGACGCAAGACGCTCTTGCAGCACTCCGAGGCAGCCTTCGCCGCCTCGGGCGGTGATTCGGCGTGCCGGTTTCTCCACTGTCAATCGTGCGCGCAAAGCGATCTCATCCTGGTTTCCGACCCAATTTCCACGCAAGAATCCAACCGAAATGATTCGGCGGCGAATCTCGCCGCGACCTGACGCGTTCGCGGCGAGATGTCGCCAAAGGGATACTCGATGGCCTTTTTCAAGCGTGAGCTCAGCCCGGTCGAGATTTTCGAGCGGGCGCTGAAGGACAAGCAGGCGACCCGCCACAAGCTCAAGGAGCGGCTGGAGCTGGC
The DNA here is from genome assembly GCF_051167795.1 of Bradyrhizobium sp. HKCCYLS1011. NCBI lineage: Bacteria > Pseudomonadati > Pseudomonadota > Alphaproteobacteria > Hyphomicrobiales > Nitrobacteraceae > Bradyrhizobium > Bradyrhizobium sp. HKCCYLS1011. The sequence goes on along the minus strand of NZ_JBNPTT010000001.1, from coordinate 808,778 downwards.
CGAGAAGGCGCTGGAAGAGAAGCGGCTTGCCGCTGAGCGCCTCGCCAGGGCAGGGGCCACCAATGCGCAGCTCGACCGGGCCGAGGCCAAGATGGCCTCGGTCGAAGACAAGGCCAAGGCGATGCGGGCTGCGGTGGCCGACTGCGATGAGCAGATCGTGCTCGCCGAGCGTGCGCTGGCTGAAGCCGTCGCCCAGCGCGATCGTGACCGCGCAGCGAATGAGATCGAGGCCGTCGCTGCGGCGATTGAGCAGGCGGCGCCGCGATTCGAGATCGGTGCGGCCGCGTTGGTCGATGCCGTCACGCGCAGCAAGGCGGCGCTCAGCGAGGCGACGCGCTTTGCGACCGATGTGGAGGCCATCAGGCACGAGGTGCTGGCCGCGGCCGAATTGATCTGTTGGGAATTGCGCTCGGCCGCGGTGCGAACCCGCGCCGGAAACGCCAATGTCGCGCTGCTGGCGCCGCCGGAGATCAAGCAGCTGCCGCCGCCGGAGACCGACCGGCAGATGATCTATGCGCTGAACCCCCTCACCTGGCGGGAAGGCGACGAGGTCAAGCGCGTGGCGGCGTTCACCATGGTGGCACTGCCAAAGCCGCTGCTGGCAGCGGCACTGCAGCACCAGCATGTCGACTATCTGAACGCACGGCGAGTGCAGACCCTGATGCATGTCCATGGCAGCGGGCAGCAGCAGGCGGAACCGCGGGAGGATGATCCGGCTCTCGTCGATCTTGATGCGTTAGCCGCCGCAGCGCACGAGCCGCCGCAGGCCGATGTGGCCTGAGCGTCGCAGCCCGGCGCGGGTCCGTGACGGTAGCCGGGGCTTTCGGCCCCGGCGGTTGCGCATACTCTCGTGGGGGCTAGGGATCGGCGGTACGCTTTTGCTGCTGGCCGGCACTGCGGCGCTTGCCGAGAATTTCGATGCCGGCAAGTCCGGCGCCAGGCTGTTTGCGGACAGCTGCGCAAGCTGCCATCGCAGCCCGCGCGGCCTTGCCAAGGGGCGCTTCCGCCTCACGCTCTACTTGTTTTTGCAGCAGCATTACACCAGCGGTTCGGATACGGCCTCTGCACTTGCCTCCTATCTCCAGTCCGTCGACGAGCCGCCGGCCGCGCACGGCACAACGCCGCACCGCACGAAGGGCCGCTCAGACCGGCCCCCGCGCCCGCCGAGGCCAGTGACGGGTCATTAGCTCTTTGAGCAACAACGTTCCCGCAGACCACCGGCCGCATCACCCCGGATGTGGCCGGTCAGCCCGTTCTCGTCTATGCTCCACGGTCAATGGACGAGTGGAGCGAAGGCGGGCTGACTGAAGCGGGGGCACCACCCAATGATGACCTTACCGGAACTCGCGTCCGCAGCGTTGGAGGAGTTTCTCGGCTCCTATATGCGCCGTCGTTTCGGGTCGTCAAAAACGCGCCTTGCCGAGGTCGTCCCGGGTGTCGCGCGCGTCGCGCTGGAATGCATCGGCAACAGCGACGCGCTCTATCACAATGTCGAGCACACACTGCTGGTGACGCTGGCCGGACATGAAATCCTGCGCGGCCGCGCCCTGCACAGCCATCTCACGGCCGACGACTACGCGCAGGTGATCATTGCCTGCCTGCTGCACGATATCGGCTATGTGCGCGGGCTGTTCACGGACGATGGCAACGCGGGGTTCGTGATCGATGACGCCGGCCGGAAGATCCACCTGCCGCGCGGATCCTCGGATGCAGGGCTGATGCCTTACCACGTCGATCGTTCCAAGCTGTACGTCCTGGACCGATTCGAAGGCCTCGAGCCGCTCGACAAAAAGCGCATCGCGCGCGCGATCGAGGGCACGCGCTTTCCGCCGCTGGCCGGGCAGCAGTTCGACGAGGAACAGTCGATCGTGCGCGCTGCCGACCTGATCGGGCAGCTCGGCGATCCCAACTACATCCGCAAGGCCAACGCGCTTTATCACGAGTTCGAGGAGGTCGGGATCAACCGGCAGCTCGGCTACGACTCGCCAGCCGACATCGTCGACCGCTATCCCCAGTTCTACTGGAACAGCGTTGCCCCGCATATCCAGACCGAGATCCGCTATCTCAACATGACCTCGACCGGACGGCAGTGGATCGCGAATCTCTACGCCAACGTGTTTCGCGCCGAGCGCGAGATCTCGTTGTCGGGGCCGCAGAGCTAAAAAATCCCTCAACCAGCGCCGCCTGCGCGTCGGCCCGACGCCGTATCTCCCAGTGAAACATTAGATCGATTTTAAAATCAGTCAGCAGCGCGTGCTCTGCATGCGCGATACTCGCACGCGTGTCATCAGTTAGATGGATTCAATTGCGCCGCTCGGTTCGCGAAGCGCGTGCCGATGCTAAGCAGCCCCCGAAGCCGCTACTCGCGGTGAGATGATTTCGCATTGTTTCCAAATCAATGCGTTCAGTTCGGGGATGACGATGACGGCGCGGTCGAGCGTGAGAATGGTTCAGTTCGCTTCGGTATCACTTGTCGCGCTGTGCGTTCAGGCAGCCGACGCGTCGGCTCAAAGCGCAAGCTCGAATGAGAGCCGCAATCTGCCGGCGGTCACGATCGACGCGCCGAAAGCACGCCAGGTGCACAACGCGCCGACCGCCGCAGGCCGACGCGCGACCGCCTCCGCAGCGCGTGCGCGTGGCGGCGGCAATCGCGGGATAGCGGCAGCCGCAGCTTCGAACCAGCCGGCCCGGACGCAGGCGTCCGAGCCGGGCAGCGATCCGCGTGGTCCGATCAACGGCTATGTCGCGACCCGCGCGATGACCGGCACCAAGACCAATACGCCGATCATGGAGACCCCGCAGGCGATCTCGGTGGTGGGCGCGGAGGAAATCCGCGATCAGAAGCCGATCAATCTCTCCGAGGCGCTGCGTTATGCGCCGGGTGTCGGCACTCAGACGTTCGGCTCCGACGTGCGCAACGATTGGTTCAAGGTTCGCGGCTTCGACGCGCAGGACGTCGGCTTCTTCGCCGACGGACTGCAATTGTTCAGCACCGCATTTGCGACCTGGAAGCTCTATCCCGCCGGACTCGAACGCATCGATATTCTGCGCGGTCCCTCGGCCGTGCTCTACGGTGGCAGCGGCCCCGGCGGCATCATCAACGCCATCAGCAAGGTGCCGTCGACCACCCCGTCGAACAGCGTGGAAGTCGGTGTCAATTCGTTCGGCAACGCCTATACGAGCTTCGACTTCACCGGTCCGTTCATGACGGCCAGCGGGCCAAGCAAGGAGCTTTCCTACCGGCTGATCGGCTCGGTGAAGAACGGCGATACCCAGACTGCGTTCACGCCCGACAATGCCTATTTCTTCGCGCCGTCCTTCACCTATCAGCCCGATCTCGACACCAAGTTCACGCTGCTGGCCTCGGCGACGAAATATGAGACGCGGCCACAAAACTTCCTGCCTTACACCGGCACCGTGGTGGATGCGCCGTTCGGACGAATCCCCACGCATCTGTTCACGGGCGATCCAGCCAATGACAAGTTCTCACGTGAACAGGAGATGGTCAGCTATCAGTTCGAGAAGAACCTGACCGACAGTGTCACCTTCCGGCAGAACGCCCGCTACGCCCATGACGACGTGACGCTGCAGACCTTGCTGGGCAACGGCTATGTCGGCTCGGCCGCGAACGCCACGCTGTCGCGCTTCAATGACTATGCGCGGGATATCGCCGACCAGGCCAATCTCGACAACCAGCTCGAGTACCGGTTCAATACGGGCGCGGTTCAGCACACCGCGTTGGTCGGCGTCGACCTGAAACACTATGAGATCCACGACCTTCAGGCGTTCGACTTCGCGACGCCCTCGCTCAATCTGCTCGCGCCAACCTATGGATACTCGGGAGGTTTTCCGGGCACGACCTTCCTGGATCGGACCATCACGCAGAAACAGGCCGCGATCTACGCCCAGGAGCAGATGAAGATCGGCCATTTGAGCCTGGTATTCAGCGGCCGCAATGACTGGGTCGACACCGACTTGGACAATCGGATCGGTGCGAGCCAGTCCCGCGACGACAGTCGCTTCAGCGGCCGTCTCGGGGCGATCTACAACACGGATGTCGGCATTGCGCCGTACTTATCCTATGCGACGAGCTACAATCCGATCATCGGCACGCTCACGAACAGCTCCGGCAATACTGTGCTGTTTGCGCCGGAAACCGGGCAGCAGGCCGAAGTCGGCGTCAAGGTTCAGCCCAAGGGTCTGGACGGCTATTTCGCTGCAGCGGTGTTCGACTTGAAGCGACAGAACGTGCAGACGGTGGATCCCAACAACGTGCTGCAGTCGGTTCAGACGGGTGAGGTGACCTCGCGCGGCGTCGAGCTCGAAGCGGTTGCCAACCTCACGCCGGAACTGAAGCTCAAGGGCTCCTACACCAATTTCCGGATCTTCGTCAGCAAGGACAACGATCCCACGCTGATCGACAAGGTGCCCACCAATACGCCGAGCGAGATCGCCTCGCTCTGGGGTGACTACACGGTCAAGACCGGCCCGCTCACCGGTTTCGGCTTCGGCGGAGGCGTCCGCTACAGCGGGCACTCCTACGCCGATGCCCAGAACACGCTGGTGGTGCCGTCCTTCGTGGTCGGCGATGCGGCGCTTCACTACGAGATTGATCGCTGGCGCTTCGCGCTCAATGTCACCAACATTACCGACAAGATCTACGTGGCCGGCTGCAGCTCCGCGACCGCCTGCTTCTATGCCGACCGTCGGCGCGCCACCCTGAGCGCGACCTACAAATGGTAGGCGTCGCGGTGAAGGTGCTACGGTGACGGCAGGAACGATCCGGGTCATCAGGCTAGTGCATCAATGGTCCAGCCTGATCTCGACCGTCTTCCTGCTGCTGCTCTGCCTGACCGGCCTGCCGTTGATCTTCCACCATGAGATCGATGAATGGCTCGGCTACGCGCCACAGGCCATGCCAGTCTTGGAACGCGGTGGCAAAGCGACGGTGAACGAGATCGCGCGCGCTGCACTGGCGCATGCGCCGGGAAAGGTCCTGCAATATCTCGCCTGGGATCGCGATGCTCCGGGGCTGGTCATCGCCTACACTAACCACGCCGTCGACGGGCCGCCTGATGATGCCGTGCTCACGGCCTTCAACATCGCCGATACCAGTGCGGCGGGGCCGGTCGGCATCGGCCCGATGCTGATCCTGCTGAAACTGCACACCGACATGTATGGCGGGCTTGCCGGCAAGCTGTTTCTTGGCGGGATGGGATTGCTGTTCCTGATCGCGATCGTCTCCGGTGTTGTGCTGTATTGGCCATTCACACGGCGGCTCGAATTCGGCAGCTTGCGGCGAAGCGCATCGCGGCGGCTGCTCTGGCTCGACTGGCATAATCTGATCGGCATCACCACGCTGGTCTGGGCCCTCGTCGTCGGCGGCACCGGCGTCGTCAATACCTGGGCGGAGCTGATGCTGATGCGCTGGCAGGCGACCGAACTCGCCGCCATGGTTGCGCCCTATGCGGGGATGCCGAGGCCGTCACAGCTGGCCTCGCTCGATCAGGTGGTGGCGAATGCCAGTGCGGCAGCGCCGGGCATGGAGATCGCATTCCTGGCCTTTCCGGGGACGCCGTTCACGAGCTCGCATCATTTTGCCGCGTTCATGCGCGGCGACCAGCCGCTGACCTCCAGGCTGTTGAAGCCAGTGCTGCTCGACGGCGTCACCGGGGAAGTGACCGGGACGGCCGAGCTGCCGTTCTATCTGAAAGCGCTGTTCGTGTCGCAGCCGCTGCATTTCGGCGATTACGCTGGACTGCCACTGAAGATCATCTTGGCCGCTCTCGATCTCTTCACCATCGTGGCGATCGGCAGTGGGCTCTATCTCTGGATCGCGCGCACCCGGCGTAGGCCGCAGCGCGCGGTCATAACGCCGGGACGTCGCGCATGAGGCGGCCGGCCCAGCGCAAGCCGAGCGTCGCCGGCATCGTGGGGCCGCCGCTCGCGCTCGCCGCGATCAGCGCCATAGGCCTGGTCGCAGCCTTTGCACTTGGCCCGATCGGCGAGGTGCTGTGCTGGCTGGGCGTCGGTGCCCCGGTCGCGGTCGTCGCCTGTTTCGGGCTGAGAAGCAGGAGGCTGCGTTAACGCCTGCCGCCGACCTCGTCGATATGATCGAGCAAATCGGCTGGGTCCTCATAGACGCGGATGGCCCCGGACTGCCGCAACTCTTCCGAGCCGTAGCCGCCGCTGAGCAGGCCGACTCCGAGCGCGCGGCAGCGCGTCGCCGCCAGCATGTCCCAGATGCTGTCGCCAACCACGACGCAGCGCTCGATTGGCATTTCGAGGCGCGCTGCTGCGGCCAGAAACAGGTCCGGATCCGGCTTGGCGTAGCGAACCTGATCGCGGGTCACCACGGGACATTTCTCCGGGTCGACGCCGAGAGCGGCCAGATTGATGGCTGCAGTCTCCATGCGGCCGCTGGTCGCGACCGCCCAGGGAATGCCAGCGTCGGTCAGGAAGGTGAGCAGCTCGCGCGCGCCGGGCAGGGGGCGGACCTTGTTGCCGAGCTGCCGATAGGCTTCGGCGTGAGCGAGACGCAGCCGATCGATACGATCGGGTTCGATCGCCTCGCCGGTCTCGCGCAGGAGCTGGTTGGTGAAGAGCCCGCCGCTCATGCCGATCTTGCGGTGAATGCGCCAGACCGAGAGCTCGATGTTCTCGGCGTCCAGCGCCGTCTTCCAGGCCAGCACATGCTGGTAGACGCTGTCGACCAGCGTCCCGTCCAGATCGAACAGAAAGGCGGTTTCGATGCGCATCGGCCGGCTCCTTTTCGGCGCGGTGTCATGCATCACGCATGACACCGCCAGGGTGTTCCCAGCCTATCAGACATCTCTGACCGCTCGATGCCAACCGAGCGGATCTGACGTTCGCGAGCGGCCTGCCAACCGACTGTGGGTGCGATGGTTGACATCACATGCAGGTGATCCCTTGCAGGTGAGCCCTTGCAGGTGAGCGGGCCGATACCGGTCAGTCGCGACTAGTTCTTGGTGCGAATGAAGCCGGCCAGGCGCTTCTTCTGTTCTTCGCACCAGGTGGTCATGCCGAGCCGACGCTGATCGAAATCGGTCGTCTGCGTGGCTACAGCGACTTCCGACATCAGGCTGTCGTCCTGGCGCTCGCCCATGCGGCCGCCGGTGTGCAGATAGGCGATGGCCTTGCGCACCTGCTCGGTGGTGCCGTCGGGCATGTGCATGTCCTGGGCCTTCTGCACGAGGTCCTGGTAGACCAGGTCAGTGCCGGGACACTCGACTTTGGCGGCGAACGCCTGCAGCACCATCGTCACATATTCCGAGCGTGGCTCGGCCTGGGCTGGAGCCGCGATCATCAGCAACGCCGCCACCGTCAACGCATAACGCATCCTTGGAAACCTCCCGCTGTTTTTTTCAAGGCTAGCTCGGAGAAGCGGCTTGAGCAACAGCGGGACGCTGTGAACCGGCACACAGGATGCCGCGCGGCCTATTTATTGAGACGGCGCTCCTGCTCCTTGATCAGGAGGTCGAGCTCCTCGCTCTGCTGCGCGAGGCGGTCGGCATTGCGCTCCTCGTCGGCTGCTCCCGATTGGGACGCAGCCTGCTCGGTGATCTGGCGAATGTTGTCGCGCAGGATCGCGATGCGGGTGGCGAGCTCGGACGCGCTCAAGATGGTCGGATCGGTCAGGCTCATGGGCTCCTCGCCAATGCTTGCTTAATTTTGGGGACGCAGAATCTCCCGTGCACTGCGCCTCGTAGGGTTCCATAACGTGGAAGCCCGCGCGCCGACAAGCATCAAGCCAGCAGCAGAATACGCCAAATCGCCGCGCCTTGAGCTCGGCTCGAGAGGCAGCGGATAGGGCGCGATCCGCTCAGCGCACCGGCATCGGCGGCCGCACCACGTTATTGCCGTCGGAATCAGTGGTCACCTGCTGGGCCGCCGGAGCGGATTGCAGCGGGATCGGCGCCGGGGAAGACGGCGGGGCCGCCACGCTCTGGGCGGGTGGTGGCGTCGGGCGCGGCCGATGGACGGGCGCTGGTGCGGGGGTAGGCAAGGCACCTGCCGCAGCGGTCGCCGGCCGTGGCGCGGGGCGCGGGCGCAAGGTCTGCTCGATCGCCCTGGGGTCGAACGGCCTGGCCTCGCTGGTCTTTTCCGCCCTGGCCTCCGACAGCCGCGCGACCTCGCGCGTCAGCTGGTCCTGGCCCGTTTTCAGCTGGGCGATGCTGGCCTTGAGGTCGGAAATCTGCTGTCCCATCGCCGCAAGATCATGCGCCATGGACTGCAACAACTGGGTCTGGTCCGAAGCTGCATCGGCTCCGGCTGCCGGAGCGGCAGCCGCGGGCGCCGCGGCCGGAGCAGGCTGCGGCGCGTCGGCAGTAGCGCTCTCGCCCTCTGCGCTAGCCTGCTGCGCGGCCGGCTCGGAGGCAGTCTTGTCCGTGGGTGTCGACATCAGCGAGATATGCGGTATCCAGCGCGCGATCACCTCCTGCGCCTGGTCGCCGTAGGTCTGCCAGGCGGCAGCTGCGACGGCACTGCAGACCGCAAACCCCACCGCCATCACGGTCCGGATCACCCAGGTCGTGATCGAACTGCGTTCGGCGGGTCCATCCTCCACGCCGGCGTCGGTTACACGAAGGCGGGTGTCGACGGCAGGAACAGGAATCTCGGCCGGCCGCTGGCCCTGGCGTTCGGCACGCCGTGCAGCCTCGGCGCCCTGCGGTGACGAGACTCTGTCCGCGCGGGCGGCCAGGATGATCTCGGGATCGATCACAGCCTTAGGTTGCTGAGTGGTGTCTTGCCCAGGTGGGGTGGAAAGCATTGGCGATCCGTCCTCTATGGCCGCCCGCATCAGCAGGGCGCAGCCTTCGCTCGCATGATCGACCTTCGCGGCCGCGTCGACGCAAAACTGATACCGGTTGTCCCTCGTGCCCAGCGCATCCTGCGCCAGCACCGTTCACTTCCAACTCGCGGTTCAATTCCAAACTCAGCCCGCGCCGACCGACGTTCCCATCTACGTCAGGTCGCGCATCGGCTGGTCGATCCCTGCCATTCTCCACAGTCCAGCCAGATTTGACCAAAGCAAGGCGGTTACCTGGTAAATCTGGGGCTGCTTTGTGGGTCCGTCGGATACCTCCGCCTTCATTTTGCAATGCCAGATGCGCCTTGCCAACCAAAATAGTTTGCTCTGCAGCAAGGCCGATGTGGAACTTTTTTCCCTTTGGCGTTGGGCTCGGCAAGCGGTTCGGCTGACAGGAGTGATCTCCGATAGCGCCACAGACCGACTCGGCAGACCCAATAGTCAGCATAGACGACCCGACCGGTGTCAGTCATTGGCGTCAAGCTGACGGCCGTCGTGGCTCATGTGCAGGTATTTGGCGTTGAACAAGCCGGTGCTCACGAGGCGATCAAGCTCCGGCAGCATCAGGATCTTGCCCTTCAGCACGATCAGCTCACCGGCCCGCATGTCCTGCAGCGTCCGGTTGACGTGGACCTTGGACAATCCGGTTGCCTCGGCAAGATCGGATTGGGTGAGCGGAAACTCACACGTATTCTGCTCCGTCAGTCCGGTGAGCTGTAGCCGATAGAATATCTCGCAGAGCAGGTGAGCCATGCGCTCCAAGGCGGTCCGCTGTCCGAGATTCGTCGTCCATTCGCGCTGAATGGCGGCGGCGACCAAGGTCTCCCACCAGAACGCGGCTGCAATGCGCGGATGCTCGGCGTTGATGTCGTCGAAAAATTCCCGGGGCAGGTCGGCGATCGTGACCGGCGTGATCGTGCCGATCGAGTGATCCATCTCCTCCAGGATGAAGACGTTGAGGTCGCAGATGTCCCCAGGCAGCAGGAAGGAGAGAATCTGCCGCCTGCCGTCGTCGAGCTGCTTGTAGCGGCAGGCCCAGCCGGCCAGAATCAAGTGAACGTCTTTCGGCTTCTCGCCTTCGCGCGCGACATCGGCTCGCGCGGCGAAGCTTCTGACACGTTGTGCGGCCGCCCGGTTGAGCACCGCGCGATCGGCCGCGGACAAATGAACAAAGTGCTCAAGCTTCCGAATGACATGATTCAAGGCCCGGTCCCCCCACACGACTGGGTTTGATGGCGCCTGATCGACGGCCCACCTTACCAAGGGCTTACGTCTTTCGCACTTGCATTATGGGGCGACGCTGCAGCTGATGAGAGCGACCCACAAGCATTCTCAGGCGCCGGATCGGCCCCTGGGTCGCGTCCGGGCGGCTGAGCGCGGATTGTTAACTAAGCCGCGGCGCGCGGGGCGTGCGAGGGGCGCTGGCCCGACTCGAGCAGGCCGCGCAGCTTCAAGGCATCGGCGGGTGCAGCGCTCTTCTGATCGTTGTCGAAATAGACAAAGACATCGCAGCCCTGCGCCTTCCAGGAGCGGATGCGTTTCGCCCAGGCGCTCAGCATGGCCGCCGGATAGTTGTCCTTGTAGTCGCCGCCGGGCCCGTGCCCGCGCACATAGACGAAATCGGCCGTGCGCTTCCATGGCGCCGGCGCGTCGTGATGGTCGGACAAACAAAGCGAGATGTTCTCGTCGGCGAGCATCCGCATGATACGCGGGCAATACCAGCTCGGATGACGGAATTCGAAACTGTATCGTCGCTTGCTCGGCAACAGCTTGAAGAACGCACCGAGCCGGTCGGGATCGGCTTCGAACTGCGGCGGCAGCTGAAACAGCACCGGGCCGGCTTTGTCGCCGAGCAGCTTGAGCCGGCTCTCCATCAGTTCCAGGCTGTTGACCGAACGGTCCGACAGCCGTTTCCAATGCGTGATGAATTTGGACGCCTTCCAGGCGAAGACGAAGTCGGGCCCGGTCTGCTCGCGCCAGCTGCGCACCGCGTCTTCGGTCGGTGTGCGATAGAACACGCCATTCAGCTCGGTGGTCTGAAACTGGCTCGCATAGTACCGCAGCTGATGCTTGATCAACAATTCGCCGGGGAAGAAGACGCCGCGCCAGGAGCCGTAATGCCAGCCGGAAGTGCCGATCAGAATCCGCGCCATGATCCGCTCGCGATTGCAAACAAGCTTCTCACATCACAAGCGATCAAGCCAGATGCGGTTCCACCCTGAGCCCACGCAGGTTGGAGGCGGCGGAGTAAGCGCGATACGCAGTGTCAGAGCCGCCAACATTACATCACGTTGTGCCGGGGAACATTGCCGCGCATCGGTGTGTTGCTGCGTCGTGACGGGAGGTCTTGCGATGGCGAAGGAATCAGCACGGCAAAGGCGCATCACCGGTCGGGTGATGCATGAGTTCAAGCATGGCGAGCTCCGAAGCGGCCGCGGCGGCAAGGTCAAGAACCGGCGGCAGGCGATCGCAATTGCGTTGGAGGAGGCGGGCGAGTCCAAATATGAAAGCCCCCGCCGCAACAAGCGCAATCTGCGGCGGACCGAGCGCAAGGAGGCCGAGGGACGCACCGGGCAGCAGGAGCGCGAAGGCCAATCGCGTGTCGGGGCGTCCGGCCGGCGCGAGAGCACGCGCGCCATGGGCGGGCGCAACGCGCGCAAGTCAACCGCGCGGGGACGGAAAGCTGCGCGATCGCGGGCGCGGAGGTCCGGCGGTCCAACGCGGCAAGAGCTCTACGCCAAGGCAAAGAAGCGTGGGATCGAGGGCCGCTCGAAGATGAGCAAGCGTCAGCTGGAAAACGCACTTCGTTTGAAGTGAACAGGCTCGAGAAGTGAGCGGCTCGAGATGGATCGAGTCTGCGCTGCGGCCGTTTGTACGCCCGCGGCGCCGTCTCTCGCATCAACCTCCGGCGGCGGTCACGCGCCACACCGTGTTGCCGACGTCGTCGGCGATCAGCAGCGCACCGGTCTTGTCGACGGCAAGGCCGACGGGCCGGCCCCGCGCTTCATCGTTGCTGTTCAAGAAGCCCGTGACCACGTCCTGCTCCGGACCGTTTGGTTTGCCGTCGGCGAACGGCACATACACGACCTTGTAGCCGTTGAGCGGCGTGCGGTTCCAGCTGCCGTGCTCGCCGACGAAGGCGCCGCCGTGATAGGCCTGCGGCAGTGCGTCGGCGGTGTAGAACACCAGCCCAAGCGGCGCGACATGCGAGCTCAAGGCGTAGTCCGGCACGATCGCCTTTTCGACCAAATCCGGACGCTGCGGCATCACGCGCGGGTCGACATGCTGGCCGTAATAACTATAGGGCCAACCGTAGAAGCCGCCATCCTTCACCGAGGTCATGTAGTCCGGCACCAGGTCCGGGCCGAGCTCGTCGCGTTCATTGACCACCGTCCAGAGCGCGCCGCTCTGCGGCTCGAAGGTCAAACCGTTCGGATTGCGCAGGCCGCTGGCGAAGATGCGCCAGCGTCCGTTGGCGCGGTTGACCTCGAGGATGTCGGCGCGGTTCTTCTCGGCCTCGATGCCGTTCTCGGTGATGTTGCTGTTGGAGCCGACGCCCACATAGAGCAGGTTGCCGTCGGGGCTGGCGGTCAGGCTCTTGGTCCAGTGATGGTCGATCGGGCCGCCCGGCAGCGGCATCAAGGTCGTGCCGGGCGCGGTCATCTGCGTCTCACCCGGCGTGTAGGGGTAGCGCACGATCGCGTCGGTGTTGGCGATGTAGAGATCGTTGCCGACCAGCGCGACGCCGAACGGCGAATTGAGGTGGTCGAGGAATACGCTCTTGCTCTCCGGCACGCCGTCGCCGTTGGCGTCGTGCAGGAGCGTGATGCGGTTGCTCGGCCCGGTCTTGCCGCCGGATGTGACCCAGGATTCGACCAACCCCATGACGATGTCTTTCGGCCGCTTGGGCGCAGGCGGCGGGGGCGCCTTGGATTCCACGACGAGGACATCACCATTCGGGAGCGTGTAGAGCGAGCGGGGGTGCTGCAGGTCAGTGGCGAGCGCCTCGATCTTCAGACCTGGCGCCACGGTCGGGGTCTCACCCTGCTTCCAGCCAACGACGGTCGCCAGCTTCATCGGCGGCAGCAGGAATTGCTGCAGCGCCGGCAGGGGCGGGTTGGGGCCGTATTCGGCCTTGGGATCGCCGCCCTCGTGACAGCCGGCCAAGCCGAGCGCGGTGCCGCTGAGCAGCAGTGTGATGAAGAGCGGCGCGACGCGGAAGGTGTTCGATCTCATCATCGGGCCACTCCTACGCCGTGGCGGTAGACCATCGACCAGCCGAGCCAACCGGTGATCGGCAGGATCAGAACCGTGAGCAGCGAGAGGATGAGGCCGGTCGGCACCACCGATGTCCAGGCATCGCGCGTGTGGACCATGTTGTTGAAGAACGCCAGTACGAGCAACAGCAGGTTGCCGAGCATATGCGGCCAGGCCGGCGTCTGCGACCGGATCAGGCGATTGCCGAGGAAGTCGATCAGTCCGGCGATTCCGGCCAGCACGCCCATGATCAGGCCGACCAGCAGCAGCCAGGCCGAGATATCGGTCCACATCATCTCGCCGGTCTGCCAATAGACGATATCGGTGATGAACGCGCCGATGAAACACACGATCGGGAACGGTACTAACATGGGATGGATCGGGTGCCGCGCGATTTGTACGGTCGGCTCAAGCATGACTTTATGGGTTTCGGAAATCGTCAAAGCGGAGCTCCTCGGCAGCGAGAAGAGGGATGCTGCGCCAACCTGACTGCCTCGCGTCGGTTCCTTTTGGACGGCGAACTTCACTGTTTGTTGGTGGCGGCGAGTTCCGAGAGCGCGATGTCGCTCTGCTCGCGCGGCAGCCGTATCGATCAATGGCGGATGGCGACCAACTGCATGCTTCGTCGCTGTCGGTCCCTCGCAATGACGCCAGTTGCTCGGGACATGCCAGGAATGCATCAGCGGCGCGAGGCACTCGAGCGGCACCTCAGCGTGATCAGTGGGTCTTGTTCAGCGGCGCCTGCGTGCCGCGCGCGCTGTCGCTGCCGGCGTCGTTGCGTGGCATCGCCGGCGCGGGAGCGGAAGGCTCGCTCTGCTTCGGCACGGCGCTGCCGGTGGTCTGCTGGCTCGTGGTCTGCGCATCCTGCCGTGGCACGCGATCGCCTGCGAACGACCAGATCATCAGGACGATCGCGAAGGCGACCAGGGCGATCGGAATGATCACACCATAAGGCATGCTGCTGCGCACTGGAACATCGCTGCCGGCCGGGCCGTTGCGCTCCATCTGATCCTGCGCCGCGAAAGTGTCCCTGGTGTTCTGATCAAGACGGGCGCGCTCCGCCGGCCGCAACCGGCCCGCGCGTATGACGGCATAGGCCAGGACCAGACCGAGGATGATGATGCCGATTCCCCAGCCCCAAAACGTTTCAGCGCCGCCTGTTCCGCCGCCCATGGAAGCCGCTCCATTTTGCTCGTTCATGCCGACCCGAAGTCGACGTCATCGAGCAAAACAAACGGGCCAGCCAAATCGTTCCGAGATCGCAGCGCACTCGGCGCGGGCTACTTAGACGAGCTACTTAGAAGAGCTACTTAGGACCAGCGCTCAGAGATCGATCACGACATAGGCGTCCTCGATCGTCACCGGATAGCGCTCGGCCACATAGGGCCCTTTCACCAGTTCGGCGCCGGCTTCGAGCTTGACCTCGTAATTGCGCAGGCGGGTCGAGCGCGGGTCGCACCAGGACTGACCGGTGGCGAGCTCGAATTCCCAACCGTGCCAGGGACAGCGCAGGAACTCCCCATGTCGTTCCAATCGGTAGTCGCCCGGACCGGCGGATCTTGCGATGCCCGTGACCACGCCCTTGCAGATCTGGGCGCCGCCATGCGGACAGCGGTTGAGCAGCGCGTGCAAGCGTCCCTCGACATTGAAGAGCGCGATCTCGCGGCCGTCGACGGTTGCGACTTTGCGCGATCCCGGCGGCAGCTCGTCTGCCGGACAAACCACGTGGCGGCTCATGACAGCCGATACAATGCCACGGCATTGTCCCTGAAGATCTTGCGGCGCTGTTCCTCCGTCATCGGGAATTTGAACGAGAAGCTCGGATTGTCGTAATCCCAGTGCGGATAGTCCGATGAGTAGAGCAGGCGATCCCAGCCGATCCAATCGATGATCTCGACCAGATGACGCGCATGGTCCGGCTCCTCGATCGGCTGTGTCGTCCACCAGATGTGCTCGCGCAGATAGTCCGATGGGCGCCGCTTCAGGTGCGGCACCTCTTTCCGGAATTTCTCGAAGTGCTTGTCCATGCGCCAGGCCAGCGCCGGCGCCCAGGCGAAGCCGCCTTCGACCAGCACCACTTTCAGCTTCGGGAAGCGCTCGAACACGCCGCCGAGGATGAGACTGGCCGCAAGCGATTCCATGCAGGCGACGAACACATAATGCTCCTGCAGGTAATAGGTCGGCCAGCCGGAGCCGGTCGACGGGTGTCCGCCATTGTAGCCGACCGGATGCAGGCCGATCGGCAGGCCGGCGCGCTCGGCCGCCTCGTAGATCGGCCAATAGCGCGGATGACCGAGCGGATCGGACGGCCGCGACGACATCATGATCTGCACATAGCGACGATCGCCGGCGCAGCGCTCGATCTCGGCAATCGCAGATTCGGGGAATTCCTGCGGCACGACGATGCCGGCCCGCAACCGCGGCTCCTCGCGGACCCAACGGTCGATCTGCCAATCATTGGTCGCGCGCGACATTGCGGCAGCAAAGCCGGGATTGCGCTCCTCCATGCCGCCCTTGCTCAGCGCCATCAGCAGGCCGAACTCGACGTTGACGGGATCAAGATGCTGCTTGCGCAGCATGTCGAGATCAGAGCCGGCAGGCCCGGTCTCGGGCAGGGCGTCGCTGCGCATGCCCGCCGCCATCATCCGCGGAAACATTAGCGAGCTGGAGAGCGCCTGTCGCACATGCACGCCATAGGTTTGATAGTGCTCGCGCCAGCGCGGCTCGAGATAGGGTGAGAGTTCGCCCGGCGTGCGGTGCGCCGGATGGATGTCGCAATCGACCACCGCGAGCGTCTGGCGCGCGGTCTGTTCGAGAAATGGAGCGTTCATCGCACGTCCTCCTTGATCGCTGCAGTCCCGCCGCCGACCGCGCGTTGCGAGAGGCGCTGATAGGTCGCCATCGCATTGTCGATGAGAACCTTCCTCACGGAGGGCTGGGGCAGCCCGTCGGGCAGCACGTCCTCGCCATCGAACTGCCAATGCGGATAGTCGGTCGCGAACAGCAGCATCTCGTCCGAGCCGATCCGGTCGACCACCTGTGCCACCGCCGTCGGGTCGGGCGCATCGAACGGCTGGGTGGTCAGGCGGATATGCTCGCGGATGATCTCGGACGGCCAGCGGTCGACCCAGGGCGTCTCGGGCCGTGCGCCGCGCCAGGTCTTGTCGGTTCGCCACATCGTTACTGGAAGCCAGCTGACACCGGATTCCAGGAAGACGAATTTGAGGCCCGGACAACGCTGAAACACGCCTTCGGCGATCAGGCTCACGGTCTGGTTTTCGAACGCCTGCGCCTGCGCGACATAGTCCTCGAACTGGTAGCACGGCCAGCCGACGATGGTCGGCGCGTAGCGATAGGTGCTGCCGGCGTGCACGGCCACGACCAATCCGTGCCGTTCGGCGGCCTCGTAGACGGGAAAGAACTCGCGCCGGCCGAGCGGCCGCTCGCCCATCGCCAGCAGCAGCAGCTGGACGAAGCGGTGGTCCGGGGCGAGCCGCTCGATCTCGGCGACCGCCTGCGAGATATCCTGCGGATGGATCAGGATCGAGCCGCGCAGGCGAGGCTCGCGATCCAGCCATTCGGTCCGGAGCCAATCGTTGACGGCGCGACAGAGCGCTGCCGCCATGTCGTCATTGTGGAGCGCCACGCAGCCGTGGATCACATTGGCGATGGCGAATTTGAGATCGAAAGCGTCGAGCACATGCGCGCGCAAGGCTTCGAGCGGATTGGCTGTCGATTGCAGCCGCCAGTCGGCGCGCATGCTGATCGGCGCATTCGGCGGATAGCTCATCATCGCAAACGGCATGCGGTCGATCGCGCGATTGACGATCTGGTCGCGCCAATAGTCGTTGAGATAAGGCAGGAGCTGCGCCATGCTGGGCGCGGGCACATGCAGATCGCAATCGATTGCTCCTGCGGAAGGCATCTTCATCGGCGTGCTCCGTAACTCCAATCGTTCTGATCCCGATCCGCGGCGTCTCATGCCGGGGCGGCTTGATCCATCTTTGCTGCCGCTACGTCCGAAGCCGCGCTCGTCGTCTGCCTGCGCTGCGACAGTCCAAGCACGACGACACAGCTGGCCATGATGAGCGGCGGCAGCGCCGCAAGCAGGAACAGGTTGGCGACCGGCAGCTGGCGCGCGATCAGGAAGCCGGCGATCAGCGGTCCCGTGATCGAGCCGATCTTGGCAACCGACAGCGCCCAGCCGACCGCGGTGGACCGGTTGGCGCTCGGATAGAACAGGCCGACGGCGCTGTTCAGGCCCTGGTGACCGCCGACCACGAAGAAGCCGACGCAGGCCATCGCCACCAGGAACGCACTGCCACCGAAGCCGGCGAGGCCGACCGAGGCAACCAAGGGCGACGCGATCACCGGCATGATCGCAATCGCCAGCACGCCGAGCCTGTCCAGCATCCAGCCGACCATCAAGGCGCCGACGGCGCCGCCGAGGCTGAACATCGACAGCGCGAACGCGGCCTGCGCCGGCGTGTGTCCCGATGCCTCGGCGAGGATCGGTGTCCAGCTGCCGAGGAAGAACATGGTCATCGAGCTGGCGATATAGGCGAGCCACAATAGCGGGGTGATCAGCGCGAGCTGCCCGTCGAACAAGGCCGCGATCTTCGAACTCAGGCCGGTGCCGGCATGGCCGGGTTGGTTCTCTTCATCGATGACGAAGCGTGCGGTTGAGCGTGCCTGCAGGCCCAGCTCGATCCTGTTGAGGATGCGCGCGACTTCGTCGGGTTGTCTCCCTTGAACGACCAGGAATTTGATCGACTCGGGAAGCGTGAAGAAGCTGAGCACGGCGGCAGCCAAGGGCAGCACGCCGCCGATCCAGAACACGATCGGCCAACCGAACTGCGGCACCAGCCAGGCCGCGATGACGCCGCCGGCGCTGCCGCCTGCGACATAGCCCAGCATGATGATCGCGACCACCGTGCCCCGATATCTGCCCGGCACATATTCGAGATTGAGCGAGAAGCACAACGGCGCTAGGCCGCCGATGCCGAGGCCGGCGAGGAAGCGCAACGCGATGAGGGAATTGAGATCGCCGGCCCAGACGGTCAGCAGGCTGAAGCCGCCGAAGGTGACCGTCGCGGCGATGATCGACAGACGCCGGCCGATGCGGTCTCCGAGATAGCCGAAGATCAGGCCTCCGACGAGAATGCCGAACACGCCGGCGCTGAAGACGATGCCGAGCGAGCCCTTGTCGATGCTCCAGCTGCGGACGACGGTCGGCGCGGCAAACGCCATCGCGTGCAGGTCGTATCCGTCGAGAAACATCATGACCGTCGACAGGATCATGACGGTCAGCACCAGCCCGTTCCGGCGCTGGCGCTCGATAACAGCGCTGACATCAATGATGGCGGCTGCGCTCATTGTCGTTCCTTCCCCTTCGCCGTTGCTTTGTTTTTGGCGGCTTTGATGCAAACCGCTCTGGCGACGGCCGGCCTTTCTGGGCGGAGCAGCCGACCTCGCAAGCGCAACTGAAAGTCGCGCCGGCGGCCAAAGCAGTTTGCAGGAGAAGGCTATTTGCTTCGGGTTCGCAGGAGAATAAGCTATTTCGGCGTGATATCTTTTCCCAATTGGATGAAATGACGGATAGCCTTTTGAATATGAAGGCTTTTGTGGCGACCGTCCGGGCCGGCAGCTTCTCCGAGGCCGGCCGGCAGCTTGGGGTCGCGCCCTCGGTCGTGACCAAGCGGGTGGGGCAGCTCGAATGGTCGCTGCGCTGCACGCTTCTGCGCCGCAGCACGCGCCGGCTACAGCTGACGGAGGTCGGCGAGCGCTATCTCGATGCCATCCGCGGCATCGTGCGCGAATATGATGAAATGGTCGCGGGCATCAGACGCTCGCCCGAGGAGCTCGAAGGCCAGGTGCGAATCAAGGCACCGGCCTCGCCAATGGCGATCGATCTGGCAGAAATCCTTTCATCGTTTCAGATCAAATATCCACGTGTGACCTTGGAGGCCGTTCTGGTCGATCGCACCGTCAATCCGGTCGAAGAGGGATTCGACATCGTGCTAACGATGATGCCGTCGTCGTTCCACGGCGTGCTCGAAGAGCCATTGCAGGCGTTTCCGCGCGTGCTCTGTGCCGCCCCGTCCTATCTCGCGCGGCGCGGCGCTCCGCATCACGTCCGCGATCTCGTCCATCACGATTGTCTCGTCTTCGCTCCGATGGGACCGGTGTGGACGTTCGAAGGCAGGACCGGAGTGATCACGGTCGCAGTGCGTCCGCACTTCGTCAGCAACAACAATGCGCTTCTGATCGATGCGCTGTGCGCAGGCAGCGGCATTGCGGTGGTGTCGCGGGCGGCGGTCGCGGTGCCGTTGCGCACCGGCGCGCTGGTCGAAATCCTGCCGGAGATCCCGATTCCGGATCTCTGGGTCAAGGCGCTGGTCCCGGCCACACGGGCCAATCTGGCGCGTGTGCAGACCTTGCTCGCCGCCATTCGCAACGCCTTTCATGCCGTGGCGGCGACAAGTCCGGCGCGCGTCAGCGGTGCGGCTTGACCGCCGGGATGCGGGAGCTATCGATTGCGACGATTGGCTGCTAAGCAGCGCGTACGAGCGCTTGGCGTGGAAGAATTGGCGCAGAAGAAGAGGACACAATCATGATTGAGACCGTCGGCATCATCGGAGCAGGCACCATGGGCAACGGCATCGCGCAGGTATGCGCGCTTGCCGGCGTGCCCGTGGTCATGGTCGACATTTCGGACGCAGCGGTCGAACGCGGCCTGTCGACCGTCAGCTCAAGCCTCGATCGCCTTCTGAAGAAAGACAAGCTGACGGCCGCCGACAAAGAGGCGGCGCTGTCGCGCATCACCGGCACCACCGACAAGAGCAAGCTTTCGGCATGCGATCTCGTCATCGAAGCTGCGACCGAGAACGAGGAGCTGAAGCACAAGATCCTCAAGGACCTCTGCGCGACCTTGAAGCCGGAGGCGCTGATCGCGACCAACACGTCGTCGATTTCGATCACCAAGCTTGCGACCGCGACCGACCGGCCGGATCGCTTCATCGGCCTGCATTTCTTCAATCCGGTGCCGATGATGGCGCTGCTCGAACTGATCCGGGGCCTGCAGACCTCCGACGCGACCCATGCCGCCGCTGAGGCCTTTGCCAAGCGGATCGGCAAGGTCGCGATCACCGCCAAGAACAGCCCCGGCTTTGCGGTCAACCGCATTCTCTGCCCGATGATCAACGAGGCGATTTTCGCGCTCTCGGAAGGCATCGCGACCGCCGCTGACATCGACGAAGGCATGAAGCTCGGCTGCAATCATCCGATTGGGCCGCTGGCGCTCGCCGATCTCATCGGCCTCGACACGATGCTGTCGGTGATGGAAGTGTTCTACAACGGCTTCAACGATCCGAAATATCGCCCGGCGCCGCTGCTGAAGGAAATGGTCGCTGCCGGGCAGCTCGGCCGCAAGACCGGCAAGGGCTTCTACGATTACAGCAAGTAGTAATTGCGGAGCGCTTTGATCGTTGCGGCGGGCGGCAAGGGCGCGTCCGCCGCAGCGATGATCGGATCGACCATTCCGGACTGACAATTATTGCTTCAAAACCAATTCGCAAAAATCAGTTCTGCGCAAACCTTGTTGCGCGACCAACTCATTGCAAATATCGTTGCGGCGTACAAGCAATCGTCGCGACCTCGTATCAGTCGCGTCAAGAAGCGGGCAACCCGCCGCGCCCTTCAGACGGCACAGCGCCGGGTGGGTAAGGGGCCATGCCTTGCTGATGCGGCCCACTAAACCTCGAACCCGGCGTGCCGTTCGTGGGTTTGCCGCTATGCGCTGGTCCGAAGGGTTACCGACGCACTCAGCGGATCTGGTACGGAGGTGGAGTCATCAAACCTCCCTTGCTTTCGCGGTTGGCCATTGTCAGCTTGCGGCTGCCGTCGCTTGCGCGGCTGCACCCGCTGCATTGACACATGTTATGCTCCTCCCATGCCACGGCGCTGTCAAGGCACTTTGTGACACGATGATGAATGAGTCATTGTGGCAGATGTCGCAAGCGAATCGCGCCTCGCCTCCGTGTCTGACCGCTGCGGTAAGCAAGTGTGCGAATCCATCCTTGCCGGCGTCGGATAGCAAACTAGATAGGTGACAGCTAGTCCGCCATTGACGCTGCGCAGTTTGCGCGGATGAACAACACGTAGTGTCTGTCAGCTCCGCCGCAGCGATGTTCGTCAAACTGCCGCGTTTGCGGAGTATGCGAATAGAGGTTCCCGGGAACCAAATGGATTCACGGCGTCTTGTTGCCCGGGGTCAACATTCAGGAGAAGGCCGATGAGAGCAGCAACAATCGCTTTGGCGGGGATCGCGGCCGTAGCTATCAGCATGTCTGTGGCGGCGGCCGAGCAAGGCACGACCGGCATGGTGACAGGCATCAACCGGTTGAACGGCACGATTTCGATCCAGCGGATTCAGACCGGGACCGTGGGCGCCAACACCTCCGGCACGGCCGAGGAGTTCAAGATCAAAGACAATGCGATGGTCGAGGACATCCACGCCGGAGACCGCGTGACGTTTTCGACGTCCGACGGCGGCGGCACGAAGACGATTACCAAGCTCGACCGCCAGAAATAGTGCGATAAGATCGAGGCGCGCAGCTCCTGCGATCAGGCCGGCACAAGATCTCCGGCCGCCGGGGAGCTGCGCGTTCGCGGTGTGCGGAGCGGGGGGCGCAGATGATGCATCGGCGGTGGGTCGACCGGACGACGGGAAATGAGCGGGGCGGCGTCGCGCTGAGTCTCGCGATCCAGCTGATCGCCATGCTGCTGCTCTCGCAGCCCGTGCGCGCAGATGATCTCTACCGCGCACAGACCATCGTCACCGGGCAGTTCGAGCCGAACCGAAGCATCGGCTTTGCGGTCTGCCTCGAGGATGTGTTGATCAAGGTCTCCGGCGCGCTGCAGCTCGCCGGAGATTCCCGACTTGCGCCGTACAAGGCGCGCGCCGCCGAGTTCGTCACCGGCTTCGATTATCACGACCAGATGACGGGCACGCCGAAGCGTGACGAACAGGGCACCCGCGACCGGCCTTACGATCTCATCGTTGATTTCGACAAAGCCAAGATCGACGATCTGCTCGGCACGCTGGGGCTGAAGCCGTGGGCATCGCATCGCCCCATGCTCGGTGTCATCGTCGCGATGGCGCCGGGCGGGCGCACCTACTTCGTGGCCGCCGATGGCCGGCAGTCGGAGCTGCAGCGCGAGGCGCTCCGTGCGGCGGCGCTCAAGCGCGGAGTCTCGATCGTGTTGCCCGACAGCGCAGCTCTGGCGCAGGGAAAGATCGAAACTGCCGATGTTATCAAGACATCGTCCGCGGACTTGGCAGCGGCGCTGAGCGGGCAAGGCGCGGAAGCGATCCTGATCGGGCAGCTCAGCTGGGATGATGACGCGCTTGGCTGGTCGACGGAGTGGCGGCTGGATGTCGACGGCCGGCCGCATCGCTGGCATCTCGCTGGCGTCACCTTCGACGAAGCGTTTCGGCGCGGACTCGGCGGCGCCGCGCAGATCCTGTCCGGTAACGGCGCGCCGCAATAGCAATCGCGCTTGCTGCATCGCGACTGCGACAATCCGTGCACGGAACGGCGCGTTTGTTCCTGAGTTCCTCCTTCAAATGAGGAGGTCGTCATCATGAACCTGAAGACATGTCTCGCTGCCGCACTTGTTGTGGCAGCGCCCGCTTCGGCATTGGCTGCGCCGGGGCTGGTCCGCAATTCGGCCACGCTGCGCGCCGGACCCGGGTTCGGCTTTCCAGCCGTCGATCGCATTCCCGCCGGCGCCCGCGTCAACATTCACGGCTGCATCCGTGGCGGTGCGTGGTGCGATGTGAGCTTTGCGGGTGAACGCGGCTGGGTCGCCGCGACCAGGCTCGCTTATCTGTATCGCCATCGCTACGTCTATCTGCCCGACTATGCCGATGACGTTCCGATCGTGCCGTTCGTACTGTCAAGCTATTGGGACAGCTATTATGTCGGCCGTTCCTGGTATCACCGCCACGCTTATTGGGATCGCTACTGGCATCAGCACCCGCCGGCAGTGGCGTATGGCCCGCGCCCGCATGCGCGCTTCGCCGGGCGGTCCGATATTGGCGTCGCGCCCGGACCGGGCGTGGTCGGCCGCGGATGGCATCGGCAGGGGCCAGGCGGGTTTGCGCAGCATGAGCGCGGCCCAGGCGCTCCGATCGCGATCGGGCACCAGGCCGGCCCACATCGCTTCGGCGGCATGCAGCCAGGCCCTGGCGCACAGGTCGGCGCGCGCTTTGCACCCGGCCCGGTGGCCCGTCCGAACGTGACGCCCCACATAGCGCAACCCAACTTCGCGCGGCCGAGCGGGCCTCCGATGGCGGCCCACGCGCAGATGGGCGGCGCTCCGCGCGGCCCATCTGGTGGTGCCCCGCAGATGGGTGGCGCGCCGCATGGCGGTGGTGCCCCGATGGGCGCCGCGCCTCATATGGGTGGCGGAGGTGGTGGTCCGCGGGGCGGTGGCCCCGGTCATCCACATTGATCTCGCCAACTTGTGATTCAGGCAAGAAGCTCGGCCATCGCGCCGGGCTTTTTGCTGTGGGAATACCGGACTGGCGAATGCCGCGTCAGCGACTACATAAATCCGCATTCCCCCCGCATCATTCAGTCTCTCTGCTGCCGCGTGAAGAAGCTCGTGCTTGTATTCCTGATGCTCATCGTCGTGCCGATCTCTGTATCGGCTGTGAACTATCTGCGCGGCGATCGCCGCGGCAGTTGGCAGACCGCTGATCGTTCGAGCGCCGGGCTCCTGGCGCCTCCGTCCGAGCGTGCGGACGCTGTCGTCCGCGTCTTCGCCGCGCGCACGGTGCGCTGGCGCGGGATCTTCGCGGTCCACACCTGGATCGTGGTGAAGGAGAAGGGCGCGCCGCGCTACACGCGCTACGACTACACCGCGTGGGGCGAGCCCGTCCGGGTCGACGGTTTTGCGCCAGACGGGCGCTGGTTCGGGGCGGTCCCTGAAGTCGTGCTTGCGGTCGATGGCGACGACGCCGAGCGCGTCATTCCCACGATCCGCAGCGTGATCGAGACCTACCGGTTTCGCGCCTACGGCGACTACAATGCCTGGCCGGGACCGAACTCCAACACCTTCGTGCAGGCCGCGCTCAATGCCGTTCCCGAACTCAATGCGGTGCTGCCGCCGACGGCGATCGGCAAGGATTTTCCGGTCGCCGACTGGTGGGGCCTGACCCCATCCGGCACCGGCGTGTTCGCTTCGCTCGGCGGCTATCTCGGGCTGACAATCGGCTGGATCGAAGGCGTCGAGTTGAACGTCTTCGGCGGCGTGCTCGGCGTCGATCTGCGCAGGCCGGCACTGAAATTTCCCGGTGTCGGCCGCCTCGGCATGCCGCTGGCGTAACCGATCCACTCAGTCTGGCACTATGCGTTCAGCGCTTCCGCTCGGCGCGGCTGAAATTGCTCAAATGGCCTTCCCGCGCGGCTTGTGCCCGCGCCGCCTTCTTGATGCCCGCGCTCTTGCCGGGAGGTGCGACCAGCGAAGGCAGTCGCGTCAGCCTCTTGCTGCCGCAGCTCGGACAAACCGGCGTCTCCGACATGCCGATCAACAACTCGATATCTTCGGCACATTTGGCGCAGTGAAAGCTGTAGAACGGCATGCCGCGTCTCCTGTTGGATACGACCGGCACTGCAGAAACCGGGCCATGCCGGTTTCCGCGGCGACTGCCTCAAAGGGCGGCAATTCACGCCCATCGGCACGCAGTTTGTCCCGGAGATGACGCGGGTCTGCGTCGCGGAGCCGACAGTGGCAATGTGGGCCGTTAGCGGCTCACGCGCTGGTCTTCGGCGTATATTTGCCCGCGATGCATTTATAGCTTTCCAGATGCCAAGCCTGGTACGGCCCCTTCGACAGCCAGTCGGCGATGCCGATCTGGGCGTTGACGGAGCATGACATCATGGTGATCCCAGACATCTCGCTGTTGGTGACCACCTTCTCCATGCAGACCTGGCCGTTGCAGAGCAGTGCGACGAGAGTGACGAGCACGGTATTCCTGCCTTCAAAAAGTGAACCCGGTTAAGGATGACGAAAGCAGGGTTCATGCCAAGTTATGAATCTGAACCGTGATTCTACGGTAGTGGGTTGCTCTTGCCGGTCGCAATCCTTCGAAGCTGTTGCGCGACGGACAACGAATTCCGCTTCGCCGTTGCGTGGCCCGGATCAGTGGGAACGGCCCCGATGGGATGCGATGCGACGGCCTTCTCTTCTTCAAGGATGAGGGATGATCGGATGAAACTCGGCACCATCCGATTGGCGGCTGCGCTTGTCGTGGCGAGCGGTTGCGTATCGGCGCAAGCAGGCGGTGGTGGCGCTGGCACCGGACCGGGCGACGCCGGCATGTCGCCGTGCGCGGGGCGTGCACCGGCACGATGAACAACAACAATGCTTCGGGCTCGGGCGACGGCCATGCGGACAGCTCGAGCCATCTCGGCCGGCATTGACGACCGGCGAGATCGTGTTTTGCCGCGTTGATAGGCAACGTTGGAACGCGCAGAAGCTTGAGCTGTTTGTTGCTCGAACGGCCAATGCGTCTTGGCGATGCGTCTTGGCGCTGCCGTTTGTAGTTGGTTCGGTGCCCGCGATCTTGCGCGCATCGCGATGAGGACAGGCTTGACGAAAGGAGTTGACCATGCGGAGATCAAGACAGCTTGCAGCTCTTTGTCTCTCGGGCGCGGTATTCGCGGCAGCGAACGCGCCTGCTTCGGCGGCGCCGGCCACGGCGCTCTCTGCAGCTGCTAAACCCGCCATTGCCGCGAACGACAATGTCCAGCAGGTCCGCTTCGGCGGATTTCACGGCGGCGGATTCCACGGCGGCTTTGGCGGCTGGCATGGCGGTTTTGGCGGCTGGCGCGGGGGCGGTTGGCACCGCGGCGGTTGGGGCTGGGGCGCAGGCGCGCTTGCGGCCGGCGCTCTAATTGGCGCCGGGATCGCCGCCTCGACGCCCTACTATTGGGACGATCCCTATGATTACGATTACGGTCCCGCCTATCCGGCTTACGGCTATGTCGGCGTCGGGTATGGGCCTGGGCCCTATGCCTATTATGGCCGTCCATTGTGGCGGCGGGGCTGGGGTCCCGGTCCCTGGTGGTAATTCGCGTCTGTCTGCGCGGTCGCGGTGACCACGTAGCTTCGTTATCTGCCGAACCTTTGATCTTCGTGCGTCGGAACGGAGTGAATATCCGTTCAAGAAAGTTTCGGGGCGGAAACCGGAACGGCGCCACCGAGCATTTGTTGGCTCAACAGGGGTGAGGAAGGTAACGAGAGGAGAGACGACATGCAGAAACTGTCCTGCGTTCTCGCTGCGCTTGCGACCTTCGCGGTGGCGGTTCCGACCGTGGCGAGCGCCGACGATTTCGGCTTCCGCGTCGGCGTCGACCGCGACCACTACTACGATCGCGACTTTGGACCGCGGGTCTATCAGCACGATCGCGGCTGGCACCGTGGATGGTATGATCGCGACGCTGACCGCACCGTGATCATCAGGCGCCATCACTATCACGATTGGGATGACTAACAGTCGCCCCTCCAATCGAAATGGCTCCCCTTGCGGGGAGCCATTTTTTTGTCTGTCGTTGGCGCGAAACTCGAGCCGCGCGCTTCAGCCAAACAGCGCCACGTAAACCACGTAGAGCCAGCCGAGAATGCCGTGGATGATCGCCCACAGGATGGAATGATTGTTGGTGTAGGAGATGCTGATGGCGAGCGCCGAGCCGAAGCCGACGCCATATTTGGCGCCTTCGACGCGAATGCCGTAAGTGCGGTTGCCGTTCATGATCTTCTCCGACTGTCGCTGCCGTGAAGCGGGCGCTCATGCCTTGCGGACGAATTCCGATTTCAGGTTCATCTGCCCAATGCCATCGATCTTGCAGGCGATGTTGTGACCATCGCTGGCCTCCTGCAGACGGATATTGCGCACCTTGGTGCCGCCTTTGACGACCGAGGACGACCCTTTGACCTTCAGATCCTTGATCACGATCACGCTGTCACCATCGGCCAGCACGTTCCCATTCGCATCCCGAATCTGTGAGGTCTCGGACGTCTCGGCCGCGGCCGCCGGCCCATCGCTCCATTCATGGCCGCATTCCGGGCAGACCCATAGCGCGCCATCCTGATAGGCGTGCTCGGATCGGCATTGCGGGCATGTCATCGCGTCCATGGTGACCTCTTCTCTTGTGACGAGGCAAACCGATAGAAGCGGAACCGGGGAAGTCAAGTGCGACGTCCCGCATCGGCCAATAAGCCGGCGCAACGAGCCAGCCCAGGCGCACGAAGCAGGTCACGCGCTGATGCGAGTGATTGGCATCACCGCTCCGCGGGTCCATGCGGCGTGCCGTAGGCGGTGTCGGCCACGATCACCGCATCGCGCAACTCATATCCGGTGCTGACCGGGTTGATGCTCACGGTCGGCGGCCGTTCCAGACGCAGACCTGGCACGCGCAACAGCTGATCGAGGAAGATCGCAGCCTCGTGCAGCGCGACTGCGGCGCCGGGGCAGCGGTGCGGCCCATCGCCGAAGCTCATTACGCTGGCAGAAACTTTCGCCGGCCTCGTGCGGTCGGGATCGAGCTGATGCGGGCAGGGGCCGGTCGCCGCTGTATCGCGGTTTGCGGCTGCGACGTCGATCTCGACCAGACTTTGCGCAGGAAGCACGACCGGGCTGGACTCGGTGTCGAGCGCGATCTCGCGCTCGGCGCGGCGTTTGAGCACGGACACCACCGGCTCCAGCCGCAGCACCTCTTCGAGGATCGTCATCCGCTCCTGTTCATCGGTTGCGAGAAAGCGCGCTTTGAGATCGTCATGCTCCAGCAGCCGCCACGCCGCCATGACGATGAACTCGCGCGTGGTCGCCATGCCGGCGGCGCCGTAGGTGAGACATTCGGTCAGGATCTCGCGGTTCGAATAGCTCTGGCCGATCAGATGCGAGATCACGTCCTCGCGCGGCTGGCGGCGCCGGGCCCGGATGGCCGGGCGGACGTCGAACCAATAGAAGCTCAGCATGCGGTATTGGCCGAGCAGCACCTGCCGTAACATCGCGCGCAGGCCGCCGTCGCGCGGCGGCGCGCTGAAGAAGCGGTTGAGCCGGACCGCCATCCTGTCGCGCGGGCTGTCGGTCAGGCCCACGATGTCGGCGGCGACGGCCACCGCAAGCTCGAGGCTCATGTCATCCAGCCGCGCGCGCCCGGCCGCGCGAAAGCGGTCGATCAGATCGCGGCTGGTTCGCTCGATCAGTTCGCGATAGCGCGTGGCGACCACGCGCGGGGCGAAGAAGCGTGCCGTGGCGCTCCGCTGCCGCTGATGCGGCTCGCCATCCTGGTACAGCACCGGCGCATGGCGACGGCCGATAAAGCGGGCCACCAGTTCCGCATTGAACCCGGCCTGCCGGACGGATGGGGACCTCAGCACGTCCCGCGCCGCGGTGAAGCCATCGACCCTGACAACCGGCGAGACGTCGCTTTGCCTCTGTTGCTCCGTGCGCGACTGGAACTCGCGCGGGCAGCTATCAGCGCGTGCGGTTGCGGATTCGGAGACCATGAGCGTGCCTCATCTTGCGCGACGGTGTTGCGTTAGATGGGGCGTGGCGACGCAAGATCAATTGATGTGATGCGTCCTTGCGCTGCGGGAACGCATGGAACGGAAGCCGGTTGAGACATTCATCAGCCGAAGAGACGTGTTGTGGCGATGCGATGTGCATGTGCCCGCGTCGAGCCGTGTATCTGCCGCAGAGGAGCCTGGAAAATGAACGAGATCAGGGAGCACATGGAAGTGATCGGCGCTGATGGCGTGCATATCGGCACGGTCGATCGCGTCGAAGGCAATCGCATCAAGCTGACCCGGAAGGACAGCGGCGAGGGCAGCCACCGAGGCCATCATCATTTCATCGATAAGGGCCTGGTCGCTGATGTCGAGGGCAACAAGGTGCGGCTCTCGGCCGTCGGCGCGGTGGCCGTCACCTTGGAAGAAGAGAAGTAATCGCGAGTCATGCGCATGGCGGGCGCGTTGCTCTCGCCAGGGACTGCGATGCGATAGCATGAGAGGAGCCGGTCCATGCGGATTTTGAGTCTCGCGGGCATGCTGTGCTGCGCAGGCCTGATGGTCGCGAGCGCGACTGTGTCGGTGTCATCTGCGCCACTGCCGATGGGGCAGGCGAATGTTACGCGTGTTGATCCCGTGGCTGTTCATCGTGTCGGCTGGCACCACGCCGCGGTTTGGCATGGCTGGCGATGGAGCCCCTATGTCTGGCGCGACGTCTACGATGACGCCTGCTCGGGCGACCATCCGCCCTGGAGTGGTGCCTATGCCGGCTATCCCATCTTCTGGTGCAGCCCTGGCTTCGGCGCCTATAACCGTCACTGGCCACAATAGCGACAGCGTCTCCTGACGCGCTGCGGCCTCGATGCTCCGTCAGCGCGCGGAACTTTGCGACGGCGGCGCGCAGGTCGTGACCGGTGCCGGCCAATTCCTGCGCTGTTGGCCTTCATCGGCGGTCCTGATGCCGGCGTCGAGCACCAGCACGAACTCGGCCAGCTCATCCTGTGCGTCCGCTGGCCATGCCTCGATGCGCTTCAGGACCTCGGTCAGCCTTGTTGTCTTCATGATCGCGAATCCATAGCGGGGACGATGTGAATGCCGGCGAGACGAACAGCCGTCGCAAGGCGGCAGGCGGCCCAACTCTTTTGGTGTGCCGCCGATGTGTTGATCCGCGACAGCGCGCCCGTCGCGTGACGAGCGCGCTGGGATCGCGCCTCAAGCGGCCTTGGCGGTGGGTTCGGCCTCTGCCGATTCCATCGCCCGCAGATAGATGTCGAGCAGCGTTTCGTGCTCGTCGCGCTCCTCCTGGTCCTGCTTCCTGAGCTTGATGATCTCCTTGAGGATCTTGACGTCGAAACCCTCGCCCTTCGCCTCGGCAAAGACTTCCTTCTTCTGCTCGTTGATTTCCTGCAATTCGGCGTCGAGATTTTCGATCCGCTCGACGAAAGACCTGATCCGGCCGCCGGGAATGCCGATGTCTGACATGGTGTCTCCTTGGCTAATGGGATGATGAAAATGCGAGCCAATGTGTTGCCAATGCCTTAATGCTGATGGTTAACGCGCGCGGTTCGCGTGCTGTTGAAGCACGGCTCGTTCTGGAGGGCGCACGTGAAGGCGAAGGCGTTTCGGCAGAGCGATCGGCGCCCTGAGATACGGCGTATTAAGGGCGGCCTGATACCGCTGGGCAAAGCCCCCGAGGAGTTCGTGATGCGCGCATATCTGCTGGTTGCGGTCTTGGTCGTTGCGTCCTCCGCGGCCTTTGCGAATGAGGCGTTCATCTCGCAATCGCCGGCGGTCGAGGCGATCGGCCAGGGCGCGCATGCAGTTGCTGCGGCGAGCATTGCCGTGCCGCTTTCGCCGGCCGCCTTCCAGGCGACCACTGGGATGTCGGCTTCATCGGCGTCGAACCTGTCGTCCAACAGCTCCAGCATTACGCAGCAGGGAACGAAAAACCTCGCCGTCGTCAGCCAGAGCGGCGGACTGAACCAATCGATCATCAACCAGAGCGGCAGCGCTAACCAGGCCACCGTGACCCAGCGGCGCTGAGCGGCGTGGCCGGGCTGCGGTCCTTCCAGTCGCAGTTGGAAATCCGCCGGAGCTAATCGCGATCCTCCGCCGACAGGCGCTTGAACTCCCGCTTCATCGTGTTGACCTTGCCCAGATAGCCTGCGGCGAGGTGATCGCCGCAGCGCTCGCCATCTGCGGTTCGAAAGCCGCGGCGCACGAACGCCGCGGCCGGCCCGGCCCCGCACAGGTGAATGAGCGTGGCGAGATCCTGTTTCTGCTGCGCATTCGGTTTGGCGTCCGGCACGCGGGCGAGCACGGAAGCGACCTGGCGATCGAGATAGATCGCCGTCAGCTCGACGGCATGGCGCGGCAGCGCACGGATGTAGGGGAGAAGCGAGCCGCAGCCTTCGTCTTCGACGGCGTGGTCGCGAATGCAGTAGCGGGACGATTCTTCAAATGCGCCGTCGGTCATCTGGAACAGGCCGACGGCGCTCGAGGCTGGCTTGTAGACGCGGAAAGGATTGAGCGCGAGCTGCCAGCGCCAATAGGTGCGCGTCACCGGATTGCCGGAGCTTTCCGTCTGCGCCAGGGCGGCCAGAAGCTCCGGCGTGATGGTGCTGGTCGCGTATTTGCGGAACAGAGATCCGTATTGCCTCCAGGTCTCTTCCGGCTCCTTGTCGAGCCGGTGGCCGACCAAGACGAACAGCTCGGTCGGCTTGCGAACCACCTGATAGACGAGGTTGGTCAGCGCGGCCGCAACAAGCAGGACCGCGACGAGGCCCGCGATCCGAAGCGACCGTGGTGCTGCGGCGAGTTTCCGGCGCGCCCAGCGCGCACTGCGCGTGATGCGGCGGTACAGGGCGCGCCAGCGTTTCCTGCGCGATCGGGGCTTGCGGATGCCATCTCCGGTCAACGTGACGGACCTTGGGCGATCACCGATCGCCGGCAGATATAGACGCCTGCGAGGACAAGCCCGACCGAAACCAGCATCGTGAGCGGAAATTGCTCGCCGAGAAACATCGTCGCGATCACCAGCGACACGATCGGCTGGCCAAACTGCAGAGGCGCGATCGCCGATACGCCACCGCGGTCCAGAGCCCAGAACCACGCGGCGAATCCGATCAGCGTGCAGAACACAGCCAGGAAAAGCAGTGATCCGCCGCCTACAGCGGTCAGAGCGGAGAGGGGCTCAGCCAGGGATCGCGCCAGCGGCAGCATGAAGAGCGCGCCAAAAACGATCGACCATGCGGTGGCGCCGAACAACCCAATTCGCGCCGACAGCCGCGCGCCGGCCACATAGCCGATGCTCACCGTGATGGTTCCCGTGAGAACGATGAGGTCCCCGGCCATTGTTCCACTGCTGACGACATCGCCGTTGAAGCGCACGAAGATCAGCAGCGTCTCGCCGCACAGTGCGATCGCGCTTCCGGTGAGCCATAGCGGGCGCGGAAACGTCCGCGACAGCAGATTCTGGATCAGCGCCGTGATGACCGGTGCACAGGCAAGGATCAGGGCGGCGTGAGATGTCGACGTCCGCGAGAAGCCGAGACCCTGCAGGAAGAACGAGCCAGCGAACCCGACCACGCCGTTGATGGCCAAAGCGGCCCAGCCCGCCTTGTCCGCCGGGAGCGGTGGCCGAAACATGAGGACCATCGGCACCAGAAACGCGGCGGCCAGGTGCAGCCGTGACGGTCCGATCAGAGAGGAGGGCATGTCGCGGGCGACCAGCACGGTCGCTGCCGGCGTGGCGCCCCAGAACAGGACGGCGATCAGCCCGGCCAGATAGGGAAGGGAGCGGCGGCTTCGTGCCGCCGACGGTAGGGGCGCGTTCAACGCATCGGACCCGGCCTCAGCGAGTCTCGCCACATTCAGTTTGTCCACAACCATGCCTCTGGATCGTCAACCGGCGGAGTGGACTTCATGCAGGCTGTACCGTCGCGCTGCAAGGCTGTTTCGTGATCAGCAACATGGCCATGCACGCAATCCGCCACGTTGCCGAGCGGAGCTGGGTTCGCTTCACTCCATTCTGTCGGACAATTGATGCGATGGTGCGTTCGCGCGGCCTGATCAGCCCGAAGCAGGATAAATCAGTCTGTCTCCGGCTCGCACGGCTCCCTTTGTCAGTGTCGCCACGTGAACCTCGTTCGTGTCCATCAGATGATATACTGTCCGGCCGGCATTGATCAGATAATCGGCTACGATGCGGCGATGACACCGCC
This sequence comes from Bradyrhizobium sp. HKCCYLS1011, assembly GCF_051167795.1. NCBI lineage: Bacteria > Pseudomonadati > Pseudomonadota > Alphaproteobacteria > Hyphomicrobiales > Nitrobacteraceae > Bradyrhizobium > Bradyrhizobium sp. HKCCYLS1011. The sequence continues at coordinate 775,886 of NZ_JBNPTT010000001.1, read as the reverse complement.
ACCAGACGGCTTCCGCACACATGATCGCCGTGCGCTGCGTGGCCGACAGGTTTAGAAGGCAAGCCAGGCCGCGTTGGAAGTCGTCCGCAAGGGCGTAGTCCGCATAGTGATGGAAGCTCTGGTTGGTCCAGAAGCCGTTCGTCTCCGGCGCAACGTCGCTGCTCTTGCGCAGGCCCCCGAGCTCGGCAATCCGTATGTAGTCGATCTGGTAGCCCGCAAGCTCCGCCGGCAGCGCGTCCGCATTGTATTGCGGGTTGGTTCGGGAGCGCGGGAAGCGTCGGATATCGACCACGAGCTGAACCTGGCCGGCCCGTAGCAAGGTGACGAACTCCGCAATCGTGCGCCTGGAATGGCCGATGGTAAAGACAGGACAGGCGTCGGACGCGGTGGCAATCGCCTTCTCGGACGGCGAGCGCTGGATCATCGATCCGAACCGCTACGTCATTTGCCGCTCACCTTCGTCAACGCGCTCTCCTTATGCGCCGCGATGTGGTCGCTCTTGTCGCTCTTGATCTCGTATTGTGGGGAGTCTTTCGTGGCGTGCCGGCGGTGCCCCTTGTAGTCGAAGTCGCGCATATGAACCGCGATGATGCGGCCGGTCACGTGGCCCGCTTCCGAGTTCCAGGAGACGTGGTCGCCCTTTGCAAACTTGGTCATCGCTCGCCTCCGTAACAGCTGCGGCGGTTGTCGACATAAGACCTCTGTTTAAAACGAATGAGGCGACAGCATCGTTCCAGGTACCGTTGCCGGGCTGGCGCGCGCAACCCGCCATGGCGGGGCCGCCCCGTCGAACTACGGATCGGCTCGGCTGATCCGACGGCGATCGGTCGGTTTGAATGGCCTCACGCAACCGAATGCTCAGCAACGGCGACGGGCTCATCGATCAGCGTGACCCCGCGCCATTGCCCTGAGATCACCAGGGTCCGCGCTGTGTCGTACAGCTCCTTCGCCACCGCAGATGCGGCCGGCGCCAACAGGTCCGGCTTGATCGAGTAGATGTAGTTGCGCCGGGTGATGCGCGCGTCCGAGATCGACAACGCCCGCCATTCATGGTGTTCCTTGCCGCCGACGTGCAGGGCCGACATCGGCTTGATGGTCACGCCAATGCCCTCGCTGACGCAGCTCATCACCAGCGAGAGCGAATCGATTTCGGCAACCACATTCGGCGTCAGATTGCGCCGCTCGAATTCCGCGGCAACGCGTCGTCGCAGTCCATGCGTTCCGGTCGGAAGGATCAATGGCAGCTTGGCCACCTCCGCGACACTGATGCTGCGGCGGGAGCGGGAGACCAGCGGGCTGTCGGCGCGCAGCAGCACGAACAGCTCTTCGTCGAGCAGGGGCGTCGCATCGAGCTTGGACGAGACGTCGTTGTTGAACAGGATCGCCAGGTCGAGCTGACCAAGCCGCATCATATGGGCGATGTGTCCGCTCATGCCCTCGACGACATTCAGCAGGATGCCGGGATATTTGGCGCGGATGCACTTCGTGAGCGGCAGTCCGATGGCGAGCACCGTCGTCGCCGGCAGTCCGACCGACACCATGCCGCTGACCTCGGCGGAATCCTGCCGGGCGATCGAGAGCGCATGCTCGAGCTGCCGCAGCATGAAGCGCGCGTGATGATAGAGCGCAAGGCCGTTCTCCGTGGGGATGACCCCACGCGACGAGCGCTGCAGCAGCGGTTTGCCGACTTCCTCCTCCAATTTCGCGATCTGCTGACTCAAGGCCGGTTGTGCCACGAAAAGGCAGCGCGAGGCCTTCGACAGGCTGCCGCTTTCAACGATCTGGGCGAAATAGCGCAATTGACGCAGGTCCATGGGGCGCACCGGGGCGAAGATGAGTGTCAGAACGGCCATATGTCAGGCTTATAGCGACCAATCCAAAACAGTATTTTTGCTAATGTCAAATTCACTCTAGAGGGAAGGACAAGAACCCCAGAAGTCTCAGGGAGGACTTGCGAAAATGGCAGATGCCGCGGCCCATCGACAGACATCGGCCGAGCTGCCGTCCTGCCGCCTGCTGATCGCGGGAGAATGGTCGGATGGTGACCGCACGGTTGCTGTGCTGGACAAATACCGGCTCGCGCCCGTCATGCACGCGCATCTGCCAGGACGGGACCAGGTTCGGGCCTGCGTCACGGCCGCGGAACGGGCGTTCCAGGCCAACACACTCAGCCCCTATGATCGCGGCGTGATCCTCGACCGCGCAGCGGTCGAGCTTGAAAAGCGCGCGGCCGACCTCGTCGAGGTTCTCCGCCAGGAGGCGGGCTTCCCGCGGCGCGACGCGATGGGCGAGATCCAGCGCTGCGCAGCGACATTCCGCCTGTCGGCCGAGGAGGCGCGGCGGCTCGCCGGCGAAGTGGTGCCGATGGAGGGAGCGGCCGGCCAGAAGGGCCGCATCGGTTTCACCATCCGGGTGCCGCTCGGTGTGGTTGCCGCGATCACACCTTTCAATGCGCCGCTGAACACGGTCGCACATAAGGTCGCGCCGGCACTCGCGGCCGGCAATGCCGTGGTGCTCAAGCCCTCGCTGCACACGCCGATGACGTCGTGCATCATGGCCGAGTGCCTGGTCGCCGCCGGCGTGCCGCCCGGGCTGATGTCGGTACTGCACGGCGACGCCGAGGTCGCCGACTGGCTGCTCAGCGAACCCGCCGTGCAGTTCTATGCGTTCACCGGCAGCACCGAGGTCGGGCGCATCATCCAAAGCAAGGCCGGTCTGCGGCGGACGCAGATGGAGCTCGGCTCGATCGCGCATTGCGTGATCTGCGATGATGCTGATCTCGACGCCGCGCTGCCGAAAGTCGTCAATGCCGGTTTCCGCAAGGCAGGGCAGGTCTGCACCTCGATCCAGGTGCTTCTGGTGCAGCGCGCATTGATCGAAGAAGTCGAGCGGCGCTTGACCAAGCTCGTTGCCGAACTGCCCTATGGCGATCCCGCTGATGATCGCACTGTCGTCGGGCCCGTGGTCAGCGAAGCGGCGGCGCGCCGCATCGAATCCTGGATTGCGCTGGCGGAGCAGAAGGGAGCGCGACGTCTTGTGGGCGGCGAGCGCCGCGATGCGGTGGTTCCACCGACACTGCTCGCCGACGTCGACAGGGCGACGCCGCTCGGCTGTCAGGAGGTGTTCGGACCGGTGATGTGTATCGCTCCCTTTGACACGTTCGAGGAGGCGATCGCCCGGGTCAACGACACCCCTTACGGGCTTGCCACCGGCATCTTCACAAAACGTTTGGACAAGGCGCTACAGGCCGCGCGGCAGTTGCAGGTCGGCGGGGTCCACATTAACGAGACCCCGAGCTCGCGCGTGGACCTGATGCCTTACGGTGGATCCAAGGACAGCGGTTTCGGCCGTGAGGGACCGCATTACGCGATCCGCGAAATGAGCGAGGAGCGCATCGTCACGATCCTCGCCTGAAGCAGCGCGGGCCGCAACCTGACAAGGACAATACGATGACCAAGATGAAGGGCGGCGAAGTCATCGCCGAATATCTCGTCAAGCAGAAAGTGCCCTTCGTGATCGGCATCTGCGGACATGGCAATGTCGGCATCCTCGATGCGCTCTATCAGGTGCGCGATCGCGTCAAGCTGGTGTCGCCGCGCCATGAGCAGTGCGCCGGCCATATGGCCGATGCGTATTTCCGGGTGAAGCACAGCCCCGTCGCGACGCTGACGTCGACCGGACCCGGCTCCGCCAACATGGTGATGTCGCTGGCGACCGCATTGTCGGACTCCTCGACCTTTCTCGCGATCACCGCCAACGTGCCGACGTCGCAGGCCAATCGCGCGCCGTTCCAGGAACTGTATGCTCATAACCAGGCCGACTTCGCCCAGGTCTTGCGGCCGGTGGTGAAACGTTCGTTCCAGCCGAGCCGCGTCGACATGCTGCCGCTGGCGCTTCGCCAGGCGTTCGACACCATGGTCACTGGCCGCCCGGGGCCGGTCAATCTCGACATTCCCTATAACGTCTTCCAGGAAGAGGCCGACGTCGAGCTGCCGCCGCTGTCGCATGTCCACGGCGCGCATCGGCCGAGCGCGAGCGAAGCCGATGTCGCCACGGCGCTGGATCTGCTGGCAGCCGCGAAACGGCCGGTGTTGTTCATCGGACAGGGCACGACGCTGTCGGAAGCCGGTCCTGAGATCAGCGCGCTGCAGAACCGCTACGGCATTCCGGTCATCACCTCGCCGAACGGCATGGGCTGCGTGCCCGCCGACGATCCGCTGACCCTCGGCTTCATCGGCCGCAACGGCGCCTATCCGGCCAACCAGGCCGGGCGCCATGCCGATCTCGTGCTTTGCATCGGTACCCGCTTCGACGACCGTTCGTCGTCGAGCTGGCATCAGGGCTATTCCTGGAATTTCCCGACCACGAAGCTGCTGCAGGTCGATATCGATCCCGCCGAGCTCGGGCGCAACTATCCGCCGACGCTCGGCATCATCGCCGATGCCAAGACATTCGCGGCCCAGCTGCTCGCGGCGCTGCCGGACCGTTCCGAGATCAGCCGCGAGGATTTTGCTACATGGCGCGACGAGATCGGTAAGTGGAAGGCCGAGTGGGAGGCCTTCGTCCGGCCGAATTTCAGTGCGGTGACGACGCCGATCCGCCCCGAATATGTGGTGGGCGCGTTGCAGGACGTGCTGCCGGACGATGTCATCCTGTCGCTGGATTCCGGTGTGCACCACAACTGGTTCATGCAGTTCTGGCGGCCGCGGCGCGCGCAGAGCATGATGAACAGCTGGGGCTACTCATCGATGGGCTTTGGCGTGTGCGGCGTGCTCGGCGCGCAGCTTGCCGCCCCTGATCGTCCCTGCGTGGCCGTCGTCGGCGACGGCGGCTTCATGATGGCGCCTTACGTCGTCGCCACCGCAGTCGAATACGATCTGCCCTGCGTCTGGGTGGTCTGGAACAACTTCGCCTGGAGCGCCATCCGCGACCTGCAATATGGCCTGTTTGAAGGCCGCGAGCTCGGCACGGCTTTCTACAAAGGCAATCAGGGGCCGGGGGGCGATCGTTACAACCCGGACTTTGCGGCCTGGGCGCGGGCCTGCGGCGCCGATGGCGTCACGGTGACCCGCAGCGCCGATCTGCGCGGCGCGGTCGAGACCGCGGTCAAGAACCGGCGCCCTTGCGTGATCGACGTGCATGTCGACGCCGAAGTGCGTCCGCCGTCCACCGGGACCTGGGAGCTGCCGCCCATTCCATTCAAGGAGCCGGCGTTCGGCAAGCCGTACAGGCGCGACTGATCAACAACGACAACAAAGTCCAGGAAAGGACGAGGGAGGAGCATGATGTTGAAGGGTGATCTGAACCGCCGGTCGTTCATGGCCGCGTCTGCAGGCGTGGCCGCCACGTCCGTGCTGGGTTGGGGCGGACCGGCCAGGGCGCAGGCCGAAGGGCCGGTGCGCATCGGCATGATTTATTCCAAGCAGGGACCGGGCGCCTCGATCGGCGAATATCTGCAGCGCGGCAGCGCGCTCGCGGCCGAGCAGGCGGGCAACAAGGTGCTGGGTCGCCCGATCGAGCTCGTCTGGCTCGACGAGCCCAATCCGCAGGTGTCGCAGCAGAACATGCAGCGGCTCGTCGACGAGAGCAAAGTGGTCGCGGTGGTCGGCGGCAACTACTCGTCGTCGGCGCTCGCGATGATGAGCGTCGCCAACCGCGAGAAGGTGCCGCTGATCCTGACCGGCGCGGCGGCGAGCGAGATCACCGGCAAGAACTGCAGCAAATACACGTTTCGGACCCAGGCCACCGTTCCGGTGCAGATGCAGGGCCTGATGCCGTATGTGTCCAGCATCGGCAAGAAGGTCTATTTCATCACGGCGTCCTACGCCTTCGGCCAGGACATCCTGCGCGCCTCGCGGGCGCTGCTCAAGCAGGTCGGCGCCACCGAGGTCGGCGTCGACGAAGTGCCGATCAATACTGCCGATTACAGCTCCTACATCCTCAAGATCCGCCAGGCCAAGCCCGATGTCATCGTCGGCGGGCTCGTCGGCGGCGACTTCTCCAACTTCCTCAAGCAGTGGAACGAGATGGGGATGAAGGACCGCATTCCCTATGCGGCCATCGCCGTGACGGATACGGACTTCTGGGATGTCGGTCCGCAGGCCTCGACCGGCATCTATATCAAGCCCTGGTACTACAATAACCCGAAGAACACGGCGGCCGAACGCAAGATGATCGAGGACTTCAGGAAGAAGTACAACCAGCCGCCATCCGACAAGACGTGGTCGGGCTGGATCGGCATGCGGGCGCTTCTGGAGTCAATTGAGGCGGCGAAGTCGACCGACGCCAAGGACATCGTCACCCATCTCGAGCAGTGGAAGAATACGGAGGGCGAATTCCCCTTCTTCTTCCGTGACTGGGATCATCAGCTGGTGCGTCCTGCCGTCATCGTACAGATCAAGAAGCAGATCACCGACAAGTGGGACTATTTCGACGTGCTGAAGAATACGTCGGCGAGCGCGGAGGAGACTGAGAAGGCCTTCGGCGCCAAGGAGGAGATCGGCTGCAGCTTGCCGTCGCTTTAGAGCGACGGTGGTCGCTGCTGTCGCAGCGCCCGCGACCGAGAGGCTTGAACGATGCTCGATACACTTGTTTCACAGGCGGCCAACGGGCTCGTGCTCGGCTTCATCTACGTGCTGATTGCCGTGGGGCTGTCGATCACCTTCGGCCTGCTCGGCGTGATCAATTTCGCTCACGGCGCCTTCTTCGCGCTGGGCGCCTATGTGGCGTGGCAGCTGTTCCAACTGTTCGGCTGGGGTGCGGTGATCTTCGCTCCGCCTCTGGTCGGACTTGTCGGCATGGCGGTGGAGGTGGTGATCATCCGCCGTCTCTACGGCAAGGAGCCGCTGCTCAGCCTGATCGTGACCTTCGCGCTGGCGCTGCTGATCGAAGCCGTGATCCGTTACATCTGGGGCGCCGACGGCAAACCGTTCAATCCGCCGCCGCTGTTTTCCGGCATCATCGAGCTCGGCCCGCTCCTGATCACCAAATACCGGGTCGCCGTGCTCGGCGCGACCACGGCGACCCTGCTCGGGCTATGGGCGTTCCTTGCCTTTACGCCCTACGGGCGGATCCTGCGTGCGGGCAGCCGCGATCCGGAAATGGTCGAACTGCTCGGGATCAACCTGCCGCGGGTGCTGACGGCAGTGTTCGGCCTCGGCTGCATGCTTGCCGCGATTGCGGGCGTACTCGCGGCACCCTTATGGACGGTCTCGCCGTCGATGGCCGCCAACGCGGTGATGCCGGCTTTCGTCATCGTGGCGATCGGGGGGCTGGGCTCGTTCCGGGGCGCCGTCGTTGCGGGGCTTGCGGTCGGCGTCGTCACCTCGCTGACGATTCAATTCTGGCCCGAAGCGGCCGCCGGCTCGATGTACGCGCTGATGTTCGCAATCATGCTGCTGCGGCCGCGCGGGCTGTTCGGCGAGCGCTGGGAGCGTTTCGAATGACCAGCAACAAATCGCTCTGGCGACGGCTTTTCAGCCATCCCATCATCGTCGCCACGGCGATGCTGCTCCTGGCCTCCGGGCTCGCGCTTGCCGTGGGGATGCCGATTCATCGCGTCACCCAGATCGCAATCTACACGCTTTACGGCGCCGAGGTGAACTTCCTGATCGGCTATCTCGGGCTGGTGCCGTTCGGCGCCTCCTTCTTCTTCGGCTGCGCCAGCTATGCGCTGGCGATCGGCTCAGGATGGATGGCGGGCGGCAACGAATTCACGGGCATGGCGATCGCCGCGATCTTCTCGCTGCTGCTCGCGCTCGTGGTGGGCGCAGTCATCCTGCGCCGACGTGGACTATATTTCTCGCTGCTGACATTGGCGTGTTCGCAGATCGCGTTCGAGATCGCTTTCAAATGGACTTCCGTCACCGGCGGCGAGAACGGCCTGCAGAACGTCGCCCGTCCGCTGTTTCCCTCCGCGATTGGCTTTCATGTCTTCACGCTGGCCGTCGTCATCAGCTCGCTCTGGGTGCTCTGGCGGCTGGCGCACGCTCCGTTCGGCCGACTGATGCAGGCGTTACGCGACAATGAGCAGCGCGTGGCAAGCCTCGGATTCGACACCTACCGGACCAAGCTGGTCGCCGTCATCATCGCCGGCGGCGGCATCGGCGTCGCCGGCGGGCTGATGGCGCTGCTGCTGCAGGGTGTCTACGCCAACAATCTGAATTGGGAGCATGCCGGCGATCCCGTGCTGATGGCGGCGCTCGGTGGCGTCCACCACTTCCTTGGGCCGTTGTGGGGGGCTGCGGTCTTCATCGTGCTGGAAGACCGGCTCAGCGCCGTCACCGAGAACTGGTGGCTGATCTTTGCACCCATCATCATCGCCTTCGCCCTGCTGTCGCATGAAGGCATCCACGGTATCTTCCAGCGCATCATCGGCCGCAATCGCTGGACCTTGACCCGCGACGCCATTCCGGCACGGCCGCAAAGCATCACGCCGTACACACCGGGTCACGCAGCCCAGGCCGCCACCTCAGATGCGGCAATTCTCGCCGTCCGTAACCTGTCGAAGCATTTTGGCTCGATCGTCACGCAGAAGGACATCTCCTTCGAGATGAGCCGGACCGGTCTGCACACCCTGATCGGCCCCAATGGTGCCGGCAAGACCACGCTGTTCAACCTCCTGACCGGCGTGCTCAAGCCGGACGGCGGCAGCATCCTGTTCGAGGGCCAGCCGATCAATCAGCTGCCGCCACACCGTCGTGCGCGGCTCGGTATTGCGCGCTCGTTCCAGATCCTGAGCGTGTTCCCGAACCTCACCGCCTTCGAGAATGTGCGGATCGCCGTGCAGGCCGCCAACCGCCAATGGTCCGGCTTCTGGCGCGACGCCTACGACGATGAGGCTGCCAATGCGCGGGTGTGGTCGCTGCTCGATGCTGTGGGCCTGGCCGATCGCGCCCCCGAACTCTGCTCGTCGCTCGCCCATGGCGAAAAGCGGCTGCTCGAGATCGCAGTGTCGCTCGCGATCGATGCCAAGCTCCTGCTGCTCGACGAGCCTTTGGCCGGCTTGGCCGAGTCCGACCGCAAGATTGTAGGCGAATTGATCCAGCGACTCTCGAAGTCGCATGCCGTCCTGCTGATCGAGCACGATATTGATCGCGTGCTTGCGATGTCCGACCGGATCACGGTGCTGCATCAGGGACGGCTGATCGCCGACGGCAAGCCTGCGGAAGTGGCAAAAAACCCCGAAGTGGTTGCGGCCTATCTCGGCACTGCGCATGGCCAAGCTCCGTCCGTGCCGGCGCGCGGCGCGACCATCACGCTGCTTCCGAACGCTCCTGCGCCGGAGCCGCTGCTCCGGGTGGAGGCGGTGCGCGCCGGCTATGGCGGCGGCACCGTGCTCGATGGGCTGGATCTCGCCGTGCGGCCCGGCGAAGTGGTCGCGCTGCTCGGCCGCAACGGTGTCGGCAAGACCACGGCGCTGCGCGCCATCACCGGGACGGTGCCTCCGACCAGTGGTCGGATGGTCTTCGACGGCACCGACCTCGGCCGGCTGCGGCCGGACGAGATCAATCGGCTGGGCATCTCGCTGGTGCCTGAGGGGCGGCGCCTGTTTCCGAATCTGACGGTGCAGGAGAACCTGAAGCTGGCGGCGCGCTCCGGCGGTGCATCGCTGGACGATGTGTTCGACCTGTTCCCGAAGCTGCGCGTGCTGCTGCGTGCCCGCGCTGAGAACCTCTCCGGCGGCGAACGGCAGATGGTGGCGATCGCGCGTGCCTTGATGGTGCCGAGCCGGCTCATCCTGCTCGACGAACCGTTCGAAGGTCTCGCGCCGGCCGTGGTGCAGGAGGTGAGGGAGGCCGTTTCGAAGCTGAGGTCGCGCGCGAGCCTGGTTATCGTCGAGCACCACGCCGAAAGCGTGCTTGCGATGGCCGATCGGGCCTACGTGCTGGTGAATGGACGCGTCGCCTACGCGGGCGACGCAGCCGAGCTCGCGGCCAATCACGACCTCCAGGGGCGGCTGCTCGGCATCACTGATGCGGCGGACGCCGTGCAGCTTGCGGTCGGCCGGGCATGAGCGGTCTCGTCCTCGTCACCGGGGCTGCCGGCCTGCTTGGACGTTCCGTGGTCCGCGAGCTTCTGGCGCAGGGCTATCGCGTGCGCGGCCTCGACCGGCGCGCCGGCGAGGCCGACATCGAATGGCATGTCGGTGACGTCACCTCGCCCGATTTGGTCGCGCGCGCAATCGCCGGGACCGACGCCGTGCTCCATATCGCAGCCGTGCCGAACATCTGGTCGGGCGACGGCCAGACCATCATGCGCGTCAATGTGCTCGGCACCTACACCGTGTTCGAGGCGGCCGAGGCTGCTGGCGTCCGCCGCGCGGTCTTCTGCTCGAGCGACTCCGTCGCGGGCTACACGGTGAGGGAAGGGCGCATGCTGCCGCCGCTCTATGCGCCCGTCGACCTTGATCATTCGTTGCAGGCCACCGACCCGTATGCGGTGAGCAAGATTCTCGGCGAAGACCTCGCCCATGCCTACGCGTTGCGCGGCATGGCGGTGATCAGCTTGCGCACCGTCTTCGTCGCCTATCCGGAGATGGAAGGTGAGATCGTCGCGCGCGCCAAGGACCCCGCCAACTACCGCGGCCCCATGGTCAGCGGTCCGTCGGCGGCCGGTGGCGGACCACTGCACCATCACATCGATCCGCGCGATCTTGCGCGGGCATTCCGCCTTGCGTTGCAGATGCCGCTTGAAGCTGGCGGTTTCGAGCGCTTCTATCTGTCGGCGCAGGTGACGTTGTCGCCGGAGCCGACGCTCGACCGGCTGCGCCGGCTGCATGGGGACGCCGTGAAGATCCGCGCGCCGGAGGTCTATGCGAAGCAGCCTTTCGCGCCGCTCTATGACCTAACGCACGCCGCCGAGCGGCTGGGCTTCACCGCAGAATATGACCAGCGGCACCTGCTGGCCGGACTGATCATTTAAGGAGAAGACAATGACGATCGTGGTTCCCGAGCCGAATGCATTCGCCGAGGCGGAAAAGGAAAAGAAGGCGGTGACGCGCAATCTCGCCGAGCTGTTCTGGACCCAATATCCCGGCCATTACAATCAGGCGCTGTCGAAGGCGATCGTCACGCCGGAAACCACGGGCAGCCGCTTCTTCGATCACCGCATCTCGTCCTACGAGCCGGGCGCGCATGTCGAGAGCCATTCGCACAAGGTGCAGGAGCAGATCTATCACGTGCTGTCGGGCGAAGGCATCCTGATCCTCGACGGCGAGCGCCGGCTCGTTCGCGCCAATGACGTCACCTACATCCCGCCCGGCGTGGTGCATGAATTCCACTGCACCGGAACCGATCCGCTGGTGTTCCTGGTCATCACGAGCCCGCCGACCGACGAGGAGCCGGCGCCGCGCTGAGGACGGAGACAATGGCAAACGGCAAGACGATTCTGGTCACGGGGGCCTCCGGTTGGCTCGGCAGCGCCATCGTGCAGGCGCTGCTCGATCGCGGCGACAGCGTGATCGCGCTGGACCTCATGGTCTCGCCTGCAATGGCAACGCTTGCTGGGCGCGAGCCGCGGCTCGTGACCGTGGCTGTCGACCTTGGCGAATGGCATCAGGTGCTGCGCGCCTTCGAGACGTATCGCCCGGACGCGGTGATTCATGCCGCCGCCATCGTCGGCGTCATTCAGGCGGCGGACATTCCGCTCAAGGCACTGCGCGTCAATGTCGAGGGCGCGGTGAATCTGTTCGAAGCGATGCGCCTGACAGGCCTCAAGCGCGTGATCCATGTCAGCACGGAAGAGACCTATGGCGATTTCCAGGCGCCCGTCATCGATGAGGATCATCCGCAGCAGCCGACCAGCGTCTATGGCCTGACCAAGCTCGCGGCCGAGCACTACGGCCGAGTCTATAGCCGGGATCACGGGCTCGAATGCATCAATGTGCGCACATGCTGGGTTTACGGCCCGCATCTGCCGCGCCTGCGCATGCCCCGCACCTTCGTCGAGGCGGCACTGCGCGGTGAGCCGTACCATCAGGAGGACGGCGGCGCTTTCGCGGTCGATCAGGTCTATATCGCCGATACCGTCGCCGGCGTTCTGCTCGCGATAGACAAAGCGCAGCACCGGTTCGATGCCTACAACATCGCAACCGGTGTCGCGCCGACGTTGCGGGACACGGCCGAGGCAGTCAACCGCGCCATCCCCGGTGCCAAGATCACCGTGGGCGACAGCGGACCTTACCGCCACGGCGGCAAGGTCTTGAGCGCGGTCAAAGGCGCGCTCGATATCGGCCGCGCCAAGGCCGAGCTCGGCTACCAGCCGCGCTTCGACATTCAGGCAGGGATCGAGGCCACCATCGCCGAAACACGCAGAGCGATGTCGAAGCCATCATCCTAGTCGCGCCGCGGCATCGACATCACCAGCTTCATCGAACAGCATTTGCAAGGGATCACCCATGAACAGCTCTTCTCCGATCGTTCTCGTCTTCGGCGGCTCGCGCGGCATCGGCGCGGCTTGCGTGCAGGCCTTCGCCGCCACCGGCTGGCAGGTGGCCTCGACCTACGCGACCAAGTCGTCCGACGACGCGCCCGGACGGCAGTATCAGGTTGATATCCGCGACGCGGCCTCGGTGGCGCGCGGGTTCGAGCAGGTCGCAGCAGATCTTGGCGGCGCGCCCCAGGCGGTGATCGCCAATGCCGGTATCAATGTTCCGGCAGGGCCGGTCGCAAGCTTCAAGCCGGATGATTTCCGCCTGCTCATGGAGGTGAACGTGATTGGCGCCTTCAACGTGCTCGCCGAGGCCGCCCGTCGCGTTCGCGATGGCGGTGCCATCGTCGCGATCACCACCTCGCTGGTGCGCCACGCCGTGCCCGGCACCGGGCCGTATACGGCGAGCAAGGCCGCGGTCGAGAGCCTGGTTCGCTCCGTGGCCAAGGAGCTTGCGCCGCGCGGCGTTCGCGTCAATGCGGTCGCTCCCGGTCCGGTCGATACCGACCTGTTCAATGCCGGCAAGACCGAAGAGGCCAAGCAGCGCATGGCGGCGTTCAGCCCGTTCAACCGCATCGGCCGGCCGAACGAGGTCGCCGAGGTCGTGCGCTTCCTCGCCTCCGAGCAGGCGTCGTGGGTCCACGGCCAGATCGTGCAGCCCAACGGCGGCATGGTATGAGCCGGCAGGAGCCGCCAAGCGCCGGCCAAATCGATGACGTCGAAACCTATGACGTCGTCGTGGTCGGGGCAGGGGCGGGCGGTCTGACTGCGGCGACGATTGCGGCCGCCGATGGTCTGTCTGTGCTGCTCCTGGAACAGGCCGATGTTGTCGGCGGCACCACGGCGATCTCCGGCGGCATGGTCTGGATCCCGGGCAATCACAAGGCCGCCGCTGAAGGCCGCGCCGATACACTTGAGGCCGCGCGGACTTATCTCGGCGAGACGGTGCCCGGCGCCGATCGCGCCAGGTTGGAGACATTTTTGAAATTCGGCGACGAGGCGCTGCGTGATCTCGAGGCGCGCACGTCGCTGCGGCTCAAGCCGGTGCCGACCTATCCGGATTACTATCCCGATCTGCCGGGCGCCACCGCGGGTGGCCGGGTGCTGGAGCCGGTGCCGTTCGATGCGCGGGCGCTGGGCAAGGCCTTTGCGCTGCTGCGCGATCCACTGCCTGAATTCATGCTGTTCGGCGGCATGATGATCAGCCGGCAGGACATCCCGCATTTGCGCCGTGCCGGCCGGTCGCTGCGTTCGACCCTGCACGTCGCCGGACTGCTCGCGCGTTACGGTTGGCAGCGCCTGCAGGCACGGCGTGGCACGACGCTCTATCTCGGCAATGCGCTTGTCGCCCGGCTGTTGCGCTCGGCGCTGGATGGCGGCGTCATCGTCCGCACCGGTGCATCGGTCGAACGGCTCGAAAGGGACGCCAATGGCCGGGTCGCGGTCCTCGATGTCGCGGAGCATTCCGGCCGCCACCGCAGGATCACGGCGCGCCGCGGCGTGATCCTGGCCACGGGAGGCCTGTCCCATGATGCCGAGTTGTGCGGCCATTATGTACCGCGCGCGGCGGGGACGCTCTCCGCGACCGTCGATCCGGGCGTTGCACCGCGCGGCGCGCGTCTGGCGGTTGCGCTGGGGGCGCGGCTGTCGCCACCGACGGAACAAGGCGCCTTCTGGGTGCCGGCATCGACCTTCACCCGACGCGATGGAACGCGCGGCATCTTTCCGCACACCGTCACTGATCGCGCCAAGCCCGGTCTCATCGCGGTCGACGCGACTGGGCGGCGCTTCGTCAACGAAGCCGTGTCCTATCATGAATTCGTACGCGCGCAGCTCGGCCATGCGGACGTTGCGATTCCCGCTTGGCTGATCTGCGATCGCCGCTTTTTGTGGAAATACGGATTGGGCAAGGTTAAACCCTTCACGCGCTCGGTTGAGCAGGATGTCGCATCCGGCTATCTCAAGCGCGCCGATGGCGTTGCCAGTCTGGCCCGCACGATCGGCGTTCCCGAAACTGCCTTTGTCGAGACTGTGTCCGAGTTCAACCGCCACGCCATGCGCGGCGACGACCCTGCCTTTGGGCGTGGCGGCAACATCTATCAGCGTTCGCTGGGTGATGCCGATCAAACGCCTAACCCTTGCGTCGCGCCGATCGTCGACGCTCCGTTCTATGCGGTCGCGGTCCATCCGGCCGATCTCGGCATGTCCGCAGGCATCGTCACCGACGAGCGCGCGCGGGTGCTGGCGGAGGACGGATCGCCGATCCCGGGCCTGTTTGCCTGCGGCAACGATATGGCGTCGATCATGGAAGGAGCATATCCGGGGCCCGGGATTACCTTGGGGCCGGCGCTCACCTTCGGCTGGCTGGCCGGACGAACGGTTGCAGGAGCAAACATCTGATGGCAGCAGAGCCTGACGTCCTCGTCATCGGCGGCGGCAATGCGGCGCTCTGCGCGGCGCTGATGGCGCGCGAGGCCGGGGCCACCGTGCTGCTGTTGGAATCCGCGCCGCACAGCTGGCGCGGCGGCAATTCGATGCATGTGCGCAACCTTCGCTGCATGCACGATGTCCCGCAGGACGTGCTGGTCGATGCCTATCCGGAAGAAGAATATTGGCAGGACCTGCTCAAGGTCACAGGCGGATTGACGGACGAGCGGCTGGCGCGGCTTGTGATCCGCCACTCTTCGCGCTGCCGGCCCTGGATGCGCCGTCACGGCGTGCACTTCCAGCCGCCGCTCTCCGGCGCGCTGCATGTGGCACGTACCAACGCCTTCTTCATGGGCGGCGGCAAGGCGCTGGTCAACGCCTACTACCGTAGTGCGGATGAACTCGGCGTCGCGGTTCGCTACGACACGCCGGTGCAAAGCCTTGAGCTCAAGGACGGACGCTTCGTCGCCGCAGTCACCGAGCGCGGCGAGCGCATCGCCGCCAAGGCTTGCGTGCTCGCCTGCGGTGGCTTCGAATCCAATCTCGAATGGCAGCGCGAGGCCTGGGGCCGCAACGAGCGCGGCGAATGGCCGGCTGAGAACTTCCTGATCCGCGGCACGCGCTTCAATCAGGGTGTGCTGTTGAAATTCATGCTCGATGCCGGCGCTGACGCGATCGGCGATCCGACACAGGCCCATTGCGTCGCGATCGACGCCCGCGCGCCGCTCTATGATGGCGGCATCTGCACCCGGATCGATTGCGTCTCGCTTGGTGTCGTGGTGAACCGGGAGGCTCAGCGCTTCTACGACGAGGGGGAGGATTTCTGGCCGAAGCGCTACGCCATCTGGGGGCGCCTGGTGGCGCAACAGCCGGGGCAGACCGCGTGGTCGATCATCGATCGCAAGGCGGTCGGCCGCTTCATGCCGCCGGTGTTTCCGGGCACGCGCGCTGAAAGCTTGGAGGAGCTCGCACAAAAGATCGGTCTCGATATCGCGACCTTCACCGCAACCCTGAATGCCTACAACGCGGCCTGCCGTCCCGGCACATTTGATCATACCGTGCTCGATGATTGCCGCACTGAGGGGCTCACGCCACCGAAGACCCACTGGGCGCAGCCGATCGATGCGCCCCCGTTCTTTGCCTATCCGCTGAAGCCCGGCATCACCTTCACTTATCTCGGGATGAAGACCGACGAGAGCGCCGCGGTGCGCTTCGCCGGTGTGCCGAGCGCCAACCTGTTCGCCGCCGGCGAGATGATGGCCGGCAACGTGCTGGGGAAGGGGTATACGGCCGGTGTCGGCATGAGCATCGGCACTGCCTTTGGTCGCATCGCGGGCGTCAATGCCGCTGCGAGCGCCGGCTTCCACCATCCTGAGTTCAAGGAGGAGCTGGCCTATGCCGCCGCTCACTGAGACCGTCGAGGCCGCGGCCTGCACCACGACGCCCGACCTGACGTCACTGCTCGGCAAGGACGAGCAGGAGATCGCGCGGGTCATGCAGATCTGCAACGCCTGTCGTTACTGCGAAGGTTTCTGCGCGGTGTTCCCGGCGATGACGCGCCGGCTCGAGTTCACAGCCGCCGACACGCATTATCTCGCTAATCTCTGCCACAATTGCGGGGCCTGCCTCTACGCCTGTCAATACGCGCCGCCGCACGAATTCGCCGTCAACGTACCTCAGGCGATGGCGAAGGTGAGAGGGCGGACCTATCAGTACTATGCGTGGCCTTCCACCTTCGGGCGGCTCTATGAGCGCCAAGGCCTGACGATTGCGCTGGCGCTGGCCGGTGGTCTTGCGCTGTTTCTCGTACTCGCGGCCGCCATGGCGGGCGGTCTGACCGACAAGCCGCTCGCCGGGAATTTCTACGCGATATTCCCGCATAATCTGCTGGTGATCATGTTCGGCGCGGTGTTCGTGTTCGCCATTGCAGCCTTTGTAGTTGGCGTCGTCAGGTTCTGGCGCGATATCTCGCCGGCGCGCGACGCGGTTCCGCCGGGCGCAACCGAATTGGCCAAGGCGCGCGGTCCGGCCGCCGTGGAAGCGGTCACTGATATCGCCAGGCTGCGCTATCTCGGTGGTGGTCATGACGAGGGCTGCAACGAGGACGACGATCGCTTCACGCAGTCGCGGCGCTGGTTTCACCAGCTCACGATGTACGGCTTCCTGCTTTGCTTCGCCGCCACCAGCGTGGCGACCCTCTATCACTATCTGTTGGCGTATGAGGCGCCGTATCCGTGGTTCAGCCTTCCGGTCATGCTCGGCACGGTGGGCGGTGTCGGCCTCTTGATCGGCCCCGCGGGCCTGCTCTGGCTCAATCTGCACCGCGGTGCTGAGCGGGGCGACGCCGCGCAGCGTCCGATGGATCGCGGCTTCATCGCGCTGCTGCTCGTGGTCAGTCTCACCGGTCTCGCGCTGCTGGCGCTCCGCGACACCCGATTCATGGCGCTGTGGCTCGCGATCCATCTGGGCACCGTGATGGCGCTGTTCCTGACCTTGCCCTACGGCAAATTTGCCCACGCCGTGTTCCGCGCGGCAGCTCTGTTCAAATACGCGCTCGAGAAGCGGCTGCCGAACAGGATTGCCGTCGGCAGCGACTAGCTAGAAATCCGCGACCTTGCCGACCTTGAAGCCGAGGAAGCGATCGGGTTCAAATGGCTTGGGATCAACGATCGGAGTTGATCCGGCGACAAGGTCGGCGATCAGGTGCCCAGCGCCCGGGCCAAGGCCGAAACCATGCCCGCTGAAGCCGGCGGCGAGAATCAAGCCTGGCAACACCGACGTCGCACCGATGGCAGGAACGCCGTCGGGCGTCGAATCGATATAGCCGGCCCAGCTCGCGCTCACCGTCGTGTTGTTCAGCTCCGGTAGGAGATCAATGGCGCGCTGGTGGGTCAGTCGAAGCGTATTGCGGTCGGGCGCCGGATCCAGGATGCGCATGCGCTCCATCGGCGTGGGCCGATCGAGGCGCCAGCGACCGAGCGTCTCATGTCCCGCCCGAAGTCCTTCGAGGCCGCCCGGCAACAGACTGCGCCAGCGGCGCAGGAACATCGGTGCGAATTGCGGCGCGAACCGCAGCTGCTGGAGCGTCGGATCGATGCGGCCCCGGCCACTGATGGCGAGCGTGTAGCCCCCATCACCGCGGCGCGTCACCGAAATCGCCGCGGTGTGAAGCGCATCCGGCAGGCCTCGGGCTCCGGCGGAAACCGACAGAATCGACGAGCGGATCGAGGCTTGCGGAAAGCGGATGTCGAGCTGACGGCAGAAGGATGAAGCCCAGGCGCCAGCTGCCAGGATGGCCACGCGGGTGCGGATCACGCCGTGCTCGGTCACGACGGCGCTGACCCGTCCGCCTTCCGTCTCCAGACCGCGCGCTGCGCACATTTGATGCACGGTGCTGCTCTGCTTGAGGATGGCGCGGGCCACCGCCGGCGCGGCGTTCGCCGGATCGGCGATGCCGTCGGTCGGCGAGAAGACGCCGCCCTTCCAGGCGCGTTGCGTGGCCGCACCGCGTCGCGTGGCTTCGCCGCTGTCGAGCATGTGGGTGACGACGTCGGCCGTTCTTGCAAAATCGCGCCAGCGCGCCCAGCGACTGAGCTCGGCATCGTCATTGCTCAAATAGAGCAGGCCACAACGGGAGAAACCGGTATCCTCGCCACTTTCCGCGCCGAACGCCTCCCACAAGTCGAGGCTCCTGGTCGCCATCGGCAATTCGCGTGCATCGCGATTCTGCTGGCGGCACCACCCCCAGTTTCGACTGGATTGTTCGGCGCCGATCCGCCCCTTCTCGACCAGCGCGACGGTCAGGCCGCGTCCGGCGAGATAGTAGGCCGCGAAGACCCCAACGATGCCGCCGCCGATGACGACTGCATCGGCCGATGCGGGAAGACGTGGCGAAGTCTCGACGTGGCGGAGCGGCGCAGGCATCATGTCTCTCGGCAGGGCAAGTGCCCGCTTTCCGCGGCCCGCGAAGCGACGATGCCGCGCTGCTGCACAGACTTGGAAAAATCGGCACTGGTCCTGCACCCTAGCCAGCCGGCCGGGTAGCGGGCATCGGATTTGGCGATTGCCCAGCATTTTATGCCGTATCAAAGGAAGGCTGCGAAACGTTGTTTTGCCTGGATTATCATTGACGGCGATAACCGGAATGGCTCGGCGGGAGGCAAGAAAATACGGTTTTGGCACGAACATTGCCAAATATTATGCTGTCAGCGCGCAAAGCCCATCACCCGGCGAAGGACATCGGCCATGAAGCTGGATCGGATCGACATCAAGATCCTCCACGAACTGCAGAAGAACGGTCGCATTACCAATGTCGAGCTCGCCGAACTCGTCAGCCTGTCCCCGAGCCCCTGTCTCATCCGGGTGAAAAAGCTGCAGGCGGAAGGCTATATCGACGGCTACTCGGCCCAGATCAACATGACCAAGCTTGGCCAGACGCTGACGGTGTTTACCGAGGTGACGCTGAAGAACCACCGGCAGATCGATTTTGCGCGATTTCTGACCGCGGTGGACAAGATCGAGCAACTGATCGAATGCCATCTGGTCTCGGGCGGCTATGACTACATGATGAAATTCGTGACTGCTGGAATCGCCGAGTACCAAGTGATCATGGAGCGGCTGACCGACATGGATATCGGGATCGACAAATATTTCAGCTACGTCGTGCTGAAATCGCCGATCGTCCGCTCTCATATGCCGCTCACCAGCTTGTTCCCGCTGTGAACGGCCGGCTTCCATGAGCTGACCTGATGGGCCGTGCTGAGTGCTAGCAATATGTGCGCACCTGTTTGGCGCCTTGCCGCAAGGTGTCGAGCCAGGTCGGGTCGAGCTTGGGGACCGAGGAGAACAGCAGTTGGGTGTAGGGGTGTTGCGGGGCATTCACGCTGGCCGGCGTGAGCTCCTCCACCTTCTGACCGCGATACATGACGATGATCTCATCGCAGATCGCCTCGACGACGGAAAGGTCGTGGCTGATGAAGAGGTAGGACAGTCCGAGCTCGCGCTGCAACTCCTTCAGCAGATCGATCACGGCCGCGGCAACGACCGCATCGAGCGCCGAGGTGATCTCGTCGCACAGGATCAGCATGGGCTCGGCGGCCAGCGCACGCGCGAAGTTCACGCGCTGCTTTTGGCCGCCGGACAATTCGCCCGGCAGGCGCCGGCGCACAGCCTTCGGGAGGTGAACCAGGTCGAGAAGCTGGTCGATGCGCGCATCGCGCGCCTTGCCCTTCATGTGATGATAAAAGGTCAAGGGGCGGCCCAAAATGTCCTCGACGGATTTCGCCGGGTTCAGGGCGGTGTCAGCATGCTGGAACACGATCTGAATCTGACGCAGTTGATCGCGCGTGCGGTCACGGACATTCCTGCCTAGTTCCCGGCCATTGAAGGTGATGTTGCCGTCATAGCCCGGAAGGATACCGGCGATGGCACGCGCAAGCGTCGACTTGCCGCAGCCGGACTCGCCGATGATGCCGAGGTTGCGACCACTTTTCACACTGAGATTGATCGCCTCGATGGCCTTGACCAGTGGCCGTCCACTTTGCTTTGGGCCGTATCCGGCGGTCAGCTGTTCGACCAGAAGCAGCGGATGCCCGCCGGTGTCATCGCCGTCGGGCGCGCGCGCGTGGGTTTTCGGCTCGAAAGCTGCCAGCAATTCCCGTGTATATGGATGCTGCGGCTGCTCCAGAATCTCCCTGGTCGTGCCGCTCTCTTGGATCTCACCGCCTTTCAAGACGACAATCCGATCGGCGATCTGCGCGACGACGGCGAGATCATGGGAAACATAGATGCAAGCGACGCGCCTCTCGGCTGTGACGGCCTTGAAGGCGCGTAAGACCTCCACTTGGGTCGTCACGTCAAGCGCGGTCGTCGGTTCGTCGAAGATCACGACCTTCGGGTCGCCGATCAGGGCCATGGCGGCCGCAAGGCGCTGGAGCTGGCCGCCGGAGACCTCATGGGGATAGCGGTCGCCGATGCTGTCCGGCTGCGGCAGCGACAGGGCCTTGAACAGGCCGATGGCCTTGGCTCGCGCAGATGCAGGCGACATCAATTTGTGGATCCGCGTCACCTCGATCACCTGGTCCATGATGGTGATGGCCGGATTGAAGGCGGCGGCGGCACTCTGGGGCACGTAGGCGACCTTGGCACCGCGAAGGGCGGCGCGTTTGTTTTCCGGCAGGGCAACCATGTCGGTGCCGTCGATCCGAACTTCGCCGCCTGAGATCCTCAGGCCCGGCCTGGCATAGCCGATGATGGTCATCGCGATTGTGGTCTTGCCGGAGCCGCTCTCGCCAATCAAGGCCAGGACCTCGCCCTCCGCGATGTCGAGACTGACACCCTTGATGACCTCCACGCGTCGGCCCGCATCAGTGGTGGCCTCGACCTTCAGATCGCGGATCTGGACGAGACTTGTCATGCTTCGGCGCCCCGGTCGCGGATCTTGCTCGGCAGGTTGTCGATCAGGAGATTGACGCTGATCGTGAGACTTGCGATCGCGAGCGAAGGAAAGATCACCGCCGGCGCGCCATAGGGCACGCCACCGATATTCTCGCGCACCAGCGCGCCCCAATCGGCATAAGGAGGCTGCACACCTAGTCCGAGGAAGGAGAGGCCGGACAGCAGCAGAACGATGAAGACGAAGCGCAGGCCGAGGTCGGCGAGGACAGGGCCGAGAATGTTGGGCAGGATTTCGGCGCCGATCAGATAGAAGATGCTTTCGCCGCGGATCCGGGCGACGACCATGAAATCCATCGTATTGACGTTGACCGCGAGTGCGCGGGCGAACCGGTAGGCGCCCGGCGTGTATATGACCGACAGCGTCACGATCAGCACGGGGATGGACGAGCCGACGGCGGCGACCACGACAAGGCCGAACAGCTTGCTCGGGATCGAGTTCAAGGCATCGAGGAGACGGCTGAGGATCATATCCAGCCAGCCGCCGCTGACCGCCGCGATCATGCCGAGAACGATTCCGGTGAAGCCGGCGAGGGTGAGGGCGACCACGGAGATGCCGACCGTGTAGCGCGCGCCCATCATGATGCGGGAGAACATGTCCCGGCCTAGATAGTCGGAGCCGAACCACAGTTCTCGACTCATGGGTCCGAAATAATCGGTGTCGACGATCTCGCCGACCGAATGCGGAATGAGGTAAGGCGCGAGCGCCGCGACCACGGCCCAGAAGAGAACGACCGTCAGGCCGACCAGGCCGACCAGATTGATCCGATAGGCGGATCGTCCAGTGGGGGAGGGGGCCGAAACGTCCGTCATCAAAGCCTCGGATTGGAAAGGATGGCAACGATGTCGGCCATCGTGGTGAGCAGAAGATAACCGAGGCAAAAGATCATGGCGCAGGTCTGGATCAGCGGAAGATCGCGGGTGGACACGGCATCCACCATCAGCTTTGCGATGCCGGGATAGTTGAAAATCGTCTCCACGATGATCACGCCGCCGAGCAGATAGGACAGTGAGAGCGCAACTGCGTTCGCGATCGGACCGAGCGCGTTGGGCAATGCGTGCCTCAGCACCAGCCGCGGTCGTGACGCCCCTTTCAGGAGCGCCATTTCCAGGTAGGGCGTATTGAGCGTCTCCACGACAGCCGCACGGCTCATGCGGATCATCTGGGCGGTGACAACGAAAGTGAGAGTCACGACGGGCATCGCGTAAGCGCGTAGCGCGTCGTGGAACGATCTGATCTCGCTGGTGAAGGAAAGGGCCGGCAGCCATTTCAGGTAAACCGCGAACAGCAGCACCGCCAACGTCGCGATCATGAACTCCGGGACCGAGATGATGCCGATGGTGGCGACTGTAACGATCCGATCGTAGAGCGTGCCGCGCCATATCGCGGCGGTGATGCCGAGTGAAAGTGCAAATGGAACAGAAACCGCCGCCGTCAATCCGGCCAGCTTCATCGTGTTGACAAAACGTCCGCCGATCAGGCTGGCGACCGGCTTGTTATTGGCATAGGAAGTGCCGAAATCACCTTGCATCAGGCCGGCGATCCATCTGAGGAAGCGGACATACGCCGGATCATTGAGGTGCATCGCGTTGCGCAAGCCCGCGACGGCTTCCGGAGTCGCGGACTGCCCGAGAAGGATTGTCGCGGTGTCGCCGGGCAGAAGAGCGGTCGCAAAGAAGACGGCGAATGACACGATCACAAGCGTGACCACTGCGATGAGCAGGCGGCTCACGACGAGTGATGGGATCCGTGTTCTCACATTCGCGCCCCGATTCGAGATCCCGTCATCATGTCGGACTGCACGCGCCAGACAGCGCCCGGCCCGAAGGTCCGGCGAGCGGCCGCCTCAGGCCGTCAGCCACACATATTCGGCGAACGCGTAGCCCATCATGCCGCCGAGCGGATTGGGCTCCAATCCCTGCAGCTTGGCAGTCGTGGCATCCACGTTCGAGAGGTAGGCCGGGATGATCGTGCCGGCCTGCTCGGCGACCATGACCTGCATGTCATTGTAGATCTCGCGGCGCTTGGCCTGATCGAGCGAGCTGCGGGCCTCGATCAGCATCGAGTCGAACTTTTCCGACTTGTAACGGCTTTCGTTCCACGCGGCATCGGATGCATAGAGCAGCGAGAACAGGATATCCGCCGTGGGGCGCGCGTTGATATTGCCGAAATGCACCGGAGATTTCAGCCAATAATTGCTCCAATAGCCGTCGGAGGGCACACGCTGCACGTCGAGCTTCATGCCGATCTCCGCAGCGGTCGCCTGGACGAGCAAGGCCATGTCGATCGATGAGCTGACAGCCTCGGATGCGACCACCGGAATGGTTTGTCCATACACGCCGGCCTTCTGGAAATGGAACTTGGCCTTGTCAGGATCAAACGGCTTCGGCCTGAGATTGGCATTGTGGAAGAATTGAGTCGGCGGTACCGGCTGATCATTGCCGATCACGCCGAGGCCACGGATCGCCGACTTGATGATCTGCTCCCGGTTGATCAGGTGCTTCATGCCGTCGACAAAATCCCGGCTACTACCGGGTGCCATGTCCAGGCGGATGTTCAGGTCCGTATAGGTGCCCGAGGTTGTCTTCGAGAGCACGAAGCCGTCCTTGCCGTCGAACAGGCGCAACGAACGCGGATTGATCGCGGCGGCCAGCTGAATATCGCCGGACAGCAAGGCGTTGACGCGGGCATTCTCGTCAGGGATGGCGAAGAACTCGATCGAGTCCAGATACGGGCCATTCTTGAAATAGTTGGGATTGCGGACGCCGATCGAGCGTACGCTCGGTTCGAACAGCTCGCGCTTGAACGCGCCCGTGCCGTTGCCCAGAGAGAAGTCGGTGGTGCCATCGGCGACGATCAGGAAGTGATGCATGGACAGGATCGTCGGCAGATCGGCGTTGGGGCTCGCCAATGTGATCTCGATCGTGGTCTTGTCGACGGCCTTGAAGCCTGCCATTTGCGCCGCGATCTTCGCGACCTTCGATCCCGTCGCGGGATCGAGGTGGCGTTTCAGCGAGAAGATGACGTCATCGGCCGTCAGCTCCTTGCCGCTATGAAAGGTGATGCCTTTCTTCAGTTTCACCGTCCAGGTCTGGGCATCCTTCGACTCGATCGCGTCCGCAAGCTCCATCTGAGGAACGCCCGACTGATCGAGGAAGGTCAGCCGGTTGTAGAAGGAGCAGCAGCGCACATAGTCGGTGGAGAACGATGCCTTGGCCGGGTCGAGGGTATCGGCCGTCGAGGAGGACCAGCCGGCCGCCTTGAGTGCACCGCCCTTGACCGGCGTTGCGGCTGCGGCGCGTGAGGCGCGGCCGAGAACGGTGCCTGCGGCCGCGAGCGCGACGCCATTGGCGACCATCAGCTTCAAGAGGTCACGGCGGGAAGCTCCACTTCGGATGGCGGTCTCCAGCATCGCGTCATCGGAACGGGACCAATGCGTGATCGTGTCGCTCATGTCCTTCCCCTCTTGTTGCACCGATGACGCTTCGACCGGTGTCGTCAGCCGGTCATGGCATCGCCGATCTTGCCTCGGCTTCCACGGCATCGGCCAGATCCGCCAGCGAGATGAAATGGTAGTCCGGCTTGGTGAACTCGGCCGGCTCGATCGTTCCGCCATAGCCCTTCTGCCCATGACGGCGCTCGATCCAGCAATTGGTCAGGCCGAGTTTCCGGGAGATACCGATGTCGTGATACTGGCTCTGCGCCACATGCAGGATCTGGGCCTTGCTGCCCCCATCAACGGCAACATAAGCGAACACGGCTTCGAAAAAGGCCGGATCCGGTTTCTCCGTGCCGGTCTCGTCCGGCGTGAACGTCGCATAGAAGGGCGCGCCCAGCTCTTTCTCGAAATGGTCGAGCGCCCAGCGGCGCGCATTCGTCATGGCGATCAGTTTGTACCGTCTCGCAAGCCGAGCGAGTGCCGCGCCGCTATCGGGAAAGGCTTTCCAGGTCCTGGCCGAATCTCGAAAGCGTTCGGCCAGATGCCGGTCCTGGGGCAGGCCAAGTTTCGGCGCGATGACCCCGTAGACTCTCACGAGATCATCGGGGAAGAGATCCGTAGCCTCGTCATAGCGCGCGGCGCGGTAAAGCGCCAAAGCCTGCTCGCCGTCGATAGCCGTTCCTGCTTCGGTCGCGATCTCGGAAAGGCATCCTTTGATGCCGCTTTCGAAGTCGATCAGCGTGCCGACGACGTCGAACGTCATATATTTGAATCTGCCAAGACCAGTGTCCAACGCTTTACCCTCGTGCCTCGTTTGAGGCGGCCGTTAGCTCGGCAGAAGATTCTGCCGGATCGACATGTCGGTCCAGGTGCGCGCGCTCCGGCTCTTGTGTTGAAAACGGCCGTTTTCGCGTGGCTTGCGACGTTTTTTTCACCAAGAGTGTCGCGAGTTGGTCTTGAGCGAAGTCCCTGAAATGCACCGGCCGCACGGCAGAAAATTGCAAATTTGGCCGGCTCCGCAACATTTCGATTCTCTGCCCCGGTGGGGATCATCTGGCACGTGAGCGCATCGCCTCGCGCACGTCGGGGTCGGCAAGGGTTTGATCGAGCGTCATTTGCGTCCGGTCCAGGATCGCGTCGATGTCGGCGTCGGTGCAGCACAGTGGCGGCGCATAGCCCAGCACGCCGGTCGGGAAGGCGCGGATGACGAGACCGTTCGACCAGGCGCGGTCGAAGATGCGTCGCGAGGGATCGGCGGCCGCGGGCAGGGGCGTTTTGCGCTCCTTGTCCACGACCAACTCCAGCGCAGCCAGCATGCCCCGTCCGCGTACGTCGCCGACGAGCGGATGATCCTTCAAGGACCTAAGCCCAGCCATCAGCCGGGCACCCGCTTTCACGCCGTTCTCCAGGAGACCGTTCTCATAGAGGCGCAAGACCTCGAGCCCCACGGCGGCACTGACCGGATGGGCCGAATAGGTATAGCCGTGGCCGACGGCAGATGCGCCCGCGCCGTCGGCGATGGTGTTGTAGACATGGTCTGACATCAACACCGCGCCCATGGGAACGTAGCCCGAGGTCAGTCCCTTGGCGACGGTCATGAAGTCCGGAACGATGTCCTCCTCGGTGCACGCAAAGAGCGGCCCAGTGCGGCCGAACCCGGTGATCACCTCATCGGCGACAAAGAGGATGCCGCGCGCCTTGCAGAAGTCGCGGATGGCTTTCATCCAACCCGTCGGCGGCACCAGGACGCCGCCTGAGCCTTGGATGGGCTCGGCATAGAAGGCCGCACAGCGCTCGAGGCCGCCGATCTCAGCGATCTTTGTCTCGAGCGCTGCAATCGAGGTCGCGATGATGGCGCGATCGTCAGGCCCGGCGGGATTGCGATAGACATAGTGGGACGGGATCGTGTGCTGCCAGGTGAACGGCACGCCGAAACCGGCATGGAAGGCGGGCAAGGCGGTGAGCCCCGCACCCACGGTCGAGGAGCCGTGATAGCCGCTTTGCAGCGAAATGAACTGATCGCGTTCCGGTTTGCCCAGCGCGTGCCAGTAGTAGCGGATGAAGCGGACCGTGCTGTCGACTGCGTCTGAGCCGCCGAGGGTGAAATACACGTGGTTGAGGTCGCCGGGCGCGCGGTCCGCCAACTCTGCGGCGAGCCGGATCGCGGGCTCCGAGCCCAAGCTGAAATAACCGGTCGCATAAGGCAGCTCGCGCATCTGCCGGGTTGCTGCGGCGACGATGCTGTCCTGCCCGTAGCCGGCGTTGACACACCACAGGCCGGCGAAGCCGTCCACGAGTTGGTGGCCAGTGGCGTCCGTGACGGTCGCCCCCTTGGCCGAGGTCAGAACCCGCACGCCGGACGCCTCGTGGCCATGGTAGGAGGCCACCGGATGAATCAAATGAGCGCGATCGAGTTCGATGAGCGAGTTGCTTAGCATGACTTTCTCTTGTCTATCCGAGAGCCTGGTTGGCGAGCGCGAAGGTGGTGAAGGGAGCAGCAGACTGGGCGACGACGGGCCGGCGCATGGCGATGCCGCCGCCGACATGATCCAGTCCCTGGTCGATCAACCATGGTCCGAGCCCGGTCGTGATGTCCGTGTCTAACCTCACGAACCTGCCGGCGCGCGCCGCGAGGACATGAGCGATCAGGGCCTTGGCATCGCCGATGTCCCTGGCCACGACGGGACCGATGACTTCGCCACGCCCGAATGGACGCAGCACGGCAAAGCCCGCGGGTGTCCCGGCCCGATCGAGCACTGCGAAGCTGCCGATCTTGGCGAGATGGGAGATGAGATCTGCCCGGTCCGCACCAAACGCCACGCGGTCGAGTTCGATAGCGGCCGGAATCTCGGTGGCGGTGATCGGGCGTATGGCCGCTGGCAGGGGACAGGATCGTGCGATGCCCTGATGCTGCGCGATCACGCCGGTCCTTTCGAAATTCAGCTTCTGATAAAGCGACAGGCCGTCGTCGGTTGCGACGAGCCGCAGCGGACGATTGCCGGCGAGCGCGAGCGCCGCCTCCATCAGCTTGCGCCCCAGCCCACGCCCGCGCGCGGCCTCCGCCACAAGCACCATGTTGATGGTCGCTGCATCGTCCCGATATGGCGTCAGCAGCACGGTGCCGATGAGCTCGCTTCTTGGGTGCGAAACGGCAGCAAATCCCGTGCTCAGCGCAAACGCCGTCTGCCAGTCTTCGATCCGATGCGGCCATCCGGCCTGCTGCGAGAGAGCGAGTGCTCCCTCAAGGTGCTCCGGACCGAAGGCGACAAGCTCGATCGCTTCCGCTGTCATAGTGAGGCCGCTTCCTTTCTCTGCGCGCGACGGCCCCAAGTCTTAGGCGTTCCGATCTGGCAGATCTCCTGAAGCGCGGCCTGTGGACGACATCTTCCGCCGCAGCATCGGACAAAGCAGCATCTTATGCCGATCCACCGGCCTAAGATTGCCGGCGGCTCGAGACAGCCATTCCCGTTGCCTGGATGAGGATGATGAGCTCTTTCCGTCCCAAATACGTGACGTTCGATTGCTACGGAACGCTGACCAATTTCCAGATGGCCGAGGCCGCCCGCGACCTCTACGGCGCTGTTCTGGAGGAGGCGGCCATCGTGGATTTCATCAGGGATTTCGCCGCTTACCGGCTGGACGAAATCCTGGGCGACTGGAAGCCCTACGCCGATGTCATCTCGAATGCGCTTGAGCGCGCCTGCAAGAAGAACCACGTCGCCTTCAAGCCCGAGCACGGAGAGACGGTGTATGCGCGCGTGCCGACCTGGGGGCCTCACCCGGATGTGCCGGCTGGCCTCGCCAAGGTCGCAAAGGAGATTCCGCTCGTCATCCTGTCCAATGCGATGAACGCGCAGATCGGCTCGAACGTCGCCAAGCTCGGTGCCCCCTTCCACGCGGTCTATACGGCGGAGCAGGCGAACGCCTATAAGCCGCGGATGAAGGCCTTCGAATACATGCTCGACAGGCTCGGTTGCGGGCCGGAGGACATCGTGCACTGTTCGTCGTCCTTTCGCTACGATCTCATGACCGCGCACGACCTCGGCATCAGGAACAAGGTCTGGGTCAATCGCCGTCACGAGCCGGCCAATCCCTATTACGGCTATGTGGAGATCGAGAACATCTCCGGGTTGCCCGGCGTGTTCGGACTCTGACGCAAGGATGGCCGCGATGAAGTATGTGTCTTACTGGCACGACACGGCTCCGACCTTTTCTGGCGGGGCCGATGGTCGGGTCGAGGGACATTATGATGTCGCGATCATCGGCGGCGGCTTCACCGGGCTCGCCGCGGCGCGCCAACTGGCCAAGGCCGGCGCCGGCGTCGTCGTGCTGGAGGCGGGCCGGGTCGGCGGCGGCGCGTCGGGTCGCAACGGCGGACACCTCAATAATGGGCTTGCCCATAGCTATCTCGCAGCCAAGGCGGAGCTCGGCAAGGAGCGCGCCATCGCGCTCTACCGTGCGCTCGATGACTCCATCGACACGCTCGAGGCATTGATCACGGAGGAGGGGATCGACTGCAACTTCCGACGCGCCGGCAAGCTGAAACTCGCTTCCAAGCCGAAGCACTTCGACAGCATCACCAGGAATTTCGAGGCGGTCCACCGCGAGGTGGATCCCGACACGGCGCTGCTCACAGCAAGCGATCTGAGGTCCGAGATCGGCGCGCGGTTCTTTGGCGCGATGCTCTCGAAGAAGAGCGCGATGATGCATATGGGCCGCTATGCGGTCGGATTGGCGCAAGCCGCAACGCGCCGGGGCGCCGTCATCCATGAGAACGCCACGGTCACGGACGCGGCGCGCGAGGGCAAGCGCCACCGCCTGACGACCGCGCGCGGGACCGTGACCGCGGAGCAGGTGCTGCTCGCGACGGGCGCCTATACGACGGCGAATTTTGGCTATTTCCGCCGACGCATCATGGCGGTCGGCAGCTTCATCATCGCCACGCGGCCGCTCACCGCGGCGGAGGCCGCTTCGGTCATGCCGGGCAACCGAACCTGCGTGACCTCGATGAATGTCGGCAACTACTTCCGGCTCGCGCCGGACAACCGGCTGATCTTCGGCGGCCGGGCGCGCTTTTCCGCCACCTCCGACCAGCGCTCGGACGCCAAGAGCGGCGCCATCCTGATGGACAGTCTTGCGGGCATCTTCCCGCAGCTGTCGGGTGTCGAGATCGACTATTGCTGGGGCGGGCTGGTCGACATCACCAGGGACCGCTATCCGCGCGCCGGCTACCACGACGGCCTCTGGTACGCCATGGGCTATTCCGGCCATGGCGCGCAGCTCTCCACCCATCTCGGGATGATCATGGCGGACGCGATGCTCGGCCGCGAGGATCGGAATCCGATGAAGGGCGTGGAGTGGCCCGCCGTGCCCGGCCATTTCGGCAAGCCGTGGTTTCTGCCGTTCGTGGGGCTGTATTACAAGGCGCTCGATCGCATTCAATGACAGCGATCGGGGCCGAGGGTCGGTGTCGGCCCACCGATATGAAACGTCTTCATATTCGGATAGTCTTCGCGACCACTCAGGATGAGCGGAGTTGGAGTGTCGCGGCCTGCTCGCGCCTGACGTGGTCGAAGAGGACAGTATGGACAGCTCCGTTTCTCACTCACTTGCGATCGATGCCTTCGCGGTGCGTCTGTCCGATATCGGTGCGGTCGATCTCGACCAGTTGCACGCGCTCTCGATCGGCGTCGGCTGGCCGCACCGTGACGAGGACTGGCAGTTCCTGCGCAATGTCGGAGACGGCATCGCCGCGTCGGACGAGATCGGGCGCGTGCTGGGATCGGCGATGTGGTTTCCACATGGATCGGGCTTTGCCACCATCGGCATGGTCATCACGTCGCCTCGTCTTCAGTCGCTGGGCGCCGGCGAGCTGCTGATGCGACGTGTCCTGGAACAGCAGCAGGGACGCGAGCTTCGTCTGAATGCGACGCGTGCTGCGCGGCGGCTCTATCTGTCGCTCGATTTCCGCCCTGAGAGGACGGTGTTCCAGTGCCAGGGCGAAGCGCGCGTGCCGCGGCAGACTCATGTCGTGCCGCCGGGTGCCGAATTGCGCCGTCTCCAGCAGGCGGACCTTGCCGCGATCGTTGAACTGGACGCGCAGGCGTTTGGCGTGCCACGTCGGGCACTGCTCGCTGCGCTGGTTCAGGAGTCGGTCGGCTTCGGCCTGTTCCGCGTCGGCCGACTGAATGCGTTCGCGCTCTGCCGCCGATTTGGCCGGGGCCATGTCGTCGGACCCGTGGCGGCATCGTGCGATGAGGATGCGCTCGCGGTGGTGGCCCCGCACGTCTCGGACCATGAGGGACGGTTCTTGAGACTGGATACGCAACTGAGAGAAGGGCAGTTCGGCACCTTCCTGTCGCAGTCCGGCCTGCGCGTTTTTGATACTGTCCTGACGATGTCGCTGGGCCGACAGTCCGCCGATCCCGGAAGCCGCAGCGGCGGTCAGCCCGTGACCTATGCGCTCGCAAGTCACGCGCTCGGCTGACCAGCCCGGGACCGCAACAAGCAAATGTGCGGCGCCCATGTGATGTCACGGCATCGCGTTCTCGCGGCCGGAACGGCCCGAGCTCTGCTGAGAACAAGACCCTCTTGATGGGAGAGGGTGCAGGGAATGCCGGGTGATGGCCTCACCCATGGCCCGCCTGCAGCAAGAAAAGCAGGCGGCAGTCACCACAGGTGCCGCCGGATCAACCCGGCATTCCCTGCGCGGATGGCTTTACGGCTTATACGCGCTCTCCTCGGGGACCGGCTTTCTTGCCCCCGTATCCGCGCGAGGCGAACCTCGTCGCGTCGCGACAACGCTGACGCGTTGCGCGGGCATCAGCACCGGGATGCCAGGACCACACGATTTCGCCGTGCGTATCAGGTCGTTCGTCGGCATGAATGATCACGCTGCAACCCGACACGCCCGCCGCATCCCGCACTCCACGTTCGTGACGACCGCGATACGTCCCTCTTGATCGAGGCAGGACGGCGAGGATAAGACCATGATTTCGGAAAAAACGAAAGTGAAATATTTTTGCCGGAAGGGCTGGACATCAGGCGCAAATCAGTTGGTGCGGCAAATGTAGGATGGGTAGAGCGCTAGCGAAACCCATCGTGATTGCTCCAAGGGAAGAGAAGTGATGGGTTTCGCTGCGCTCTACCCATCCTACACACTCGCCTCGACAGCAGCCGCGACAATCACTTCGGTCCGGGATTGGCCCTTTGTTGTCTCGTCGATTCCTGCTTCCCGCCCGCATGCGCATCCAGATAGGTCAGCGCTGCCTTCAGCTGAGCGTCGTCGGGCTTGCCGATGAGGTCCGCCTTGATCGGCGCCGACGTGGTGGATTTGACTTGCGACGCTGCGGCCTGCGGCGCGCCCGCGCCAGGGGCCTGCTTGAGCGGTCCGGGATTCTTGAACGCGCCTTGCAGCGCGGCTTCGCGCAGCAGCGGGCCGCCGCTGATCTGCTGGTCCTTCGGCGCTTCGACGACCACATCAGGCGCGATGCCCTCATCCTGAATGGAGCGGCCCGAGGGCGTGTAGTAGAGCGCGGTCGTCAGCCGCACCGCGCCGTGTCCTTTCAGGGGCACGATGGTCTGCACCGAGCCTTTGCCGAAACTTTGCGTACCCATGATCGTGGCGCGGTGCCGGTCCTGCAGGGCACCGGCGACGATCTCCGAGGCCGACGCGGAGGCGCCATTGATCAGCACGACGACGGGGACGCCGGGCAGCATGTCGCCATGTGCGGGCGCATCGAAGCTGTGCTGATCGTCCGTATGCCGGCCATGGATGCTGACCACCGATCCGCCGTCGAGCAGATCGCCGGCAACGTCGACGGCTGCGGTCAACAGCCCGCCCGGGTCGTCGCGCAGGTCGATGACGAGGCCCTTCACGCCGCCGTTGGCGTTGCGCTTGAAATCGGTGATTGCCTTCTTGAAGCTGTCAGACGTATCGCCGCCGAACTGGGTGATCCTGATATAGCCAATGCCGTCGGGCTTGAGCTCCGGTTTGACGGACGCGACCTTGATGATCTCCCGGGTCAGCGTGACATCGAACGGGTCCTGCTTGCCGCGCAGGATGCTGATGGTCACGTTCGAGCCGGGATCGCCGCGCAACTGGTCGACCACCTTCTGCAGGCTGACCCCCAGTGTGCTGGTGTGGTCGATCGTCACGATCAGATCGCCCGGTTCGAGTTTCGCGCGCGCGGCCGGGGTTCCATCGATCGGCGCGATGATCTTGGGCACGCCATCCTGCTCGGATATCTGCATGCCGAGCCCGCCGAATTTCCCGGCGGTGTCGGCCTGGGAGTCCTTGAATTCCTGTTCGTCCATGTAATCGGAGTGCGGATCGAGGCGATTGAGCATCCCCTTGAGCGCGTCCTTGACCAGCTCGTCGGAGCCGACCGGATGGACGTAATCGTTGCGGACGAGCTGGATCACGCCGGCGAGCACCGCGAAATCCTGCCCGGTGAGGCCGCTCTCCTGAACGGCAACCGCCGCGACCAGGGGGACGGCGATCGCGCTTGCGCCCGCAATGAAACCGGCGATCAGCAATCGGGATTTGATCATGACCGTATTGTGTCCTTAAGGAGTTGACGCACCTCGCCCTGCAGGAACGGGCGAACGGGAACTTTGTTTCAGCCAGAAAAGCCGGCTGGCGGCGCAAATTGCGTTAGCGGCCGATCAAAAGGATGGCCGGCTTCGGACGCCATACCGCCCCAGCCGAGTGGTCGGCAAATTACGCTTTGCTCATCTGCGGGCGACCTGGCGGCTATCCGCTCGGGTCCCAGGGCTGCCGCGCGGCGTGGTGGATGTGCAGGATCTCGATCGTGTCGTCGGCGACGCGATAGAAGATCTTGTAAGGGTAGCGCCCCAGCGGCATCACGCGTACGTCCGAGCGGCCCGAGACGCGCCGCGCACTCGCCGGCCAGCGCGAGATGTGAGCGACAACGCGTCGGATGCGCCGCTCGACGGCTGGGGCGACGGTCGGATAGTGGAGCATGAGGCAATCGGCGATTGCAGCGAGGTCGTTGAGGGCTTCGTCGGTATAGACGACCTTCATCGCGTGCGGAATTTGGCGAACGCGGCTTCGACCTCATGCTCGCTGGCAAAGCGGCCTTCGGCAGCGGCGCGCAAGCCGCGATCGATTCCGGCCAGTTCCTCCGGGGTGGGCTGGTATTCGCCGCCCTCCAGGCCCGCGTCGAGCTCAAGGGCGAGCTCGGCGAGTTCGTCCTGAATCTCGGCCGGCCATCTCTCGACGCGCTCCAGGGCTTCTGTCAGCTTTCTGGTTTTCATGGCAAGAACGTTAGCACGATTGTGCGTCGCTGTCAGTAGCCCGGATGAGCGAAGCGAGCGAGTAGGGCGCGTTAGCGAAGCGTAACGCGCCGCACATCGCGGCACAGCGAAGTTGGCGGATTACGCTCCGCTAATCCGCCCTGCGCGCTTCGCCTGGGCGTCGTCGAGTTCGGCCTGGGTATAGCCGCTCGTCCAATGGTCTGAATTTATGCGCCGTGCCGATCACGCCTTTCGGCGCCAGTGTAGGATGGGTTGAGCGCCAGCGAAACCCATCACTGTTATCTGTCGCATCAGGGTGATGGGTTTCGCCTTCGGCTCTACCCATCCTACGCGAGCTAACACATCCACCTAACTACAAGCTGACAACAGCGGGGGTAGATGAATGAACAGGGCGCAGA
This sequence comes from Bradyrhizobium sp. HKCCYLS1011, assembly GCF_051167795.1. Taxonomy (NCBI): domain Bacteria; kingdom Pseudomonadati; phylum Pseudomonadota; class Alphaproteobacteria; order Hyphomicrobiales; family Nitrobacteraceae; genus Bradyrhizobium; species Bradyrhizobium sp. HKCCYLS1011. The sequence goes on along the minus strand of NZ_JBNPTT010000001.1, from coordinate 741,460 downwards.
TCGTCGCTGATACAGCGATACCGTTCAGCGCTCGTTCAGCCTTAGGTAGATACCGATAGCAAGCGGATTGAAGCACCACGTTCATGGTGGTGAACAAGCCGCTCCATCGCAGAGGCTCGTTCTCAATAGAGGCTCGTTCATCAATCCCATCGAGGATCCCATGAAAATAGGCCGTGTTGGTTCTGCTCTCGTCGGCGCAACGGCGCTCGCTTTCACATTTTTCGGCTGTGCCACTTATGCGGAGGCTTATCCGCTCTCGGTGCCGGCCGGCCCGTTCGGCGGATGTCCGCCGGGCTACTCGCTCGGCCGTGCCGGCCAAGCGTGCTGGATACGACGGGTCCGGCCCGGCCCATATGGCGGGTGTCCGGTCAACTACCATCTCGGTCCATACCGCGGCTGGTGCTGGGCAGACTTCGTCGGATAGGCGGGCGCGTGCGGTGGGTTGAGCGGACGCGCAAGCCATCGCCCTCGAAAGAAAAATGCGTCTAAGAAATGTCTTGATGCGTGTCGCTTCCGCCGTCACCTCGTAGCAGTGAGGGCGGAAGACGCTTCCGGTCCTCCATGCTCCATGTGGCCGGACATTGATGGAGCGAGTAGGGCGCGTTAGCGAAGCGTAACGCGCCGCACATAGCGGCACAGCGAAGTTGGCGGATTACGCTTCGCTAATCCGCCCTGCGCTTGCCGCTCAAACCCCCCTCACGTGATTGGATGATATGTTTCAGTGGTAGCCGCGCCAGAGTGTGGTGAAATGCGCGCGCAATATACGGCCGACACCATAGAGAACGGAGACCTTTATGGAGAACGAGCCGATGACAGATGAGACGACACCTTCCCGCACGAGACTGGCCTATGGCTCCAGCGGCTTGAAGGGGCAGACGGTCACAGCCCCTGTCCGCCTGAGGCGAGCGCACTGCTGCTGCGGGGCGTTGCGAGCGGAAGCAACGGACGAGCCCATATTTGTCGCGGCCTGTTCCTGCCAACAATGCCAGCGCCGGACGGGATCAGCGTTTGGGATGAACACCTTCTGGCTACCAGAACAGGTAAAGATCCACGGAGAGTCGCATCGTTTTTCTCGCATCTCCGATCGCGGAGGGCGCGTCATTTTTCATTTTTGCCCGCAATGCGGCTCAACCGTTCATTGGGAAATTCCAGACCTGAGGCCAGGCTGGGTTGTTATTGCCGCAGGCGCCTTCGCCGACCCGCAGCTTCCTCCACCCATGATTTCGGTATGGGAGCAGTTCAAACACGGATGGGTCTCTCCGCCGGCGACCGACCACTTTTGGGAACAGCCCGAGTAGAAATCTAACGCGTGTCTTCGCTTCACGGGTAGATGATCTCGGGGGAAGAGCAGCGAGGTCCGACAAGCAGACGAGAAGTGTAGATGCCTCGCCGAGCCCAGCGAGAACGGACGGCGTTCGGCTGCTAGCCGACTACAGCCGCGACATCGGCCATTTGTCCCACCGCTCCCTTCGTGATCAGTGAGCAGGGCGCGTTAGCAAAGCGTAACGCGCCGACTGGGAGCAAGAGCGGCGGATTACGCTGCGCTAATCGGCCCTACGCTTGCTCTTCGGCGCAACGGCGCTCGCTTTCACCTCTTTTCGGCTGTGCTACTTATGCGGAGGCTTATCCGCTCTCGGTCCCGGCGGGCCCGTTCGGCGGATGTCCGCCAGGCTATTCGCTCGGCCATGCCGGCCAGGCGTGCTGGATACGACGGGTCCGGCCCGGCCCATATGGCGGTTGTCCGGTCAACTACCATCTCGGTCCATACCGCGGCTGGTGCTGGGCGGACTTCGTCGGATAGGCGGGCACGTGCCATGGGTTGAGCGGACGCGCAAGCCATCGATGTCGAAAGAAAAATGCCTCCAAGAAATGTCTTGATGCGTGTCGCTTCCGCCTTCGCCCGCAGGGGCGAGGGCGGAAGACGCTTCCGGTCCTCCATGCTCCAGGTGGCCAGACATTGATGGAGCGAGTAGGGCGCGTTAGCGAAGCGTAACGCGCCGCACATAGCGGCATACCGAAGTTGGCGGATTACGCTCCGCTAATCCGCCCTTGCCAGCGCAAGGGTCGACCGCGGCAATCGGCCCGGGCTATGGGAAGTAAAGTGCAACGCCACCGTAATTCCATCGCCTAAATTCACGGAGCATGGAGAGCAGCCTGGCGATAGCCCTTAGCGATTCGATAATCCCATTCTGCGACGAATCCGTTCGATCTTTCCCATGTTCGAACCTTGACGGTGAAGTCACGTCTAGCGACAATTTTGGTGTGAAACCAAAGGTGCGCTCCTTTTGAAATCAGGTCACAGGCGCCTGCTAATACGTTTGCAAATTCCATGCTGACACTTCCATAACTTGGAAGGACCAACAGTCCAGCGCACCGTTCAAATGGAAACAGGCGATCATCTAAGAAGTCGGCATCGTGCGTAATGAGTAGTCGGCGCAGCTTCCATGCAGTTGCAAACACAGTCTGATCGTCAACGGTCCTGAGACGTGCCACGTCGCACTCTTTCACGTCAAAGTTTTTGTAACGCATAACATGCACCGCCCAAGGCTCCATATTTGCGTCCATTAGGAAGCGCGTTTTTGGTGACCTTCTCCATTCGCTCCGAGCCGCGTTAAGACTAGCTCTCGTGAGCGGTTCGAAATGCTGTCGTCTTGCCTTATGTAAGCTTGGCACGACGCTTTCTGTCCTCAACGGGCTGATAACCTGGATAGCTAATTGTCTTCGGGGTGGTCGCCAATATATCCGCAACCTTCTCCATTGCATCCTACTTTCGTTCCTAATGGGAGCAATGTTTGGCGTCTACAAGAAGGGCAAAAAGCTTGTAAATGGTAGTTCTTCTCTTGAGACGTTTTCATTAGGGCCTGAAACTTTTTATTTTCCTCCATAACTCTTGCCGCAGCTGCTTCTCGCTCGCGCTGCGCCTGAACTCGCTCGAAGCAAATCTCGGCAGCCGAACCGCTAACCAAGAATTCCAGGGCGATATCCATCGAAGTGGCGAGTTCTGCGGCTCTTTGGTCGTCGATGAGAAAAGCTGATGCAAAGACCTTTGCTTGGTGTTCAGCCGACTCTGAGGCGCTCATCTTGGAAATGGTGGTTGTGCCGGTGGCGCCAGTGGCGCGATGGTCAACGGCGCCCTCTTCGGCATGCATTACCCCATGGCCAAGCTCGTGTGCCATTGTCATTCGAGTTCGGGGATCTCCCCAGAGGAGAGATGAACCGACCGACTGCCTCGTAGTAATCACTACAGAACCGTCAATTAATTCTGTTCTGGCATCTTTCAATCCAAGGACGGCGTCTGGGACCACCCGATATATAAGCGGCTTCTCACCTCGGACAGTTAATATTTTTCCACAACGAAGGACGCGGCCGATGTTAACTGGCCACGTTCTGCCGATGTGGTAGTACTCCTTTGTACGTTGAGCTAAGCGCCGACACTCGTCGTTGGAGCGACGGGTGACCTTGCGATCGTCATGCTCATCGTCCATTGAAGCTCCTTATCGTCGATGGTTCCTTACGAACACTCCATCGTACTTCATGCAGGGCCGCGCGCGTTTTTCTTGATTACGGCTTCCGCCACTTGTCGGGCGAGCCGCGAGACGTATTTCGAACCCGCTCCACGTGGGGCTGTGCGTCCGGGCTGAGCTCTCGGGCGCGGTCGATCGCTTCGCGCTGTGTCGGCAGGACATCACTAGCCCGCTCTGAGCCTGCCCGCCGGACAGCGTAGTCACCTTCCGGCCGGCGTTCGACGTAGATACGCTTATCTGTCATCGCATTCCCCCGTAAGTGGATCAGATGGTGAAATGCCCGAGCCGAGGCCCGGGCATTTCGGTTTGGTCTTCGTTACGAACACCCCGTCGTGGACCCGCACGTATCGCACTTCATGCAGGTGCCGTTGCGCACCAAGGTGAAGTTGCCGCACTCACTGCACATCTCGCCTTCGTAGCCTTTGGCCTTGGCTTCGGCACGGCGCTCGGCCTTGGTGGCGGTTTGGGCGGCGGCGCTGCCGGCCTTGCTCCACTGCAGGGCTTCCAGCTTCTCGGTGGGCGAGAGGTCGTGGCTCGGCTCCTGCTTCAGGGCGACGGCGCCTTCGATGGTGTCGCCGGTCCTTGAAGAAGAGAGAGCGGAGACCCGGGGCCCCCCTCCCTGACCCTCCCCCACGAGGGGGGAGGGAACGGAGGCACCGCCGCCGTGGCTGGAGGAGCCGCCACGCATCACGACCAGATTGTCCGTCCGCGAGCGGGTCAGGCCGCGCGAGAGGTACTTCGCGGCCTGCTGGCTTGGGCCGTCCTCGGCCATCTTGCCTTCGTCGACGCCGCGGCCGAGCGCATCGAAATTGCTTTCGCTGGGATCGACATGGGCGAGGTCGAAGCGGGAGAGATAGCTGACGGCGAGCTCGCGGAACACATAGTCCAGGATCGAGGTCGCGTACTTGATGGAGTCGTTGCCCTGCACGGGACCCGCCGGCTCGAAGCGGGTGAAGGTGAAGGCGTCGACATATTCTTCCAGCGGCACGCCGTATTGCAGACCGAGCGACACGGCGATCGCGAAGTTGTTGATGAAGGAGCGCAGCGCCGCGCCCTCCTTGTGCATGTCGATGAAGATCTCGCCGAGCCGGCCGTCATCATATTCGCCGGTGCGGAGATAGACCTTGTGACCGCCGACCACCGCCTTCTGGGTGTAGCCCTTGCGGCGATCCGGCATCTTCTCGCGCTCGCGCATCACCACGATACGCTCGACCAGTTTCTCGACCACGCGCTCGGAGATCTGCGCCGCTCTTGCTGCCATCGGCTTCTCGTAGAGCGCCTCGACCGCATCGTCCTCGTCCTCATCGTCGCTGATGAGCTGCGAGTTGAGCGGCTGCGACAGTTTCGAGCCGTCGCGATAGAGCGCGTTGGCCTTGAGGGCGAGCTTCCAGGACAGCAGATAGGCCGACTTGCAGTCCTCGACCGTGGCGTCGTTCGGCATGTTGATGGTCTTGGAGATCGCCCCCGAGATGAACGGCTGCGCCGCCGCCATCATGCGGATGTGGCTCTCGACCGACAGATAGCGCTTGCCGATCTTGCCGCAGGGATTGGCGCAATCGAACACCGCATAGTGTTCGGCCTTCAGATGCGGCGCGCCTTCCACCGTCATCGCGCCGCAGATGTGGACGTTCGCAGCCTCGATCTCGCGCTTGGTGAAGCCGATCGCCGAGAGCAGGTCGAAGTTCGGCGCGCTAAGGGCCTCGGCGCCGACACCGAGCTGGTCGCGGATGAAGTCCTCGCCCAGCGTCCACTTGTTGAAGACGAACTTGATGTCGAAGGCGGTCGGCAGCGCCTTCTCGACCTTCGCGATCGCCTCGTCGGTGAAGCCCTTGGCCTTCAAGGTCGAGGCGTTGATGCCCGGCGCATTGGACAGCGAGCCGTGGCCGACCGCGTAGGCCTCGATCTCCGCGATGTCAGCTTCGCGATAGCCGAGCGCGCGCAGCGCCTCGGGAACCGCGCGGTTGATGATCTTGAAGTAGCCGCCGCCGGCCAGCTTCTTGAACTTCACCAGCGCGAAATCAGGCTCGATGCCGGTGGTGTCGCAGTCCATGACGAGGCCGATGGTGCCGGTCGGCGCCACGACGGTGACCTGCGCATTGCGGAAGCCATTCTTCTCGCCGAGCTCCAGCGCATCGTCCCAGGCCTTGGTGGCATGAGCGATGATCGAGGCCTGCGGGCAGGAGGCGTGATCGAGCGGCACCGGGGCCACCGAGAGCGTCTCATAGCCGGTCGCCTGGCCATGCGCGGCGCGGCGATGGTTGCGGATCACGCGCAGCATGTGCGCGGTGTTCTTCTTGTAGCCGGGGAAGGTGCCGAGCTCGCCCGCCATCTCCGCCGAGGTCTTGTAGGCAATGCCGGTCATGATCGCCGACAGCGCGCCGCACAGCGCACGGCCTTCCTTGGAGTCGTAGGGAAGACCCATGGTCATCAGCAGGCCGCCGATATTGGCGTAGCCGAGGCCGAGCGTGCGGAACTCGTAGGACAATTCCGCGATCGCCTTGGACGGGAACTGCGCCATCAGCACGGAGATCTCGAGCACCAGCGTCCAGAGCCGGCAGAGATGCTCGTAGGCTCCGACGTCGAAATGCTTGGTGGTGGTGTTGTAGAAGGTCAGCAGATTGGCCGAGGCCAGGTTGCACGCCGTGTCGTCCAGGAACATGTATTCCGAGCACGGATTGGAGGCGCGGATGTCGCCGGACGCCTTGCAGGTGTGCCAGTCGTTCATCGTGGTGTTGAAGTGCAGGCCCGGATCGGCGCTCGCCCAGGCGGCGTAGCCGATCTTCTCCCAGAGGTCGCGCGCCTTCAGGGTCTTGGTGATCTTCTTGGTGGTGCGGCCCACCAGATTCCAGTCGCCGTCGGTCTCGACCGCGCGGAGGAAATCGTCCTTCAGCGACACCGAGTTGTTGGAGTTCTGGCCGGAGACGGTCAGATACGCTTCCGAATCCCAGTCGGTGTCGTAGACCGGGAAGTCAATGTCCTTGTAGCCTTGCCTGGCGAACTGGATCACGCGCTTGATGAAGTTGTCGGGCACCAGCGCGCGGCGGGCGAGCTTGATCTCGCGGCGCAGCGCCGGGTTCTTCTCGGGATCGAAGCAGTCGTCGCCCGAGCCCTCGCAATTGACGCAGGCCTTCAGCACCGCCTTCAGGTGCTTCTGGTTGATCTTGGAGCCCGTGACGAGGGCCGCGACCTTCTGCTCCTCCTTCACCTTCCAGTCGATATAGGCCTCGATATCCGGATGGTCGGCGTCGACCACCACCATCTTGGCAGCGCGGCGGGTGGTGCCGCCCGACTTGATCGCGCCGGCGGCGCGGTCGCCGATCTTGAGGAAGCTCATCAGGCCGGACGAACGGCCGCCGCCGGAGAGCTTTTCGCCTTCGCCGCGCAGGCTGGAGAAGTTCGAGCCGGTGCCGGAGCCGTATTTGAACAGGCGCGCCTCGCGCACCCACAGATCCATGATGCCGCCCTCGTTGACGAGGTCGTCCTCGACGCCCTGGATGAAGCAGGCATGCGGCTGCGGATGCTCGTAGGACGATTTGGATTTCGTCAGCTTGCCAGTCTTGTAGTCGACGTAATAGTGGCCCTGGCCGGGGCCGTCGATGCCATAGGCCCAGTGCAGGCCAGTGTTGAACCATTGCGGCGAGTTCGGCGCCACCATCTGCTTGGCCAGCATGACGCGCAGCTCGTCATAGAACGCCTGCGCATCCTCCTCGGCGGTGAAATAGCCGCCCTTCCAGCCCCAATAGGTCCAGCAGCCGGCGAGGCGGTCGAACACCTGCTTGGCCGATCGCTCGCTGCCATAGCGCTCGGTCTCGGGCAGCGCAGCCAGCGCCTCGGTGTCGGGCACCGAGCGCCACAGCCAGGACGGCACGCTCTCTTCCTCGACCTTCTTCAGGCGCGCGGCGACGCCGGCTTTGCGGAAGTATTTCTGGGCGAGCACGTCGGAGGCGACCTGCGACCAGAACTCCGGCACCTCGACATTCTCGAGCCGGAACACGACCGAGCCGTCAGGGTTTTTGATCTCCGAGGTGGTCAGCCGGAACTCGAGCCCGGCATAGGGTGACTGTCCTTCGGTGGTATGACGCCGTTCAATCCGCATCGGTCGTGCCCCAATCAAGTTTCCGGGCTGCTTTGCGTTGGCGCAGACCCGGGTCATTTTTCATTCGCCGCGCCGTCGCCCGCCTGACGGGCGGACAACGAAACGCAACCGTGAGAACCGGTGGTCCGGTCCGTCTCTTTCAACGCCCCAACTGTCCCCTGGGCCTTATCGGCAGCCCCTCAATCAGCGCGTTCCAGATCATCCCAAAAGCAGGGCAGACACGCCCTTCACCCGAGGCCATGAGGCCGGCGGAGTGGTCATTTCGGAACCCATCGGGAGGTGCCAGCGGGACCCGAAACAGAACTCGCGCCGACGGGGTGGAAGCTAGGATGACTCTGTCGCGCCCGTCAAGGACTAGTACGAGTTCCTGAATCAAACACTAAATATGGGGGAAAGTGCGGGATAACCAGGGCCGATCCCGGCCTCGTGATGGGCTTAAGTATCGGTGAGTCCGAGCGGATTCCAAACCCGAAAAATTTGTTGGGCACGTCGTCCACAGCCGTTCGCCCCGCTGTTCACAGGGCAGTCATTCGCCTCCGTCCGATTACGGTTTTTGCCCTTGCATCGGCGGGACTCACCAGCGGTTACGGAGACGGGGCTTCAGCCGGCTCAGGCGAGGGCCGAGGGCGACGATTCGGCGGTCTCATGCTCGGCGCCCTTCAGCGCCAGCCGCACCATCTGCGCCAGATCCGACCTGCGGTAGGGCTTGGTCAGCAGCAGCGCGCCCTGATCGAGCCGGCCATGTTCCACCATGGCATTGTCGGTGTAGCCGGAGGTGTAGAGCACCTTGATCTCCGGCCGGCGCCGGCTGATCTCCTCGGCGAGCTCCTTGCCGTTGATGCCGCCCGGCATGATCACGTCGGTGAACAGGAGATCGAATCGCGCTCCGTCATCGACCTGCGCCAGCGCCTCGGCGCCGGTCGAGGCCGTGAGCGTCTTGTAGCCCAGCATCTTCAACTGCGTGACCACGAAATCCTGCACCAGGCGGTCGTCCTCGACGACGAGAATGGTCTCGCTGCCGCCGGGGATCGGAGCCTCGAGCGTCTCCTTGATTTCCGCACCGCCTTTGGCGGGCGGCAGATACATCCGGATCGTGGTGCCGCGGCCTTCCTCGCTGTAGATCTTGATATGGCCGCCGGATTGCTTGACGAAGCCGTAGACCATGCTCAAGCCAAGGCCCGAGCCCTTGCCGGCCTCCTTGGTCGTGAAGAACGGCTCGAAGGCGCGGTCGCGCACCTCCGCCGACATGCCGGTCCCGGTATCGCTGACCGCCACCATGATGTAGGGGCCGGGCGCGACACCGACATTGGCCGCCGCATAGGCTTCGTCGAGCACGACCCTTTGCGTCTCCAGCAGGAGCTTGCCGCCATCGGGCATGGCGTCGCGGGCGTTGATCGCGAGATTCACCAGCGAATTGGCCAGTTGCGCCGAATCGATATGGGCCAGCGGCTCGTCCTCTTCGAGGATCGAGTTGATCTCGATCTGCTCGCCCAGCGTCGGGCGCAACAGCTTGGCGATGTCGAGCACGGTGCTGTTGACGTCGCTGTCGCGCGGATGCAGCGGCTGCTTGCGCGCGAAGGCGAGCAGGTGCCGGACCAGTTCCGTGCAGCGGTCCGCCGCCTCGCTGATCAGCGTGGCCGTTGCCGCCGCGGCCGGGCGATCCTTGGTGTCCTCGATCAGGGACTCGATCGTGCCGGTGATGATGGTCAGCATGTTGTTGAAGTCATGCGCGACGCCGCCGGTCAGCTTGCCGATCGCATCCAGCTTCTGCGCCTGATGCAACAGCCGCTCGGTTTCGTGGACGGCCGTGATGTCGTGATAGACCATCGCCGCGCCCGTGATCTGGCCCTCGGCGTTGCGCAACGGGCGGCCGCTGATCATCAGCCGCACCACGTCGTCGCTGTCGAGACGATGAACCACGACTTCGCTGCGATCGAAGGACTCCCCGCGCAGCACGCGCGGCGTCGGCAACGCCGCATCCGGAACCGGGGTGACGCCGTCGCCTTCGAACACCCTGATCCGGCTGCGCACCTCCGTAAGGCTCTTGTTCTCACGGTAGCCGAGCAGGCGCTCCACCGCCGGATTGGAGAATATCACCTTGTCCGAGGCGTCGATGACCAGCACGCCCTCGGCCATCGTATTGAACGTGTTCGCGAGCACTTCCGCCGAGTGCTGCAGCTTGTCATGCGCCGCGATCAGATCGGCGTGCTGCTTCTCGGATTTCTCCGCCAGCGAGCTGGCTTCGGCCTCGGAGCGCGTGAGCGAGGCGCGCAAGGTGCGGTCGGCAATATAGGCGCGCCGCAGCAGCAGGGCGGCAACGAGCAGCACGAAGGCCACGCCGGCAAGATCGATCCCCAGCAGCAGCGATCCGGTGCTCCGCGAGGTCGCAGACCGCAGCGCCAGCAGCCGCCGTTCCTCGGTGGTGAAACGATCGATATGCTCCGAGACCCTCGCCATCATGGCGCGCGCTTCGGCGCGCTTGGTGAAATCGAGCATCCCCTCTGTGTCGCCTGCGGTGTGGAGGGCCATCGCCTGGGCAGCGATCTCCAGCCGGCGCTTGATCAGCGGTTCGGTGGTCTTGAGCAGCGCCCACTGCTCGGGATTCTCACTGACCCCCTGCATCAGCTCGGCGAGGGCGGGCGGGATCTTTGCGCTGGCCTGCTCGAATTCGACGTGCAGGCTCGCAGCATCGGTCAGCACGAATCCGCGGGCGGCCGACTCGGCCTCGCGGAGCAGCAGCCGCAGTTCGGAGGCCTGCTGCAGCACCTTCAGCGTATGATTGACCCGGTCCGTATCGTGACGGGACTTGACGTCGAGAGCCGTCGATGCGGCTCCGATCGCCAGCAACATTCCCAGACCAAGTGCAACTGCCAATCGCTGTGAGATCATCGACTCTGCTCAGTTCTTCTCGATAGCAAGGCCACGGACGGTTGCCGCACTGGTTCCGCCGCGCATCCAGAGACGATGTCCATAAGGAGATGATCTGCCGAGACGGCTTGCGTCGCAAGGGGCGAAGCATTCGGGCGCGCAACGCTGCGCGGCGTGTCCGAGCGATGGCACTCGACGGTCTCGCTCAGAACCGCGGCCCGCAACTCTTCACCCAGTCAAATGCGGCGGCGGATCCCGAATCACGTTTGCCGAGGACAATGACGCAGTGGCGAAGCGTATAGGACGGAATGCGCCGCATCTCTGCACAGCGCCGGGCATATGACAGAGCAGATGCAAAAAATATTCGGCACAAAACTTGGGCACAAAACAAAGGCGGCGCTGGGATGCGCCGCCGTCGTCGTCATGCCTGGGATCGTCGCCTGCAGCCTACGGGCAGGGATGCCGCAGACCGTCATAGCCGAGATAGGTGCCCGACGCAGGGTCGTAGGAGCGGTAGCGTTGCGCGCAATAGCTTGCGTCGCCGCCGGCTGCGACTGCGACCGGGGCACTGTCATCGTAGTAGGAATAATCGGTGTAGTAGTCCGGGCTGTAATCATCATAATAATAGTCTGGACCGCCATAATAGGCGTAGGAGCCGAGCGCGGCGCCTACAGCGACACCCGGCCAGAAGCCGCCACGGTGATGCCAGCCGCCGCCATGCCAACCACCGCCGCCGCCGGTACCGCCGCGCCAGCCGCCGCCGCTAAAGCCACCGGTTGCCACGCCCGGGCCGGTTGCGACTCGGGTGCCTGGGCTCGCCGCGACGCTTGGGGCCGCAGCCATCGCGCCGCGACCGCCGAAGCTGCCGCCCCCGCTGAAGCCACCGCCACCCCGGCCGCCGCCGAAGCCGCCGCCACCAGGACCACCGCCGAAGCCGCCACCGTGACCGCCACCGCCGCCACCGCCACCGATCGCTCCGCCACCACCTCCGTGGCCGCCGGGTCCTTGGGCGAAGCTCGCCGTGGACGCCGCCACCGGCAGAATCAGCGCCACCGCCAAAGCGGCGCCCGTTTTCTTCAGATTGAACATCGGTCAGACTCCATCAGGGGAAAATGACCTAACCTCAGGCGACGGGGGTCGTTCCCGATCGGGACCCACACCTTGCCGTGTGCAGCGGTTGAAACCGGCAGAACACGTGATGCTGGCCGCGGGCGCGCCCAGGCGTGACACTGGACAAGTCGGTGGCGGGGTGGCATCAGGACGCAACCCGCCTCCAATCCGGCTCGCTCGCATGAAACAGTTCCTGCTCAAGTTCTTCACCTGGTGGAACGGTCAGACCTTCGGCACGCAGTTATGGACCTGGCGGTTCGGGGAACTGGTCGGGCAGGACGAGCAGGGCAACCGCTATTACCGCACGGCCGGCGGCAAGATCGATCCGGTGCTGCATTTCGAGCGCCGCTGGGTGATCTATAACGGGCTCGCTGAAGCGAGCCGGATTCCGCCGGCTTGGCACGGCTGGATCCACCATATGGTCGACGTGCCTCCAACCCAGGACGGCTACAAGCCGCGCGAGTGGGAGAAGGCGCATCAGCCGAATCTGACGGGAACGCCGTTGGCGTATCGACCAGCCGGTTCGACGCTCGCGAGCGGTCGCCGGCCGAAGGCGACGGGTGATTATCAGGCCTGGACGCCCGGCAACTGATCATCGGCCTATTTGACATTCCACCCCGGCAGAACGTAGCTGCAGCGCGCATCGCGCCGCGCGGAAGCGCTCTCGAAGCCTGATCTGTCAGCGGTCCTGTGAATTGCGGGACTAACGGGGATGGCGCATGCGCGTTCTACCGAGACCTCTTGCCGATCGCCCGCGCATGCGGCTCAATGGCGTGGTCTTACGGAGGTGGGTTTCTCCACTGCGACGGTTCGGGGCACAGAATCGCGACTGTCTCCGATATGCAGCGGCACCCGAGCTGGATCTCACGCCCGGACGGAGCTCAGCTCCTCCGCGCCTCAGTCCGGCAATCGCCCGCCAGATGTGGTGTCGCCGTAAGAACAGGAAAGGCCGCCAGGGTGCCCTCGGGCAATCCGGCGGCCTTTTTCTTTGCGATGCGAAGCTACGATCGAACCGGTGAGGCCTGATGAAGCCGTTCGGCGGCGCGATTCGCCGAGGCGATGCGGCGCTCCCGAGACGGTGCGATCCGCTCCAGCATCGCGCTCAACACGTCGGCCGGTGCCGTATCCGGCGCGCCCGCGCGGAACGGCGGCGCTGGGTTGTACTCCAGCCGCAGCTGGATCATCTCGGCCGTCTGGCGGTCGACCAGATGTGAGACGAGCGTGAGCGCGAAATCGATGCCCGCCGTCACGCCGCCGCCGGTGATGCGGTTCCGGTCGATGCAGACGCGGTCCGTGCTGACCGTGGCCCCGAACAAAGGCAGGCACTCGCGCGCGCTCCAATGGGTTGCGGCACGATAGCCGTCGAGCAGGCCGGCGGCGCCGAGCGCCAGCGAACCCGTGCAGACCGAAGTGATGTATTGGGCGCCAGGCGCCTGCCGGCGCAGAAAGCCGATCACCTCGTCGTCATTGACGATATCATCGACGCCGAAGCCGCCGGGCACGCAGATGACATCGGCCTGCGGGCAGTCCGCGAATGTCGTGGTCGGCATCAGCGTGAGGACCGAATCCGTCGGCACCGGTTCGATCCGCTTCCAGGCGAGCTGCAGGCTCGCGCCCGGGATGCTGGAAAACACCTGCAGCGGACCGGTCAGGTCGAGCTGGGTGACGCGCGGAAACAACACGAAAACGACCGAGAGCGGCGCAGCCATGACGGGCCTCCTGGTTTGCTGAGTGAGAAGATGCTTGACCGCGCGGATTATGCGTGATGGGCTCGACGTCAGAAATGCCGGATTTCCCTCGTTTTGTGACGTCCGGTGTAACCATCGTGAGACCGGTGCCATGATCGGCGTCCTCATCTTTCCGGATTTCCAGCTGCTCGACGCCGCCGGGCCGATCTCGGCGTTCGAGATCGCCGGCCGCTATGCCCGCAGGTCCACGCCGATCAGGGTGATCGCCGCCGAACCGGGGCCGGTGCGCTCGTCTTCCGGCGTCGAGATGCTGGCGCGCAAGTTCGGACCTGCCGCAGCGTTGTCGACCTTGCTCATCGCGGGTGGAGACGGGGTCGAAGCTGCGGCCCGCAACACATGCGTCCTCCGCTTTGTGCAGTCCGTTGCCAGGCGCGGGACGCGCATCGCCAGCGTCTGCTCGGGCGCGTTCGTTCTTGCGGAAGCCGGTCTGTTGGATGGCAAGCGTGCCACCACGCATTGGCACCGCACCCGGCAATTCCTGGCGACTTATCCCGACGTCAAGCTCGAGCCTGACAGCATCTATATTCGCGACGGCAATATCTGGACCTCAGCCGGGATCAGTGCCGGGATCGATCTCGCGCTGGCATTGGTCGAGGAGGATCACGGGGCCGAGATCGCGCAGGACACCGCGCGCCAGCTCGTGCTCTATCATCGCCGCAGCGGCGGCCAGTCCCAGTTCTCGTCACTGTTGGAATTGAAGGCGCCGACCGGCCGCTTCGGTCCGCTGCTCACCTGGGCGCGCGAGAATCTGGATGCGTCGTTGACGGTCGACAATCTCGCCGAGCGCGCCGGCATGAGCGCGCGGCATTTTACGCGCGCCTTCATCGCGGAGACCGGCACCACGCCGTCGAAAGCCGTGGAGCGGCTGCGCATCGAGGCGGCGCGCCTGCGCGTGCAGGCCTCGCATGAGCCGATCGAGCGCGTCGCGGAGACGACGGGATTCCGCGATCCTGAGCGCATGCGCCGCGCCTTCATCCGCGCCTTCGGCCAGCCGCCGCAGGCGTTGCGCCGCGCGGCGCGGGCGGGATAGAGTTTCGGCAATGGTCCGGAAGCTCGAAAGGATCGCACGATGGCCGGCTCCATGAGTTTTGCGATTCTGTTTCCAGCCCCTTATGTGATCGAAGTCTCCAGGCTGCGGCAGCAGCTGGATGAGGCCCATTTCGCCTGGGTCACAGAATGGAGGCGGCAACAGCAGGCCTTCGAGATCGAGAACATCCGCTTCACGCATGATCCGCATTGGAACAAGCGCTTCTTCAGCATGCAGGCGGCACGCGATGGAGGTCACTGGTTCTGGCAAGCCACGAGGATCGTGGCGACCTGCAGTGGATTGTCGGTCTAAAGCGCGATGAGATTAGGATGAATCGTCATCGCGCTTTAGGTTATTGTTTGAGCATGATCTTTTCGGAAAACCGCTTCGCCCTTTTCCGGATCATGCTCTAGGCGATTGTTGGCATCCGTGGACGCGCGACCTATAGTCCGGCCGAGATAAGTTCGATTGCGATTTGGGGGCATGCGCACCACCATCATCACCGGCAGCGGGGCCGGCATCGGCGCGGCCGTAGCACGGCGACTGGCAGGTCCGGGACAGGCACTGATGTTGCACGGGCAGGGGGCTGACGAGGCCGGGCTGTCGCGGCTGCAGGCCGTCGCTGACGAATGCCGGCAGGCGGGAGCCACCGTCAGTTATCGCTGCGGCGACCTCGCCACCGCCGACACGGCCTCCGATCTGGTTCGCGCGGCGCGCGACACGTTCGGCGGCATCGACGCGCTGGTCCATGCCGCCGGCTTCGCCGACCGCCGCAGTTTTCGGGATCTGCCACGCGAGGAGTTTGATCGCTCCTTTGCGGTGATGCCGGGGGCCTTCCATGAGCTTGCAAGCGCGGCGCTGCCGGATCTGACGCGGAGCGCGCAGGGGCGGGTCGTGGCGATCTCGAGCTTCGTGGCGCACCGCTTCGTGCCGGGCGGCACCTTTCCCGCCTCGGCCGCAGCCAAAGCCGCGCTGGAAGCGCTGGTGAAGTGTCTTGCCATCGAGCTTGCGCCGACGGGGGCGACGGCCAACGTCGTCGTGCCCGGCTACACGCGCAAGGATGTGGGACGGCTCGGCTCGCTGGATCCAGCGGCGTGGGAGAGGGCCGCCAAAGCCAATCCGCTGCAGCAACTTGCCGAGCCCGATGATATCGCGGCGACGGTGGCCTTCCTGCTGTCGCCGGAAGCCCGTCACATCACCGGCGCGGTGCTGCCGGTCGATGGCGGACTGACCTTGATGTAGGGGAATGACGGCGCGATGGCGGCCGGGACAAACGAACAAGCAGCTGATGTCGTCGTGCTGGGGGCGGGCATCGTTGGCGTGTCCGCAGCCTATGCGATCCGCGAGCGCGGTCTCTCCGTCATTCTTGTCGATCGCAGGCCGCCTGGCGAGGAGACCTCCCACGGCAATGCAGGCATCCTCTCGAGCGGCTCGATCCTGCCGCTGAACAAGCCGTCGCTGTTCAAGACTCTGCCGTCCTATCTCACCAACCAGAGCGCGGCGTTGCGCTGGAGTCCGTCCTGGACGATCAGGAACGTCGACTGGGTGCTGCGCTTCCTTGCCAATGCGGTCGATGCCCGGGTCAAGCCCCGCGCGACCGCGCTACATGGGCTGATTGGCGCCTCGCTCAAGCTGCATCGCGACTGGATCGCGCGGGCCGGCGTGCCCGAGCGTATCCGCGAGACCGGCTGGCTCAAAGTCTGGCGCAGCGAGGCGGTCGCGGCGGCCAGGGCCGAGCATGATGTCCTCGCCGACTACGGCATCAAGAGCGAACTGTTGGATCGCCAGGCCATTTCTGCGCTCGAGCCCAACATCGTCCCGTCCTACGCGGTCGGCTTGCTGCATTCGCAGACGGCATCGGTCGACTCGCCGGGCAATGTCACCAAGGCCTATGCGCGGATGGTCGCGGGGAGCGGCGGCTTGCTGCGGCAATCCGACATCAACGCGCTGGTGACGGACGGCGATGGCTGGCGGGTCGTGCTCGGCGACGGCGTCATCCGCGCCCGCCATGTCGTGGTCGCGCTGGGGCCGTGGTCACCGGATATCCTCAAGCCACTGGGCTACAAGGTGCCGATGGCGTTCGAGCGCGGCTACCACCAGGAATTCAGGCCTAACCCGGCGCGCAAGCTGCAGCGGCCGATCCACGATGCCGAGGGCAGCTTCGTGATGACGCCGATGGAGAACGGCATCCGCGTCACCAGCGGTGTCGAACTGACCGACCGCGATGCGCCCTCGAATTTCGCCCAGCTGACGCAGGTGGTGCCGCTGGCGCACGCTGTCGCGGAATTCGGCGAGGCCGTTGCCGCGCCCTGGCGCGGCGCGCGGCCCACTTTGCCGGATTCGCTGCCGATCATCGGCCCTGCGCCGCGCCATTCCGGCCTGTGGTTTGCATTCGGCCATCAGCATATCGGCTTCACCACGGGGCCGGCCACGGGGGCTGCGGTCGCGGCCATGATCGCGCAAGACAGGCCGTCCTTCGACGCCTCGGCGTTTGCCCCGAGCCGCTACCTGTGAGAACCGGACAAGAGCAGGCGCGCGGTCGCGCCACTGCGGAGCGGGCATGAACTACGTCTGGGATTTCGCGATCCTCACCAAATACAGCCGGCTGTTCTGGATCGGGCTCGGCTGGACCATGGCTTACACCGTCGGGACGATCTTTCTGGGCACGGTGATCGGGCTGATCGTCGGCCTGGCCAGGCTCAGGCGCTGGCGGGTGATCGACTGGCTGCTGCTTGCTTATATCGAACTGTTCCGCTGCACGCCGCTGCTGGTGCAGATCATCTGGTTCTATTACGCCTTTCCGGTCCTGATCGGCGTCAACATCCCCGCGCATATCGCGGCCGTCACCGTGCTGTCGCTCTATGGCGGCGCGTTCTACGCGGAGATCGTGCGCGGCAGCATCGAAAGCGTGCCCCGCGGGCAGTGGGACGCGGCGCGCGCGCTGGGCCTGAAGTCGTGGCGGATGATGCGGCTCGTGATCCTGCCGCAGGCGCTCAAGCCGATGCTCGCGCCTTACGTCAACCAGTCGGTGACGCAGCTGAAGAACACTTCGCTGGTGTCGGTGATCGCGGTGCCGGATCTCGTCTATAATGCAACCCTGATCAATGCGGATACCTACCGGCCGCTCGAGGTCTACACCATCATCGCGCTGATCTATTTCGCGATCCTGTTCCCCGCCACCTGGCTCGGGCGGTGGCTCGAGCGCGGCATGACCTACGACAAGGCGTGAGTTCGGTTGTCGTTATTGCGAGCCAACGGGTCCGCGCGGATGCGCGGCCCGATGACAGCTCCGCGAAGCAATCCAGAGCCGGGAAAGAAGTCTGGATTGCTTCGTCGCTTGCGCTCCTCGCAATGACGGCGGGTAGATCAAATGCTCAGTTCGACCGGCACGTCCTCGGGCTTCACGTCCGACAGCGACAGGCCCTTGACGAACCATTCGCGCATCTGGCCGATGCCTCTGTTGTAGTCGACCCACACTGAGAGGAAGTCGCGCCAGCGCTTGTCGGACTCGCGCCGCACCGCCATGGCGGAAGCGACCGAGACCGAGGGCGACTGCAGGATCTTGTAGGTGCCGAGATTGGGGTTCTTGGCGATCGCGGTCAGCCCCAGCACCAGTGCATTGACGACGACGTCGACGCGGCCGGACGCCATCTCCAGCATCACCTCGTCGCGTGACTTCAGGGATTTGATCGTGGCATTCGGCGCAAAGCGCCGGGCCACCGCCTCATTGGCGGAGCCGACGTCGACGGCGATCCTGACTTCGGGCTTGTTGATGTCGGCCCAGGTCTTCGCCTCCAGGCCTTTCTTGAGCATGGCGCCGAACGGATGCGGAAATACGGTGTTGGTGAAATCCACCACCAGCGCGCGCTGCGGGGTCGGATTGAGCGCGAAGCCGAGGTCGATCTTGTTGGCCTGCAGGTCGAGCACCGAATTGCCGTAGGTGGATTCGGTGTATTCCAGCTTCACATCGAGCAGCTTGGCGATGTCGTTGGCCATCTCGATCGAGAAGCCCGACCAGTTGCCGGTGGCGAGGTCCTTGTTGAAATAGGGCAGTTCGCCCGGCAGCACTGCGATGCGCAGCACCTTGCTGGCACGGACGCGATCGAGCGTATTGTCGGCGGCGGCTTGCGCCGAGGCGGGACTGGCCATCGCGGATGCAAGCGCAGCACCGCTGCCGATCGCAAGGGCGTAGCGCAACGCCTCGCGGCGGTCTTCGGAAATCTTTTGTTCGTCGGATGTCGTCACTTGATCCTCCTGCCCGGCAGTGCGCAGCAGGGTAGCTTCGGCTTGCCGCGCCAGCAACACGCATATCGAGCGCTTCGGCAACCTGAGCGACGCGGCGAGGTCCTGCGGCCATCTCTGAGCGTGCCGTGTACGAGGGGATGCATCATTCGGATGCAGGGCTGATCAGCCCGTGATCGGTCTCGCTGCGCGGCTTGGCGCGCAGTCGCTCGGCCAGCGGCTGCAACAGGAGCGGCGCGAGATAGATCGGAAACTGGCTCATCGCGAAATAGAGCCAGGTGGCGCCTGGCAGCGCGCCTTCGGTGGCCGCCAGCATCAGTCCCATGTTCCGCTGCGACACCATCAGTCCGAGCGCCATGGCGCGGTCGCGGCCTGAGCCACGAAACAGCAGCATCGTGAGGGCGAACAGCAGGAAGAACATCGCGAAGGCGAGCGCTGCAAGCGCGAGCATGTGCAGCGGATCGGCCCAGAGGTCCGCGAGGACATGGCCCATCACGGCGGCGACGAAGACGAACAGGATCAGCACGTTCAGCCCGTCGATCGGGGCGCGGTGGCGACGGATCGCCGCGATGCCGGCCGCGACGCGGATGATGGCGGCGACGACGAGCGCTCCGGCCAGGATGCCGGCAAGCTTCAGCCCGAGCGCGAGCGGCGACAGCGTCAGGATTGTCCCGAGGAAGAAATAGGCAAACAGCGGGGCGGTGAGCGGCACCAGCGCCGTCGAGGTCACCAGCGTGATCAGGACCAGCGTCGCATCGAGGCCCATCAGCGCAGCCAGGGCCGGTGATGCCATCATCGGCGACGCCATGGCCTGCAGCATCAGTGCCAGGAGCAGATCGGGCGCACGCGCATCGGCATGGGCGATATGCGCTGACATCCCGACCAGCGCGGGGACCGCGATTGTTGTCCATGCCGTTGCCGCCAGCACCAGCGCCGGCCTGCGCAGATAACTGCGCAGTGCCGAAAGATCGACGCGCATGAAGGAGATGATCAGCAGCAGGAAGATCGCTTCGGTGACGTAGGGCCGGAGCAATTCGCCAAGCGGCGGCAGCGCGATGCCGAACAGCACGAGCGCGGCAATCGCGCGCGTGCCCTGATTGCCGAGCCAGGTGAGAGCTTGAAGCGGGAAAAGCAACGCACCGCGCAGCGGGGATAACATCCGAACGTCCAGGGCAACGAGATCAATGCACGGCGGGACCATGCGTCAGCACGGTCACAGCGCAAAGTCACATCTCGTTACCGATGATGTCGGGCATCGTCGGCGTGTCCGAAGCGCGCGTCACCATGACGCGCGCGTGATGACGTGTGCTACTGCGGGCCGGATCCGCTCACCACGATCTTCTCGTTGAGCTTCTGATCGACGATCTCGACCGTGCGGTCGATCTCGGGACTGGGCATGCCGAGCTGATGCGAGATCAGCTTCACCAGGAGATCGACCCGCTCGATGAAGGGCGCTCCGCTCGCCACCGCGCGGGCCGCCGACGACGGCTTCAACAGGCTTTCCGCGGCCTTGGCATATTTCTCGAACGGCACCTGATCTTTCGGATCGGCGCCGAGCCGCCGTGCGACGGCATCCACATGGTCATAGATCGATTGCGAGCGCGCGAGGTCGCCATGGACGGCATTGCGGATCGACTGCGGGTCGGACGGCGTGATGCAGCGATAGTTGCCGGTCAACAGCATCGACCATTTGGCCAGCGGCACGAACAGCGAGTCGAACACTTTGAGCTTCACCGGCACGTCCTGGCCGTCCAGGGTCACCGCGTCGATATCGCGTTCCAGCTCGCGCAACAGCGCGTTGTGCTTCTCATCTTCGAAGATCGCGGCCTTGAAGTTGGTCGGAAGGCCGACATGCAGCACGTTCGCGCCCTCTTCGGGCGGACGGAACGCCTGCGGATCAGGCGAGCACAGCGTCACCAGGCCGGGCGTGAAGCGCTCCCAGACCCGCGGGTTGGTGTAGGCTTCCTCGAGATCCATGTTCGCCAGCGCCGGAATCCGCTTCAGATAGGGCAGGGGCGGCATGTTCATGATCGACAGGCAAGGCAGCTTGGCCTCGGCGATCTTGATCATCAGAACGCGGATGGTGTGGTTGGTGTATTGCGGCTCCTGCATCGCCAGGCCGACCAGATCGTAGCGCGACAGATCGACCTCGTGCGGAGGCGTGGCATCGAGGGTGCCCGGCAAAGTGCGCGAAAAGATCGAGCGATGGGTCGGCTCGTCGCGCAGCTTGATGCGAACCTCGGTGCCCTCACGATTGATGAGCTCGGCGGTATTCTTCCGGCAGACCAGGGTCACGTTATGACCCGCCATCAACAGCTTGGTCGCCAGCAACGAGCCGTATGAGGCTCCCAGGATCAGAATATTGCGTGCCATACCTTGGTGTTCCCCAGACGATTCATTCGAATTTTCTGCCCCACCGCGACACCAGCGGGTGGCGATGAGGCCCAGGCCGTCAATCGCAAGCCTGGTATACCAGACCCTACATCACACGGAACGACCTGCCGGGGCAAGCTGCCTCGGCCTCATTCAGCGTTCAACGCCCTGAGCCAAACCCCGATCTCCGCGGCTGCGACATTGGCCTGCGGTAGCAATTTGCCCATGGTGAAGAAGCCGTGGAATTGGCCAGGGAAGAACCGGTCCGTGACCGGGACGCCGGCGTCGCGCAAACGCTGCGCATAATCGTTGCCTTCATCGCGCAGCGGATCGGCGCCGGCGGTGAGCACATAGGCCGGCGGCAGGCCAGCGAGCGTCTCCGCGCGCGCAGGCGAAGCGCGCCAATCATGCTCATCGGCGGCGCTGGTCAGATAATGATCGCGAAACCAGCGAATGACGGAATGCGTCAGCAGCACGCTCGTCTCCGGCTCGCGATGCGAGGGATGGCTCATCGCAAAGTCGGTGGCGGGGTAGATCAGCACCTGGCCCGCGATCGTCGGCCCATCCGCGTCGCGCGCGGAGAGCGCGACCACGGCCGCAAGATTGCCGCCCGCGGAATCACCGCCAACGCAAAGCTGCGTGGGGTCGATCCCGAGCGCGGCTGCGTTGTCGGCGACCCATTGCGTCGCACTGATCGCGTCATCGATGGCGGCCGGAAATTTGTGCTCGGGCGCCAGGCGATAGTCGACCGAGATCACGATCAGCTCGGCTTCATGCGCGAGCATGCGGCAGACGACGTCGTGCGAATCCAGGTCGCCGATGACCCAACCGCCGCCATGGAAGAACACCAGGGCCGGCGCGAGGCCGCCAGCTTGTCGCAGCGTGGTCGGCCGATAGAGCCGCGCCGGGATGGCTCCATGCGGGGCGGGGATGGCGAGCTGCGTCACCTCGGCAAGCTCCGGCGGCTCCGGATTGGTGACGACCCGCGCGGCGAGGTAGTAGGCGCGGGCTTCATCGGGCGTCAGCGTTTCATAAGCGGGCCGGCCGGCCTCCTGGAAGGCCTTGTAGACGGCGGCCGCATCGGCATCGAGCGTAACGGGCATGGGGGACCTGTTATTTCCTCATTCTGCGTCCGGTCGCGCCGGAGGCTTATCGTTACGGCACTGGAACCTGGCCGTGGGCCGACTATCTCATCCGGGGAGCGGCCCGACCAGCGCGCCCTGCGCCGACAGGTCGCCCTTTCCCCGCCGTATTCGGCATGTTAACGGGGTACCCGATCGAGAGCGGCGGATGGGACATTCCCCTTTAAACTGTCCGAGAACCCGATTCGCCTGATAAAGCCGCGCGAGATGCATCGAATTATTGCTGTTACCGGTCTCGCGGCCTTGCTGGCCGCCACCTCCCTCGCGCTGCCTGTGCCGGCGCGGGCCCAGATCGGCACGATTTTCTCTGATCCCGTTCCCCGTCCTCCCGGCAATATTCCACGCCGTGGCGAGCCGATGCCGCCGCCGGACGAGGAGGAAGAGGTTCCGGAGCTCCCGCAAGGCCGGGTGTTGCCGGCGCCGCAGCCTCGGATGGCGCCTGGACAAGGCGCAGGGTTGCCCGGCCCGGTGCAATCGCAGCCGCTGGCGCCGCCGCCGGGGACCACCGTCGTCCCGCAAAACAACCCTCCTGTCGCCGCCGTACCGCCCGGCGGTCAACCCGGGGCCGCGCCGGCGCCCGGCGCCAACCCCGGCCTGTCGGCTCTGCCGCCCGGCCAGCGGTCACCGTCGCGTGGGACTCCGCAGACCGGCGCGCCGCAGAATGCCGCCGTGCCGCCCAACGGCAACGTGCCTCAAACGCCGGCGACTTTGCAGCCGGGCGATGAGGTCGTGACCGAGCCGCCGGCCCAGAAGATCGTGAACAAGAAGGCCACCTTCTCGGGCCTCGACAAGATCACTGGCCGCATCATCAATTTCGACGAGGATATCGGCGAGACCGTGCAGTTCGGCGCGCTGCGCGTGAAGACGGACGCCTGCTACACGCGTCCCGCCACCGAAGCTGCCAACACCGATGCCTTCGTCGAGGTCGACGAGATCACCTTGCAGGGCGAGGTGAAGCGGATCTTCTCCGGCTGGATGTTCGCGGCGAGCCCGGGCCTGCATGGCGTCGAGCATCCGATCTACGACATTTGGCTGACGGACTGCAAAGACCCGCAGACCACCGTGGTCAGTGCGGCGCCGGACCAGCCGAAGCCGGCCGCAACGCCCGCCACGCAGCCGGCGCAGAAGCGCCCGCAGCGTCAGGCCGCGCCGCGCCCGCAGGCACAGGTGCCTCCGCCGCCGCAATATCAGACCCAGCAGGTCGCGCCGCCACCGCCCCCACCGCCGCCGCAATCCGGCGGGCCGTTCGGAGTTTTCAGGTAGGCCGATCGGCAACGTCATCGCGGGCTGCGAACCGTCTGCGCTGGGACGCGGACGCACATGAGGGCGCTATTGGCGCCCCGCGATGATCGCGAGCGCCTCCGCCCCCGAGGTCGGACGATCGAGCGAGAGCCTGGCAAAATCCGCCGCCGGACCGATCAACGCGCGTTCGAGCAGCGCCGTATAGCGTCGGCGCGGGATTTCGAGCGCGCCGAAGGTCTTCAGGTGCTCGGTGACATATTGCGTGTCGAGCAGCTCGAAGCCGCCGGCGATCAGCCGCGCCACCAGATGCACGAGCGCCACCTTCGATGCGTCGCGGGTCTGATGAAACATGCTCTCGCCGAAAAAGGCCCGGCCCAGGCTGACGCCATAGAGCCCGCCGACCAATTCGCCGTCCTGCCAGCACTCGACGCTGTGGCAATGGCCGATTGCATAGAGGCCGGTGTAGAGCTCGCGGATGCGCTTGTTGATCCAGGTGTCCTCGCGGCCCGGCTGTGGCGCGGCGCAGCCGTCCATCACCGCCTTGAAGGCCTGGTTGACCGTGACCGTGAACGCATCCGAACGGACCGTGCGCGCCAGCCGCGAGGCGATGCGGAAGCCGGTGAGCGGAATGATGCCACGCAGCTCCGGCTCGACCCAGAACAGGCTGGGATCGTCGGCGCTTTCGGCCATCGGGAAGATGCCGCAGGCGTAGGCACGCAGCAGAACTTCCGGCGTGATTTCGGTCGCAGCAGAGTCGCGCGAAGTCATGGCCGAAAGCATAGCAGGGCAGCACGGCGTGCGCGACCGGCGATCGGCGTATGGTGTGCGTCGGCTCCGTCGCGCTCAGCTGGCCGCAGCGGCGGCAGGTCGCGGCGCCTCCTTGGTGCGCCGGAACCGGACCACGAACTTGGTGCCCTGGTGGTTCGGATCCGGCTGCACGGTGGCGTCGAGCTTGGTGGCCATCGCGCTGACGATGCGCTGACCCATGCCGGTCGAGCGCGGATCGCTGCCGGACGCTTCCAGTCCCACGCCGTTGTCGGCGATCGATAACAGGATCTCGTCGCTATCGAGCTTCAGCTCGACATGGATCGGGCCGGGGCAATCGGGATAGGCATATTTGACCGCGTTCATCACGAGTTCGTTGACGACGATGCCGATCGCGACCGCGCGGTCCGGATCGATCTCGACCGGCTCCGCCTTCAAGGTCAGCCGCGACATCCGGTTGCCCTCGGCGGAGCGGCGGAGATCCTCCAGCAGCGCATCGAGATATTGATTGAGCAGCACGCTCTTGAGGTCGTGCGAGGTGTAGAGCCGGCGGTGCACCTGCGCCACCGCCGCCACGCGCCCCATCGCATTGGTGAGCGCGGCCTTGACGTCGTCCTGCGTGCTGGTGTTGGCCTGCAGGTGCAGCAGCGAGGCGATGATCTGCAGCGAGTTGCCGACGCGGTGATTGACCTCGCGCAGCAGCACCTCGCGCTCGGCGGCGAGCGCCGCATAGCGGTCGCGCGAGGCCCGGACCTCGGCTTCCGCTTCGTCGCGGGCCTTCTGCAGCCGCGCCTGGCGCAGGGCGCCTTCGGCCGCGACCTGCAGGAGCGGAATGAACTCGCCTTGAACGTCCTTGACGAGATAATCGGCAGCGCCGGCCTTCAGCGCCGTCACCGCGATCTTCGAATCCTGCGACGCCGTGACGAACACCACCGGCGGCGGATCGGGCTGGGCCATGATCCGCTCCAGCGTCTCCAACCCGTCGAGGCCCGGCATGTACTGGTCGAGCGCCACGACATCGATGCCACCCTGTTCGAGCCGGGCGAGCCCCTCGGCGGCGCCGGAGGCATGTTCCACCGCAAAGCCCAACCGCGCCAAGCCGCGCTCGACCAGCCGGGCCAGCGCCGCGTCGTCGTCGATATAGAGCAGCGTGGGCGACGTCGAGCTCATAGGGTCGGCGGAACCTGAATGACCGAGAAGAACAGGCCGAGCTGGCGAATGGCGTTGGCGAAACTCTCGTAGTTCACCGGCTTGGTGATGTAGACGTTGCAACCGAGCTCGTAGCATCGCTTGATCTCCTGCGAGTCGTCGGTCGTGGTCAAGATGACGACCGGCGCGCTCTTCAGGAACTTGTTCTCCTTGACCATGCGCAGAATCTCGATGCCGGTCATGTCCGGCAGATTGAGATCGAGCAGGATCAGGAGCGCGCGGCCTTTTTGCACCACGCCGCTGCTGTCGTCTCCGAACAGGTACCTCACGGCATCTGTACCGTTGGTGAACGGGACGATCTCATTGTTGACGCCGGAACGGCGGATGTTCCGCTCGATCAAGCGGGCGTGTCCCTCATCGTCCTCGATCATGATGATCGTCACGGGCATGGTCATCGGTCTGAGTTCCGGTTGCTGGCGTTCCAGTTGATCGGGAGCGTTATCGTGAACGTGCTGCCTTGTCCGAGCTCCGATGCGACCGACATGGTTCCACCCAATCGCCGAACCAGTGCCCGCACATGTGCAAGTCCTATGCCCTGTCCCGGCCGGTCCTGAGCCCCGGCGCGACGGAACAGGTCAAAGATACGCTGGTGATCCTTGGGATCAATCCCCCGGCCATTATCAGCGATCTCGAAGATCGCAAAACCGAGCTTGGTGCGGGCGCGGATCGCGATGTCCCCCGGCACTCCAGGCTTCAGATATTTGATCGCATTGTCGATCAGGTTGGAGAAAATCTGCTCCAGCGCGAGGCGGTCGCTGACAATGGTCGGCAGCGGTTCGATCCGGATCGTCGCATTGGCCTCGGCGGCCTGATGAGCGAGGGTAGTCACGACAGCCTCGATCAGCTCGCGCGTGTCCATCCGGGTCGGCACGAATTCGCGGCGCCCTTCGCGGGTCAGGTTCAGGATCGCGGTGATCAAGCGGTCCATCTTAGCAATCGACGATTTGATGAAGCCGAGTGCCTCGGAAAAATCCTCCGAGAGCTGCTGGTCGGCGCCCTCGAGCTCGGGGTCCGTTCCTTCGGCCGGCGGCGGCGAAGCGGAGGCTGTGCGCGCCAACATGGCGATCCGCCGGAAGATGTCGTTGCGCAGCTCCTCGAGCTCGCTGGTGAAGCCCATGATATTCACCAGCGGCGAGCGCAGATCGTGGCTGACGATATAGGCGAAGCGTTGGATCTCGTCATTGGCCTCGCGCAGATCCGCCGTGCGCTCGTCGACTGTGGCCTCGAGATTGAGATAGTTCTCGCGCAAGCGCGCTTCGGCCTCATCGCGGGCGCGGGTGGAACGGCGGACCAGCACGACCGAAAGGCAGGCGAGCAGCACCACCAGCCCGGAGCCCGTGATGGTCACCAGCGTCGCCAGGCTCTGGCTGTGATCGGCATTGGCCGACCGCTGCGCGAATAGTTGCGCTTCCTCGGCACGCATCAGGTCGGCGACAGCGCCGATGTTGGCGTTGGTGTTTCCAGATGCCGCGCTGCGGACTAGCGCGGTTGCAGCCGCGTCGTCTCCGCCGGCGGCCAGTGCTTTCTCGCGCTCGAATTGGCTGAGCCGGGTTTCGATCTCGGCGCGCAGCTTGGCAATATGACCCTTCTGCATCGGATTGTCGGTGACGAGGCTCGCCAGCTTGTCGAGGTCGGGGCGGATCGCCGCCACGGCCTCGTCGTGTGCCGTCAGGAACTGGTCGTCACGCGTCAGCAGATAGCCGCGCGCATTGCTTTCGGCGCGGCGGACATCGAGCAACAGCGTGTTGACCTGGTTCTCGACCTCGATGGTGTGGACCACCCACGCGCTATCCTCGCGTGCTTTGTTGACCAGCAGCACGGAGGCCGTGCTGATAGCAACCAGGACCAGGAAGCCTGCCGACAGCAGCAGGATCTGGCCCAGCGCGCGCCTGTGTCTCACCTCAGGCGCCACGACGCATACTCATTGTTGGCTGAAAAATGGATGCCCCCACGGGACCGAACTCCCGAACGGGCAGAACGCTTGTGCGCCGATTTAGTTCCCGGCGGGCGTAAAAAACGCGCGCGTCATTCGGCTTTCTGCCCAGCCAGATATTGCTCCAACCAATGAATATGGTAGTCGCCGTCGATGATCGCGGG
Source organism: Bradyrhizobium sp. HKCCYLS1011 (assembly GCF_051167795.1). Taxonomy (NCBI): domain Bacteria; kingdom Pseudomonadati; phylum Pseudomonadota; class Alphaproteobacteria; order Hyphomicrobiales; family Nitrobacteraceae; genus Bradyrhizobium; species Bradyrhizobium sp. HKCCYLS1011. The sequence goes on along the minus strand of NZ_JBNPTT010000001.1, from coordinate 714,017 downwards.
CTCGCGCACCAGCGCCCGGAACAGCGGCAGCGTGGTCTCGACGCCATCGACCACCATTTCGTCGAGCGCGCGCCGGAGCCGCATCAGGCATTCGACACGGCTCTTGCCGTGCACGATCAGCTTGCCGACCAGCGAATCGTAATAGGGCGGGATCACGTAGCCTTGGTAGACCGCCGAATCGATGCGGACGCCCAGCCCCCCTGGCGGATGGTACTGAAGAATCTTGCCGGGTGACGGGCGGAAGCTGACCGGGTTTTCAGCGTTGACGCGGCATTCGATCGAATGGCCGTTGATGACGACTTCATCCTGGCTCATCGGCAGATCGCCGCCGGCGGCGATGCGAATCTGCTCCAGCACCAGATCGATGCCGGTGATCATCTCCGTCACGGGATGCTCGACCTGGATGCGGGTGTTCATCTCGATGAAGTAGAACTCCCCATCCTCGTAGAGGAATTCGACGGTGCCGACGCCGATATATTTCAGCTGCTGCATCGCTTTTGCGACCGTCTGGCCGATCTTGGCGCGGCCTGCGGCATCCAGCGCAGGCGAGGGGCCTTCTTCCCAGACCTTCTGGTGACGGCGCTGCAGCGAGCAGTCGCGCTCGCCGAGATGGATGGCGCCGCCGCGGCCGTCGCCGAGCACCTGGATCTCGATGTGCCGCGGCTTCTGCAGATATTTTTCCAGATAGACCGAGGCGTCGCCGAACGCCGACTTGGCCTCATTGGCGGCGGTGGTGAGCGCGAGCGCAAGATCGCCCTCGGTATGCGCGACCTTCATGCCGCGTCCGCCGCCCCCGGCTGCGGCCTTCACCAGCACCGGAAAGCCGATCTGACGGGCGATGGCCATCGCATCCTGGTCGGGCGTCACGGCTCCGTCCGAGCCGGGCACCACGGGAATGCCAAGGCGCTTTGCGGTCTTCTTGGCCTCGATCTTGTCGCCCATCAGGCGGATGTGCTCAGCCTTCGGACCGATGAAATGCAGGTTGTGGTCAGCCAGGATTTCCGCAAAACGCGCATTTTCGGACAGGAAGCCGTAGCCGGGATGGACCGCATCGGCACCGGTGATCTCGCAGGCCGCGAGCAGTGCCGGAATGTTGAGATAGCTGTCCTTCGAAGGCGGGGGGCCGATGCAGACGCTTTCATCGGCGAGCCGCACATGCATGGCATCAGCGTCCGCGGTCGAGTGGACCGCGACAGTGGAGATGCCGAGCTCCTTGCAGGCCCGCAGGATGCGGAGGGCGATTTCGCCGCGATTGGCGATGAGAATTTTGTCGAACATGTTGCCTCGATGGGCGAATGGTGAGTAGCGAACAGCGAGGAAGGGAGACGAGACGAGAGCCTAGTCGCTGCTCGCCATTCGCTATTCGCCTCTATTCAATAATCACCAGCGGCTCGCCGAACTCGACCGGCTGGCCGTCCTCGACGAGGATCTGGGTGACCGTCCCAGCCCGCGGCGAGGGGATCTGGTTCATCGTCTTCATGGCTTCGATGATCATCAAGGTCTGGCCGACCGCGACCTTGGCGCCGACCTCGACGAACGGCTTGGCGCCGGGCTCGGGCGCCCAATAGGCGGTGCCGACCATCGGCGACGGCACGACGCCCGGATGTTTCGACAGGTCGGCGCTCGCAGCAGCTGCGGCGGCGGCCACGACAACCGGCATGGCTGCCGCGGCGGACGGCATGGCAGCGGGCACAGCGGCAGCCACGGTGACGTTGCGGGCCACGCGAATCCGCAATCCGGCGCGTTCAAGCTCGATTTCGGTCAGGCTGGTCTCGTCGAGCAGGGCTGCGAGCTCGCGGATCAGCTCGCTGTCTTCGAATTTCGCGGGGGTCTTCTCATTGGGCTGGCGCGCCATGATGGTGATCCAAAACTCTTCTGCTTGGTGTTCTTTGGGGCGGCGAGACGTCAGGCCTTCGCCTTGGTGTTTTCGGCGCCAATCTTCTCCGCGAGACCGGCGATCGCGAGCCGATAGCCGTCAATGCCGAAGCCGCAAATGGATGCAAACGCTGCCTTCGCGGTGAAAGAATGGTGTCGGAAGCTCTCGCGAGCGTGAATGTTGCTGATATGCACCTCGACGGTGGGGATTTTCACCCCCATCAACGCGTCGTGCAACGCGATCGAGGTGTGAGAATAGGCGCCGGCGTTGATGATGATACCGATCACCTGCTTGGCCCGGGCCTCGTGGATCGCATCGACGAGGACGCCCTCGTGGTTCGACTGACGGCATTCGGCCGTCAGGCCATAGGCAGCTGCGGTGTCGACGCACAGCTTCTCGACATCGGCGAGGGTCGCATGACCATAGGTCTCAGGCTCGCGGGTGCCCAACAGATTCAGGTTGGGTCCATTTAGAACATAAATCGTCCGCTGAGGGGTTTCGGCCATCCTAATCCCGGCAATTTGGCGGCTACTGGTCCAATTCCGATCGTCGCATCCCCGATGCCCGGATCGTTTGCGAACGTTGGAATTGAAGGACCACCAGCAAGTTCTTGATGCCAGTGGGCTTTGGATTTGACATTCGCTTTGCGGCCTGCCGCAGAATGGGCAGCGAATGTCAAATCCACTCCACTGGCTGGCCCGGGGTTATATGTAACAAAACTGCGAAGGGGAAGCCTTTCGCAGGGCAGGATCTTACCCGAAACCGCTCGCATCCCCTGCGAAGAGCCCGGGCGAAGCTGTGGAAATCGCTGATTAACCACGCAGGGCCGACCGCGACCCCGCAGGTGGATTGTCCCACCCATGAATAGGGCGGGCATCGCTGCCCGCCCCAAGTTTCGTCACCCGGAATCTCGTCGCCCGCCTGGTCGGGATCAGGTGTCGAGAACCGCCACGATCTCGTAGGTGTTCGGATCGATCACGACGATCTGGTCCCGGACCAGGATGTAGTCAAATCCGCGCCATTCCGGATAGACGGTCACGACTTCGGTCGGAAGCTGATAGAAGTGCACGTCGCGTGGCACGCGGGTGCCGATCGAGACCGAGAAGTTCACGTTGGTGACCGGCTCGACGTGCTGGCTGCGGATCACGCTTGTGATCTTGGTGCGCTGCTCGGTCGAGAGCTTGGCGCCGGCGCCCGCCTGGCCGGTGGTGACCTGCGAGCGATCGCCGCCGGTCTTGGTCTCCGCGTTCATGTTGGTGTTGCTGCGGCCCTCGCGGTTCTCCGCGTTGTTGGTGCCGGTCTTGTTGTCCCGGCCCTCGGCCTTCATGTTTTTGTCGTGGCCTTCGCGACCTTCAGCCTTCATGTCCTTGCCGCCCTTGGTCTCGTTCTCCGAGCTCATGCTCTTCGACTTCTGACCCTGCGGACCACGCATGTTGTCTTCGGCCTGCTTGCTCTTGGTGCCCGTCTTCTCGTCAGACTGGCTCGACTTCATCTCGGACGAGCCGCCCGCTGAAGGCGACGCGCTGTCGCGATTCATCGCTGCGCCACCGCCCGGCCCGGCGCCTGCACCCGCGCTGCCGCCTGCAGCTCCGCCGGTCGACGCGCCACCGTGCATCGCAGCGCCGCCGGATTCGTGGCCCCCGGCACCCGCGCCTTGCGCGTGCGCAAATCCGGCACCGGCAATCAGCGCGATTGCAGCAACGGATACCATCAAGCGATTAGTCATTTCAGTCCTCCTCGTGTTTTCGGCATTGCCCGCGCCGACAACTGCAGGGGATCGGAGATGTTCCGCGCAGCGCGATTGGTTCCAGGATTTTGTCGCCGCTCGCGCTGTTCTGAACCGACGCTCATCAAGGTGAACACAAGATGACCGCATAAAGAGAAAAGGCCGGCTGATGGGTCAGCCGGCCTCTATCGGACGATGAAGCGGTACGTTCAGTCCGTAGTAGGATGTGAATCAGCAGGTCGCCTTGCCGCAGCGGGCAACACCGATCTTCTCCTTCAGGCCTTCGAGCCCGACGGCGCCGATCACGACCTGCTTGCCGATCACATAGCTGGGCGTGCCATTCATGCCCATCTCCTCGGCGAGCTTGAAATTCTCCTCGATCGTCGCTTTGGCTTCGGGGCTCGCCATGTCCTTCTCGATGCGCGCCATGTCCAGCCCGAGATCCTTCGCCACCGCCAGCGCATGCGCCTTGTCGGCGGGGCCGCGGCCGCCCAAGAGCTTCTGGTGGAAATCGAGATATTTCTGCGGCGCCTGCATACGCACGGCGACCGCGACCTGCGCCGCCTCGACCGAGCCCTGGCTCAGCACCGGGAATTCCTTCAGCACGATCTTCAGCTTGCTGTCGTTCTTCATGAGGTCGAGCATGTCGGCCATGGCGCGCTTGCAGTAGCCGCAATTGTAGTCGAAGAACTCGACGAAGGTCACGTCGCCGTCCTTGTTGCCGAGCACGACACCGCGCGGCGAGTTGAAGATCGCGTCCGCGTTGCTGGCGATAGAGGCCTCGTGCTTGGCGGCTTCCGCGGCCGCCTGACGCTTGCTGAGCTCGGTCATCGCCTCCTCGAGCACCTCGGGATGCGAGACCAGGTAGTTCTTGATGATGGTCTCGATCTCGCCGCGCTGGCCGTCGGAAAAGCTCTCGGCGGACACCGCCTGCGGCGCGCCGCACAGCGCGAGTGCGAACAGCGCTGCAAAGGCAAAGAGAGGGCGAAGGGGCAGCATGTGAATGGCTCTCTGGGTCAAAACGGTCGTGTCCTTATCGTTGATCGTGGTCGGGTCTGACGGGCGCAGCGCGAGATGATACCGCAAAGTCTATTCGCCTTTTTGGCCGGGAAGCGGTTTTGCCGAAACGATGTCGTCGGCCTTCACCCAGCCCGGTGAGCCGACCGCGAAACGGGTTTTGGCGCGCGAGGCGAGCTCGCGGGCCGTCTTGTTGTCGCCGCGAAGGAAGGCCGCTTGGGCGGAAGCGAGATCGGCCTCCGCATAATCGCCCTTGCGGCCATAGGCCATCGCGAGCTGGCTATAGCCGAGCGGCGCTTCGCCTTCCCGCGATACCGCAGCGCGAAGGATCGCGATCGCCTCGTCGGTATAGGCATTATTGTCGGTGCCGACCAAGGCCTGCCCAAGTAACATCTCGATGAGGGGGGCATGGTTGGAGAGCGCAACGGCCTTGCGCAGCGGCGCGATGGCCTCCGCCGGCCGGCCGCCCTCAAGCAGCGCCTGGCCGCGCACTTCATAGAAATAGGGGTTGTTCGGCTGGACCTGGATCAATGTGTCGATCTGCGCCAGCGCACTGCGCAAATCGCCATGCAGATAGGTCGAGATCGCCCGAGCATAGCGTGCCGGCAGGCCAGTATCCGACAAGGGGTAGCGCCGCGCGACGGTATCCGGCCGCTCCATGAAGGCCGAGATCTTGGCGCGGGCCATGTCGTGACGGAGCTGGAGCGACGGCTCGTCCTTCTTGTCCCAATAGGGGCTCTGCCGGGCCAGCCCCTCCAGCGCCTCGACACGATCCGCCGGCATCGGATGCGATTGCAGGTAGGGATCGGCGCCGCGGGCTGCGAATAGGCTCTCGCTGGTGAAGCGCTTGAAGGTCTCGTACATGCCTTTGGGCGACTGGCCGGTCGCAGTCAGGAACTTGACGCCGGCGCGGTCGGCGTTCTCCTCCTGCTGCCGTTGATAGGACAATAGCGAGCGCCGGATCATCTCGCCGGGACCGGCGAGCGCGGCGGCGCCGGCATTGGCAAGCCCGCTGCCGCTGCCGCTGCGCGCGCCCATCGCAAGCGCACCAGCGCCGAGCACGGTGGCGATGATCATCTGCGTCTGCGCGGTCGCCAGCTGTTGGCGCAGCTTGGCGAGATGGCCGCCGGCGAGATGGCCGGTCTCGTGGGCAAGCACGCCGATCAGCTGGTTCGGCGTCTCCGACTGCATGATCGCGCCGTAATTGACGAAGATGCGGCGGCCGTCGGCAACGAACGCGTTGAACGAGGCGTCGTTGATGATGACCATCTGGATATTCTGCTTCTCGAGGCCCGCGGCGCGGAGAATCGGGCGCGTATATTCGCGCAGCAGCACCTCGGTCTCGGTGTCGCGCAGTATAGGCGGTCCCTTGCCCTCCTGGGCCGAGACCGGGGTGGTGGCCGGCGCGAGCGCCAGCGCCGCTGCCACCACGGCGGAGACCAGACCGGACAGGTTCTTGCGAGGCACGATACGGAGCAACATCAAGGCGATCTTTGCAATTGGCGCGGGGCTCGATACGGGCTATTGCCCACCAAACCGCGGAATGCGGCTCATCTGCGGCGCAAAAAGACTTTATCCCGGCGCGCGCCGCAAGGTTGAGCAGCCGGGCCCAAACAGCCGGGGTCAATAGCAGATATCGATGTTCGAGGCGACACTGACGAGCAAAATGGAACCACGGATTGCAAGCCTGCTTTCGCCCTCGCGGCGCAGCGATGTTCCGCCGTTCATGGTGATGGACGTGATGGCGGCCGCCGAGCGAATCGAGGCGGCTGGCGGCCAGGTGATCCACATGGAGGTCGGCCAGCCGGCCGCGCCGGCGCCACGCACCGCGATCGCGGCGGCCCATCAGGCCCTCGAGACGGCGCGGATCGATTACACCTCGGCGCTGGGGATGAGCTCGCTGCGGGAACGGATCGCGCGGCACTATCGCGAGACTTATGGCTGCACGGTCGATCCGGCGCGGATCGTGATCACCACGGGATCGTCGGCCGCGTTCATCCTGGCCTTCCTGGCGATGTTCGAGCCCGGTGACCGCGTCGCGGTGACCGTGCCGGGCTATCCGCCTTATCGTCACATCCTGACTGCGCTCGGCTGCGAGCCGGTGCTGATCGAGACCAGCAGCGAGACCCGCCATGCGCTCACCGGCGAGGCGTTGCTCGCAGCGCACCGCAAGGCGCCGCTGAAGGGCGTGCTAGTCGCGAGCCCCGCCAATCCCACCGGTACGATGATGTCGCGCGAAGCCTTGGCGGGCGTTCTTGCGGCCGCCCATGGCGCCGGCATCCGCTTCATCTCGGATGAGATCTATCACGGGCTGGACTATGCCTTCCCGGCGGTGACCGCAGCCGAGCTGTCGCCCGATGCGCTCGTCATCAATTCCTTCTCCAAGTATTTTTGCATGACGGGATGGCGGATCGGCTGGATGGTGGTTCCGGACGCGCTGGTTCGCCCGATCGAGCGGCTGCAGCAAAACCTTGCGATCTCGGTGCCGACGCTCTCGCAAATCGCGGCGGAAGCGGCATTCGACGGCCGGACCGAGATGGACGCCATCAAGCATGGCTATCAGGAGAACCGCCGCATCCTGATCGAGGGGCTTCCGACCGCAGGCTTGCGCAAATTCCTGCCGGCCGACGGTGCGTTCTATCTCTATGCCGACGTGTCCGACTTTACCTCCGACAGCTTCGAATTCACCAAACGGATGCTGGAGGAGATCCACGTTGCTGCGACGCCAGGGCTCGATTTCGACCCCATCCATGGCCGCAGCTTCGTGCGCTTTTCTTATGCGCGATCAGCTGACGATATGCGGGAAGCCGTGCGGCGGATCGGGCAGTGGCTCGGATAGGCCAACCAGTGGTTTACCGGCGTTGCCGCCATTGACAGCGGCGCGCCAATTTGTGTGAGGTGCGCTTCGATGAGGGCCGATGTAGCGCCCTTGCACGCGTAGGATGAGGAACGCCATGGTGGCAGCAACCCAGGCCGGGACGTATGACCGGCCCCAGACGGCGAAGAAGCCCTGGTACAAGATTCTCTATGTCCAGGTCCTGATCGCCATTGTCATTGGCGTGTTGGTCGGCTGGCTGTGGCCCAGCGTTGCCACCAACGACTGGGTCAAGGCGCTTGGCGACGGCTTCATCAAGCTGATCAAGATGGTGATCGCGCCGATCATCTTCTGCACGGTTGTGTCGGGCATTGCGCATATTCAGAATGCGAGCAAGGTCGGACGAGTCGGCGTCAAGGCGCTGGTCTATTTCGAGATCGTCTCGACCTTTGCGCTGGTCATCGGCCTCATCGTCGGCAATCTGGTCCCGATCGGACACGGGCTTGCCGCCAAGCCGGATGCCTCCGCAGTCGCCAATTACGTGAAGCAGGCGGAGGCTCAGAAGACCGTCGATTTCGTCCTCAACATCATCCCTGACAGCGTGGTCGGCGCATTGGCGCGCGGCGACATCCTGCAGGTCCTGTTGTTCGCGATCCTGTTCGGCTTTGCGCTGATGGCGCTCGGCGAGCGTGGCCACCGGCTGCGCGATGTGATCGACGATGCCGCGCATGCGGTGTTCGGCGTCATCGCGATCGTGATGAAGGCGGCTCCGCTCGGCGCGTTCGGCGCCATGGCCTATACGATCGGAAAATTCGGGCCCGCCGCGCTCGGCAACCTGATCGGCCTGATCGCGCTGTTCTACCTCGCGGCCGCTCTGTTCGTGGTGCTCGTGCTCGGCCTGATCGCCCGCTTCATCGGCTTTTCCATCTTCAAGTTCATCGCCTACATCAAGGACGAGCTCCTGATCGTGCTCGGCACCAGCTCGTCGGAAAGCGCGCTGCCGCAGTTGATGGAGAAGCTCGAGCGGCTCGGCTGCTCGAAGCCGGTGGTGGGCCTTGTGGTGCCGACCGGCTATTCCTTCAATCTCGACGGCACCAACATCTACATGACCTTGGCGACGCTGTTCATCGCGCAGGCGCTCGGTGTCGATCTGAGCTTCAGCCAGCAGCTGACCATCCTGGTCGTGGCGATGCTGACGTCGAAGGGCGCAAGCGGCGTCACCGGCGCGGGCTTCATCACCCTTGCGGCGACGCTGTCGGTGGTCAGCCCGGCGCTGGTGCCGGGCATGGCGATCGTGTTCTCGATCGACAAGTTCATGAGCGAGGTGCGTGCGCTCACCAATATCACCGGCAACGGCATCGCTGCCGTGTTCGTGTCGTGGTGGGAAGGCGAGCTCGACCATGAGCGGCTGCAGAAGCGCCTGAACCAGGAGATCGATCCCTCCGACGTCGAGACCGCCGTCACTACCGGCTGAAGCCTCCACCGTCTCGCAGATATGAAAACGCCCGGCTGGATGGCCGGGCGTTTGCTTTTGAGAGCGTTGTCTGGCCGGTCGATTACTGCCCGCCGCCGAAGCGGCGCGACCACCAGCCGGCGCGGCGCGGTCCGGGCGTCTCGCTCGGCGCCGTTGCGGCTTCCGTGGCCTGCGGTTCGGCAGCAGGGGCGGGCGGAGGCGACGATGGCTCGCTCGCGCCGACATCGACCATGGGGGCGGGCGCGTCCTGCTTCGGCTGCGTGAAGAAGCTGACCTTCTCGCGAACCGTCGAACGGCGCGGCGTCTTGTCCGACTCCGCCCTTTGCGGCTCCTCCTGCTCGGCCTCCTGCGTGACGACGGGCTGCGGAGCAGGGACGGGCGCCGAGGCGACCGGTTCGTGATCCGTTGCGCCCGCTGTCGCCTCGGAGCTGGCCGAATCCGGCTCGCCAGGCGCCTCTTGATGCAGAGCTCCGCCGTTGCCATCGAAATCAGCAACGGCCGTCTCGACTTCGGACGCCGCAGGCGGCGCGAGATCATCGGCGATCGAGGCCGCGAGCCCGTCATCGGCGCCACCGCGGCGCCGCCGCCCGCCACGCCGGCCGCGCCGCCGCGGTCGGCGTTCGCCGTTGGGCTGGTCGCCCTGCGGCTCGCCGTGAGCGAAGGCGGGCTGCTCGTCGGCATCCTCGTCGTCGGTTTCGGCGTCTTCGGCCGTCAGATCCGCGGCCTGGCCCGCTTCGGATGGATGTGCTGCGACGGCTCCCTCGGGCTGCGCGCCTTCGCGCGCTTCGCCACCTCGGCCGCGCCGGCGCCTGCGACGCCTGCGACGCGGGCCTTCGCGCTCGCCTTCGCCATTGGCACCATCCGCGGTCGTCTCGTCAGACAGACCTTCGGTCTCGTCCGTCTCGACCTCGGACTCGGTCTCGAGATCGAACGGCTCATCTTCGTCCTCGACGTCATCGGCGACCAGCGCCGGAGCGGACGCCTGCGCAGCGACCAGCGCCTTGGCCGCTTCGAGCGTATGCACCTGCTCGCCGCGGTCGATCACGAAGGCCTGCTGTCCGCTCACCGTCGGATCGGCGATCACCGCGAGCGAAACCTTGAAGCTGTTCTCGAGATCGCGCAGATGGCCGCGCTTGTGATTCAGCACGTAGAGCGCAACTTCCGTGCGGGTGCGCACGACAAGGTTATGCGTCGCGCCCCGCATCAGCACCTCTTCGAGGCTGCGCAGCAGCTGCAGCGCGACCGACGACACCGAGCGCACATGGCCGGTGCCGCCGCATTGCGGGCAGGGCTCGGTCGAACTTTCCAGCACGCTTGCGCGGATGCGCTGGCGCGACATCTCCAGCAGGCCGAAATGCGAAATCCGACCGACCTGGATCCGTGCGCGGTCCTGCCGCAGACAGTCGGAGAGCTTGCGCTCGACCGCGCGGTTGTTGCGCTTCTCGTCCATGTCGATGAAGTCGATCACGATCAGGCCGGCGAGATCGCGCAGCCGGAGCTGGCGGGCGACTTCCTCGGCGGCCTCGAGATTGGTCTTGAGCGCGGTGTCCTCGATATGGTGCTCGCGGGTGGCGCGGCCTGAGTTGACGTCGATCGAGACCAGTGCCTCGGTCTGGTTGATCACGATGTAGCCGCCGGAGCGCAGCTGCACCGTGGGCGAGAACATCGCATCGAGCTGGCTCTCGACCCCCATCCGCGAGAACAGCGGCTGGCCGTCGCGATACTGCTTCACCGCCCGCACGTTGGACGGCATCAGCATCTTCATGAAATCGTGTGCCTCGCGGTAGCCGGCCTCGCCGGCGACCAGGATCTCGTCGATCTCCTTGTTGTAGAGGTCGCGCAGCGAGCGCTTGATCAGCGAGCCTTCCTCATAGACCAGGGTCGGCGCCTGCGACTTCAAGGTCATGTCGCGGACGGTTTCCCACAGCCGCAGCAGATATTCGAAGTCGCGCTTGATCTCGGGCTTGGTGCGGTTGGCGCCGGCCGTGCGCAGAATGACGCCCATGCCCTCCGGCACGTCGAGATCCTGCACCACTTCCTTCAGGCGCGAGCGGTCCTGGGCCGAGGTGATCTTGCGGCTGATGCCACCGCCGCGCGCGGTGTTGGGCATCAGCACCGCGTAACGGCCGGCCAGCGACAGGTAGGTCGTCAGCGCCGCGCCTTTGTTGCCGCGCTCTTCCTTGACCACCTGGACCAGCATCACCTGGCGGCGCTTGATTACTTCCTGGATCTTGTACTGGCGGCGGGGACGGAACGGCCGCTCCGGCACCTCTTCGAGCACATCGTCGCCGCCGACGGACTCGACGACCTCTTCTTCGGCCTCTTCGCCGTCCTCGTCTTCGTCGTCATGGTGGTCGTCACCGCGGGCGACACCGTTCTCATCCTGCGGGACGATGCTGACGCCGCTGCCCTCATGCACCTGTTCGGTATCGGCGGCGGTGTGCTCGTCATGGACGTGGTCATCATGATCGTGCAGGTCCGCGCGCTCCGCGCCGTATTCGCCTGCAGCATCGGCTTCATGATGCTCGGCGCCCGGCGCCATGGTCAGATTCTCGGACCCGACTACGGGGATGTCGGACGGTGCCTCACCCTCGGCTCGTTCGGCAACGGCGCTCCCTGCGGCGTGCCAGCGTTCGTCATGCTCCTCATCATGGACGTCGTCGTCCGGATGATCATCATCCTCATCATGATCATGGTCGTCGTCGTGATGATGGTCGTCACCGGCATGATGCTCGTCGACCTCCCGCGCCTGGTGGAGACCGGCTTCGCCAAAGCCCTGCACTCGGTCGGATTCGGCATCGTCGTCTTCACCGTAGCCTTCGTGGTGGGCCTCGAAGCGGTCACCCTCGGGTTCGTGCGCGTGAGGCTCCAGATCGTGGGGCTCCACATCATGGCTCTCGAGATGATGCTCCTCGGGCTCATGGCCTTCGGCCTGCGGCATCGCTGCTGCCGCCTCGGTCCCCTCGACGATCTCGCTCTGGACGCGCTCGCCGCTGCCGCGACGTCGCGAACTGCGATGGCGATTGCGACGCCGGTTCGCGCGGCTCTCGTTTTCTTCCTCGGCTTCGCGATGCGCGCGCTCTTCGGCCTCGATCAGCGCCTGCCGATCGGCAACCGGGATCTGATAATAGTCGGGATGGATTTCGCTGAACGCGAGAAAGCCGTGGCGATTGCCGCCATATTCCACGAAAGCGGCTTGCAGCGAAGGTTCGACCCGCGTGACCTTGGCGAGGTAGATATTGCCGCGCAGTTGCTTGCGTTGGGCAGTCTCGAAATCAAACTCCTCGACGCGATTGCCGCGGACGACAACCACCCGGGTCTCTTCCGGGTGGGTAGCATCGATCAACATCTTGTTGGGCATATTGGAACTCTTGAAGGCGACGGACGCGGCTGGCCGCGAGCGCGTGGCGCGCTGTCGGACGACGCGACGGTCCACCTGATTCGGGGGTGAGGGGAAGGCCTAAACGCCTAACACTGCGCCGCGCCGACCGCAGAACCCGCGGATCGATCCGCCGGGCGGGACCTTGGCCCCGCATCGGTGCGGACATCCCGCGAGTATTGGTCGGCAATACAGTATGGCGCATCAAGCGTCGGCCCGTCTGAACACGTGGGCGGCAGTGGGTACCGCCGGTCTCATGCTGAAGGCCAGATTGCGCCGAAACGCTTGCCTTGGATTTCGATACCAGCCCCGTCGAGGGCGTGGTATCGGGCTATGCCGTGTCTGGCGCAGCGCCTGGGCGTCTCGGAATGAGTGGCCCTGGGAACCGGCCCCGCTCGGGTGCGTCACCGACCCTCAACGAAAACCGCGCGGGACGCGCAGGTTCTGAGGAGGGACGGGTGCTGGAATCCTCGCGCTTTTCGATCGTCTAGAGCACGAAGATCCGGCGTGGCACCGGGGAGGCTGAACGCGACACAACCGGCAGTAAGTATGAGTCTTCAGCCTCTTGTACATACGTGGAATGGAGAGTGCGTGCAAGGGAGGCGTCGCGGAACCGCAACAATCGCCGCAATTTACCCAATTTGAGGGAGGTGACTAAAGTTGGCATTTAACCCTGTGGTTTGATTGCGCTAAGAGAGCATGCGGAGGCGTGGAATCGTTGGCTGACCGGGCAAATCGTTCATTTTGGCTGGGATGCGCATGTCTGTGCGTCACGGAAATGTTATGCGCTGGCAATACCGCAGTATGGGCGCAGACGCCTGTGCCGGCCATTCAGGTACCGGCCATCCAGGCGCCAGCCGTTCCGATCGCCTCCGACGCCAGGCTTGCGGGTGATTCCCGGCAGACCCGCTTTGTTTTGGACCTGGATAAACCGGTCGCATTTCGCGCCTTTGTGCTGGGCGACCCTTATCGGGTGGTCGTCGACTTGCCACAGGTCAGTTTCCATCTTCCGACCGGGGCGGGCGCCGGCGGGCGCGGCTTGATCAAGGCGTTCCGTTACGGACTGGTCCTGCCGGGCGGCTCGCGAATGGTATTCGATGTCACCGGCCCGGTGCGGATCACCGCCGCTTCCGTGCTCGACTCGGTCAATGGCCAGCCGGCCCGGCTGGTGCTGGAGTTGGAAGAGGTGGATCAAGCCACCTTTGCCCAGTTGATTGGGACCGAGAGCCGCCCGCAGCCGACGCAGGCCCTTGCGAATGCCGGCGCGATCGGCTCATCGGGTGGTCCGCCCTCCATTCAGGCGCCCGCGGCCACCACGCCGGCGACCCAGGCGCCTGTTGCTCCTCCCGATGGACGGCCGGTGGTCGTCATCGATCCCGGCCACGGCGGCGTCGACAATGGCACCCAGACCGGCGAGGTTCCGGAGAAAGACCTGGTGCTTGCGTTCGGCCTCGCGTTGCGTGACCGGCTGGAGAAGACCGGCAAATACCATGTCGTCATGACCCGCGACGACGACACCTTCATCCCGCTCGGGGATCGGGTGAAGATCGCGCAAAAGCAATCAGCGGATCTGTTCGTCTCGATCCACGCGGATGCCCTGCCACGCGGCGAAGGCACCGCCCAGGGCGCCACGATCTACACGCTGTCCGACAAGGCCTCGGACGCCGAAGCCGAGCGGCTGGCCGAGGCGGAAAACCGCGCGGACGCCATCGGCGGCGTCAATCTGACCGACGAGCCGACGGATGTCGCCGACATCCTGATCGATCTGGCGCGGCGCGAAACCCGAACATTTTCCAACCGGTTCGCCCATCTTTTGATGAATGACATGAAACCCACGGTGCATATGCATAAGCGGCCGCTGAAATCCGCTGGCTTCCGCGTGCTCAAGGCGCCCGATGTCCCGTCGGTGCTGGTCGAACTCGGCTACGTCTCGAACAAGGGTGACATGGGTAACCTGATCTCGGAGAGCTGGCGTTCGAAGACGGCGGACGCGATGGCCCGTGCCGTGGATTCGTTCCTGGCCAAGCGTATCGCCAATGCATCCGGGCCGCGTCCGGAGCCCAAATCGCCAGCCCGGCCAAAGCCCTAGTTTGGCCACAGCAACCGCCTTATAAGCGTACCGCGAGTGATTGGGAATCGGGACAGATTCCACTCTGGTGAACTTGTGATAGGCTTGCCTGTGCAAGGTTCCTAAAGACGGCTCATGCGGCGTCATTGCCGCCCGCGTGGTTCTTGACCGATGTGCCCTGTGAGGCGCTGGATGTCCGAGCCGAGAGACGAACGAGAGTTGAAACGGATATTTGCCGATGCGCTTTCTGGTGCGGTTTTTTGGCTTCCTGTTCGCCGCGGGGACTGTCGTTTTTCTGGTCGGCGTGGCCGGGGTCGCCGGGCTGATCTGGCATTTCTCCAAGGATCTGCCGGACTACTCGCAGCTGCAGGATTACGAGCCGCCAGTGATGACGCGTGTCCACGCCGTGGATGGTTCGCTGGTCGGTGAATATGCCAAGGAGCGGCGGCTGTATCTGCCGATCCAGGCCGTTCCCAAGCTCGTGATCAATGCGTTCCTCGCCGCCGAGGACAAGAATTTCTACGAGCATGGCGGCATCGATTTTACGGGCATGGCGCGCGCCGCCGTCGTCTACGCACAGAACTTCGGCTCGAACCGCCGTCCGCAGGGTGCGTCCACCATCACGCAGCAGGTCGCCAAGAACTTCCTCCTGACCAACGAGGTGTCGTTCACCCGTAAGATCAAGGAAGCGCTGCTCGCGATGCGCATCGAGCGAACCTATTCCAAGGACAAGATCCTCGAGCTCTATCTGAACGAGATCTATCTGGGCTCGGGCGCCTATGGCGTGGCGGCTGCTTCGCTCGTTTATTTCGACAAGTCCGTCAACGAGCTCACGGTGGCCGAAGCGGCCTATCTGGCGGCGTTGCCGAAGATGCCGGGCAGCCTGCATCCGATCCGCAACCATGACCGCGCCATCGAGCGCCGCAATTACGTGGTCGATCGTCTGCTTGAGAACGGCTGGATCAAGCAGGCCGATGCCGACAAGGCGCGCAAGGATCCGCTGACGATCGCAAGCCGGAACACCGGCGCCCACATCTTCGCCGGCGAATATTTTGCCGAGGAGGTTCGTCGCGACATCTTCGAGCGCTATGGCGAGAAGAAGCTCTACGAGGGCGGATTGTCGGTGCGCACCACGCTGGATCCGAAGATCCAGGTCATGGCGCGAAAGGCGATGGTCGCGGGCCTCGTCAAATACGACCAGGAGCAGGGTTGGCGCGGGGCGGTCAGCAAGATCGACGTGTCCGGCGACTGGGGCGTGAAGCTGGCTGATATCAAGTCGCTTGCGGATATTTCGCCATGGCGCATGGCCGTGGTGCTTGAAATCAGCGACCAGTCGGCGCGGATCGGATTCCAGCCTGGCCGCGAACTCGGCGGCGCCGTCAGCAAGGAACGGCAGACCGGACTGATCACGCTCGACGGTGTCAGGTGGGCGCGCGCTGCCTCCGGCAATCTGCGCGGCAAGACGCCGACGGCGGTGTCGCAGGTGCTGCAGCCGGGCGACGTGATCTATGCCGATCCGCTCTACAAGGAAGGCAATCCCGTAGAGGGCCAGTACCGGCTCGAGCAGCTGCCTGAAGTCTCTGGCGCCATGGTTGCGATGGATCCCAACACCGGACGCGTGCTCGCGATGGTCGGTGGCTTCTCCTTCGATCAGAGTCAGTTCAACCGCGCGACCCAGGCCTATCGTCAGCCCGGCTCGTCGTTCAAGCCGATCGTCTATTCGTCGGCGCTCGACAACGGCTACACGCCGTCGACCCAGGTGGTCGACGCGCCGATCGAGATCGACCAGGGGCAGGGCGGCGGCGTCTGGCGTCCGGAGAACTTCTCCTCGGGCAAATATCTCGGCCCGACGACGCTGCGCAACGCGCTGCGGCTGTCGTTGAACACGGTCACCGTGCGGCTGGCTCAGGATATCGGCATGCCGCTGATCTCCGAATATGCCAAGCGTTTCGGCGTGTATGACGAGCTGCCGAACTATCTGTCCTACGCGCTCGGCGCCGGCGAGACCACCGCCATGCGCATGGTGACGGCCTATTCGATGATCGCCAATGGCGGCCGCCGCGTGAAGCCGACGCTGATCGATCGCATCCAGGACCGCTATGGCCACACCATCTTCAAGCACGATGCCCGCGAATGCCGCGGCTGCGACGCGCCGGATGGCTGGCACAATCAGGCCGAGCCGCCGCTTGTCGACCGTCGCGAGCAGGTGCTGGATACCATGACCGCCTACCAGATCACCTCGATGTTGGAAGGCGTGGTCAATGCGGGCACCGCAACCGCCCTCAAGGAGGTTGGCAAGCCGATCGCCGGCAAGACCGGCACGACCAACGAGGCCAAGGATGCCTGGTTCGTCGGCTTCTCGCCGGACCTCGCAGTCGCCATCTACATGGGCTACGACAAGCCGCGTCCGCTTGGCCGGGGCAACGCGGCGACCGGCGGCCATCTGGCGGCGCCGATCGCGCGCGATTTCATGAAACTCGCGCTGGCCGACAAGCCGGCGACGCCGTTCAAGATCCCCGCCGGCATCAAGCTCGTCCGCGTCGATTCCAAGACCGGCATGCGCGCAGGTCCCGGCGATTCCGGCCGCACCATCATGGAAGCATTCAAGCCGGGCACGGCGCCGCCGGATAACTACTCGGTCATCGGAGTCGCCGATGCCGATCAGCGCGGTGTGGGTGCGATGCCGTCTCAGAGCGGCGGCCAGCCGGACAATGGCGGCTTCTTCATGCGGCCGGGGACGGGCAGCCTGTATTAGCGCGGTGTGAAACCGGTCAGTTCGCGACGCACTGCGGTTGCGCTTTGCGTCGTGCACCGCTACATCCCGGTGTAGGATTGTCGCTGCGGCTGTTGAGCCGCGGCTCGAAGAGAGCGATATGCGCGCTGAGATCGAGAAAATTGTAGAAGAGATCAAGCAGTCGGTCGGGCTGCTGAGGAGGCATCTTTGACGTCGAGACATCGACGGCAAGGTTGGCCGAGCTGAACAAGCTCGCCGAAGATCCCAATCTCTGGAACGACCCCCAAAAAGCGCAGCGGCTGATGCAGGAGCGGACCTCCCTGGAGGATTCGCTGACCGGCATCGGCAAGGTCGAGCGTGAGCTCAACGACAACATCGAGATGATCGAGCTCGGCGAGGCTGAGAGCGATGCCGGTGTGGTCGCCGAAGC
Organism: Bradyrhizobium sp. HKCCYLS1011; assembly: GCF_051167795.1. NCBI lineage: Bacteria > Pseudomonadati > Pseudomonadota > Alphaproteobacteria > Hyphomicrobiales > Nitrobacteraceae > Bradyrhizobium > Bradyrhizobium sp. HKCCYLS1011. Next base: position 696,498 of record NZ_JBNPTT010000001.1, on the reverse strand, counting down.
CGAGAATGCGCTGAAGGACCTGAAGAAGGAGGTCGCGCGGCGCGAGCTCGAGGCTCTGCTGTCCGGCGAGGCCGACAAGTTCGACACCTATCTCGAGGTGCATGCCGGCGCCGGCGGGACCGAGAGTCAGGACTGGGCGCAGATGCTGCTGCGCATGTACGCGCGCTGGGCCGAGAAGCACGGATTCAAGATCGAGTATCTTGAGGAGTCGCAGGGGGAAGAGGCCGGCATCAAGTCGGCGACGATCCAGATCTCCGGCCACAACGCCTATGGCTGGTTGAAGACGGAGGCCGGCGTGCACCGGCTGGTCCGGATCTCGCCCTTCGACTCCAACGCGCGGCGCCATACCTCGTTCTCGTCGGTGCAGATCTTCCCGGTCATCGATGACTCCATCAAGATCGACATCAAGGAGTCTGATGTTCGCACCGACACGATGCGGTCCGGTGGTGCCGGCGGCCAGCACGTCAACAAGACCGAATCCGCGGTGCGGTTGACCCACATTCCGACCGGCATCGCGGTGGTCTGTCAGGCCGGCCGCTCCCAGCACAAGAACCGCGCGCAGGCGTGGGACATGCTGCGGGCGCGACTCTATGAGATCGAGCTGAAGAAGCGCGAGGAGAAGGCCGCCGCCGAACAGGCGGCCAAGACCGACATCGGCTGGGGTCACCAGATCCGCTCCTACGTGCTGCAGCCCTATCAGATGGTGAAGGACCTGCGCACCGGTGTGCAGACGTCCGATACCGCCGGCGTGCTCGATGGCGATCTCGACGAGTTCATGGCCGCGACTCTGGCACAGCGCGCCTTTGGTACCACGCCCGGAGCGGAAATCGAGGACGTGGACTAACGCGCCGGTCTGGCGATGGGCTGGGTCGCGACATCGGTTCGGCCCCGGGCACTCAACGCGAGCTGCGCTGCCAGCGCTTCTGCCAATCCGAAAACCGCCCGCTGTCGTGGTCGCTGCCATGGCGCACCGCGTAGGCGGTGCCGTCGCTCGCCACCATGATGACAGCGTCAAGCCCCTTGGCACGGCGCAGGGTCTCGACCGCTTGCTGCGGGGTCTGCGCGATGGGACCTGCGACATTGAACGAGGTGTTGACGGACATCTCGACTCCGACATGACGCCCCATCGCCTTCAGATAAGCGTGGGTCAAGGGATCACAGCCCTCGCGCACGATCTGGATGCGTCCGGTGCCGTCGGCGTGGATCACAGCCGGGATCCTGTCGCGGGCATGCGGCTTCGCATGCGCCGTCAGCACCATGTAGTTGTAGGCGTTATAGTCGGCGTCTGACGCCCCGTCCTCGAGCACGAAATGGTCGCGCGCCGCCTCCAACGTCGCCATTGGCGCCAGCGGGCGGATCGCCTCGCGATACTTCACCCGCGCATTGAGATGCTCGCGGACATCGGGATCGCAGGGGTTGGCGAGGATGGAGCGGTGGCCGAGCGCGCGCGGTCCGGTCTCGCCGGCGCCCTGATAGAGCGCGATCACGCCGCCTTGCGCGACCATGAAGGCCATGAGGTCGGCGACTGCGTCGCGTCCGGTTGGAGTTGCGACTTCGCCGATCTCCTCGGCCGCGATGTCATCGGCGCTGAGCGCGGCTTCGATCTCCGTCCGCGCCGGCGCCAGGCCGCAATAGAAGGCGTGATCCAGCGGCGCGCCGCGCGGGGCGCCCGCCAGATGCGCAAACAGCCATGCCGCGCCGATGGGAACGCCGGGATCGCCCGGCACCGGCGGCACCCACAGATGCAGGCGCGCCTTGCGCGCCTGTGCTGCCGCGAACCAGCCCTCGTCGAAATGTTCGAGCAGCCGCATATTGCCGACCGCATTCAGCGCCACGCCGCCGGTCAAGATCAGCCGCCGCGCTCCCGTCGTGCGCAACAGATGATCGACAACATGGATGAGCGCGTCCTCGAACACCATCTGCGTGGCGGCGGCCTTGTCGAGCCGGTCCTGGGTATCGGCGCGATGCTGGATGTCTTCGACACGCAGCACGGCGTCGGGATTCCACAGCTGCGACGGTCCGAGCGGTGCGCCGAGAATGTCGATCAGGGCAGGGTGGTAGGGCTCGTCGAATGGCGAGGCGTACCAGTTGGCGAGCGCGCGGTTGAGCCTGACCTCGCCGCTGTCGGTGAACACCAGCACGTCCCTCAGCCGCTGATAGTAGCGATTGCCGGCGCGATCCATGTTGCCCCAGGCTGCGGCGCCCATGTAGCGGCCCTCGCAGGAAAGCCAGGTCCAGCCGCCCTGGGTCGAGGCGATCACGCTGTAGAAGGCGCCGAGACCGTCGAACATGCTGTCGTTGCAGGACAGTTTCCGCAGTGCGCCGCCTTGGGCTTGATAGAGCGACACCGAGCCGCGATCGCCGGTGCCGTCGAGCACGGCGATGGCGACCGGCTCGTCGCCATCGGCATAGGGTGAGGCGGCATAGGAGAACCAGGCGTGGTTGTCATGATGCGGCATCATGATCAGCGGCACGCGCTCAGTGAGACCCAGCTGCCTCGCCAGGATCTTCGGCGTCCGCGTCATCGTGTCCATGCGGCGCGCGTCGAAGCCGGCAGCCTCGGTGGTGCGCAGCAGTTTCAGGCTCTCCGGCGCCTCTTCCAGGATGGTGTGGGCCAAGGTGCCGGCGAGCGCCGGATAGTCCCACGTGGTGAGCCAGGCAAAGATATCGGCAACGTCGCGGCCCATGCCGCGCAGCGCCGCGACCATCGCATCGATCGAGGCACCAGGATATTCGCTGGTGTGCTTGTTGCCGGAGAAGCGCTCCTCCTCGTTGTTGAGGATCAGCTGCGGACCGTCCGCCAGCGTCACCTCCACCAGCGCCATGCCGGAATTGTGCGTGCCCGGCGGGCCGAGGCCGGCGAGATAGAGCGTCTCGCCGCGCGCGAGCCGCTCGCGCGCCTCGGCCAGCCGTGTATCCGCGAAAGTCGAGCCGAGGCGGTGGAAGCCGGCGCGCGCGAACAATTTGGTTGCCAGCCATTCGGCTGCGCCCCCGGCCGCGGCACCAAGCCGGGGATGCTTCGGTCCGATGCGCCGGATGATCTTCGACGATCCAGGCTGGCTCGGCTGCATCAACACGAGAGCGCCGGCTGTTATTTTGTGCCGAACATGCGGTCGCCGGCATCGCCGAGACCGGGCACGATATAGGCGTGATCGTTGAGCTTCTCGTCGATCGCGGCGGTCCAGATCGAGATCTCCGGATGCTCGCTCTGGAATTGCGCGATGCCCTCGGGCGCGGCCAGCAGGCAGACGAAGCGGATGTCGCGCGCCCCGCGCAATTTCAACAGCGCGGCCGCGGCGCAGGCGGAATTACCGGTCGCCAGCATCGGGTCCATCAGGATCACGGTGCGGTCGGAGAGGTCCTGCGGCGCCTTGAAGTAATACTCCACCGCCTCCAGCGTCTGCGGATCACGGTAGAGGCCGATATGGGCGACACGCGCCGAGGGCAGCAGCGCCAGCATGCCGTCGAGGAAGCCGACGCCGGCGCGCAGGATCGGCGCCAAGGTCAGCTTCTTGCCCGCGATCTTGGGTGCCTTCATCGGGGCGAGCGGCGTCTCGATGTCGACCAGCACCAGCGGCAGGTCGCGCGTGACCTCGTAGGCGAGCAGCATGCCGATCTCGTTCAGGAGCTCGCGAAAGCCTTTGGTCGAGCGGTCGCGCTCGCGCATCAAGGAGAGCTTGTGCTGGACCAGCGGGTGGTCGACGACGTGGAGATTGGCTGATGTCATGGGTATGACTTACCGGCTTTCGCTCGGCTGCGCCAGCGGCTGCCGGAGCGGGCCTGCGCAGAAAATCGGCCGGCGTCTCACGGGCAGATCGCTCCCGGACCGCTTCACGGCAGCACCTCGCGGCGATCGGCGAGCAGCGCCTCGGCGTGGCTGCGGCGTTCGGCCAGCAGGCCGCCGCTTGCAGCTTCGATCAGATTGAGCAGCACCTGCGCATTGTTGAGCCGCGGCAGCACGACGTAATCGGCTCCGGCATCATAGAGATCGTTGACGTCGGCGATCAGGTCGGCGGTCGCCACGATCTTGGCAGTGCCGTTGATGGCGCGGACGTGCCGCACCAACTTCTCGTTGCTGGCGCCCTTGAGCAGCGCGTCCGGCACGCTCAGGACGATCAGCTCGGCATGGCCGATGCCGGCATGAACAAGCGTATCGACATTGCTGATGTCGCCATAGGTCACCTGGATGCCGCGCTCTGACAGTGTCCTGAAGACCACGGGATTGAAATCGATGACGCCGATCCGGTCCAGCAGTGCCGGCTGGTTGCGCTCGATCTCGGCCAGCAGTGCGCTCGCGGTGCGGAAGAAGCCGAGGATTACGATCGGCCGCCCGGCGCCATGGCCGGCCTTGTCTCCGGCCTCATGGGCTTGCCCATGATCGAGGTCGCGCAGGCCGAGCCGCTTCAAAAGCGGAATCGTACGGCGGGTGATTGGATCCGAGCGGACGATCACGAAGGTCGAGAGCACCGCCAGCACGACGAAGGCAAACGAGGCCGCATTCGACGTCTCGCCGCGCAGATGGCCGGCGGCGACGCCGGTCTGGATGATGACCAGCGAGAATTCGCTGATCTGGGCCAGATTGATCGCGGGCAACAGGCTCGCGCGCAGGCCCTGCCGCATCAGGAAGAGCGGGGTGAAGGTCGACAGCAGCCGGCTTGCGACCGTGAACGGCGCAACGATCAGCGCCAGCCCGACCACCGACATGTTGGGGACGGGAATGGTCATGCCGAGCGCGACAAAGAACAGCGTGATGAAGAAGTCGCGCAAGGTGGTCACTTTTGCGGTGACGTCCAGCGCGTAAGGGAAGGTCGAGAGTGAGACGCCGGCGACCAGCGAACCCATCTCACGCGACAGCTGCAGCTGCTCGGCGATCTCCGCGATCAGGAAGCACCAGGCGAGCGCGCCGAGCAGGATCAGCTCCGGACTGCGCGCGACGCGATGAAACAGCTGCGGCAGCACGTAGCGGCTGAGCAGCAGCGCGATCGCGACCAGTGTGCCAGCGCGGGCGAAGGACAGCAGGATCACGCTGATCTGGAGATTGTCGAGGCTCGGCTGCACCGCCAGGAACAGGATCGCGAACACGTCCTGCAGCACCAGGATGCCGAGCGTGATGCGGCCGGGCAGGGTGTCGAGCTCGCGCTTCTCGTAGAGCACCTTGACGATGATCACGGTCGAAGACAGCGCGCAAGCCACGCCGAGATAGAGCGCGTCGTAGTGTCCTTCACCCATGGCCACGCCGACCGCGATGAAGAACAGCAGGCCGAGCAGGGCGCCACCAATGATCTGTACGCCGCCCGCGATCAGGATCACGGGACCGGCACGGATGATCTTCTTGAGATCGATCTCGAGACCGATCATGAACAGCATGAAGATCAGGCCGAGCTCAGAAATGACCGAGATCGAGTCCTGGGACTTGACCCAGCCGGTTCCAAATGGACCAATGACGAAACCCGCGATCAGATAAGCGAGAATCGATGGTTGCCGCGAAAACTGCGCAGCCAGCCCCAGCACCCACGCAAACAGGATGCAGAGCGTGATGTCCCCAATCAGTTCGTGCATGAATCCAGCCTCACCGCGGCAATTCAAAGCCGCACCAGACTCAAGAATTGCTAGTGCACTTCGATTCCGAAGTCCGCAGACGAAGCTGCCGCGATTTGTTGCGAATTTCGGACCCGGAGCACTAGGACGACGTAGCAATAAGCTCAAACGGACAATATGTCACATGCGCATGGAGCTGTTGCTGATGCTGCTTCTGCTGGTGCCGACGGCCATGGTCCATGGCCAGTCAGGCCTGACGCAGAGTTTTACGGCGTCGCTGACGGCGGTTCCAACCGACCCGCAGACTGTCGCGGGTTCGGTCTATGTCCCAGCCTATTCGAGCGTGGCGATGACACCCGGCAAGATGCGCGCCGATTTTTCGGTTACCTTGAGCCTCCATAACGCCTCGGAATCGGTGCCGCTCATCCTCAAGCGCATCGCCTATTTCGATACGTCCGGCGTGCTGGTGCAGAGTTATCTGCAGGAGCCGATTGCGCTGAAGCCGTTTGCGACCATCGAGATCTTCATCTCCACCAAGGACGTGCGCGGCGGCACCGGGGCGAATTTCGTGATCGACTGGGCCGCGACCGCTCCGATCGCCGAACCCGTGGCCGAAGCCCTGATGATCGGCAGCCTCGGCAGCGGTCATTATGCCTTCGTCAGCCAGGGCAGGGCGGTGCGAGTGGTCGGAAGCAAGCCCCATGAGCCATAGGCGGCACCAGCCAAACGAGGATGCGTTTCGAACGCGCTGACGTTCATTCGACATGCCGCGCGAGGTTCTCCAATGTCGACGCCATGCCGAGCTCGTGATCCGCGCGACTGATTCCAACCGGTACGTTCTCGGCGAGAAGGGAGACCAGCGTACCATCCGCTGCTGGAGACAATGACCACGTCATCGTCATCGTGCCGGCGAACTCCGGCATGTCGGAAACGAAATCGACCGCTTGCACGATGAGCTTTCCCGGCAGGATCCGCAGGAAGTGTCCCCGGACCACATCGTCGTGCTCAGAGGATTTCCCGGGCGCAAGCGCAAACGTCAACACGATCTCGAAACGTCCACCCTCGCGCGGATCGAAGTGCCTGATTTCTCCGCTCGCTCTATCGGGCGGCAGCCAGCGCACGAGCTTTTCGGGCTGGATGAACGCGTCGTAGATCGCGTCCTGAGTTGCCCTGATGAGGCGGGCGGCGCTGTGCGTCCGGTCGGTTTGCGAAGCGTCACGCATGGGTTTCTCCGGCGAAAAGGACTGATATAGAAGGACGAATGAGAGCGGCGCGAGCCGACATCGGGATTTTTCATCAACCCTGACAAAGACGAACCCGATCGCCTGACCGACAATATGGACGCGTCTAATTGTGTCCCGCGGCGCCGCTTATTTGTTTACACGGCCGACATTGCATCCGTAACGCAAATCCTTGCGGCTGACATCGATGCGCATCATGTCTCGTGCATCTGAAGAGCAGAGTCGAGTCCGACGACGGGAGATGAGCACCTTGAACGCCGCCTGGTTCGCGCCCGCGCGATCGCGATGCCGCGCGCGAGCATGGTTCGCAGCGATCCTGTGCCTCGTCGGCACGGAGCTTGATCGAGCGGTGTCAGCGGAAACGCCGGTTGCGCGCGGCTCCTACCTCGTCAACACCATCATGGCCTGCGGCAACTGCCACAGCCCACGCGACAACGCCGGAGCCGTGATTGCGGACCGCGCCTTGTCGGGCGGTCTGACGATCACGACGCCCAGCTTCACGGCGACCGCGCCCAATATCACGTCCGACCGCGACACCGGAATCGGCGACTGGACCGACGCCGAGATCAAGCGCGCATTGTCCGAAGGCGTCCGTCCGGATCATGGCCCGCTGCCCGGCGTGCCGCTTGCGGCGGTGATGCCCGTCGGATTCTACAAGGCCTTGCTGCCCGCCGACCTTGACGCCATCGTCGCCTATCTGCGCACGGTCAAGCCGGTCAGGAATCTGGTCCCGCAACCGACCTACGCTGCCGCGGTCCACCGTGAGCCTTATCCGGAGGCGGAAGCCGGCTTTGCCGACGCGGACTTCACCCGTCCAGCACGCCGGGGTGCCTATCTGGTGACGATCGGCCATTGCATGGAGTGCCACTCGACTTGGTCGGATGGCCGCTCGGATTATCGGAACGGACTGGGGCGAGGCGGCCGGCCGTTCGGGCCTGCGCTGGTCCAGGGACTCGGCGCCAACTGGCATGGCGCGATCGCGCCCAACATCACTTCCGATTCCACATCGGGGCTTGGCGGCTGGTCCGATGCAGAGATCGCAAACGCGATCCGGCATGGCATCGCACGCGATGGCCATCACCTGGCCCTTCCGATGGCCTTCGCGTTCTACGCGGGTCTCCGCGATCAAGACGTGGCCGATATCATCGCCTATCTCAGAACATTACGCTGAGACCGAGCCTGGCAATCGGAGGGGCGCGATCAGTCGATCGGCGTGATTTGGCTTGCCATTTTTCCGTTTTCAATTGATCCAATCGAGGCGCACGCACCGTATTGCCGACTGGCTCCGGGAGACCTCATGCCTCGCGTCACCATTATCGAAACCGGGCTTATACCTTCACGATATCGCGCGCGGCACGGGACATTTCCCGAGATGTTCGCGCGCATGATCCACGCCGAGGACCCCTCGATCGGCGTCGACGTCGTAAGCGTGCTTGGCGGCGCGCAGCTTCCCGATCCTGCCTCGTTGCAGGCAATCCTGATCACGGGGTCTCCTGCCGGCGTGTATGATGAGCTTGACTGGATCGCGCCGCTGGAGGATTTCGTGCGCGCGGCTTACGCCAACTCCACGCCGATGGTCGGCGTCTGTTTTGGCCATCAGCTGATCGCGCAAGCCATGGGCGGCATCGTGCGCAAATCCGACAAGGGCTGGGGCATCGGACGGCATGTCTACCAGGTGATGCCGGGCAACGGTGTCATCGAGGATGTAGAACTCGCCATTGTCTGCTCGCACCAGGATCAGGTCATCGCGGCCCCGCGCGACGCCCGCACCATCCTGTCCTCGCCGTTCACGGAGCATGCCGGCCTGCTCTATGCGAACGGCGCGACCTTGACGGTGCAGCCGCATCCCGAATTCGACACCGATTTCGTCCATGCGTTGTGTGAGCTGCATGCGGACCATGCTCCCGAGAGTGTCGTGGCCGCGGCCAGAGCGTCCTTGGTCGAGCCGCTCGACAGCGCCAAGCTCGGCCGCGCGATCACGCGGTTTCTCATACGCTGACAGCGCCCGTGCGCGGACCGTTGTGCCTTCGCAGGCGGAGGCGCTCGTCACCATGTCGAATCTGCACGCCTGATCCCGCAATCGCGTGACTGGTCCGGAACGGACTCGCTGATACCTTCGTTTCAACAACACGAAGAACAAGCGAGGAAACGATGTCCGGACTGGAGTCGGCGACGCCGCGTATCAAGGTCATTCAACGTCTGGCGCTGACGCTCCTGGTCGTTGCGGGTGTGGTGAATTACATCGACCGGGCGACGCTCGCGGTCGCCAATCCGCTGATCCGCGAGGAACTCGGGCTCTCGATCGCGGACATGGGCTATCTGCTGTCGGCGTTCCTCTGGGCCTATGCCTTCGCGCAATTGCCGACCGGCGCGATGGTCGACCGATTGGGACCGCGCATTCTGCTGACGCTGGGCTTGAGCCTGTGGTCGCTGGCGCAGTTGCTCGGCGGCCTCGTGCAGAATTTCGGCCAGTTCTTCGGCGCGCGCATCCTGCTCGGGATCGGCGAGGCGCCGCAGTTTCCAACCGGCGCGCGGGTGGTGCGGGACTGGTTCAATCAACGCGACCGCGGGCTCGCCACCGGCGTCTTCAATTGCGCGTCATCGCTGGGGACCGCGATCGCAGCGCCGCTGCTGACCTTCCTCATGCTCTCATTCGGCTGGCGGGTGATGTTCGTCATCATGGGCGTCGCCGGCCTGATCGTTGCGGCGGCATGGTGTGTGTTCTATCGCAACCCGGAAGAGGTGGCCCTGACACCGCAGGAAAATGTCTATCGCACCCAGGGCGATCCGCCGGGCCAGCGCACCAAGGTCACCTTCCGCGAATGGAAGCTGCTGTTCCGCTTCCGCACCACCTGGGGCATGGTCGCAGGCTATTTCGGCTGCATCTATCTGACCTGGATCTACACCGCGTGGTTGCCCGGCTATCTCGAGATCGAGCGCCACATGAGCGTGAAGTACACCGGTTGGGCCGCGGCCATCCCGTTCGCCTGCGGCGTCATCGGTGGCGTGTTCGGCGGCTACATCGCCGATCACCTGGTGCGCCGTGGGACCGAGCCGCTCAGGAGCAGGCGAATCCCCGCTGCGATCGCGCTGTTGGGTACGGCCGCCTGCACGGTGGCCGCGGCCTACGTATCCAGCAACGCGCTGGCGATCGCCTTCATCTCGATCTCGCTGTTCCTTGTCTATGTCACCAGTACCTGCGCCTGGGCGCTGAGCTCGGTCGCAGTCCCGACCAACTGCACGGCCTCGATCGGCGCCGTGCAGAATTTTGGCGGCTATCTCGGCGGTGCGCTCGCGCCCACCGTCACTGGTCTCATCGTGCAGAAGACCGGCTCGTTCATTCCAGCGCTCGTGGTCGGGGCCTTGATCGGCATCATCTCTGCCGGCTCCTATCTGTTCGTTGTCGATCAGCCGATCACGGGCGCGGACCTGGAAGCCGAGGCCGAGGCGCAGCTGAGTTCGGTGCGCGGTTGAAGCGGGCTATGGGACGTAGGCCAGCTTTCTGATAGGGTTCGGGTTCCATCGAATTGCACAACAAGACCGCCGGGGAGAAAAAAATGAACCAGGATGCCGTGTTCGCGGCCGAGAAGGCCATTCGTATCGATCTTGCCGCCTGCTATCGGCTCGTCGCCCTTTATGGCTGGGACGACCTGATCTTCACGCATATTTCGGCGCGCCTGCCGGGGCCGGATCACCAGTTCCTGATCAACCCCTACGGCCTGATGTTCGAGGAGATCACGGCGTCGAGCCTCGTCAAGATCGGGCTCGATGGCAAGCCGGTTGGCGATTCGAAATACCCCGTCAATCCTGCAGGCTTCACGATCCATTCCGCCGTGCACGAGGTTCGCGACGACGCCGGCTGCGTGATGCATTTGCACACGGCGGCACCGCGGTCTCCACCTCCAAGGAGCGCCTGCTGCCGCTGAACCAGACCGCGCAGCTGGTGCTTCCCGATCTTGCCTATCACGACTATGAGGGTGTCGCGCTCGACCACGACGAACGCCCGCGCCTGCAGCGAGACCTCGGATCCAAGAACCTGATGCTTCTGCACAATCATGGCACGCTCGCTGTGGGTCGCACCTGCGCGGAAGCGTTCCTGCGCATGTATTTCCTGGAGCGCGCCTGCACCATGCAGGTCCGCACCCGCATGCTCGGGGACATCTCCATGGATCATCCGACCGCGCCTGATGTGATCGAGAAAAACGCCAAGCTCGCGATGTCAGGCGGAATGTCGCAGCTTGCAGAGCAACTGGTCTGGCCTGCCTTGCTCCGGAAGCTCGATCGGACCGATCCAAGCTTCAGGACGTGAGGCGGCGGCCCGCGCGGCTATCGCAGCAAGGCCATCGCATAAGGCCTGAAGCAGATCGGGTTCGTAGCGATCGCCGGGAACTTTCGGTTCCCTTGCGCGTCATTTCACAAAGCGCGATTTAAGTCTGGCGCGAAGGAGACCAGGGCCAAGGAAGGCGGCAGCCCATGTCAAGGTTCCGCTTGTCAAAATCCCGCGAAGCGATGGCCGCGCTCGCCGTTGCCGCGGTTGTGCTGGGCGCGTTGCCGTCAGGTCCGGCCGAGGCCGGCCTTCGCCTTCGCGTCGGCCCTGTCGCAGTCGTGCGCATGGCGATGGGCGGCATGCTGGGCCTGGTAGGCGCGCGCCGCACGCGCATGGCGCATCATGGCCGCATCCGCACCGCCGCGCTTGGGTCGCAGGATCGCCGCGCGGCCGAATCCGGACGCGCCGGCAACCGGCTTTCGGAGCGCGCCCAGCTCACCGCATTCGCGGCGCTGTCCGGCTGGCACGGCGGCCATAGCGCGGAAGGGAATACCCAAGGCTGGTGGCATCACGCCGACGGCTCATATGGCTGGGTCGGTCCGCTGTTCTGGCCATACGCGGCTGACGATCTCGCCGACTTCATCGTGTTCGGCAACGGCAGCGCCCTGTTCGGCTACGGCTACCCCGACATCAATGCCGCGATCTTCGCGCCCTACGGCACGAGTGAACTCGCGGCCTATCTGCCGGGCGACGCGACGGGGCGGCGCTCGCGCAAGGTCCCCGCGGTCAAGGATCTTTGCGGCAACGCCGGGGGCGAGGAGCCTGGCTTTCCCGTCGAGCGTATTGCGCAAGACCTGCGGCTGAACGAAGCGCAGCGTACAGGTCTGGACCAACTCGCCGCCGCCTGGACATCTGCAGACAAAACCATCGCGTCATCCTGTCCGGCCGAGGCCCCGGCCAACGGGCTTGACCGGCTGGCGACGATGCAAAGCCGCCTCGCCGCCATGATCAGCGCGGTCGATGCCGTGCAGCCGAGCCTGTCGAAGTTTTATGATCTGCTCGACGACAATCAAAAGGCGCGGCTCGATGTGTTGGGAGCCGATTCGCGCCCGCAGGCCGCCGAGCCGCTGCGCAAGGGCCGACGCACCGCCTCTGCGGACCGCACGCCTCGAGAGGCGCTGGCTGCCGCCTGCCAGGCCGAGCAGCAGGGCGAACCCTCGCTCGATCAGCTGGCCGAGCAGTTTTCGAAAGTGCAATGGCCGCTCGACGAGATCGCTGGCAATCTGCATCTCGATGATACTCAGCGCGCAGCACTTGAAGTGCTGCAGGACACCAGCCTGAAAACACTGGAGCTGCAGAGCGCCTCCTGCCGCGCTCAGGGCGCGCGCATCATGCCCGCCCGCGTTGAGGTCGTGAAGGCGCAGCTGGAGGCCATGCTGCAGGCAGCAAAAGAGGTCGCCGACGCGCTCGACGATTTCTATTTCAACCTGAGCGAGGAGCAGAAAACGCAATTCGAAGCGATCGGCCCGCAGCGAGGCGCGTGAGGATCGCTGCGCCTGCGCCAACTCACGCGCCCGCGGCTCACGCCGAAACGGTTGAGCAGCAATCGGCGCCAACTCCGAACCTCCACCCCTTGCGGGCTGCGCGTGGACTGCGTTGCAGCCTATCCCGCGCTCAGGCGGACGCCGGCGCGGAGGAATTTCTGCGGGTCGACCGCCTCGCCGTCGATGCGGGTCTCGTAGTGCAGGTGCGGGCCCGTGGAGCGGCCGGTCGAGCCGACCTCGCCGATGACCTCGCCGATCCTGACCTGCTGGCCGACATGCACGTTGATCTCGGAGAGATGGCCGTAGCGCGTCGAGAGGCCGTTGCCGTGATCCACCTCGACCATCCTGCCATAGCCGCCGGACCAGCCGGCCGAGACCACCTTGCCGTTGGCGGTGACGCGCACGGGATCGCCTGTCTGCGCCCGGAAATCGAGCCCGGTATGCATGGCCGGCCGTCCGAGGAACGGATCTGAGCGGACGCCGAAGCCCGACGTGAACTCGACCTCGCCGACCACGGGCTTGCGATAGGGCACCAGCGTCAGCGTACGGTTGAGCCGCTCGACCTGGGCGCGGGTGATGTTGATGCGGTAGAGCTGGCGCTCGAACGGGCCGGACTCGGCGTTGAGCTTCACGGGAACGAAGGGGCCGCCCATCGGGGGCCCCTTTGGCGCCGCCGCTTCGAGCTGCGCCATGTCGAGACCGAGATCGGTGATCACGCCGCGCATCCGCCGCAGCCGCGATTCCATGCTCTCTTCGGCGTTATTGAGCATCGCGATCTGCCGCGCCTCGACCTGATCGAGCGAGCGCTGCAGCCTGGTCAGCACATTGTCGACGCCATTGAGCTTCGCGAACTGGCTGGGCTGCGCGTTGGAGAGAACAGGGGTGCGGGACTCCAGCCGCGCCTCGCGATCAGGCGGGGCTCTGAAGATCACGGTGTCGCTGATCGGCGACGGTTTCGGCGTGGTGATCGCAGGCGCCGTCTCGGGCGCGGCGCCCCGCGCGGGGGAGCGGATCGAGCCGGTGATGTCGGGCATGCTGCCGAGCGCCGTCGCGCGGCTCTCGAGCGCGGTCTGGCGCTTCAGGATCTGATCGAGCTTCTGATCGAACTGCTCCTGGTCGAGCATCTGGCGGCTGGTGGCGCGGTCGACCTTGGCGCGCAGCTCGGCGATGCGGTCCTCATAGGCATATTGCATCTCGGCCTGGCGGGCGATCAGCCGGGTCAGCACGTCGTCGCGGAAGGCGAAATAGGTCGCGGTGGCTGCCGACCACAGGCCGAGCAACGTGATGGTCCCGACCACGATCCAGAACACCACCGGGCCGACGCGCACCTGCTTGCCAGCATGCACCAGCGTGTAGTCGCTTTGCGAGACGGCCGCAGTAGGGGCGGAGTGGCTGGCCTGCATGCGGCGCGCCTGCATGGCGCGGCCGCGATCATGGGCATGGTGCTGGGGATATTCGGCATAGTGGCCGGAACGATGCGACATCGGCACTCCCGTGCCGGTCGGATCAAGTTCCTACGGCATCAACGCCTGCCGATTTGACCCATGCATGGTTAATTTTATCCCAACGAGAGGATGCGGCTTTTAAAGCTCCGTTCAAAGCTCCCCTCAAAGCGCCTCTCAAAGTCCTTGGGCAGCGGCGAGCACGGCGTCGGCGTGGCCATCCACCTTGACGTTGCGCCAGACCTTGGCGATGCGGCCATCGTGATCGATCAACACCGTGCTCCTGATGATGCCCAGAAACTTGCGGCCATAGAGCGATTTCTCGCCCCAGGCGCCGTAGGCCTCGAGCATCTCATGGTGTTCGTCGGAGACCAGCGGCACCGCGAGGCCGTGCTTGTCGCGGAAATTGTCCTGGGCCTTCACCGTGTCGGCGGAGACGCCGAGCACGGCCGCCCCGGCGTCGGCGAACGCCGCGGCGAGGCGGGTGAAGTCGATCGCCTCCTTGGTGCAGCCCGGCGTATTGGCCTTGGGATAAAAGAACAGCACGAGCTTCTGGCCGGCATAATCGGCCAGCGATACGGTTCCGCCGCCGTCGCGCGGCAGGCTGAAGCCGGGCGCCTTCGCGCCTTCGGCGAGCGCCGCCGGCCTGGGGGCCGATTCGCGGCCAGTCGCGGCAGACGACGGGGACTTGGCGGACTTCGCAGCCGGACGACGTGCCGCGGCGGGTTTGGCGGTTCCTGGCTTGGTGGACGCCTTGCTGCCCTTGGAGACGGCCTTCTTGACCGCCTTCTTAGCGGTCTTCCGGGCGGGCGCCGCAGAGGTCTTGGCAGCTTTGGCCGGCGCCTTCGCGCGTGCGCCGGACTTTCCAGCGGATTTGTCCGCTGGTGACGTTTTGGGGGATTTCTTACGTGATTGCTTTGACATACGCCTTCCTTTCGACGTTTTCCGCGGATCAATCATGGGAGGATGCGAATCCTCGTCCGGCATGCCGGATCGAGCGGCTGGCACACCCCAGTTTCCGAAGCCCGCGTAAGCGATCGCCGCCGGCGTGGCGCGAACTTCGGAAAATGGACGTGGAAGCTCATGGGCACCGGTAAGCTACCAGTAAGCTTGCAGGTCTCAAATCTGCGGGCTCCTGTTCGGCAATTCGATCGGAGTTCCCGGTATGGCATGACGAGATGACGGCCGCAGGAACTTCAGATCGGGGGCAGGTGTGACTGGGCAAATCTGACGCCGCCGGGGTATGGTGACAAGGATTTCGGCGCCTCGCCAGTTGCGCTCCTCGAGCGGGCCGGCAGCACCCTAGCGAGCAACAGGATCAATCAGCGATTGGGGGCGCGATGCCGGCAGAGGAGCGCTCGTTACCTGTCAACGGGCGGAGCCGAACCGGCGACCAATCTGGTACGTACCAGGTGGGTTGCGACTCATCTGACACACGACGCCAATACCGAGAGGCAATGGCAAGGAATACATCCCCCCAACGGCCCAATCTGCAGGCGGAGACCCAGGCCGGACAGTGGGATCATGCCGACTGGGATCATGCGCGTGTGCACGATGATTCCGACGCCGACGAGCGCGAGCACGACGATGTGGCGGGTCACCATGCGCGTCGGCTGCTGTCGCGCTCCAACTCGCGGCTGGATGTTTTCATCGATCGGCTGCTGGCACTGCCACGCTGGCTGGTGAGAGAACGCTGGATCAGGCGGCTCGTCGTCTCGATCGTCACTGTGGCGGCGGTATTTGCGGTGAGTTTCGCCGTGCTGTGGTGGCGATTGGGGACCGGCCCCATCAATCTCGACATCGCCACGCCTTGGCTCGCGGCGGCGATCGAGGACAATATCGGCCACGGCAACACGGTCGAGGTTGGCGGTACCCAGATCGAGCGCGCGGGTCGGATCCACATCGCGGTGCGTCTCCGTGACGTCGTCGTCCGCGATCAGGATCATGCGGTGGTCGCGAGCGCGCCGAAGGCCGAGGTGCGGCTGTCCGGTGCCGAACTGCTGATGGGCCGACTGCGCGCCGAGAGCTTGAAGCTGGTCGATGCCGAACTTGCCGTCCGCATCACGCCCGACGGCACCGTCACGGTGTCGACCGGCGCCAGCAACAAGCCGCTGGCCACCGGCGTTGCCTCCAAGCGCGACGCCGGCCTGCCGCCGACATTCCCCCGCGCCGACGGCGGCGCTGCTGCCCCTGGCATGGCCGCACCGCCAGGCGCGAGCCAGCCGGTACCTGTGCCGCCATCGGCAGTGCCTGCACCGGGCAATGCGCCGAGCGGGGTGCTTGCCGGGCTCGACTGGCTGGACAGTTTGAGCCTAAGCGGGCTCGATGGGCAGAACCTCAATGAGATCGGCCTCAAGAACGGCGTGCTGGTGGTGGACGACCAGCAGCGCGGCAACAAATGGACGTTCGAAAACATCAGCTTGAGCCTGCGCCGTCCCATGGGCGGCGGCGTGGCGCTCAGTGTCGGCGAGGAGGGCGCCAAGCCCTGGTCGCTGCGCGTCACGGTCGGTACGCCCTCGAGCGGCGTCCGCGCCGTCGATATCAAGGCCGACAAGGTGCCGACCAGCAATATCCTGCTGGCGCTGCGGCTGAAGGATCTCACTTATATGGCCGACCTGCCGCTGTCCGGCGAGGTCAAGGGCGAACTCGGCCGCGACGGAGTGCCGACCTATCTGCACGGCAAGATCGCCGTCGGTGCGGGCAATATCATCGACACCGACACGCCCGACTATCCGATGCCGATCGATCAGGCCGAGCTGAACCTGGAATGGGATGCCGGGCGTCACGCGCTGGTCGCCCCGTTCAAGATCGTCTCCGGCGCCAACCGCATCACCTTGCTCGCCCATCTCGAGCCGCCCGATGGCGCGGCGAATGACTGGCGGCTTGGCCTGTCCGGCGGCACGATCCTCTTGGGCGGCATCGAGAACGAGCCGCCGCTGATCTTCAACCGCATCTCGATCGGTTTCCGCTTCGATACCCAGGGCAAGCGCGTGCTGCTGACGCAGGCCGACATCTCCAACGGTGAGATCGGCGTCGCCGGCACCGGCAGCATCGACTATTCGGGCGAGCCGCAGATCAAGCTCGGCTTTGCGGGTACGCCGATGTCGGCGATCGCGATGAAGCGGCTGTGGCCGGCGCTGATCGTGCCGGAGGTCCGGGCCTGGGTGATCGACCGCATCGAGCGGGGCTCGCTGCAGCGCATCGACATCGCGCTCAACTCGCCGGTGAAGAACCTGCCGCGGAAGGGACCGCCGATTCCGGAAGACGGCCTCGAGATCAACATCCTCGCCTCCGGCGTCAGCGTGCATCCGGTCGATGGACTGCCTTCGGTGCGCGACGCCGATCTGAAGGCGCATGTGACCGGTCGCACCGCGACCGTCAGCATCGGGCAGGGCGTGGCCGACACGCCGGCCGGGCGCAAGATCAATTTCTCCGACGTCGTGTTCGAGGTGCCGGACATGGCGCCGAAGCCGTCGCCCTCGCGCATCCGCATGCGGGTCGATGGTCAGGTGGCCGCTGCCGCCGAGATTCTCTCCTCTGATCGGCTGAGCGATCTGTCGGCGATGCCGATCGATCCGAACACCACCAAGGGCACCTTCGCAGCCAATATCAATCTCGCCATGCCGGTGAAGGGCGAATTGTCCAAGACCGATACCAGCTACACTGCGACGGCCGATCTCAACGGCTTCTCCGCGGAAAAGCTGGTGATGGGCCAGAAGCTCGAGGCCAATACGCTGAAGATCGCCGCCAACAACCAGGCTTATCAGGTCAAGGGCGACGTCAAGATCAACGGACAGCAGGCATCGCTCGACTATAGGAAGCCGGCCGATGGCGATGCCGATATCAAGCTGCAGGCGACGCTTGATGACGCCGGCCGCGCGCGGCTGGGCATGGATCTCGGATCCGCGGTCAGCGGCAATATCCCGCTCAAGCTCAACGGCAAGATCGCCGCCTCCAGCGATCACGACAGCAAGATCGGCGTCGAGGCCGATCTCACCCAGCTGAAGCTCGACAACGTCCTGCCTGGGTGGGTGAAGTCGCCGGGCAGGGCTGGCCGCGCCATCTTCAACGTGGTGTCGAAGCCGCAATCGACCCGGTTCGAAGACATCGTCATCGACAGCAGCGGCGCCTCGATCAAAGGGTCGCTCGAGGTCGACCAGAATGGCGACCTGGTGAACGCCAACTTCCCGGTCTATTCACCATCGGACGGAGACAAGGCGCAGATCAAGGCCGAGCGCGGCCCGGACGGGGTGCTCAAAGTGACGATGCGCGGCGACGTGTTTGACGGCCGCGGCTTCATCAAATCGACGATGTCCGGCAAGGATACCGACAAGGGCAAGTCCAAGGCCATCGACATCGACGCCGACGTGAAGCTCGGCGCGGTCGCCGGCTTCAATGGCGAGGCACTGCGCAGCGTCGACATCAAGCTGTCGCGGCGGAGCGGCGCCTTCAAGAGCTTCAACCTGAGCGGCAAGCTTGGCCGGGACACGTCGGTGAGCGCCGATCTGCGGATCGGACGCGACAGCCCGACTTCGACTCAGCGCAGCAGCCGCGCGCAAGGTCGCGAGGTGATCTATCTACAGACCGCCGACGCTGGCGCCTTCCTGAATTTCACCGACACCTATTCCAAGGTGATCGGCGGCCAGCTGGAGCTCGCCATGGAGCCGCCGACCGCTGATTCCGGCCCGAAGGAAGGGCTGATCAACATGCGCGACTTCACCGTCAAGGGCGAGCAGGCGCTGGACCGCGCGGTCGCCGGGGGTGGCACAGGTGGCGGCGGGCAGGGCATCGCCTTCAGCGCGGCACGCGCGGAGTTCACGCGGCAGCCCGGCCTGTTGTCGGTCAGGGACGGAATCGTGCAGGGGGCAGCGATCTGCCTGACCGTCGAGGGCAGCATCGACTACAATGCCAACAAGGTTCGCATGAACGGAACCATGATTCCGGCTTGCGGGCTCAACGCTATCCCAGGTCAGATCCCTCTCATTGGCCTGCTGCTCGGCAACGGCAACAAGGAGGGCATGTTTGGCCTGACCTATGAAGTTGTGGGGACGCCGAGCCAACCGGTCGTCCGCGTCAATCCGATCTCAGCGATCGCGCCGGGCGTGTTCCGCAACATTTTCCGGTTCAACACCGGCAACCAGCCTTATACGCCGATGGACGCGCCTCCCAATAACTGACGACGGCCTGGAGTCGTTGTTTCCGTCATTGCGGGCCGCGCGCTTGCGCGCTGAAGCAATCCCAGCGCGTCCTCATCGAGACCGTCCCTGATGAGAGATGATGGATTGCTTCCGCCGTCGCCCGTCGGGCTATGGAGGGCAAGTCGTTTCGCCCGCAATGATGGCTGCCTTTGTGACCTGCCGACATTGTTTGTCGGGCCGTTTGTCGCATGATCAGTCGACAGGATGCTACGCCGCCCGCACGCCCGCCAAGAAGGTGTTGACCTCGGCGGAAAGCTGCTCGGCCTGCTTGGAGAGGTTGCTGGCGGCTGCCAGCACGTGACCGGCGGCGCTGCCGGTCTCGTTGGCGGCGGTCGAGACGCCGCCGATATTGGCGGTGACCTCGCGCGTGGCCTGCGCGGTCTGGGTCACATTGCGGGCGATCTCGGCCGTTGCCGCGCCCTGTTCCTCGATGGCCGAGCCGATGGTGGCGGCAATGGCCGAGACCTCCTCGATCGTCGAGGTGATGCCGTCGATCGCGCCGACCGCCTCCTTGGTTGCGTTCTGGATCTGGGCGATGCGGTCGCCGATCTCCTGCGTCGCCTGGGCGGTCTGGCTGGCGAGGCTCTTCACTTCGGCAGCGACCACGGCAAAGCCGCGTCCGGCTTCGCCGGCACGCGCGGCCTCGATGGTGGCGTTGAGTGCAAGCAGGTTGGTCTGGCCCGCAATGCTGGAGATCAGCTCGGCGACGTGCTCGATCTGCTGGGCGCCATCGGCGAGCGCGCGGACGATGGCGTCGGTGCGGCGGGCGCTATCGACGGCGCGGCCGGTCACTTCAGCGGATTGTGCGACCTGGCGGCTGATCTCGGTGATCGACGAGGACAGTTCCTCGGCGGCGGTGGCGACCGTCTGCACGCGCGAGCTGGCTTCGGTTGCGGCGGAGCTCACCGCGGTGGCGCGCGCATTAGTGCTCTCGGCGGTGCCGGTCATCGACTTCGCGGTAGCCTCGAGTTCGCCGGCGCCGGACGCCATCATGCCGACCAGCCGGCCGACGGAGGCATCGAAGCGGTTCGCCATGGCGATCAGGGCGTCGCGCTTTTCCGCCTCGCTGCGCTGCTTGGTGGCGGACTGCTCCTCTTCCAGCATGCGTGCGGTGATCGCGGTCTTGCGCAGCACCTCGAGCGTCTCGGCCATCCGGCCGATCTCGTCGCCGCGTTCGGTCTCGGCCACTGGCTGCTCGAGCGCGCCGCCAGCGATGCCCTGCATCCGGTCCTTCAACCGATGCAAACCCCCGACCACATTGTGTGAGATCAGGAACGACAGGATGCCGAGCAGCAGCAGCAGCGCAGCGCCGATCGTGCCCAGCCGTATCAACAGCGCGGTGACGTCGGCCTCGATGTCGTCGACGTAAAGGCCGTAGCTCATGACGATGTTCCACGGCGCAAAGCTGCGGACGAAGACCACCTTGCGAACCGGTTCGGTCTGACCCGGCCGCGGATAGAGATAGGACGTCGTGCTGCCTTCCGTTTTTTCCAGCCCGGCCTTGATCTGGGCGTCGGCGATCTTGACGCCGTTGGCGTCGGTGGTGCCCAGGATCTTGCCTTCCAGCTTCTCATTGGGGCCATTGAGCAGCAGCGAGCTATCCGAGACGTTGTACGCGATCGGATAGCCCTGGCCGTTGTTGAAGTTCATGCGCCGCGCGAGATAGCGGAATTTGGTCTTGGCCTCGTCCACGGTCATCTTGCCGGCCGCGACCTCGGTCTGCAGTGTTTCCGCGAGCCCGTGCAGCAGATCGACCGCGGTGTGCATCTGCGTGACGCGATCCTCCAGCATGCGGGCGCGGCTGAGCCATGCCGAGACACCGACGATGGCCAGCACGCTCATGGCGGCCAGGATCACCATGCTCGCGAGCTTGGTGCGGATCTTCATGCGGCTGAGCAGGGCCATGGCTTCCTCGTCATGATTATTTTGACGAACGAATTATCATCAATCCTCTTACTAATGGTGAATGTGGCCCGCTTCTTGCGTGTCCATTAGATGGACGGAGTAGTTCGATCCAGCTGCGGCCCTTGAACTAATTACGCAGCGCGGGGACGACGAGAAATGGAATCATGCCGATGATGACGCTGACCAGCGCCAGCACGATCAGCGGATTGTAGCTGTGGGTGAGATCGTGGATGACGCCGCCGCCCCATGAGCCGAGCGCTGCGCCCAGGCTCGAACCGATCGTGATGGTTCCATAGATCGTGCCGAGCCACCTGCCGCGAAAGATCTTCATCGCGGTCGCCGACAGGAGCGGACCGCGCGAGCCGATCATGCTGCCGAAGCAGATCACGAAGCCGGTCAGGAGCCAGATGCTCGGCGCAAACTGCAGGCCCCACAGCATCAGAATGCCCGCGATCGACAGCGCATAGCTGAACAGAACCGACGGCCTGCGCCCGATCACGCCGTCGAGCCAGGACACGCCGAGCATGCCGAACAGCAGAACCACGCCGGAGAAGCCCCATGCGGTCGCCGCCTGCAGCGGCGGAAAGCCGGCATCGATCAGATAGGCCACAACCTGCGGCGCGATCGAAAACATCCCGATTGCCGTGAAGAAGAAGGTCGCAAACAGCGCCCAGAACGCGTGATGGCGCAGGGCGCGTGGCAAGGTCCAGCCGTCATCGGCTGCTTCGCTGCCGAGGGGGCGTGTAATATGCGAGGCGCCCTTGGCGAACAGTCGCCACGGCAGCAGCAACAGCGGCACGAGCAGTGCGAGCGTGCTCGCGCCGAACAGTTGATAGGCGCTGCGCCAGCCGATGCTGTCGATCAGCAGCTGCGATGCCGGCAGCAGGATCAGCACGCCGGCGCCGGTGGCCGAATAGATCACCGACATCGCGGTCGGCAGCCGCGGTCCGAACCAGCGCCCGAGCAGGATCGAGTTCGGCACCAGCCCGATCAGGGCCATGCCGATGCCGACGCACAGGCCGAGCGAGAGTCGGAATTGCCAGAGCTGTGAGGCAGAGGCGGCAATCAGGAAGGCCGAGCCGAGCAGCAGCAGGCCGAGCGCGTAGACGGCCCGCGGACCGGAGTGATCGAACAGCCGGCCGATCAGCGGCGCTGCGAGCCCGCCGGCCAGCGCTGCCAGCGAATAGATCGAGACCACCTCGGCGCGGTCCCAGCTCATGCTTTCCGAGATCGGCTTCAGGAAGACGGTAAAGCTCTCGGCGAGGCCGCGCCCGAGCACCGAGAGCGCAAAGCACAGCGCCAGCACGACCAGCGCCACGCGCGCGGGCTGCGCCGCTTGTGCTGGGGCTGCGTCCTCCCGTGACGCTTCTGTTTTCATGCCTGCCAGGGGGCCGCAGATTGTCCGCCCTGGCAAGCCGTGAAAAGCGAATGCGCCTATGCGGGCTTGACGAGGACGTGGCGCTTCTTGCCCAGCGACAGCTTGATCACGCCCTCGCTGGTCATGTCGTTCGGCGTCAGCGCCATCTTTTCGTCGGTCACGGTCGCGTCGTTGACACGCAAGCCGCCGCCCTTGATCTGCCGGCGCGCTTCGCCGTTGGAGGCGACGAGGCCGGCTTTCACGAAAGCCGTGAGCACGCCGAGTCCGGCCTCGAGCTCGGCGGAGGGAACCTCGACCGTCGGCAGGTTCTCGGCGATCGCGCCTTCCTCGAAGGTGCGCCGCGCGGTCTCCGCCGCGGTGCGCGCGGCCTCTTCGCCGTGGAGCAAGGCGGTAGCGGCATCCGCCAGCGCCTTCTTCGCCTCATTGATCTCGGCGCCCTGGAGTGCGGCAAGCTTGTCGATCTCGCCGAGCGGCAGGGTCGTGAACAGCTTGAGGAAGCGCACGACGTCGGCGTCCTCGGTGTTGCGCCAATACTGCCAGAAGTCGTAGGGGCTGCACTGGTCGGCGTTGAGCCAGATCGCGCCCTGCGCGGTCTTGCCCATCTTGGCGCCGGAAGCGGTGGTCAAGAGCGGCGTGGTCAGGGCGAACAGCTGCGGCGTGCCCATGCGGCGGCCGAGGTCGACGCCGTTGACGATGTTGCCCCACTGGTCCGAGCCGCCCATCTGCAGCCGACAGCCGACCCGCCGCGACAACTCGACGAAGTCGTAGGCCTGGCAGACCATGTAGTTGAACTCGATGAAGCTCATCTCCTGCTCACGCTCGAGCCGCAGCCGCACGGAATCCATGGTCAGCATGCGATTGACCGAGAAATGCCGGCCGATGTCGCGCAGCATCTCGATCCAGTTCAGCTTGGTCAGCCATTCCGCATTGTCGAGCATGGCGGCATCGGTCGCACCGTCGCCGTAGCGCAGCACCTTGGCAAAGACCCCGCGGATGCTCGCCTTGTTGGCCTCGATCTCCGCGATGGTGCGCATCGCGCGGGTCTCGTCCTTGCCGGAGGGATCGCCAACCATGGTGGTGCCGCCGCCCATCAGGGTGATCGGCTTGTTCCCGGTCTGCTGCAGCCAATACAGCATCATCATGGTCAGGAAGTTGCCGATATGCAGCGAGGGTGCGGTACAGTCGTAGCCGACATAGGCGGTCGCCTCGCCCTTGGCCGCAAGCGCGTCGAGGCCCTCGAAATCCGAGCACTGGTGGATGAAGCCGCGACTCTGCAGCACGTTGAGGAAATCGGACTTGAAGGCAGTCATTTATCGACGACTCTGACGAATGGTGTTTACGCTGAATTGCGCAAATGGCGGGGAGACTTCGCAGACCACGGCGCGCGTTGTGGCTTATAAGATGCCGTCACCTTCGACAAGCGTCACCGCAAAATGGCCGCACTCGGTGCGAAAGGTAGGCATTTTAGGGTTCTAATGGCGATGATTCTGACAACGCTGGGTCTGATGAGCGGGACGTCCCTGGATGGGGTGGACGTAGCCCTGCTCGAGACCGATGGCCGCCGGATCAAGGCGTTCGGCCCGACCGGCTACCGGCCCTATAGCGCGAGCGAGCGCAGCCTGTTGCGCCAGGCGCTCACCGAGGCGGTGCATCTGGACAGCCGCGAGGCGCGGCCGGGTGCCTTGCGGGCCGCCGAGGAGGCCGTGACCGTGGCGCATGCGGAAGCGGTCGCCGCGTTCCTGGCGCAGAACCGGCTCGCCGCCCAGGACATCGATATCATCGGCTTCCACGGCCAGACGGTGCTGCATCGGCCGGAGCGCCGCCTGACCGTGCAGATCGGCGACGCCGCCGTGCTGGCCAAGGTGATCCATGTCCCGGTCATGCATGATTTCCGGGCCGCCGACGTCGAGGCGGGCGGGCAGGGCGCCCCATTCGTGCCGGTCTATCACCGCGCATTGGTGCAGTCGCTCGGACGCGAGGGGCCGGTTGCGGTCGTCAACATCGGCGGCGTCTCGAACATCACCTATATCGACGGTGAGCAGACGCTGATCGCCTGCGACACCGGGCCGGGCAATGCGCTGCTCGACGACTTCATGGTCCGGACCACCGGCCAGGCCTTCGATCAGGATGGCCGCATGGCCGCGCTAGGCACGGCCGATGAGGCCTGGGTGGCCCAGGCATTGGCACGGCCATTTTTCAAGCTGCCGCCGCCGAAATCGCTCGACCGTAATGATTTCGCTGATCTCGCGCTCGGGGGCGTCTCGCCCGCCGACGGCGCTGCGACCCTGACGGCGTTCACGGCTGCGGCCATTGCGCAAATCGTGCCGCTGCTGCCGAAGGTGCCTCGGAGCTGGATCATCTGCGGCGGCGGCGCCCGCAACCTGACCATGATGCAGATGCTGCGGCAGCTGCTGGCGCCGGCGACGGTGGAGTCCGCCGAAGCGTTCGGCTGGTCGGCGGATGCGATCGAGGCACAGGCGTTCGGCTTTCTCGCCGCGCGCGGCATGAAGGGCCTGCCGCTGAGCTATCCCACCACCACAGGCGTCACGATGCCGATGACCGGGGGCATGATCGCGCGGCCGTGATTGGATGCAGTTGCATCCACCTTGACTGTTCAATGCAAATGCATCTAGTTTGATGCGTCTGCATGAACAGCGAGGATCGCCATGGCCGCCGCACTGAAGCTGACCAGCCACAAGCTCTGTCCCTATGTGCAACGGGCGGTCATTGCCCTGACCGAGAAGGGTGTCGCCTTCGAGCGGATCGATATCGATCTCGCCGACAAGCCGGACTGGTTCCTGAAGATCTCGCCGCTCAGCAAGGTGCCGGTGCTGACCGTGGCCACCGATCAAGGCGAGGTGGCGCTGTTCGAGAGCAACGTGATTTGCGAGTATATCGAGGAGACGCAAGCGGGGCCGAAGCTGCACCCTGCCGATCCGCTCAAGCGTGCCGAGCATCGCGCCTGGATGGAATTCGGCTCGGCGATCCTGTCCGATCTGTGGGGCCTGGAAACGGCGACCGACGCCGCGACATTCGGGGCCAAGCGGCAGGCCGTGATCGCCAAATTCGTGCGAGTGGAGGCTGCGCTCAGGCAGGGGCCGTTCTTCGCAGGCGAAAGCTTCAGCCTGGTGGACGCGGTGTTCGCGCCGATCTTCCGCTATTTCGACATCTTCGACGAACTCAGCGACCTCCGAGTGTTTGCCGAAACGCCGAAGCTGCGGGCCTGGCGGACCGCGCTGGCGCAGCGCCCCAGCGTGAAGGCGGCCGTCGGCGCCGACTATCCGCAGCTGCTGCGAGCCTTCCTGGCGCGGCACGATGCGCATCTGTTGAAAATCGCGGCGTGAGATGTCGGCACCGGTGGCTTGGCTTGCGCTGATCGTTGCCGGCGTGCTGGACGTCGGCTGGGCGATCGCGATGAAATATACCGACGGCTACACGCGGCTCGGTTGGAGCCTCGTATCACTGGTGCTGCTTGCAGCCTTCGTCTTCCTGCTCGGGCGCGCGCTGCAGGTGCTTGATGTTGGCATCGCCTATGCGGTGTGGACCGGGATCGGCGCTGCGGGCACGGTGCTGATGGGTGTGCTGCTGTTCGGCGAGTCCGTGAGCGTGACCAAGCTTGCCGGGATCGCGCTTGTGCTGGCCGGCATCGCGGCGCTCAAACTGGCGCCGGCATAAAAATCCCGACCATGTCCGCGGAGGTCGGTGCCGCTCGGCCACCTCTGGGACGTCCCCGTCATTGACGACCGGCCGGTACACTCATCCGGCTATCGAGCTCTTTGTCTTGTGCGACTCGCCTGCACGAGGCGAGCAGAGATTCAGCGCGAAATGTTGAAGCTTCGTCGCTCTGCGCTTGCGTGTCCAGGCCGACCGAAGCGGTCGCCGTTTGTGGACCCGAGATGCTGCAGTCCGAGGGACGGGAAGGGATGCGGACGGGCGGCGCGCGGGAAGGTCCACAACCCAAAATAGCTTTATTCATCGATAAACATCTTGTGAGTGTCATACTACCATCAACTTAAGGTGGTCTTATTTGTACGTTGAAATCTCTACAGGTTCAGCGTGGAGGTGTCTCGTGCGCAGAGTTGGACTGATCGGTTGCGGCGCAGTTTCTCGTCACTACGGAGAATATTTCGCGAAGAGCAATTCCTCGTTTCAACTCGATATGGTGCACGACACCGATCCCGTTGCCGGCCGGCAATTTGCTGCAAAATATCAATGTCGATTCGAGCCATCGATGGAGGCTCTGCTCGCGGAACGGCTCGACCTGATCTGCATCCTGAGTCCGAACACGACGCACTCGCCTCTCGCGCAAGCGGCGTTAAGGGCAGGGCACCACGTGCTTGTGGAGCATCCTCTCGCCACGACGTCGGACGATGGCCGCGCCGTCCTTCGTGCCGCGGCCGACTGTGACCGACGTATTTTTGTGATGAGGCAGCGCAGGTATTTGAAGTCAGTTCAGATTTTGAACGCCCTCGTCGCCGCCAAGCAGTTCGGCGCTGTCCGAAAAGCTTCAATGCGGCTGGCCTGGAATCGGCGTCCCGAATACTTCCAGGAGCGGCCCTGGCGCGCCGAGTCCCAAAATGGTGGCGTTGTGCTCAATCAGGCCAGTCACTTTTTCGATATCCTAATCTATCTGTTCGGCGAGCCGATCACGGTCGATGGCGCTGTCGGCAATTTGCTGCACAAGATCGACGTTGAGGATACGGCCTATGGGAGCATCGTCTTCGAACACGATGTCGTGGTCGACTTTGCTGTTACCACGGCCGCACCTGAGGGGCATAACAGCGCCGAACTTCTAATCATATTCGACGGCAGGCGCGTTGCTCTGGGAGGCAACCACTGGGAGCAACTCGTCGGGCTAACGGAAACCGAGATGGCAGAAGCCACCGGGCGACTCCAGGGGCCATTGGCCGGAGATCACGCCGGTTACCTCAGGCGGGTCGAAGCAAATCTCCAAGACGAGCCGGCGGAGGTCGTCGAGGGGCTGGATGGGCTGCGAGTCGTTTGCCTTATCGATTCCATCTACACGAAGTGCCGTCGTGAGAACGCCGCGGTGAGCGGCCTTCTCGATTCGACATTCAGATCGTTGCTGTCATGAGCATCGTTGGTCTCAGCACCGGCTGCTTCACTGGCCACCACCAGGCGATCGAAGGAAGCGGCGTGCGGTTCGTGGAACTATCGAGCCATAGACCCGCCGCGATGCCTGAGATCGCTCTCGGCCTCGAGCGCGAACGTACCAAAGTTGTCAGTGTGCACAGCCCGTGCCCTGGTCGAGGACCGAGCGTGGATCTTGCTGCCGACGGTCATGATTGGGATGCGACGGCCGCTGCGATCGAGGACACGATGTCGACGGCCGCCCAATTCGACGCGCGGTATGTCGTCATCCACGCGTTCTACTGCCTTCCTGCTCAATTGCCTGTTGACGATATCGCGCGCATGGACGAATTGCGAAGGCTATTTCCAAATGGAGGAGACATACGTCAATACGTCAAGAGCAGCGAGTATGCAGAGGCTCAAGCTCGCGCGACAGGCAATCTGAAATCCTTGCTGCCTCGCCTGAAAGCCAGGTATCCACGACAGCGTATCGTTCTGGAAAACCTCAATCCGCGATTGGGATATGGCGGTATTCATTTGGACCACGTTCTCGCGGTTGCTGCGGAGTTTGGCGGTGACGTAGGCATCTGTCTCGACATAGGTCATCTCGCTCTCGCGGAAAGCGCGCTGAGGGAAGAAATGGACCTCGCCGTCGAGAGAGCGCGCGAGCTGATATGGACGACGCATATCCATCAGAACTTTGGTGGCCGCCACGCCTTGGAGCGCTTCTGGTTCGAGGAAAAGCCGCACGATCCGCCTTTGCAGGAGATTGATACCCATCTGCCTCTGCTATCCAGGTTTCAGGTACTGGAGCAAATCGAACAGCCAAGACTCGGATCCGACAACAGCGCGTTTGAACGGACGTTCGAGGGCTATGCCATATACGCGAAGAAGGGCGCAGCCGATGAACATCCTGTCGCGCCGCTGACCGTCGATGTAGCACGACTACTCCGGCACGTGCCGTCCACCGCAAATCGCATTCTCGAGCTGGACTCGCGGTTTTCACCGCTCGCCGAGATATTGGAGGAATATGACATGGCTTCCCGAGGGGTGCATCCGGCGCCCCTCTGGGGAAACGGTCGATAACAAACATCTACAGGGATCGCTGGGAGGAACAACGCGATGCAGGTTTCGATGCTTGATTTGGTCGGCCAGCAAGAGGCCTTGGGTGCGGAGTTCGTCGATACGCTTCTGTCTGTCGTGCGCACGGCAAGCTACGTATCCGATGGCAAGCCAACTTCGTTCGAGCGTAGTCTGGCACGCTATTGCAAAAGGCAGCATGCCGTTGGGGTGGCGAGCGGTACCGCTGCCCTCCATCTCGCCCTCCTCGCGGCGGGTATCGGCCCCGGGGATGAGGTGGTTACGGTACCGAATTCCTTTTTTGCCACGACCGAGGCCATCTTGCTGACGGGTGCGAGGCCGGTGTTCTGCGATGTGGAAGCGGAGACACATCTCATGGACATCGAGCACGCCATTGCGCTCGTTACCGACAAGACGAAGGCGGTCCTCCCGGTTCACCTGTATGGTCAGATCGTCGATATCAACGGGCTGAGGAGCAGGCTTGAACTGGCTGGAAGGGGGGCGGTCCTCATCATCGAAGACTGCGCACATGCCGTGGGGGGACAATACTGCGGCACGCCGGTGCCGCTCGGGGACATCGGCTGTTTCAGCTTCAACCCGGGCAAGAACATCGGCGGTGTTAGCGATGCCGGCGCCGTGGTCACGGATGATGATGCCATCGCTGCGATGGTCGCCGGCCTTCGCGACCATGGACGCGTGGAGAAAAATCGGCACGACGTCGCCGGGTTTAATGTCAGATTGTCAACATTGAATGCGCGCATTCTGGACCTGAAGCTCGCTCGCCTCGACGAGTGGAATGGCCGTCGACGAGAAATAGCCGAGCGCTACGATCAGGCATTCAACCAAACACCGCATATTCGCCCGATACGCCCTCGTCTAGACACGCTGCCGGCTTACCATCAATACGTCATCGCGCTCGATGATCGGGACGGCCTGCGCAACTACTTGGCTCAGCGCGGAATCGCGTCCGCTATCCACTATCCGACGCTCATCCCGGACCAGAAACCTGTGAGGGGCCTCGGCGTCGAGGGTCTCAGCATTCCGGTAGCACGGGGCCTTTCCCCGAAGATTGTTTCATTGCCCTGCCATCCTCAACTGACCGACTCGCAGGCGGACGTGGTGATCGAGGCCGTAACGACATTCTGCCGAGAAAGCCAGGTCATCGCGGAGGCCATGTGATGCATACGATCGAAACCATCTTGCAGACGACGCCTGTCTCCGCGGTCATGACCACTGAGATTGCCACTGTGGAGTCGGGTACGCCGATCGTGGCCGCGCTGAGACGAATGATATCGGCGAATGTTGGTTCACTCGTCGTTGTGAAGCATGGCGGCGGCGACGTTGAGGCTGCCTTGCGGCGGGATGCGATCGCCGGCCTCGCTCCGATCTATTTCGCAGTCCGCAAATACGTGGAAGGAGAGGACGAAGCATTGATCGACGACTCGATGATCCGCGATCCCGTATTTGTTCACGAGAGCGATCCTGTCCTCGGGGTCGTAAACCGGATGGGCGATAACCGCACTTGGCGGCTCATCGTCGTGGACGGGGAAGAGCGGGTGACCGGTGTGATCAGCGCCACGGACGTCCACAAGCTGCTGCGGCAGGGGACGACCAATGTCTGTCAATGGGTGCAAATCGGCCGTGATACGACATTCTTCAACCTCACCTTCGTCTGGTATGGGCGAAAGCTCGCCATCGTCCGGCAGGGTGAGCTTGTGACCGAGATTGACGGCGTCATGCGTTTGCAAGAGCAGTACCGTTATGAGTCCGGGAGCAAGCAGCACGTTCTGCTGTTGACGGTTGACAGCGAACAGTCCGGAAGACGGGTTCTGTTCATTGATGCGGACCCGGTGCAAACCAACGTTCGCGAAGTCGACTGCGCATTGAGCAATATTGATGAGACCTATGCGTGGCTGCTGCCGCAGGATTTCCTGCATCGCCAGGGTGATGTAGGGATATATGCGCGAGATGCAGTGCCGGGGCATCTGCCGCTCGTCCCCAGCGGAGACTATGAGCGCGTGTTCGAGCCGGCGTTCAGTGGACGACATGTGCTGGTACCCGTTGAGGGTTTCGTATTCTACAGCGACGGGAGCTCATTTTATGTCGAGGTGCTCTGTGCCAAGGCGCGTATCATGCATCCCGAGCATCATCCCGTGGAACTAAGGTCCGGGTTCTACGAGATTCGAGAAGCGCGGGGCATTCCGCTGCCCAGCTTCAGCGGACTGCGAGACGGCGAGAAGCTCATGGAGGGGTGACGAGCCTGGGGGACAATGGCCTGCATCGGACAGCGCGCCTTGGGTCGGCTTCGAGCTGAGTACACCGTCGAAGTGTCTCCTCGCGCCGGTGGTTGCAGGAGGTGGGGCTGACCGGAAGACCCCGGCGGGGGACCGATGCAGGTCCTGGCGCGTCCGCAATCGGCATGCTGGCGGCAATCCGCGGGTATTCGTTGCGCTCGCACTTTTGCCCTCGCGCTTGGGATTGCTATCTATCCTGTCGGTGATGGCCAGTTGAAAAGGCGCGGGGGCATATGCGGGCAAACATTTGGCAGTACCTACAGTTGCTGTTTATCTCGAGCCTGGCGAGCAGTACGTTCCTTGCCATCAAGATTGCCGATACCGCGTTTTCTCCTTTCGAGGTCACGCTGGGACGCGCGGCAATTGCCGCTGCGGTGCTCTGGCCGTTCGCTCTGATTGCGCCGGGGCGGTGGCCGAGGATGGCCCATAGCTGGCTGTTGCTGGCCGTCATCGCCATGTGCGGCGGCTTGGTGCCGTTCACATTGCTGAATTGGGCGGAGACCCATCTGGAGAGTGCGATGGCCGCTCTGTTGTGGTCGACCCTTCCGCTCTTTGGGCTCGTGCTTGCTCATCTCTTCACGAGGGACGACCGGTTTTCTCCTTATAAATTATTCAGTGTCATTGTCGGTCTCGCGGCCGTGTCGCTCGTGCTCTATCCCGGCCTGTCGCAGGGGCATGCAGCCGATATCTATGCGCAGGCAGCCGTGCTCGCTGCTGCGCTGCTCTATGCGGTAGCTGGTGTGGCTCAGAACCGCCTTCGTGAGTCGATCGATCCGATTCGTATTGCCGCCGTCGCCATGACCGTGAGCGCGCTCCTCACCGCCGCCGCGTTTCCATTTGTGCGGGCCACGAGTCAGCCTGTCGACGGGTGGGCCGTTTTCGCGCTGCTCTATTTGGCGATTTTCCCTACAGCGCTGCTGCACTACTTGCGCTTTCGCCTGATCGCGCAGGTCGGATACACCTTCGTGTCCTACACCGGATACTTGGTCCCGGTCTTCGGTCTCTTTCTTGGCGCCGTCGTGCTCGGTGAGAGACTGCCGAAGAGTGCATATTTTGCCGGTGGCATGGTTCTGGCGGCCGTCGCCATCAGCAGAGTTCGTGCGGCTCCGGCAACGCGCGTGGCGCAGCCTCTCGACGCCATCGGCAACCAGCCGGATGAGCGAAGGACGGTGCCGTCACGCTGAACGGCGAAGCGACCGCGAATGGGGTGCAAATTTTGGCGTTGGACCACCGGTCAAGCGCGCAGCAGTCGCGGACCGGTGGTCGAAGTCTTACCGCACGTTGGCGAGCCGCATGTCGAGATAGGCGGTGATGGTCTCCATCAGCGGCTCGAGCTTGCCGTCGAAGAAGTGGTTGGCGCCGGGGATGACCTGCTGATCGATTACGATGCCCTTCTGCGTCTTCAGCTTTTCCACCAGCGTGTTGACGTCCTTCGGCGGCACCACCGCATCCCTTTCGCCGTGCACGATCAGTCCGGAGGACGGGCAGGGCGCCAGGAACGAGAAGTCATAGAGGTTGGCGGGCGGGGCGATCGAGATGAAGCCCTCGACCTCCGGGCGGCGCATCAGAAGCTGCATACCGATCCAGGCGCCGAACGAGAACCCCGCGACCCAGCAGGCGCGCGCCTCGGGATTGATGGTCTGGGCCCAGTCGAGCGCGGACGCCGCATCCGACAATTCGCCAGTGCCGTGGTCGAACGACCCCTGGCTGCGGCCGACGCCGCGGAAATTGAAGCGCAGCACCGAGAAGCCGCGATGGGCAAAGGCGTAATAGCACTGGTACACGATCTGGTGGTTCATCGTGCCATGGAACTGCGGATGCGGATGCAGGATCATCGCAATCGGCGCGTTCTTCTGCTTGGCCGGATGATAGCGGCCTTCGAGACGGCCAGCCGGACCGTTGAAGATGACTTCAGGCATCAGAGAACCCTTGGAATCCTTGGCAGATCGTCGACCGACTTCGCCCGTGCTTCATCTGGCGCCTCGCCGACGAAACTTTGCTGGAAAAAGTGGTGATCGGGGGCACCATCCGGTGAAACACGCGGGCGGTACCATCGTGAACGGAAGGCCGCTTCTAACATGGAGCGCAGGGCAAAAAGCAAGGATTTTCAACATCCGGCAGTCGGTTCAAGATGTTAGTGGGCCGTTGTGCCGCAGCTCCGTGCTGCCCCGGCCCCGCGTCCCGCCGACCTCTTCTATGTACCTGGAATTGCTGCCGAACATCGTGATTGGGCGCATCTGGCTCCCGATGCCGGCCGCCGCTCAGGATGGCGCTGCGGGCCGCTCCAGCGCGCTCACGCCTGCGCGGTAGCGGCGGCTGCCTTGCAGTGACTGGCCGTTATCGAACATGAGTTCGAAATCGCCCGACGGTTTGAAATCGACACCTCTCACCCGATCGAGATTGGCAAGCTTGGTCCTGTGCACGCGAACGATCCGGAATGGCGCAAGCTCCGCTTCGGCGGCCGCCAGCGTCCCGCGGATCAGGTGCTCTGAGCCGTCGGCAAGGCGGTATTCGATGTAATTGCCGGCGGAGGCGACCGAGAGAATCTGTCGCGGCTCAATCCGGATCCGACTGGCGCCGTCGCGCAGCCAGATCGATTGCGGCAGTTCCGGCTTTGCCGTGATCGGCCCCGCGGCCTCGCTTCTGCGTTCGGCCATCAGGTCGCGCCGGCTGTCGACCAGCCAGATCGTGCTCCCGATCAGGATCGCGGTCACCACGTCCTTGCGGAATTCATACAGCAGCGTCGCGAATGAGGTGTTGAAGTCGTACGAGCTTCCGATCGCCCAAAGCACGAGCTTTCGGATCCCAACCATGCCGGCGATATGGACGGTCGAGAAGCTTATCAGAGCGCCCGCCGCGATCACGACCCGGGGCAGCCAGCGTGAGGTCCGGCGCAGGCGCCGAACGGCGAGAACCAGGATCGGCATCGCCAACAGGATGACGGCGATGCTCGACAGTTCCCAGAACACGAGCCGGCCGGGGTCATAGCTGTTGCCACGCCGGGCTGCGTCCTGTGCCGTCGACAGGGCGTTCACGATACCGATCGCAATCGCGATGCCCGCGATGGCGCCGAACATTGCCCAATCGCTGCCGCTGATCCCGCTGAAACCACCGCTCGTCCCAGTCGGCGGCGGTTCATCCCACGGGCTCCGGTGCTGGTCCCGAACCGGTTCGACGCCACCGGCATCGCTGGCATGTTTCGTCTCGGCCATCTTCATCTCAGGCCAATCTCATCAGTCCTGGCGCGACAATCGTCCTCGGCGTCCGGGCAAGGACAAGGAGGCGGCAGCCATGTCAACACCGCAGAAACATACGACCTCGGAACGGCGCATCGATCTCGACTGGGTGCGGATTGGAGCATTCGGGCTCCTGATCTTCTACCACGTCGGCATGCTCTACGTATCCTGGGGATTCCACATCAAGAGCGCGCACCGGCTGGTCTGGCTCGAGCCCCTGATGCTGTTTCTCAACCCCTGGCGGCTGTCGCTCTTGTTCCTGGTGTCGGGAGTGGCGACCCGCTTCATGCTCGGCAAATACGACCGGCTGGCGTTGCTCCGCGCACGATCAGCCAGACTGCTGATCCCGCTGATCTTCGGCATGCTGGTGATCGTGCCGCCGCAGGCCTATGACCAGGTGGTCGAGAGCGTCGGATATCCTGCGGGCTTCCTCGATTTCTACCTGCGGCATTATCTTAGCTTTGCGGTGGAGTTCTGCCCCGGTCCCTGCATCGTGCTGCCGACCTGGAACCATCTCTGGTTCGTGGTCTATCTATGGGTCTACACCATGGCGCTCCTCGGCGTGCTGGCGCTGTGGCCGCCGCTGGCCGACCGGCTCGGAACCCGGCTCGCGGCTGCGCTCGCCGGCCCATGGCTCCTGATCCTGCCATGCCTGCTGTTCGTCGTGTGGCGGCTCGCTCTGTTCCCGAACTTTCCGTCGACCCATGCGCTGTTCGGGGACTGGTACAACCACGCCGACTATGCGACGGCGTTCCTGATCGGCTTCCTGCTGGCGCGGCAGGACAGCGTCTGGTCCGAGCTGGAGCGCCGGCGCTGGGCGACGCTCGCCGCCGCGGCCGGCTCGTTTACCGTCTTCATCCTGCTGCGCGCGGGCCTCGGCGCGACACTCGCGCCGCCACCGGCGCTGAAAATCAGCGCTGGTGTCGCCTATGGCTGCTACCAATGGCTCGCGATGGCCGCGGTGCTGGGGCAGGCGCGGCGCCACTTCACCGCCGATGGACCGGTGCGCCGCTATCTGACGGACGCGATCTTCCCCTACTACATCGTGCATCAGACCGCGATCATCATGATCGCGCACGCCCTGCAGGGCAGCGGGCTGTCGGCCGGCCTCGAAGCTTCGATCGTCATTGGAG
Organism: Bradyrhizobium sp. HKCCYLS1011; assembly: GCF_051167795.1. NCBI lineage: Bacteria > Pseudomonadati > Pseudomonadota > Alphaproteobacteria > Hyphomicrobiales > Nitrobacteraceae > Bradyrhizobium > Bradyrhizobium sp. HKCCYLS1011. The sequence goes on along the minus strand of NZ_JBNPTT010000001.1, from coordinate 661,151 downwards.
GCACCGTGCTTGTGTGCGTGTCGACCTATGAGATCGTGCGGCGGATCACCTGGCTCAGGCCGCTGTTCGGATTGCGGATGGAGGCGAAGCAGCCGGTCAAGGCCATTCCGCAGCCCGCCTGAGGCTGTCGGTTCCGATTGGCCGAATGCCAGAAGGTGGTAAGAGGGACCATGCCGGATCGCGTCTATCTCGATTGGAATGCCACCACGCCGCTGCGGCCCGAGGCTCGGGCCGCAATGACGGCGGCGTTCGACCTGGTCGGCAATCCCTCGTCCGTGCATGCCGAGGGACGACAGGCGCGGCGGGTGATCGAGGAGGCGCGGGAGACCATCGCTCGGGTGCTCGGGGCCGTGCCGCGGAACGTGGTGTTCACCTCAGGCGGGACCGAGGCCAACGTGCTCGCGCTCAGCCCGGCCTTGCGTGCACCCGCCGGACCGGTCGAGCGGCTGTTGGTCTCGGCGGTGGAACACGCCTCGGTGCTGGCTGGCGGGCAGTTTGATCGAAGGGGGCTCAGCACCATCCCCGTGACCCCGTCCGGAGTGGTGGATCTGGAGCGTCTGCGGACCATGCTCGCCGGCGGCCCGCCGGCGCTGATCTCGGTCATGGCTGCCAATAACGAGACCGGTGCGCTTCAACCGATTTCGCAGGTGGCTGAGCTGGTACGCCAGGCGGGTGGAATTCTGCACGTCGATGCGATCCAGGCTTTTGGAAAAATACCATTCAATATCAGTGAACTAGGCGTGAACCTTGCGAGCGTTTCTGCGCATAAGATCGGTGGCCCGAAAGGCGTCGGCGCCCTCGTGCTGGGCGCCGGGGGCGAAGGCCCGGCCGCGCTGTTGCGGGGGGGCGGCCAGGAGCGCGGGCGCCGCGCCGGAACCGAAAATGTGAGCGGAATCGCCGGCTTCGGCGCGACCGTGAAGGCCGCCATGGCGGCTTTGGAGGCGGACTCGGAGCGGGTCGGCAGCTTGCGTGACCGTCTCGAGGCCGGCCTGCGCCAGACGGCCGGCCTCGTCGTGTTCTCGTCGGACGTCCCCCGGTTACCGAATACGACGCTGTTTGCCGCCCCTGGGATGAAGGCTGAAACGGCGGTAATCGGCTTCGATCTGGCTGGAATCGCGGTTTCCTCCGGCTCCGCCTGCTCCTCGGGCAAGGTGCAGCCGTCGCACGTCCTGGAAGCCATGGGGGCCAGTTCCGCTTTGGCACAGGGAGCGGTGCGCCTCAGTCTGGGCTGGTCTACGGGTCCGGAGGATGTGGATCGCTGTCTGGAGGCTTGGCGAAAGCTGTCCCTGAGCCTACTTAAGAAGAGCGGCGAAACAGAGCTTGAGCGATTCTAAGCAGGTGATTTCGCCGGAGAAACGTCGTAAGACGGTTCCGGAAGAGGTCCACCGCGGTCCTTGAAACCGCGAGCGGAGGATGGAATGCCAGCCGTACAAGAGACGGTCGACCGCGTCAGGCGGATCGACGTCGACCAGTATAGATATGGGTTCGAGACAGTCATCGAATCCGAAAAGGCCCCCAAGGGGCTGTCCGAAGACATTGTCCGTTTCATTTCGGAGAAGAAGAACGAGCCCGCCTGGATGCTCGAATGGCGGCTGGAGGCGTATCGCCGCTGGCTGACCATGGAGGAGCCGACCTGGGCGCGCGTCGACTATCCCAAGATCGACTTCCAGGACATCTACTACTACGCGGCGCCGAAGCCGAAGAAGCAGCTGTCCTCGATCGACGAGATCGATCCGGAGATTCTCAAGACCTACGAGAAGCTCGGTATCCCCCTGCGCGAGGTTGCGATCCTCGAGGGCGTCGAGCCGGTCCCGGGGGCCGGCAGTCCGGAGAGCCGCAAGATCGCGGTCGACGCGGTGTTCGACTCGGTCTCGGTGGCGACCACGTTCAAGGAGGAGCTGAAGAAGGCTGGCGTGATTTTCATGCCGATCTCGGAGGCGATCCGCGAATATCCGGAGCTGGTGCAGAAATATCTCGGCAGCGTGGTGCCGACTTCAGACAATTTCTACGCGACGCTGAACTCGGCGGTGTTCTCCGACGGCTCATTCGTCTACGTGCCGGCGGGCGTGCGCTGCCCGATGGAGCTGTCGACCTATTTCCGCATCAACGAGCGCAATACTGGCCAGTTCGAGCGCACGCTGATCATCGCTGACAAGGGCTCGTACGTCTCCTATCTCGAAGGCTGCACCGCGCCGCAGCGCGACGAGAACCAGCTGCATGCGGCGGTCGTCGAGCTGGTCGCGCTGGATGATGCCGAGATCAAATATTCAACGGTGCAGAACTGGTATCCGGGCAACTCGGAAGGCAAGGGCGGCATCTACAACTTCGTCACCAAGCGTGGCGACTGCCGCGGCAACCATTCGAAGATCTCCTGGACCCAGGTCGAGACGGGTTCGGCGATCACCTGGAAATATCCGAGCTGCATCCTGCGCGGCGACAATTCGCGTGGCGAGTTCTATTCGATCGCGATCTCGAACGGCTTCCAGCAGGTCGATAGCGGCACCAAGATGATCCATCTGGGCAAGAACACGACCAGCCGGATCATCTCCAAGGGCATCGCCGCCGGCAAGTCGCAGAACACCTATCGCGGGCTCGTCACGGCGCATCGCAAGGCAAGCGGCGCGCGCAATTTCACCGCCTGCGACTCGCTCTTGATCGGCGACAAATGCGGCGCACACACCGTGCCTTACATCGAGGCCAAGAACTCGTCCGCCGTGTTCGAGCATGAGGCGACGACCTCGAAGATCTCCGAGGACGTGCTGTTCTACTGCATCCAGCGCGGGCTGAGCCAAGAGGAGGCCGTCGGCCTCGTCGTCAACGGCTTCGTCAAGGACGTGCTGCAGCAGCTGCCGATGGAGTTCGCGGTCGAGGCGCAGAAGCTGATCTCGATCTCGCTCGAAGGCTCGGTGGGATAACGCCTCGTCGCGGGATGGCCCGGTCCGTCCCGCCGGATGGTTTTCGAAAAATATCTCGGCCTTCGTCCTTCGAGTTGCGCCTTCGGCGCTCCTCAGGACGAGGAACAGACGGAAGAGAAACAATGGCACTACTCGAAATCAAGAATCTGCAGGTGCGCGTTGAGGAGCGCGAAATTCTCCACGGGCTCTCGCTGACCGTGAACGAAGGCGAGATCCACGCGATCATGGGGCCGAACGGCTCCGGCAAGTCGACGCTGTCCCACGTCATCGCCGGCAAGCCCGGCTACGAGGTCACCGGCGGTGAGATCCTGTTCAAGGGGGAAAACCTCTTGGAGATGGAGCCGGATGAGCGCGCCGCCAAGGGCGTGTTCCTGGCCTTTCAATATCCGGTCGAGATTCCCGGCGTCGCCACCATGACCTTCCTGCGCACGGCCTTGAATGCGCAGCGCAAGGCGCGCGGCGAGGACGAATATTCGACACCCGATTTCCTGAAGAAAGTGCGCGAGGTCGCCAAATCGCTGAACATCCCGCAGGACATGCTCCGGCGCGGCGTCAATGTCGGCTTTTCCGGCGGCGAGAAGAAGCGCAACGAGGTGCTGCAGATGGCGCTGTTCGAGCCGTCGCTCTGCATCCTCGACGAGATGGATTCCGGTCTCGACATCGACGCGCTACGCATCGCTGCCGACGGCGTCAATGCGCTGCGCTCGCCCGAGCGCGCGATGATCGTCATCACCCACTATCAGCGCTTGCTCAACTACATCGTGCCTGATGTCGTGCATGTGATGTCGAAGGGCCGCGTCGTGAAGACCGGCAACAAGGAATTGGCGCTGGAGCTCGAGGCTTCGGGCTACACCCAGTTCGAAGACGCGGCGTAAAACGCGCGAATGGATCTGTGATGACGGTTGCTTTGGTCAAGAACGACACTGGCACAGCGGCGAGCGGGATCTTTGCCGCTGCGGCCGGCCGGCTGCCCGGGAAGGGCAGGGTCGCCGATCTCAGGCGAGAGGCCTTCGCGGCGTTCGAACGCGCTGGCCTGCCGCATCGGCGCGTTGAGGAATGGAAATACACCGATCTGCGCGCGCTGATGCGCGAGCTGCTGCCGCAGGCTGCTGCGCCTGATGCGGCGGCGCTGGCGCGTGCCAAGGCGGCGCTGCCGTCCGTTACGATCGACGGCGCGACCAGGCTGGTGCTGGTCGATGGCGTGTTCGCGGCCGAGCTGTCAGACGGCGTCCAGGCGGGTGTCAGCGTTAGGACGCTGCGCGACGTGCTGGAGAACGAATCCAACGAGGCGCGTGGCGATCTGCTGTTGACGACCTCGACCGACGCGATGATCTCGCTGAACGCGGCTTTGGCGACCGACGGCGTGGTGGTCGGAATCGCCGATGGCGTGCAGTTGGCGGCGCCGCTGCAGATCATTCACGTTGCGACCGCCGGAAAGGCGTCGCGCTACACCCGCTCGCATCTGCAGGTGGGGAAGGGCGCGCGTGCGACCCTGGTCGAGACCTGCGTCGCGGCCGAGGGTGCCAACGCCTATCAGGCCAACGACGCTGCAGTGATCTGGATCGGCGACGGTGTCGAGCTGTCGCATATCCGGCTGATGCGCGACGCCGCTGACGCCTTCAACGTGACCTCGGACATCGTCACCATCGGTGCCAGGTCCAAGCTCAATCTGTTCAACATGACCAGCGGCGGCGCTGTGAGTCGGCTGCAGGGCTTCATCACGCTTGCGGGCGAGGATAGCGAACTCACGGTCAACGGCGTCAACCTACTGCGCGGCAAGCAGCATGGCGACACGACGCTCGTCGTCGACCACGCCGTTCCCGGCTGCACCAGCCGCGAAAATTTCCGCGCCGTGCTCGACGATCGCGCGCATTCGGTGTTCCAGGGCCGCATCATCGTTCGCCCCGACGCACAGAAGACCGACGGCAAGATGATGACGCGGGCGCTCTTGTTGTCCGACGAGGCCGAGGCGGACAACAAGCCCGAGCTCGAGATCTTTGCTGACGACGTCTCCTGCGGCCATGGAGCGACCTCGGGTGCGCTGGACGAGAGCCTGCTGTTCTACTTGCGTGCGCGCGGCCTGCCCGAGAAGCAGGCCCAGGCGCTACTGGTTCAAGCCTTTGTCGGCGAGGCGATTGAGGCGATCGAGGACGAGAGCTTGCGGGAACGCGTCATCGACGCCGCACAACATTGGTTGGAGTCCCGCGCATGAGCACGCATCCGGCAGTCGCCAACGGCAGCTACGACGTGGAGCGCGTGCGCGCCGATTTTCCGGCGCTGTCGCTACAAGTCTATGGCAAGAGGCTGGTCTATCTCGACAACGCGGCCTCGGCGCAAAAGCCGACTGCGGTAATCGAGCGCATGACGCAGGCCTATACGTCCGAATACGCCAACGTGCATCGCGGCCTGCATTACCTCGCCAATGCCGCCACGGAGGCCTATGAGGGCGGCCGCGCCAAGGTCGCGCAATTCCTCAATGTGCGCCGGACGGAAGAAATCGTCTTCACCCGCAATGCGACCGAGGCGATCAACCTGGTCGCATCATCCTGGGGCGCGCCGAATATCGGTGCGGGCGATGAGATCGTGCTCTCGATCATGGAGCATCATTCCAACATCGTGCCATGGCATTTCCTGCGGGAGCGCCAGGGCGCGGTGATCAAATGGGCCCCGGTCGACGACGAGGGCAACTTCCTGATCGATGAGTTCGAGAAGCTGCTGACCGACCGCACCAAGCTGGTCGCGATCACGCAGATGTCGAACATGCTGGGCACCGTGGTCCCTGTCAAAGAGGTGGTCCGGATCGCGCATGCGCGCGGGATTCCGGTGCTGATCGACGGCAGCCAGGCTGCCGTGCATCTGGCGATCGACGTCCAGGATATCGATTGCGACTTCTACGTCTTCACCGGACACAAGCTGTACGGCCCAACCGGCATCGGCGTGCTCTACGGCAAATATGATCTCCTCGTCGCGATGCGCCCTTACAATGGTGGCGGCGAGATGATCCGCGAGGTCGCGTGCGACTGGGTGACCTATGGCGATCCGCCTCACAAATTCGAGGCAGGAACCCCGGCGATCGTGGAGTCGGTCGGACTTGGTGCTGCGATCGACTATGTGAATTCGATCGGCAAAGACCGAATCGCCGCGCACGAGCACGATCTCCTGACTTACGCGGAGGCACGGCTGCGCGAGATCAATTCGCTGCGGCTGATCGGCACGGCCAGAGGCAAGGGGCCGGTGATCTCCTTCGAAATGAAGGGCGCGCATGCGCACGACGTCGCCACCGTGATCGATCGGCAGGGCGTTGCGGTGCGCGCTGGCACCCATTGCGTGATGCCGCTTTTGGAGAGATTCAATGTCACGGCGACCTGCCGGGCGTCGTTTGGCATGTACAATACCCGGGACGAAGTCGATCAACTGGCGCAGGCGCTGATCAAGGCGCGGGATTTGTTTGCATGAGCGACACAGCCGAAATCAAAACCCAGTCCGTCGAAACGCATTCGGCCCTGCCGCCGGAAGAAACCGAACGGCTCTCGCAAGAGATCATCGCGGCGCTCAAGACGGTGTTCGACCCGGAAATCCCAGCCGATATCTATGAGCTCGGCTTGATCTACAAGGTCGAGATCAAGGACGATCGCAGCGTCGATGTTGTCATGACCTTGACGACGCCGAACTGTCCGGCCGCGGGTGAGTTGCCGACCATGGTCGAGAACGCCATTGCGAGCGTGCCAGGGGTCGGGGTTGTAAGCGTCAACATCGTCTGGGAGCCGCAATGGACGCCGGACCGGATGAGCGACGAGGCACGGCTCGTTCTCAACATGTGGTGAGGCGTTGTCGGGCACGAATTTTGATGAGAGGGCGGAATCCATGACCGCCGGGATTGACGACATGAACACGATGACAAACACGCAATCCACCCCTGCCACGAAACCGAAGCCGCGGCCCCGTCCGCAGGTGATGAAGCTGACGGAGGCGGCTGCCGCGCGCATCCGTGAGCTGACGAACCGCGCGGATTCCCAGATCGTGGGCCTGCGCGTCGGGGTCAAGAATGGCGGCTGTGCCGGACAGTCCTACACGGTCGAATATGCCCATGAGATCCGGCCCACCGACGAGGTGGTTGAGGACAAGGGCGTCAAGATCCTGGTCGACCCTAAGGCGGTGTTGTTCCTGCTCGGCACCGAGATGGACTATCACGCCGACAAGATGCAGGCCCAGTTCGTGTTCAATAATCCGAACCAGATCAGCGCCTGCGGTTGCGGCGAATCGGTGCAGCTCAAGCCGGCCGAGGTGTGACAGCTCCGCGGCTGGACGGCTACGCTCCTTGTCGCATTCCGGACATTGACAATCGCTCCTCGCAGATAGGACAACCGCATCGGGACTCCGGCATCGCATGCCGGACAGCAATCAGCGGTGGACGCGATGGACCGCGAATTCCTGGTCGATCTGTTTGCCGGCTTCGGGCCGGTCACGATACGGCGGATGTTCTCGGGCTTCGGCATCTCCGCCGACGGCATCAACTTCGCGCTGGCGCTGCGCAGCGGGCTTTATCTGCGCGTCGACGAGGAGAACGTTGCCGCTTTCGAAGCCGCAGGTTCAAAGCCGTTCCAATACCAGACGCGGGCGCGGACCATGACGGTCGGCTCGTACTGGGAGGTGCCTGCCCATCTGTTCGACGACGTCGAGGAATTCGCCGAATGGGCGAGGGCGGCGTTGGCCGCGGCACAGCGCGCCGCGTTGAAGAAACGGAGCAGGGCGCGCAAGCCGGCGACAAAGAAGACCGGGACCGGCGTGGAGCGACCCGCGGCGAAGACAGCATCCGGACGCCTGGGATCGGGCAAGACGCGTGCAACAAAGCGAGGCGCTGCGCCGCCAAGCAGGAAATCGAAGACGGCGAAGGCCGCAGCACGCGGGGGCAAATCCGGCCGCAAAGGCAGCAGCAAGAGAAGCTGAGCGCGGGGCCGATGAGGCTTCTGCGCATCAGGCGCCGGCGAGCCAATCACTCCCGGGGATATTGCTAGGCCACCTGGCTCCGGGCTTGTGCGGTGTATTCCGAGTCGACTTCTGAGATCACCCGGTTGCGGCCGTTGCGTTTGGCGGCATAGAGACAGGCGTCGGCTCGTTCGATCAGCGCGTCGGTATCGTCGCCCGGCTTGAGCATCGACACGCCCACCGAGATGGTGACGCGGCCGAGGACCTCGCCGGTCGATTTTTTCTTCAGCTCCTTCGCCATCACGGCGCGGCGGATCTGATCCGCCACGGTCAATGCCTGCCGTAGCGCTGTGTTCGGCAGCAGGACAGCGAACTCCTCGCCGCCATACCGCGCCGTGACGTCCCGGCCTGTGATCGCCTGTTTCAACGATATACCGACCAGACGGAGCACTTGGTCGCCGGTGAGATGGCCATAAGAGTCATTGAACGACTTGAAATGATCGATGTCGAACATCAACAGCGACAGCGGCTCGTCGTTGGCGAGCGCGGTCTGCACGGCAATCTCGATCATGCGGTCGAAATATTTGCGATTGCCGAGACTGGTCAGCGGATCGGTCAGGCTCTCGGCCCGGATCGCCTCAAGGCTGTGCTGCAGGCCGCTGATTTCGCTCTTCGAGAGCGACAGTCGCTGTTCCAGGATGCGGTTCGTGTCGCGCATCTCGCGCGTCGACTTCGCGAGCATATCGATGATCTCGACCAGCTGCTCGCGGTCGGTCACAGAGGCAAGCTTCTGGTCTGCGCTCGCAAGGCTTGCATCATAGCTTGCGGTCATGCCGAGCGCGTCTGTGATCAGGTTCATCACGTCGTCAATCTCGCCGATGACGCGCGCGCCGACCTTGTCGAGGCGGTCGGTGGTCTTCAGATGGGACAGATAGGTTTCGTAGAGTTGCTCGAGCTCGGCTTCGGCCAGCTTGCCGCTACGCGCGAGCGTCTCGTTGATGATCTTGTTGAGCGCGGCGTTGTAGCCGGTGGCGTAGACGTACCAGATCTCATAGTTGCGAGGGGTGGCCGGATGGCGCAGCGACTTGATCTGGCTGAGCGCGACATCGGCAAAGGCCATCGTGCGTTCGTGTTCGTCAAGCACATTGACCACTACCAGTTCCTCGCAATCAGCCGCGTCGCCAGCAATCATTAAATAATGAGAGCCAAGCTATTGGACGAGAATGAATCAGCGGTAAACGCGTGTGGTGAAGGGGACGCTCGCGCGTCTGCGGACCCTGCTGCCGCGTGCACGACTAGGGGGCGCAACGCCATAGCCCTCGCTGCGCAATGCGCGCGCGATATTCCGCGCCGACAAAGTCTTAGTCGGCGACGACTTTATGGCGATGGGCTTGGCTTAGACCGGCGCGCGAACTGGCCTGAGCAGGAACGCAGGAAGATGCGAGTGATCCGCCGGCTCATTGTCGGGTTCGCGGTGCGGGCGTCGCATCGGCGTCCGTCCCGGTGAAGCGGGCTGCGGCGCGGCAGCTGCTGCGCGGCTTCGGCCGCCATTGGCATGAGCCGGTTCGCTCTCCGAGCGACGCGGCTCGCTATGGGTGCGGCGCGTCTCGCGTTCACGCGACGGCGCCTTGCGGCCGCGTCGGGCCGCATCGCGTGGCCGCCGCTCTTGCGCCTCGTCATCATGCGAGGACGCTTCCTGGACGGTGTAGTCGCCCTCGGCGCGGGGAATGCTTTGTCCGATCAGCTTTTCGATCGCTGCGATCGACTTCTGGTCGGGTGGCGTCACGATCGAGATTGCGGTCCCGGTGCGCCCGGCGCGGCCGGTACGGCCGATGCGGTGCACGTAATCGTCGGGGTGATGCGGCACGTCGAAATTGAAGACGTGGCTGACTTCGGGAATGTCGAGGCCGCGGGCCGCAACGTCAGAGGCGACGAGCAGTGGCAGCTCGCCTTTGCGGAATTGGTCCAGCGCGGCCATGCGCGCCGACTGATCCATGTCGCCGTGCAGGGCGCCGACGCTGAAGCCGTGCTTCTGCAGCGACTTGTAGACGATGGCGACGTCGCGCTTGCGATTGCAGAAGATGATCGCGTTCTTGAGGTCTTTGGCCTCGCGCAGCAGGCGGCGCAGCACCTCGCGCTTCTGGTGTGCCTCGCGCCCGGCGGGCACCTGAGACTGCGTCACGGTGACGGCGGTGGTCGCGGGCCTGGAGACTTCGACCTTCTGCGGATTGTGCAGGAAGGCCTCGGTGACGCGCCGGATTTCCGGCGGCATGGTGGCGGTGAAGAACAGGGTCTGCCGGGTGAAGGGGACGAGCTTGCAGATCCGCTCGATGTCAGGAATGAAGCCCATGTCGAGCATGCGGTCGGCTTCGTCGATCACCAGGAGCTCGACGCCGGTGAGCAGCAACCCGCCGCGTTCAGTGTGGTCGAGCAGGCGGCCGGGCGTCGCGATCAGAACGTCCACACCGCGCGTCAGCTTCGAGTCCTGGTCGCCGAAGGAGACGCCGCCGATCAGCAGTGCGACGTTGAGCTTTTGACCTGCGCCGTAGCGGTCGAAATTCTCCTTGACCTGGGCAGCCAGTTCGCGGGTCGGCTCCAGGATCAGGGTCCGCGGCATGCGGGCCCTGGCGCGTCCCTTTTCCAGGATCGTCAGCATCGGAAGGACGAAGGCGGCCGTCTTGCCGGTGCCGGTCTGGGCGATGCCGAGAACGTCGCGGCGGGCCAGGACGTGGGGGATTGCTTGTTCTTGAATGGGTGTCGGTGCGGTGTAACCAGTTGCCGCGACTGCGGCCAGCACCTTGTCGGATAAACCGAGATTGGAAAAGGACATCGAGCCTCTGTTTGGCGGGCCCCTCTATGACGAGGCCTCTATTCGACGCCGCCGTTAGGAATCGAAGGTAAAAGGCTGTGGTCGCGCTCAGCCCCAAACGGCGTGCTTTTGATAAGCTGGGGGCTCTGTGACTTACGCTGACCCCGCGGTTGCTCTGTTAGGAATCGGACCGATCCCGAGCCGCGTCGCCACGAAAGATAGGGGGTAATTGGGCAAAGTCAATGGAGGAGATGCGCGAAGTATCGAAAAAGCTTAATGTTTTTGCATTATTTGGAGGCAGCCTGTCGCAAAGCTGTTGCATTTGAACGAGCCCTTAGCCGCTGCTGAAGCTCGAGAATCGTCGCCGAAGGGCGTTGCGCGAGCCGGTTCGAGAGGCTTGCGACATCAGAACCAGCTATTTCAAGAATCAGGGATTTCAGATCGGCGCAGATGGGGAGGGGCGATGTATTCGAAGGTACGGCTCGATGCATTGAGCGACGGCATCTTCGCCGTGGCGATGACCTTGCTCGTTCTGGACGTTCGTTTGCCGGACGATTTCCACCCGCGCGACAACAACGACCTGATTGTTGGGGTCGTCAATCTCTGGCCGAAATTTCTGCCCTATCTGCTGAGCTTCGGGGTGCTGGGCCTGCGCTGGCTCGCCAATATTCAGGTTCGCAGCCGCGCCGATTACGTCAACCGGGAATATGTCTATTGGTGGCTGTCCTACCTGCTGCTCATCACCTGCGTTCCGTTCACCACGATCGTGGTTGGGCGCTTCGCGCATGTGCAGGCTGCGATATGGCTTTATGCCGGCCACACGCTCCTGATCGCATTGGTCGGTTCGCGCCTGGTCCGGATCACGCCGCATCTGGAGCAGGGCGATCATTTGCGCGAGCGGCAGCTCTCGGCGCTGCTGCTGATGCTCGCATCGGTCGTTGCGATCGTCGTGAGTTTCGTCGCTCCGCATCTTGCGCTCTGGTCCTTTCTGCTGGCCTTCGGCGGCCCGCTGCTGCGGCGCTGGAGGCAGGAGCTGCCGGTCGCGAATTGAACCGCCCCCGATGATTGTCCGACTATGCCGAGAGATGGGTTCGCATCGGTCCGAACGACGCAAGCGCGGCCTCGGAGCGGGACAGAGGACGATAATGACGAGAACGCTCAGGACGTGGATTGCCGGCGGCTTGGCGCTGATCGCGATGGCCATGACCGCTCCGGCGCAGGCGGAAAAACGCGTCGCGCTGGTGATCGGCAACAACGACTACCGATTCGTTCCGAAGCTGCAAAAGGCGGTCAATGATGCGCGCACCATGGGCGACACGTTGAAGCAGCTCGGCTTCAACGTGATGGTCGCCGAGAATCTGAGCCGGCAGCAGTTCAGCCAGGCGCTGCTGGCCTTCGACAATGCGGTCGAGCCCGGTGACACCGCGTTCTTCTTCTATGCCGGACACGGCTTCGAGATTGCCGGCCAGAATTTCCTGCTGCCGACCGACGTTCCGGCCGCGACCGAAGGGCAGGAGGAACTGGTGCGCGACGCCTCGGTTCTGGCGGACCGCATCATCGAGCGGCTGCAGAACAAGAAGGCGCGGACCTCGATCCTGGTGTTTGACGCCTGCCGCAACAACCCGTTCGAGCGCCCCGGCACGCGCGCGGTTGCCGGCGGCGGCGGGCTTGCGCCGATGACGCAACTCCCCGAAGGCGTGTTTTCGGTGTTCTCCGCAGGGCCGCGGCAGACCGCGCTCGATCGGCTGTCGAACGATGATGCCAACCCGAATTCGGTCTTCACGCGCACCTTTGCCAAGGAGCTGACCCAGCCCGGCGTCAATCTGGTGCAGGTCGCGCAGCGCACGCGCCGCCTCGTCAGCGAGATGGCCGAGACCGTGCACCATAAGCAGATCCCGGTCTATTTCGATCAGATGGTGGATGACGTCTTTCTCAACGGCATCGCCAGTGCCATAGCGGGAGGCGCCAAACCTGCCGATCCGCCGCAGACGTTGGCGGCGCTGCCGCCGGTCGCGGCGCCGCGCCTGCCTCCGGCCAATGAGAGCGTGAATGCGCCGATCGCGATGTTCTCGCGCCACAATGGCGGCTGGACCATCACCTTCTCGATCGTGGATCCGACGCTCGGCATTTCCTGGCGGATGGGTGACGCCGGCGACTTCCGCGAGACCGGCTTCATGGATGTGCTGGATCCGCGCACCCGCAAGCGCATGCCCAATCCCTCGATCGAGCTGCCGGCAGACGCGCCGGCCGGGACGATCCAGGTGCGCTATGTCGACGCCGGTGGCGAGATGCAGGGGCCGTTCCCGATCAAATTCGAGCCTGAGGCGGCGCTGATTCGAGATCAGCGCAAGATCCTCGACATGACCGCGACCAGCTGGCTGTCATTCCGCGAGTTCAACGGGCTGCTCGTCTACTACACGCATCTGATGTCGTATCGCTGCGCGATCCGCCAGATACGAATCGGCATCGATACCGCCGTGCCCGACAAGGTCCTCAGCCTCCCGGCCTGCGACATGAAGGATCCGATTGCGATTCCCTCCAATGCGACGCCGTATCTGAAGCTGCCGCCGTCGACGCAGTTCGTGTCGGTCGAGTTGACCTATCGCGACGGGAGCGTGTCGGAGATCAAGAGCTTTCGCCGCTGATCCTGATCTGATGGGACGCGGCGAGGGCGCTGGCTTACGAGCGGATGCTCTGCCAGATCAACGGCTGCTCTGCCAGATCAAGATCAGGCCGAGCGCCGCCGCGGCTGCGCCGTAGCCGGCCCACTCGATCTGATCGATCATGAAGCTCGATCTTGGCCAGGCGATCACGCCGGTCCCTTGGCCGATCCACAGCAGGCCGAGGGCGAGCAGGAGCAGACCTGCGATCAGAAGAACTCTGCGCATCTCCGCATCCCTCCCGGTCAAGGCCGTTGCATGCAGGTCCGCTGGTGCGGCGGTCAACTGCGGCTGCTGTTATTTGCGGCTTACCGCGACCGTACCGGCTGAGTGCAGCTCTGACCAGAGCACTGGCTGGGACCGACGGGCGCCATAAACAAAAAGCCCCGGCAGAGCCGGGGCTTTTCTCATCCGATCCGTCGGATCGACTTAGTACTTTTCGGCTTAGTACTTGGCGACCACCGGGCCGGTCCAGTTGAAGCGATACACCAGCGAGGTGCTGATGGTCTGCACCCACGGCTTGAAGCTGACGGTGTCCGTGCTGAGCGCGTTCGTACCATCGAAACGGACGTTGAGGTCCTTCCGATCGTAGTAAGCAGCGCGATATTCGGTCTTCATGAACCAGCCGGGAGCCGAGATGCCGAAGATGTTCAGGTTGTTCTCGACGCCGCCGCCGACGAACCAGCCGTTGCGGTTGAACGAGTCGGTGTGGAAGCCTGCCGGGATCCCAGTGATGTTGGAAACGAGGGTCGTGCCCGACCAGTGCGATCCGGAGTAACCAGCGTTGACGTAGGACAGCACGTTCGGCGCGACGAGATAACCGACGCGAGCGCCAGCAGCCCACGAATCCTGCAGCTTGATGCGGCCAGTAAATCCGGCAAAGACGTCCTCGACGTTGCCACGGAGGCTGCCGAACTGGCCGTCAGCGAACGCACCGATCACCCAGCTCGGATTGACCTGCCAATCATAGCCGAGACCAACGGTGCCGAACCAGCCGTCACCACCGACGCGAGAATCGATCGTCGAGAGGGTCGGGGTGCCGAGGCGGGTGGTGTGCTCATCGGCATCCCAGATGCCGCCGCCGGCGCCACCGAAGATGTAGAAGCCCGTCCAGCTCGGAGCGACCGGAGCCATCGGAGCCTTCACATAGGGCTTCGCAGCCAGATCAGCTGCCGAAGCGGCTCCCGTCATCGCGGCCACCGCGGTCAAAGCGAGCAAAAGCTTTTTCATAATCCTAATCCCCAAGTCCACATGCCGCCGCTGGCAGACATTTTGTCGGCGATTCCCTCGCCTGATGTGCCCGAACTATAGCCGATTGGTGCCTAAAAGCTGTTGCCCGACGGGCACACCATGCGGAAAACTACGGTTTCTACTCGTTGCTTCGGAAGTAAGTTTCTGAATCTTTTGTGAAAAACTGGCTCCACGCGAACTGTGTGGAACCTGCAATTGTGGCTTGAAAGGGCGTTTCCAATCAGACGTCGAGGAGCTCGTCGCTGGCAAATTCCGCTCTTTCCGAAATGAAGGCGAAGCGTGCCTCGGCCTTGGTGCCCATCAGCCGTTCGACCGAGTCGGCCGTGCCTTCGCGATCGTCGGCGAGCAGCATCACTCGCAACAACGTGCGCTTGGACGGGTCCATCGTGGTTTCCTTGAGCTGCGCCGCACTCATTTCGCCGAGACCTTTGAAGCGGCTGATCTCCACCTTGGCGTTGGCGTGAAATTGGCTCTTCAGCAGCTCGTCCTTGTGGGCATCATCTCGTGCGTACACGGACTTGGCACCATGGGTAAGCTTGTACAGCGGCGGCACGGCCAGATAGAGGTGCCCCTCGTCGATCAGCCGCTGCATCTGCCGGTAAAAGAAGGTGATCAGCAGCGAGGCGATATGGGCGCCGTCGACGTCGGCATCGGTCATGATGATGATGCGCTGATAGCGCAGGTCTTCCTCCCGGTATTGGGTTCCGGTGCCGGGACCCATCGCCAAGACGAGGTCCGAGAGCTGGGCATTGGCGGTCAGCTTGTCCTTGCCGGCTGAAGCCACGTTGAGGATCTTGCCGCGCAGCGGCAGCACGGCCTGGGTCTTGCGGTCGCGCGCCGCCTTGGCGCTGCCGCCCGCCGAATCACCCTCGACGATGAAGAGCTCCGAATTTGCCGTCCCTGCATCGGTGCAGTCGGCCAGCTTGCCGGGAAGGCGGAGCTTCTTGGTCGCGGTCTTGCGTTGCGTCTCCTTTTCCTGGCGACGACGGATGCGCTCCTCGGCGCGCTCGATCACGAAGTCGAGCAGCCGATTCGCCTGCACCGGATTGCCCGACAGCCAGTGGTCGAACGGGTCCTTGACCGCCTGCTCGACGATCCGCTGAGCCTCGGCAGTGGCCAGACGGTCCTTGGTCTGGCCCTGGAATTCCGGCTCACGCACGAACACCGAGAGCATGACGGCGGCACCCGCCATGATGTCTTCGGAGGTGATGTTGGCGGCGCGCTTGCCCTGGCCGGCGCGCTCGGCATGGTCCTTCAAGCCGCGCAGCAACGCGCTGCGGATGCCTGATTCGTGGGTGCCGCCGTCAGGGGTCGGAATGGTATTGCAGTAGGAAGACAGGAAGCCGTCGGCATCGGCGGTCCAGGCCACCGCCCATTCGCAGCCGCCATGGCCGCCGGTGCGGCCCGACTTGCCGGCGAAGATGTCCGGATGCACCAGGGTATCGGCATGGATGGCGGCTGCCAGATAATCCTTGAGGCCGCCCGGGAAGTGGAAGGTCGCCTCGGGCGGCACGTCCTCGACGCCCTTGAGCAGCGACGGATCGCACTTCCAGCGGATCTCGACGCCGCCAAACAGATAGGCCTTGGAGCGCGCCATCTTGAACAGCCGCTGCGGCTTGAACGCCGCCTTGGCGCCGAAGATGGTCGGGTCAGGCTGGAAGCGGACCTTGGTGCCGCGGCGGTTCGCCACCTTGCCAACTTCTTCGAGCTTGCCCTTCGGGTGTCCGCGCTCGAACACCATTCGGTAGAGCTTCTGGTTGCGGGCGACCTCGACCTCGAGCCGGGTCGAGAGCGCGTTCACCACCGAGATGCCGACGCCGTGCAGGCCGCCCGAGGTCTCGTAGACCTTGGAGTCGAACTTGCCGCCTGCGTGCAGGGTGCACATGATGATCTCGAGCGCCGACTTCTTCGGGAACTTCGGATGCGGGTCGACCGGGATGCCGCGGCCGTTGTCGGTCACGGTCAGGAAGCCGTCGGTATCAAGTTCCACCTCGATAAAGGTGGCGTGGCCGGCCAGCGCCTCGTCCATCGAGTTGTCGATGACCTCGGCGAACAGGTGATGCAGCGCCTTCTCGTCGGTGCCGCCGATATACATGCCGGGGCGGCGCCGGACCGGTTCCAGCCCCTCCAGAACCTCGATATCACGGGCGGTATATTCGCCTTCGGAACCGGCGGCGCGCGCGGCCGCCTTGGCCGGCGCTTTGCTTTTCACGGTTGCCTTGGCGGCCTGCGCCAACATCTCGCCGGGCTTTGCCTTGGTTTTGGCTGCGGATTTCAATGGCTTGTCCATAGATTTTGATAGCTTGCATGCGCCAGGCGGAACGCCGAGCATGACGAATCGGTTGGCCTGACTATGCCATGGATGGGCAGAAAACAATGACCGCCACCTGTGGGGCGGTTCTAGCGCCTGAAATGGGGACCGCGCCGGCCACTTTCACGCGCCGTGCCGGCCTTTGTGACTTGAAGTCAAATGGTTCCCCGGCGTACCAGTCCGTTTCGTGGGAACCGTAATAGGCTTCAATGACTTAAGGCGCGGGACGCGGGAAAGGCAAAGCGGAGATGGAAGACGTTGGGCGCACGGTCGCCGACTTCGTGCGCGACCATCAGGCCTGGGCTGCTCCGATCGTGCTTTTGCTCGCCTTTGGGGAATCGCTTGCCTTCATCTCCCTGCTGATCCCGGCCTGGGGGGCCTTGGTTGCGATCGGGGCGCTGATCGGTGTCGCCGGCATGAACTTCTGGCCGCTTTGGCTCGCCGGCGGACTGGGCGCGGCCCTTGGCGACTGGGTCTCCTATTGGTTCGGCTACCGGTACAAGGACCACGTCGCCCAGATGTGGCCGCTGTCCCGCTACCCCAACATCCTGATCCGCGGCGAGACATTCGTGCGGGAGTGGGGGGTCCCAAGCATCTTCATCGGACGCTTCTTCGGACCCTTGCGCGCTTCGGTGCCGCTGGCCGCCGGCATCTTCGAGATGCCCTACCTGCAGTTTCAGATCGCCAATTTCGTCTCTGCCCTGGTCTGGTCGGCCGTGTTGTTGCTGTTCGGCGATATCATCGGACGCACCGTCGAATGGATCTGGCGGCTCTTCTGAAAGCCGTTGCCGTCCACTGCTTGACGCGGGAACCGCGCGGCCTTATAGCCCTGCGCCCATGATCGACGCCGCGACCATGATGTTCGCCATTGAACGCCGCCGTACCTCCGCGGTGCGGGCGTCGATCTGCGTTTAGATCACAGCCCTTGCCGCCGGATCCGATCCCGCGGCGCCTCCCTTGCAGCGTGATCTGATCAGGCGGCTCCTTCGCCAAGCAGGAGCCTTTCGATGTACACGCCACCGCCCTTCAAGCCTGACCGCGCCGCGAGCCTCGGCTTTGCCGAGGCCCGTGGCTTCGGCACGGTCTGTGCGTGGGACGGACGCAAGCCGATCGCATCGTCGCTGCCGTTCTACCTGAGCGCCTCCGCCGACGGTACGCCGCGGGCCTTCTTCCACGTGGCGCGCGGCAATCCGTTGGCGAAGCTCGCGGACGGCACGACGTCCTGGCTCCTCGCAGTGTCCGGTGCGGACGCTTATGTCTCGGCCGACTGGTACGTTTCGCCCGATCAGGTCCCGACCTGGCTCTACCAGGCCGTACACCTGACCGGACCGGTACGCATCTTGTCGGAGGCCGAACTCGGCGCGCAGGTCGATGCCCTCAGTGCCAAGTTCGAACACTGGCTGTTGCCGAAGAAGCCGTGGACGTCGGACAAGATGAGCGCTGGGCGCCTCGAGGCAATGAAGAAGGCGATCATCGGTCTCGTCATGGCCGTCGAGGAGGTCGAAGGCAGCTTCAAGCTCAACCAGCACAAGTCGGAGGCCGACTTCGTCGCCGTCGCTGGCGCGCTCTCCGAGCAAGCTGACACGAGTTCGCAACAGATTGCGCGTCTGATGCGCGAGGCCCGGCCGGACGCCTTTGCCGGTGAGACCAACAGGACCTGAAGGGAGCGTGTCATGACCTTGATCGATACCAAGCAGCCAAAAGACCAAGCCGCAGGTGCCGCGACACGCTCCGTCTTCGTCGACGGTGGGTCGGGGACGACCGGCCTCGGCATCGCCGAGCGGCTGAGCCGGCAGCCCGACATCACGGTGAAGCAGATCGCTGACGACAAGCGCAAGGATCCGGGTGCCAAGCGGGCACTGATGGAGGAGGTCGACCTCGTCATCCTCTGTCTGCCCGATGACGCCGCCAAGGAGACGGCGGCGCTGATCGACAGCATGGGGAACGCCGCACCCAAGGTGATCGACGCTTCGACCGCGTTCCGTGTCGCCCCCGATTGGACCTACGGCTTTCCTGAACTTGCCCCGGACCAGGCTGACAAGATCCGCATCGCGCGAAAGGTCTCCAATCCCGGCTGCTATCCGACCGGCGGAATCGCACTGCTGCGGCCGCTGGTCGATGCCGGACTGCTGCCGCAGGACTATCCGGTCACGGTGAATGCCGTCAGCGGCTATTCGGGCGGCGGCAAGTCGATGATCGCGAGCTTCGAGAACGGCACCGCGCCGGCCTTCGAGCTCTACGGCCTCGGCTTCGAGCACAAGCATCTGCCGGAGCTGCAGCTTTACTCGAAGCTGACGCGGAGGCCGATCTTCGTGCCGTCGGTCGGCAACTATCGGCAGGGCATGCTGGTCTCGGTGCCGCTGCAGCTCGACACGCTGCCAGGCAAACCTGATGGCGCCGACCTGCAGGCAGCGCTGGCCAAGCACTATGCCGGGAGCAAATATGTTTCGGTCATGCCGCTCGACAACGACGCAGCCAGGAGCGGCCGGCTCGAGCCGGAAGCCTTGAACGAGACCAACAGGCTCGAGCTCTACGTTTTCGCCAGCGCCAAGCATCACCAGGCGGTGCTGGTGGCGCGGCTCGACAATCTCGGCAAGGGCGCCTCCGGCGCAGCGGTGCAGAACCTGCGGCTGATGCTCGGCCTTCCCGATCTCGAGAGCTGATAACTTCGCAAATCACTTCGCTCGGCGGCCTTGGCCGCTGGGCGCTCGATCGCTGACCGGCCGGCTCTGACCCGGCCTATGCGATGCTTCACATTCCAACCGCACGAGCAGACGATGGGCGGACCCGCGACCACATTCGACTTCAACCGCCTGCCGGTCACACCGTCTGATATCAGCGCCGCCGCGACCACGATCAAGGACTCGGTGCTGGCCACCGCCTGCAACAAGAGCCGCACGCTCAGCGACATCTGCGGCTGCAATATCTGGCTGAAGTTCGAGAACCTGCAATTCACGTCCTCGTTCAAAGAGCGCGGGGCTTTGAACCGGCTGCAGGCGCTGTCGGCCGAGCAGCGGAAATGCGGTGTCATCGCGATGTCGGCGGGCAATCACGCCCAAGGCGTGGCCTACAATGCCAGGCGGCTCGGCATCCCCGCAGTCATCGTGATGCCGATCGGCACGCCGATGGTGAAGATCGAGAACACGCGACGGCTAGGTGCCGAGGTCATCGTCTCAGGGGCGACGCTGGAAGAGGCGGGCGCTTTCGCACGCAGCCATGGCAAGGCGAACGGGCTGACCTTGATCCACCCCTACGACGATCCGCTGATCATCGCTGGCCAAGGCACGGTCGCACTCGAAATGCTCGACGCGATCCCTGATCTCGACACGCTGGTGGTGCCGATCGGCGGCGGAGGCCTGATCTCGGGAATGGCGATCGCGGCGCGCGCGCGCAAGCCGTCCATGCGCATGATCGGTGTCCAGGCCGAGCTCTACCCATCGATGTACAACGCCGTCTACAGCCGGGATCTGCCGATGCGCGGCGACACCCTAGCCGAAGGCATCGCGGTCAAGGCGCCGGGCGCGATCACGACCGAGATCATCCGGCATCTGGTCGATGACATCGTGCTCGTCACCGAGCCGCAGATCGAGCGTGCGGTGGCAACCCTGATCTCGATCGAGAAGACGGTGGTGGAAGGGGCCGGCGCCGTCGGGCTGGCCGCGGTCCTCGCTTTTCCGGAGCGTTTTGCCGGACGCAATGTCGGGCTGGTCCTGACCGGCGGCAATATCGACACGCGGCTGATCGCCTCGGTGCTGACGCGCGAACTCGCGCGCGAGGGCCGGCTGACGCAATTGTCGATCGACATCGTCGATCGTCCCGGCCAGCTTGCCGCGGTCTCGACGCTGCTCGCCGCGGCCGGCGCCAACATCATCGAGGTATCGCACCAGCGCACCTTCTCCGATCTGCCGGCCAAGGCGACTTTGCTCGAGCTGGTCATCGAGACCCGCGATCAGGCGCATCTCGATGATGTCATGGCGAAGCTCGCTGCGGCCAATTTCAAGGCGCGCTGCGTGTAACGACTGGCCCGAGCTTATAGCCAGCCGAAGATCGCGATCGCCAGCACGGCCTGGGCGAAGAAGCCGACGGTGAAGGCGAGGGTCCGGAACACCGGCAGTCCCAGCGTGTAGACGATAAGATGGGCAACGCGCGCCCAGAAATACACGGCCGTGGCGAGCACGGTCCATTTGGTCGAGTAGTCCATCGAATTCAGGATGAGCACCAGGGGCGCGAAGATGACGAGGTTTTCGACCGCGTTGTCATGTGCGAACATCAGCCGCGTGGCCCACGGCGCCAGCGGCTTGTCGCCGCGCGCCGGGTTGGCCATCGCGCCGGACAGGCCGCGCACCTGGCAGCGGTTCAGAACGTAAGGGATCCACAACAGCCCGGTCAGAATCACCGTGAGCGTCAGCCAGAACAATTCCCGCGTCATCGATTTCCCCTCAACTTATGCCGTCCCGTCCCGGCGGGACGCGGGGGTTATATTCAATCGCGGCTTGCCGCGCTATGCACGAGCGCGCACATAGGAGCCCGGCGCATCCTCGACCGGCGGAAAATCTTCGCTGCCGACGCTGCGCGCGGGAACTTGCTCCGGATCGAGCTGGCCAAGCCATTCGCGCCAGTCCGACCACCAGGACCCTTTGTGCTCCTGCGCCGCCTTGATCCAATCCTTCAGCGAAATGTCGTGGATCGTCTCGTTGGTCCAGTACTGGTATTTGCCCGCCGCGGGCGGGTTGACGACGCCGGCGATATGGCCGGAGCCCGAAAGGACGTACTTCACCGGGCCGCCGAAGAACTGCGAGCCGTAGAGCACCGAGTCGGCCGGCGCGATGTGATCTTCGCGCGTCGCCAGATTGTAGACCGGCACCTTCACCTTGGTGAGATCGAGCAGCGTGTTGTCCAGCACCATCGTGCCCGAGGTCAGCCGGTTCTCCAGATAGCAGTTGCGCAGATAATAGGAATGGTTGGCGGCGGCCATCCGCGTCGCGTCGGAATTCCAGTGCAACAGATCAAAGGCCGACGGCGGCTGCCCCTTCAGGTAGTTGTTGACGACATAGGACCAGATCAGGTCGTTGGAGCGCAGCATGTTGAAGGCCATCGCCATCTTGCTGCCCTCGAGCACGCCCGAGGCCTGCATGTCCCGCTCCAGCGCCGAGATCTGGTTCTCGTCGACGAACACGAGCAGATCGCCGGCATGGGTGAAATCCACCTGCGCGGCCAGGAACGTTGCCGACGTGACGCGCTGCCGCCGCTTGTCCGCGAGCCAGGCGAGCGTCGTCGCCAGCATGGTGCCGCCGACGCAATAGCCGAGCGTGTGCACCTTCATCTCGCCGGTGACCCGCTCGATGACGTCCATCGCCTTCAGCGGGCCTTCCTTCATATAGTCTTCCCAGCCCTTGGCTCCGAGGCTCTTATCGGGATTGACCCAGGAGATCACGAATACGGTGATGCCCTGATCGACGCACCATTTGATGAAGGACTTCTCGGGCCGGAGGTCGAGGATGTAGAACTTGTTGATCCAGGGCGGCACGATCAGGAGCGGTGTGCGCAGCACCGTCTCCGTGCTCGGCGTATATTGGATCAGCTGCATCAGGTCGTTCTGGAAGATCACCTTGCCCGGCGTCGTCGCCATGTTGACACCGACCTCGAGGTTGGCCGGATCGGACTGGCGGATCTTCAGCATGCCCTTGCCGGCTTCGATGTCCTCCGCCAGCATTTGCATGCCACGTACCAGGTTTTCACCACTCGACGAAACCGTGTGGCGCAGCACCTCCGGATTGGTCAGCACGAAATTCGACGGCGCCAGCGCGTTGGTGATCTGGTTGACGTAGAACTCGGCCTTCTTGCGGGTCTGCGGATCGAGGCCTTCCGCGTTGTGCACAAGGTCCTGCGCCCATTGTGTCGTCAGCAGATAAGCCTGCATGATGAAGTCGAAGAACTGGTTCGACTTCCACTCTGAATCGGCAAATCGCCGGTCGCGCGGCGAAGGTGAGATCGCGGGCGGCGCCTCTTCACCGGCGAGCCGCCGCGCGGCAGAGCCCCATAGATCCAGATAACCCTTGCCGATCTTGGTCTGGATGTCGCTGGCGCGCTCATTGTCCGAGAGCCAATATTCGGCGACCGCGGTGAACGCCTTGACGACTTCGGAGAGCTCGGTCGGCGGCCGGTCCTGCACCTCGCCGCTCTCGCGCGGCTTCAGATAGGCCGCAAGCGCCTTGCCGCTGCTCTCCAGGGCTTTCGCGATGTTCCTCGCGAAAGCTTCGGAATCAAATGTTGTTGTCGGTTTGGTCTCGGTGGGAACGTCAGTCATGGCTCAACTACACTACCGTGTCGTGGGCGGTTCGTCACCGCGCGAGATCAACAATCCGCGAGTTTGCGGTTAATTCGATTGCAGCGTGTTGCGCCGCGACAAAGGATCGTGCTTCCGACATATTGCGCTTCTACCCGGCGAGGTTGCTGTTGGGATTGTCAACGCGTCCGGTGACATTTGGTTGTCCCGCGGCAAAATGTACCCAGCGGCAGCGCAGCACCCAAGGACGAAGGTTGGCGCAGGTAATGGCAGCGTCTTGGTATGGCAGTCGTAGGCTGGGGATGCTGGTGACGGGCATGACGCTGCTCGCCAGCGCGCTCGTGCTGTCCGGCTGTTCCACGCCGATCGCGGATCTGCCCGCAACCGCGAATCCCGCTGACGCGCAGGCCCGGGCCGGCGGCTACCTTCCGGTCAACGAGCTGCCGCCGGAGCGCGACTCCGCGACCATGTCCCCGGACGAGCGCGCCAAGATCGAAAAGGAGCTGCTGGCGGCGCGCGACCGGCAGGCCTCGACGGTGGCCAAGGACGCCGGGAAGTAACTGGCTTCGCTGACGCAGTAATCTTCTGGCGCGGCGCGGCGTCCGTGCTAAAAGACCGGAATCAACCGTCAAGTGGTGAGGGTAAGCGGGCCGGTCAGCTCGGAAGTCATGCCAAGGTACTGACTTGGCGTGGGTTTCAGGCACACAGGTCCGCCAGCAAACCCGCCTCGAAGGGAGTGAGCACCCGTCGGTTGCCGGAGCCAGAGACCCATGGAAGAGTTTTATCGTATCCGCCGTTTGCCGCCTTATGTGTTCGAACAGGTCAACCGGGCCAAGGCGGCCGCACGGAACGCTGGCGCCGACATCATCGATCTTGGCATGGGCAACCCGGATCTGCCGGCCCCTCCGCACGTCCTGGAAAAGCTCAAGGACACGCTCGGCAAGCCCCGCACCGACCGCTATTCGGCCTCGCGCGGGATCGGCGGGCTGCGCAAGGCGCAGGCGGCCTATTACGACCGCCGCTTCGGGGTGAAGCTCAATCCGGATACGCAGATCGTCGCCACGCTCGGCTCCAAAGAGGGGTTTGCCAACGTGGCGCAGGCGATTACCGCACCGGGCGATGTCATCCTCTGTCCCAATCCGAGCTATCCGATCCACGCCTTCGGCTTCCTGATGGCCGGCGGGGTGATCCGCTCGGTCCCGTCTGAACCGACACCGCAATTCTTCGAGGCGGTCGAGCGGGCGATCGTCCATTCGATCCCGAAACCGCTTGCGATCGTGGTCTGCTATCCCTCCAATCCGACCGCCTATGTGGCGAGCCTGGATTTCTATCGCGACCTGGTCGCGTTCGCGAAAAAGCACGAGATCTTCATCCTGTCCGATCTCGCTTACGCCGAGGTCTATTTCGACGACAAGAACCCGCCGCCATCGGTACTGCAGGTGCCCGGCGCCATGGACGTCACCGTCGAGTTCACCTCGATGTCGAAGACCTATTCGATGGCGGGGTGGCGCATGGGCTTTGCGGTCGGCAACGAACGCATCATCGCTGCGTTGGCGCGGGTGAAGTCCTATCTCGACTATGGCGCATTCACCCCGGTCCAGGTCGCGGCAACGGCCGCTCTGAACGGCCCTGACGACTGCATCCGCGAGATGCGCGAAACCTACCGCAAGCGCCGCGACACCTTGGTCGAGGCGTTTGGCCGGGCCGGCTGGGAGATCCCCGCGCCGGAAGCCTCTATGTTCGCCTGGGCCCCGCTGCCGGAGGCGTTCAAGGGGCTGGGCAGCATGCAGTTCGCGACCTTGATGGTCGAGAAATCCGGCGTCGCGGTGTCGCCCGGCGTCGGGTTCGGCGAGCATGGCGAGGGCTATGTCCGCATCGCGCTGGTGGAAAACGAACAGCGAATCCGGCAAGCGGCACGTGGGGTACGTCGCTTCCTTGAAAGCGGCATTGAAACGTTGCACAACGTGGTTCCCCTCGCCAACCGGCGGTAATATTTCCGGCAGGTTCTTTTCGTGATGGTTGCACCCCTGAGAGTGGGTATCGCGGGCCTCGGCACCGTGGGTGCCGAGGTTGTCCGTCTGATCGCGCGCCAGGAGCGCGTGCTGACCGAGCGTACCGGGCGTGGGATCCGGGTCGTGGCGGTCACGGCCCGCTCCAAGGCCAAGAGCCGCGGCATCGATCTGTCCGGCATCAGCTGGGTCGAAGATCCGATCGCGCTTGCAGCCGATCCCGAGATCGATTGCCTGGTCGAATTGATGGGTGGCGCCGACGGCCCGGCGCTGTCGGCGATCGAGACCGCGCTCAAATCGGGCAAGTCGGTGGTGACAGCGAACAAGGCGCTGATCGCCAAGCACGGCCTGCGGCTTGCCAAGGCCGCGGAGGCACACGGCGCTGCCTTGAATTTCGAGGCCGCGGTCGGCGCAGCCATCCCCGTCGTCAAGACCTTGCGCGAAGGGCTGGCCGGGACCGGGATCGAACGCGTCTACGGTATCCTGAACGGCACCTGCAACTACATACTGACCCGCATGGAGCAGGAGGGGCTATCCTTCGAAGAGTGCCTGAAGGATGCCCAGCGCCTGGGCTATGCCGAGGCCGATCCGTCCTTCGACGTCGACGGTCATGATACCGCGCAGAAGCTTGCCATCCTGGCGAGCCTCGCCTTCGGCACCGAGGTGGCGGAGAGCGCGGTCTATGTCGAAGGCATCTCCTCGATCGCACCGGAAGATCTGCGCGCCGCGGCCGAACTCGGTTATCGGGTCAAGTTGCTTGGCGTCGCCATGCGCACCGCCAAGGGCATCGAGCAGCGCGTCCACCCGACCATGGTGCCGAAATCGTCCTCGATCGCGCAGGTGATGGGCGTGACCAATGCGGTCACCATCGACGGCGAGGGGATTCCGCCAATCACGCTGGTCGGACCCGGCGCCGGCGGCGCCGCCACGGCGTCGGCCGTCGTCGCCGATATTGCCGATGTCGCGCGCGGCGTGCGTGCAGCGCCGTTTGGGCGCCCGGTCGAGACGTTGCGCGCCACCGAGAAGGCGCCGATGGAGCGTCACGAGGGCGGTTACTACATCCGCCTGATGGCTCGCGATCACGTCGGCACGGCCGCCAGCATCGCGACCCGCCTGGCCGAACAGAAGATCTCGATCGAATCGATTGTGCAGCGCCATCCGGATGGTGCCGGGCCGGCTTCGGTCGGTGAGGGCGCTCCGGTGCCGGTCATCCTGATCACCTATGCGACCCACGAGGATGCGGTGTATCGGGCGCTGCAGGCGGTGCAGGACGATAAGGTGATCAGCGGCAAGCCGCAGGTCATCCGGATCGAGAAAAATTAGGGCATGATGCTCACGGAACTCATTCGCTGTGCTCAAATTAGCGCATGGTGTTTGGGGAGAGATCATGCTCAAACCGGGCGATCGACGGGCGACGCCAGTCGCCGATCCGGTGCCGTCGTTTCGGAGACGGTTGAGCGATAGAATTGCGGGCGCTGGGCGCCCGCTGTGACGTCTTGAGGAGTTGGCCGATGTCGACGCATATTTCCGTCCCGCAGCAGATGCTGCTCGAGCGCATTCTGACGCTGGAGCTGGTGCGCGTGACCGAGCGCGCGGCGGTGTCGGCCGCGCGCCTGCGCGGCCATGGCCAGGAGAAAGCGGCCGACCAGGCCGCGGTGGACGCGATGCGGCGCGAGCTCAACAAGCTGCCGATCGAAGGCACGGTCGTGATCGGCGAGGGCGAGCGCGACGAGGCGCCGATGCTCTATATCGGCGAGAAGGTCGGCATGAATGCAGGCCCCAGGGTCGACATTGCCGTCGACCCGCTGGAAGGCACCACGCTGTGCGCCAAGAACATGCCGGGTGCGATCGCCACCATGGCGATGGCAGATGGCGGCACACTGCTGCATGCGCCCGACGTCTACATGCAGAAGCTCGCGGTGGGGCCCGGCTATGCCAAGGGCGTTGTCGACCTCGATGCGACGCCGGCCGACAATGTCCGCCGGCTCGCCAAGGCCAAGGGCGTCGATCCCGCGCAGATCACCGTGCTGGTGCTGGATCGTCCGCGCCATGCCGACATCATCCAGGGCGTGCGCTCCACCGGTGCCGCCGTCCGCCTGATCACGGACGGCGACGTCGCCGGTGTGATCCACTGCGCCGATCCCGACAATACCGGCGTCGACATGTATCTCGGCACCGGCGGCGCCCCGGAAGGCGTGCTGGCCGCCGTAGCGTTGCGCTGCATCGGCGGTCAGATGCAATGCCGCCTGATCCTCGACACTGAGGAGAAGCGCGAGCGTGCCGCCAAGATGGGGGTCGGCGATCCCAAGATGATCTACGGCATCGAGGACATGGCGCGCGGCGATTGCCTGTTTGCCGCCACCGGCGTAACCACCGGCTCGCTGCTCTCGGGCGTCAAG
The DNA here is from genome assembly GCF_051167795.1 of Bradyrhizobium sp. HKCCYLS1011. Lineage (NCBI taxonomy): Bacteria > Pseudomonadati > Pseudomonadota > Alphaproteobacteria > Hyphomicrobiales > Nitrobacteraceae > Bradyrhizobium > Bradyrhizobium sp. HKCCYLS1011. The sequence goes on along the minus strand of NZ_JBNPTT010000001.1, from coordinate 633,585 downwards.
TTCCGCAAGGACGGCGTGATTGAGACCGAGACGGTGGTGATGCGCTCGGTGACGGGCACGGTGCGCTATATCCGCGCCGAGCACCGGCAGCTGGAAAAATTCCACCTCGATTGATCGGCCGACTACAAGCGGAGCCAGCTGATGTCCGATCTGTCCGCGGTCAAGGCGCTCGTCTTCGACGTATTCGGCACGGTGGTGGACTGGCGCACCAGCCTGATCGCCGATTTCACCAAATGGTCGGAGAGCCGCGGTGTCACCGGCGACTGGACCACGCTGGTCGACCGCTGGCGCGGCATGTATGTCGCCTCGATGGATGAGGTGCGCAGGCATCCCGAGCGCGGCTTCGTGGTTCTCGATACGCTGCATCGCCGCTCGCTGGAGCAGCTGGTGGCGCAGCTCGGCATCACCGGGCTGACGGATGCCGACCTCGACCATCTCACCAAGTGCTGGCACCGGCTGCATCCGTGGCCCGACAGCGTCGCCGGGCTGACGCGGCTGAAGCGCAAATTCATCCTCTCGCCGCTGTCGAACGGCAACGTCGCGCTGCTCACCAACATGGCGAAGTTCGCAGGTCTCCCTTGGGACCTCGTGATGTCGGCCGAGCTGTTTGCGCACTACAAGCCGGATCCCGAGACCTATCTTGGCGCTGCCCGCCTGCTTGGGCTGGCGCCGGGCGAGGTGATGATGGTGGCCGCGCATAACAACGATCTCGAAGCCGCGCAGCGCAACGGCCTGAAGACGGCGTTCGTGGCGCGGCCGACCGAATACGGTCCGCTGCAGAGCCGCGACTTCGAGGCCACCGGCGCCTGGGACATCGTCGCCAAGGATTTCGGCGCAATCGCCGACCGGCTCGGCTGCTAGCCTCCCGAGACAATCACACCATACCAGCCGAGCCCCCGATACGTCTCGTAGCCCGGCGTCGCGTGAAACGCGATCAGCCGTTTCGAAGCGTCCTGATAGAAGCCGCTCGGCTTGCCATCGAGCTTGAGCGCGAGACGCTCGCTCAGAATGCCCTGGCCGTCAGAGGCGGCGATGATGCGAAAATTCGAATCGACCAGCAGCACGCGCGCCTGGTCGGCGGCGCCGACCCTCACGCCCTGCACGATCGCGCGCGCCTGCGCCTCCCAATCGAAGTGGATCGCGAGCACGCCGAGCGGCTTGCCATGGGCCTTGCCATGCTCGCGCACGGAGGCGCAATAGGTCGCGACCTGGGCGTTGCCGAGCAGCGGCTGGCACTCGATGTCGCCGGCCACGTAGTCGTCGCCGGAGCGCAGGCCACGCGCTTCGCGATACCATCTGGTGTCCGCGACACTCTGGCCGACCACCTTGAAGCGATCGGCGCGGCCGTTGGCGATGACCTTGCCGTCGAGATCGCACAGCCAGAGATCGAGATACACGGTGTAGGCCGACAGGATCACCGCGAGCCGCTCGGACACGTGGGACACCGTCGCTGCAGTCGGGGTCGCGGCGCAGTCGACGACGGCGGAATCCGTCGCCCACCAGCGCACGTCACAGGTCCGCTCATAGAGATTGCGGTCGATCAGTTCGATCGCATTGAGCGACAGATCGACCATGCGCTCGCCGCGGGCGCGGTCGGTCATCCGCTCGATCGAACTCTTCAGATTGCCGGTGCGGGTGGTGAGATGGCTTTCCAGTTCGCGCGCGATGGTCTCGACCTGCTGGCCGACGGCGCGCACCTCCTGCGCGACCACCGCGAAGCCCGCGCCTTGCGCGCCGACGCGTGAGCTCTCGATCAGCGCGTTCAGCGCCAGCATCTTCATTTGATTGGTGATCTGCTGGATCGACTTGGTCTTCTCGCAGGCGATCTGGTTGACCTCGCCGGTCAGCCGCGCAATCAGCGCGGCGACATCGGTTTCGTCCTCGGCGTTGGCTGCTTGTGATGGAGCGAGGACAGGGGATTTCTTCAAATCAAGCGCAGTCAACATCGGCAAATGGCCTCCACGTTGCGGCGCGCGTCTCGTCCCGGCAAGGAGAGCGCGAGAAAACAAATTGAGGTATATTTGACTCGATTTGTCGTGGATTTGGCCTAACGGCGGTTTAATACAGGGCGTTTGCAACCGGCCAAAACTGCCTGTAATTTGAGCAAACTCGATTTTTTGGCAGTTCCCACAGCGATTCCGGCGGTTGCCCTCATGCGTCCTCCGGATGGTGTAGATTCGGGGCTGGCTTCCGAATCGCATCGTCAGCGCATCATGCCCCTGTCCGCCACCGCATTGCCCATCGAAGCACCGCCTGCGTTCCTCGGCGTGCAGCTGTCCCTGACCGGCAAGCTGTGGCGCAGCAGGCTGGATGCGCGCGGGGCGGCACGCGCACTTGCCATCGTGCAGCGCTATCAGCTCCCGGAGATGCTGGCGCGAGTGTTGGCCGGCCGCGACGTCGACCTCGATGAGGTGGCTGATTTCCTCGATCCGACCATTCGCAAGCTGATGCCGGATCCGTTCACGGTGACGCAGATGGAGGCGGCGGCCAACCGCATCGCGGACGCGGCGACCAGCGGTGAAAAGGTCGCGATCTTCGGCGACTACGATGTCGATGGCGCGACCTCGGCGGCGCTGCTCGCCTGGCATCTGCGCCATTGCGGGCTCGATCCGCTGATCCATATTCCGGACCGCATCTTCGAAGGTTACGGGCCGAACGTAGAGGCCGTGCGTGCGCTCGCCGCGAAGGGCGCGACGCTGCTGGTCACGGTCGATTCCGGCACCACAAGTCTGGAGCCGCTCGCCGAAGCGCGGCGGCTCGGCATGTCCGTGGTGGTGATCGACCACCATCAATGCGGTGAGGATCTCCCGGAGGTCGACGCGCTGGTCAATCCGAACCGGCCTGATGACCTCTCCGGCCTCGGCTATCTCGCTGCCGTCGGTCTGACCCTCGTCACTCTGGTTGCGGTCAATCGCGAGCTGCGCGGGCGCGGCTTCTGGACTCGCGAGATGCCGGAGCCGGACCTGCTGGGCATGCTGCATCACGTCGCGCTCGGCACCGTCGCCGACGTCGCGCCGCTGGTCGCGCTCAACCGCGCCTTCGTTGCCAAGGGGCTGATCGCATTGCGCCGGCGCGATCATGTCGGCCACACCGCGCTGATGGATGTGGCGCGGTTGAACGGACCGCCCGAGGCTTGGCATCTCGGCTTCATGCTGGGGCCGCGCGTCAATGCCGGAGGCCGCATCGGCCGGGCCGATCTCGGCGTGCGGCTGCTGCTCGAAGGTGATGTGTCCGAAGCGGCGCGGATCGCTGCCGAGCTCGACCGCCTCAACAGCGAGCGGCGCGTGATCGAGCAGGCCGCGGAAGCGCAGGCCGAAGCCGAGGCGCTGGCCGCGCTTGGACTGGAAGACAAAGGCAATGTGATCGTCACGGCGTCGGAAGGCTGGCATCCCGGCGTCGTCGGCCTGGTCGCCTCGCGGCTGAAAGAGAAATTTGCCCGGCCGGCCTTTGCGATCGCGCTCGAGCCCGGTGGCATTGGCACCGGCTCCGGCCGCTCGATCCTCGGCGTCGACCTCGGCAAGGCGGTGCGGCACGCGGTCGAGCAGGGCATCCTGATGAAAGGCGGCGGGCACGCGATGGCTGCCGGCGTCACGCTGCGCAAGGAGAAACTTGCGGAGTTCCGCGCCTTTCTCGAAACCACGCTCGGCCCTGACGTCGCAGAAGCGCGGCACGTCAACGAGCTCCTGATCGATGGCGCGATCAGTGCGCGCGCGGCAACGCCCGAGCTCGTCGCGACGCTCAACCGCGCCGGCCCGTTCGGCAGCGGCAATCCCGAGCCTGTCGTGGCGCTGCCCGCGCATCAGCTGGTCTATGCCGATGAAGTGGGGCAGGCGCATCTGAAGCTGCGCTTCAAGGCTGGCGACGGCGCGACGGTGAATGGCATCGCCTTCCGTTCTGTTGGCCAGAAGCTCGGCAACGCGCTGGTCCAGCATCGCGGCCAGTTGCTGCATGTCGCCGGAACGCTCGCGGTCGATCGCTACCAGGGTGTCGAGCGGGTGCAGCTGCGCGTGCTCGACGTCGCCGTGCCGGACCAGGGGCCTGCGGTGATCAGGTGACAACGTCTGGGTTGTCGTCCCGGACAAGCCTCGTCGACGCGCCGGCGTCGGCGAGGCGCAGATCCGGGACCCATCGGCCGCGGCGGATGATGTGAGGATGCGATGTCGCCGCGACTGTGCCTCATACGGCCGCCGCGGCGTATGGGTCCCGGCGCGCAGGCCGGGACGACAGCGGAATTTGTGGACGCGTCGTGCCCGCATGACCAGTCGATCTCGGCACGCATTCGCGCCCGAGTGTTACGTCATCAAAGACCCTCTTCATGAGAGAGGGTGCAGGGAATGCCGGGTGAAGGCCTCACCCATGGCCCGCCTGCAAACAGAAAAGCAGGCGGCAGTCACCACAGGTGTTGCCGATCAACCGGCATTCCCTGCGCGATGGTTTCACGCTTATATCGCGCTCTCCTCGGTGTACCGGGCTTGTTAGCCACCGTCGCCCTCGGGATCATCACCTGAAGGCTTAGCGCCAGCGTCGGGGCGCCAGGACCACGCGACTTCACGTCCGCGCGCTGCCGTTCGTCCGCGTAGGTGAACTACGCTGCGACATCATCGCGGCCACCGCATCCCGCACTCGACGTTCGTGACGATCGCGATGCGCCCCTCTCATGAGGCGGGACAGCCCGAACAGAACATAAATTCTGAAAAAACGAAAGAAGAAAATTGGGGCGAGAGATCTCGACTGGGTAATGTAGTTGAAGCACTTCGCGAAATGAATCTTTGCGCGCACGTGCTGTCTGGTCGGATTGCCCGCGGAAGCGGGGAGCAGCCGGGCAGACTCATGCCAGGTGAGTCGCCCGACGGGCTGCGCGCGTTGCGCCCTGATGCGCCGACCACCATCGCGCAATTGCCTCCGTGAGATCACTCCAGAGCGCAGTCGGAAGATCAGGAACGGCAACACGGACGCTGTACTCGTCGGTCGCGGCGCTGTGAAACCACTCCGTCGCGGCAAAATCGAAGCCGAAGCTGCCGGCATGCCGGATCGGAAAGCCGTCCGCGGCCAAGTCATCGCTCATGGCAGCGGCTCTGCGCCGCGCTGTTGCCTCATCAAGCGGCGTCGCACTGCTGAGCGTGACATAGAGGGCGTGCGCGAAGCGTAGCTCCTCGGTCAAGCCTGGGAGCGCGGAGGCAAAATATCGGGCGGCCCGGCGGGTGTTGCGCAGGATCGCAGCCATCCGCTTGTTGGTCAGTTCGCGATGGGCTGACGTGCCGACATAGGGCGGGAAATGCGCCGGCAGCGCCGCCCCGCCCAGGAGCCGAACCGCATTCCGCATCTCCTTGCTCAGCTGTTTGAGCTTGGATCCGATCAGCCGCGAATGATCGCTGTTCCAATCGAGGAAAACCGCAGAGCCGAGGCGGCCATATTCCGCTCCGAGAGAATCCAGCTTGGTATGGCTCCGCACCATCACGACGGGGATTTCCCAATTGCGAGCCCAGTTGAGGACGCGCCGGATGCGTCCCGAGCCGGTTGCGAGGCAGGTGCTGTCAAAAATCAGGAGATCGAACGCGGGAGTCCTGCAGCCAAGGGTGGCTTCGAACAGGGCGGCCGAGGCACAGGCATCGAGCAGCATCACGCGAGGAGAGCTCGTTGACGTGATTACGTCGTCCAACGCGCGGCCCACCGTGACCGGCCGCAGGTGGCGGGTGTAGGCGTCGACCAGTTCGAGGGTTTCGCCGTAGGTGCCGGGCAGCAGGACCAGATCGGCTTTGCCGATCACCCGAGCCGAGGCGAACAGCAGCGCCGAGATCGCGGCCATGCCGGAAGCGGTATAGATCGTCTCGCTGGTCCAGCCGGGGTCGAAATCGTAAAAGGATGGGCCGCGCACATCGAGATCCGCGCGCTGGTAATCATAGTCGAACGCGAATGGACCGCTGCGAGGCTGAACCCGATCTGCCCAAGCTGTCTCGGTGATCGCCCAATGAGACAGCGCATACTCAGCCTTGAGCCTGGCGGTCAGCTGGAACTTGTCCCGGATCACCTGGTTCACCGAACCCGGCCGAGCGAGTTGCAGCGGGTTTCTCAGGCAGTCATTGAGGAGCCTGAGTTCTTCACCTTTTCGGTTGAGATAGGCCTCGATCGTTTCCATGGGGAGATCGCTGGTGCAAGACTTCCCCTAACGTCTGAGGCCGGCATTGGGTCCATTTGGGCCGGTTGGCGTCTGGCACCCCGGCGGTCGCGTCGTGACAGCACGACGTCGTCGTCAGCCCAAAAGGTCGTCGCCGAACATGCTGCCGGCATGCACAGAAGCGAAGTCGGGACTGCGCGCATTAATAGTACATTCGGCGTTGTGCATTCGCGACGATAACGCCGATGGATGTGCTACCGGATCTAAACACGGCTCCAACAAAGACAAGCATCAAGATTGAGCCGAAGACCAACAGGACGACTCCATAAGGTTCGACTTTGGATTTGGATGCGGGTTTTGGGTTCGACGATGCGAGCAGGACAGAGGGTGCGATCGTGGGCAGAGAGACTGGAGCAACTTGCGCGACGTCAACCCAGCGCTCGGACCAATTCGGTTTAGGAATAGGCGTATTCTTAGGGATGGGCGTATTCGAGGGATCGATGACTTGCTCGCTCGATTGTGGGGGGGCGGCGCTAACCATCAGCTCCGACCGCGCATCACGCCACTTTTTTGGCGCTTCCTCCTTCGACAGCTTGTGCCGAACAGCCTGCCGTTCAACTCGCGCGATGTGATGTCGCCGCGACGGCGGCGTAGCGTCCCAACAGTGGTTAAGGCCGTGCCAGTAGATATGGACGGTGGCGAACTGACTACGCGCCTCGCTCTTGGTCATGCATGAATTCGACGCGTAGGATGGCGTCGTCATCGTGGCGATTGCTACAATAATAACTGCGACACGCATGGCGTCGCTCCATCGTTAGTTAAACACACGCATACTGATACTAATCGATTCCTATTCTCGCGAAGTCAGATCAGAGTCAGAAGACAATGGGCAAATTGTGACCAATTAGACAGTAATGTTGTCCTATATAGTTCCACAGGCTATCTTTGTAGTCCATGGAACTCATTAGTTGTCACACAGGAAATCGTATGTGTGACAATAGCTAGCGAGCGGCGCCGTTAGTGTTGCATCACCAGCGTTCCAATGTTGAATTTTAGATGTGAAATGAATATCCCGGCGAGCTCGGTCAGGTATGAATCGAGCTACCTCGAAAGATGAGTCGGGCAATAGGAAACGGCAGGGAATCAGGATGGCAGGACAGGTCGAAGGCAAGGTCGCGCTGGTCACTGGCGGTGCATCCGGGATCGGGGCGGCAGTTGCCGAGCTACTGGCGCGCGAAGGCGCGTCGGTCGTGGTCAGCGATGTCGATGACCTCAAGGGTCCGGAGGTCGTTGCCGGCATCAGCAAACACGGCCATCATGCGACGTTCCTGCATCAGGATGTGACCAGCGAGCCGCGCTGGATCGAAGTGGTCGCCGAGGTCGGGAAGCGGCACGGCGGTCTCGACATCCTGGTCTCGAATGCCGGCATCGGCATTGGCGTGCCCTCGATCACCGAGATGTCGCTGGCCGACTGGCGCAGGCAGACCGCGATCAATCTCGACGGCGTATTTCTGTCGGTCAAACACAGCCTGCCTTTGATGCGCAAGACCGGCGGCGGCTCGATCATCATGATGTCGTCGCTGGCTGGCTTGCGCGGCGCCGTCGGACTGGCCGGCTACTGCGCCACCAAGGGCGGCGTGCGGCTGTTCGCCAAGGCGATCGCGATGGAGTGTGCGACCTTTGGTGACGGCATCCGCGTCAACTCGGTGCACCCCGGGATCATCGACACTCCGATCTGGGGCAAGATCCCGACCGAAGCTAGTGGCGGGCAGAATGCGCCGATCGATCCGCAGGAGCGCGCCAGGCTCGCCACCCCGCTCGGCCGCGCCGGGCAGGCCGCGGAGATCGCGGCCGGCGTGCTCTATCTGGCGTCGGATGCCTCGGCCTACGTGACCGGCACGGAGCTCGTCATCGATGGCGGCATGTTTGCAGGCAGCGCAATGCGACGGGCATAGGCGCCCGCCGGACACGGCTTCAGCTGATCCGCATCGACACTTCGACATCCTCGGCGAACGGCACCGACAGGTAGCCGCTCGCCGCTGAACGCACCTGCGTGAGATAGTCGGGGCTGTCATCGGCGTTGTCAGCGATGATGAGGGCGCCCGGCCTCAGCCGGCTCTCGAGCAGGCGCAGGATGTCGGGATAAAGCGGCTTGGCGCCGTCGAGCAGCACGAGGTCGATCGTCTCGGGAAGATCGGTGCTCAGCGTCTTCAACGCGTCGCCCTCGCGGATCTCGACCAGGTCGCTCACGCCGCCGGCCGCCAGATTGGCGCGCGCCCGCGCGATCTTGGACGGCTCGAACTCGCAGGTGATCAGCCGGCCGCCGCCATTGTCGCGCAGCGCGGCGGCAAGGTGCAGGGTCGAGATGCCGAACGACGTCCCGAACTCGACGATATCGCGCGCGTGGCTCGCCCGCGCGAGCATGTAGAGCAGGGCGCCGGTCTCGCGCGAGACCGGGAGCGGGACGTCCTTGAGCCGGGCGTAGAGATCGATGTAGTCGGTCCGGCTCTGCAGAAGCCGTGACAGCTCCGCGTCGGAAAAATCCGCGAACGCGGGGCTCGCCTCAGGCCGGTTGTCGGCGGCCTGTGCGAACAGGCGCTCCAGCAGCGGCGCAAGCGGGGCTGATGTCAGGGTAGTCATGGAGGTCTCCGGTCAGGCGAAGTGCGTTGTTGTGCGGGGCTTGAAATACGACTAATTCGTCGCATTTCCTATTCGCATTCCCCGGACCCCGCCATGGCCCCTCGCCGAAGTGCTTCAATTTCCTCGCGAAAACAGCCCAAACAGGCGCGCTCGACCGACCTCGTCGCCGCCATCCTGGAAGCTGCTGTTCAGGTTTTAGCGAAGGAAGGCGCGCAGCGTTTCACCACCGCGCGCGTCGCCGAGAAGGCCGGGGTCAGTGTCGGATCGCTGTATCAATACTTCCCGAACAAGGCGGCGATCCTGTTCCGATTGCAGAGTGACGAGTGGCGGCAGACCAGCGATCTCTTGCGCGGCATCCTGGAGGACCGCGAGCGGCCGCCGCTGGATCGGCTGCGCAGGTTGGTCCACGCGTTCATCCGTTCGGAATGCGAGGAGGCGGCGATCCGCGTGGCACTGCACGACGCCGCGCCGCTCTATCGCGATGCGCCCGAAGCCCGCCAGGCGCACGCGGGAAGCGGCCGCACGATGCGGGCCTTCATGCAGGAGGCGCTGCCTGACGCGTCAGACCAGACGCGCAAATTGGCGAGCGACCTGATCAAGACGACGCTCAACAAGGTCGGCGAGCATTTCTCGCAGACGCCGCGCAGGCCGGCGGAGATCGCCGCCTATGCCGACGCGATGGCGGACATGTTCTGCGCTTATATCGACAGCCTCAACAATTCCGGAGGTTTGCAAGGAGGAGGTCTCACATCCTCATCGTGACCGGACGCCCGTTATCAGTTCTCTGGTCATGAGAACGCTCACCGACCGCCCGACGATCAACTCGCCACAACGCCCGCGCGCCCGGCGCAACCCCAAGAAATTTAGTCTGACGTGATCTCGGCGCGCGTATATAGAAGCGGGCAACCAGGGCCATTCCGAGGGATACGTGATGCCATCCGAAGTTCGTTCGCCTCGTCTCGCCGTTCTGATCGATGCGGACAATGCCTCGGCCAAGATCGTGGACGGGCTGTTCGAGGAGATCGCCAAGATCGGCGAAGCGAGCGTGCGCCGCATCTACGGTGATTTTTCCAGTCCGCGCTCGAAGCCTTGGGCCGATACGCTGGCGCGATACGCAATCGTCCCGCAGCAGCAATTTGCCTACACCACCGGAAAGAACGCCTCCGACATCACGCTGGTGATCGATGCGATGGACCTGCTCCACAGCGGGCGTTTCGACGGATTTTGCCTGGTGTCGTCCGACAGTGATTTCACCCGGCTTGCGGCACGCATCCGCGAGCAGGGCATCGACGTGTTCGGGTTCGGGGAGCAGAAGACGCCGGAAAGCTTCCGGCAGGCCTGCCGCAGGTTCGTCTACACGGAGAACCTGCGCAGCGGCGCAGCGAACAGCAAGGATGCTGATACTGTTTCGACACCGAAGTCTCTGCTCCCGATCAGCGCGGCGACCCCCATTATCAAGAAGGTGATCACGCAGATGGAGAGCGAGGACGGCTGGGTCGCGCTCGGCGAGGTCGGCAAGCAGCTCGCCAATCTGGCGTCAGACTTCGATCCAAGGACTTATGGCTGCCGGAAGCTGAGCGATCTCGTGCGCAAGACGGGCGCCTTCGAAATCGAGGAGCAGCCGAAGGGCGGCTCGGTGCGCATTCGAGTCAAGGTGGCGAGCGGATCACATCCCAAGGCGAAGACGCCGAGGTCAAGCCAGCGCGAGGCACCGGCCAAGCCGTGACTTCGTTACTCCGGCTGCGCTTATTCGATTCTGTCGTCATTGCGAGCAATGACGGGCACAGGTCACGATCCTGCGTCGAGCAGCTCGCGGTCCCTCTCCGTGATGAAGCGAGACGCTTCGATCCTCGTTTGAGCAAAACAACAGCTTGCAATCAACGGGATATCAACGTCTCCCGGAGCTCCATCCAGGAACGCCAGGGTTGCTTCATGGCTGGCCAGGAGCGTGCACAGGCGACGCAGTCCAAGGCAAAGAGCCTGAAACGAGTCCACCCCGATGATCGAGCGTTCGAAGGACCTTTCTAGCCCGAGAATTTCAATCTCGCAGCTCCACTCCGACGTGCCGGCAATCCTTTCCGGCGCGAACAGTCGTGCGACGACATCGGTATCGGTCGTTACATTTCGGAACGTACGCTCAGCCACGATCACGGTCATTGCCGGCTCCAGTCAGTCCGCTGTCAGTAGTCATGACGGAGCATGCGAGCATGTTCGTCAGCATAGATCGCAAAAGAATGCACCGCGCGGACGCCGCTCACCCGCCCTGCCTTAGCTTCGCCAGCACCTTCAGCCCGCCATAGCCGTCGGCCGGCTGAATGCCCGCCTTGGCCTGGAAGTCGCGGATCGCTTTCATAGTGTCGTTGCCGACGCGGCCGTCGGTGCCGCCGGTGTCGAAGCCGGCGGCCGTGAGGCGTTTCTGCATCTCCTGCACTTCGGCGAGCGTGAGCACGCGCTCCGAGCCGGGGAAGGGCTGGATGAAGGGCGGGCCGCCCAAGATGCGGTCGCCGAGATGGCAGATCGCGAGCGCGTAGCTCATCGCGGGATTGTAGCTCTTCACCGCATAGAAGTTCGGACCGAGCAGGAACGCAGGCCCGCCGGCGACGGGAATCCAGAGCTGTGCTGTTGCGTTCGGTTGCGGGAAGGCCTCGCCGTCGGCCCGGGTGACGCCGGCACTCTGCCACGCCGAATAGGAGCGGCTGCCGGAGATGTTGCCGGGCGCGCGGACCTCGTAGCCCCAATGCTCGCCGCGGTGATACTTGCCTCTGTTGACGAGATAGCGCGCGGTCGAGCCGAGCGCGTCGTCGGGCTTGCCGAACGGCGAGATCTTGCCGTCGCCATCATAGTCGAAGCCGACATTGAGCCAGACCTCGGGCATCCACTGCGTATGCCCCATCGCGCCGGCCCAGGAGCCGTTCATTTCCTCCGGCGTGCTCCAGCCGCGGTCGACGATCTTCAGGGCGTTGATCAGCTCAGCTTCCCAATAGGCCTTGCGGCGCGGCTCGTTCCAGGCGAGCGCGGCGAGGGCAGGGAACACCGGGCGCATATGGTTCTGCTGCACCAGCGGATCGCCATAGGCCGACTCGACGCCCCACAGCGCCAGCAAGGTGCCGCGCTCGACGCCGAAATCCTTTTCGATGCGTGCAAACAGCGCCGCGTTCTCTTTCAGCGCGATCTTGCCATTGATGATGCGCCAGTCGGAGACGCGGCGGTTGATGTATTGCCAGAGCTCCTCCTTGAACTCAGGCTGATTGCGCAGCTCCTTGAACACGCTCATGTCGGGCTCGACATGGGCCATGGCACGGTTCCAGGTGGCGGACGAAATGCCCTTGCCGAGCGCGCGGTCGCGGAACCCGTCGCGCCAGGCCTCATAGCCCGCGGGTAGGGCGCTTGCCGCGCGCGATACGGCCAGCAGTGCGGCCGCGCCGGCCGCGGTGCGGAGCAGTGCGCGGCGGGAGAAGGAATCATACTGGGTCATGGGCTACAGTTTACCCGCTCCGATGGCGTGCCGGCAAAGTTCTCGCGCGCCTCAACCCTCCTGCAGATCAACCGCAATTTTGGCGAGCCAACGGCGGATGGTCGCAAGTTCCGTGTCGCTCATGCCCTTTTCCAGACGCCGTTCCAGGGCCATGGCGTGACGGCGGCAGGCCTGCAGCAGATCGAGGCCGCGCTCCGTCAGGCTCCATTGCAGGATGCGGCCGTGAACCGGGTGAGGCGTCTTGGCGATCGCGCCGTCGCGCTCGAGATTGCGGATGATGACGCCGACCGTCTGCGGCGTCAGCAGCGCGACCCGGGCAAGGTCGGCACCTGACAGTCCGGGATAGGCCTTCAGCATCGTCAGCACCACGAATTGCGGCGGCGTGACGCCAAGCTCACCCAGCGCGCGCTCGAATGACAGCCGGGCGGCCGCCTGGGCCTGGCGCAGGAGATAGGCCAGATAGCCCTGCTCGCCGCGTTTGCCCTCGCCGGGGGGCGGCGGCCGGACCGCGGCCGGCAGCGGAACCGCCGGCTCGCCTGCAGCCGAAGGTAAGATCCGCCCGCGGCCCTTTGGAGCGGGTTCCTGCGTCGCGCTGTCGTCATGGGCGCGTTGCTTGCTCGTCGGCTTGCGCATGATATAAGAGCTCTTATAACGTAACAGTATTCTTATATAGCACAGGGAGTGACACATGTCACATGCGCGCAAGGACTATCCGGACTTCAAGGCGCTGGCGCCCGACATTTACGAGCGGGTGCTGGCGCTCAGCCAGCTCTCCGGAAAGGCCGGCCTCGATAAGGACCTGATGGGGCTGGTGAAGATCCGCGCCTCGCAGATCAACGGCTGCGCCTTCTGCGTCCAATTCCACATTCTGGAAGCCGAGCGGCTCGGCGTTTCCGCCGACAAGCTGAACCTCGTCGTGGTCTGGCGCGAGGCGCCGCTATTCTCGGCCCGCGAGCGTGCGGCGCTGGCATGGACGGAGGCGCTGACCCTGGTGTCCGCCGGCGTCAGCGATGAGGTCTATGCGCAGGCGAGTGCCGAGTTCTCGGAGAAGGAGCTGGTCTATCTCAGCTCGGCGATCACCGTGATCAATGTCTGGAATCGGTTCGGCGTTGCCTATGCCTGGACGCCGCCGGCGCGCATTGCCAGATCCTGAGGTGAACGGCCCGTCAACGATGAGGGAGAAGGACCATGACATCGCTTATGACAATGGCGTTCGGCCGGCCTGCGCGGCCGCTGAGGCAACCGATCTGGTTGTCGGCCATGGCGGGTCTTGCCTGCGCGCTGGCCGCGGCAAAGGCCTTGCCTGCGACCAGCGCGACGATCTCGGGCGCGCTGCAGCCTCTGTGCATGACAACAGCGGCAGCGGGATCACCGCTCGACAAGGTCGAGCCGATCGCGTCGTATCCGCTGCCGAATGTGGCGGGCAAGCGCGTCACCATCGTCCGCGTCTTCTATGGCCCAGGCGGTTTCTCACCCCCGCATCGGCATTCCGGCTCGGTGACGGCCTACATCACCAAGGGCGAAATCCGCTCGCAGCTTGCCGGCGGTCCGCCCGAAGTGTTCGCGGCCGGTCAGTCGTTCTTCGAGCCGCCGGGGTCGACGCATCTGGTCTCGGCGAATGCGAGCACGACGGAGCCTGCGGAATTGATCGCGGTGTTCGTCGCCGACGAAGGCGCGCAGCTGACGACCTATCTGCAATAGCTGCGCGTGATGCGCGCGGTGGTCTAGAACCGAAACAGCCCGCGCGGCGCGGCCAGCACGCGCGCGCGCTCGGTTGCGTCCGGGATCAGCTCATCGAGGAAGTCGCGGTTGGCGGCGTAGTCCTGCGTCGCCTCGAACTGGGTGTGGGGCCAGTCGCAGCCCCACATCAGGCGGTCGACATCGAAGGCATCGCGGAGCAGCGGATAGGCCTGGCGTGCGAAGGCGCGCCCTTGGGGGCCGTTGCGATAGGGTGCTGATAGTTTGACCCAGACGCGGGCGGACGTACCGAGTCTGAGCACGGCAGCGAAGGCCGGGTCCGCGATGCCATAGGTTGGATCGGGCAGGGCGAAATGGTCGATGACGACGGTGACATCGTGATCGAGCAGCTGTGTGACCAGGTCGGGCAGGTCGGCTGCGCGCCGCTGCAGCTCCACCTGCCAGCCGAGATCAGCGACGTTGGCGAGCAGTCGCGTCCAATGGCTTTCGTCGAGATCGGGCAACGGCCGCCCGACCAGATTCAGCCTGATGCCGACGACCCCGCCGCGATCCAGCCTTTGCAGCTCCTCGATGCCGATGGTGGGGTCGACCACGGCGATGCCGCGCAGGCGGCTGTGAGCAGCCCTGATGCAGCTCAGGAGATAGCAATTATCAGTGCCGAGGAAGCTCGGCTGCACCAGCACGCCGTGCGTGAGGCCGCCGCTGTCGAGCTGCGCGAGATACCGGTCCAGCGGCGCGTCGTAGTCCGGTGCGTAGCGTCGCTCACCGGCGAGCGTCAGGCCGCGATGGAACACGTGCGCATGCGCGTCGATGCTGATCATCGATCGTCAGGCCCGTAAGGCCGCTTCGGCTGGCTGCTCGAACACCTTGCCGCGGGTCTCCGGCAGCATCAGCACGGCGAGCAGAACCAGCGAATAGGCGAAGGCGGCGTCGATGCCGATCGCAGGCCCAAGGCCGATATGCTCGGAGAGATAGCCGACCAGGAACGGGAACGCGGCCGAGACGACCCGGCCGAAATTGTAGCAGAAGCCGACTCCGGTGCCGCGAACGCCGGCGGGATAGAGCTCGCTGAACAGCGCGGCCATGCTGGCGGGAATGCCGGCCGAGAAGAAGCCGAGCGGAAAGCCGAGGACCAGCATCTGCGCATTCGACAGCGGCGCGAAGATGTAGACCAGCACCGTGGCGATACAGGCGGAGGCAAACAGCGCCACATTGGCGCGGCGCCCGATGCGGTCGCTGAGCACGCCGCTGGCGACGCAGCCGCAGAAGAAGGCGACAATGATGACGGCGAGATAGCCGCTCGAGCCCAGCACCGATAATTGCCGGACCTCGCGCAGATAGGTCGGCAGGAAGGTCGTGAGCGCCGCATAGCCGCCATGGGCGCCGATGCCGAACAGGCCGCCGATCAGGGTCGAGCGCAGCACCTCCGGCTTGAAGATGCCGGAGATGGTGGCGAGGAACGGCGTATCGGCCGCTTTCACCGCGCGCGGGGGCTCGACGATGCCGCGGCGGATGTAGAGGATCAGGAGTGCCGGCACCAGCCCGGCCGCAAACAGCACGCGCCAGGCGATGTCTTTCGGGAGGTAGGTGAAGACGACGGCGGAGAGCAGCACGGCGGCGCCCCAGCCGACCGCCCAGGCGCTCTGCACCGCGCCCAGCGCGCGGCCGCGATGGTCGGGCCGGATGATCTCGGCCATCAACACCGCGCCGCAGGCCCATTCGGCGCCGAAGCCGAGGCCCTGGATGGCCTTGAGCACGAGCAGCTGGTTGTAGTCGGTGACGAAGGCGCAGGCGAAGGTGGCGAGCGCAAAAGTCGCGACCGTGATCTGCAGCGCGTTGACGCGGCCGAAGCGGTCGCCGAGCGCGCCGCCCAGCCAGCCGCCGAAGGCGCCGAAGAACAGCGTGATCGAGCCGAGCAGGCCGGCCTGCGCCTTGGTGATGCCAAAAGCCGCGATCAGGGCCGGAATGGCCAGGCTGAACATCTGGACGGCGAGCGCATCCAGCGCCCAGCCGCCGAAGCTCGCCCAGAAGGTGCGCCGCTCCAGCGGCGTGGAATCCTGGTACCAGTTCGACATTGGTCCTCCCTTGATCATTTCTGTTGTTGTTTGTTGGTCGAGCTCAGCGGATTTCGGCGTGATAGCGGAAGCGGTCCGCCGGCCCGCGCGAGCGGCGCCACTCGATCGGGCGTCGTTCGAGATCGTAGGCGATGCGCTCGATCACGATCAGCGGCGCCCCGGCTTCGAGCCGCAACAGCCGCGCCTGCATGGTGTTGGCGGTTTCGACCGTCAGCACCTCATCGGCCGACACCACCACCTGGCCGCAGCGCTCTTCGTAGAGCGGATAAAGCAGGTCGGAGAAATCGCCGCTGTCGATCTCCATGATGGCAGCGAAGCGCGATTTCTGCAGCCAGATCTCCTCGGCGAGCAGGGGGACGCCGTCGATCAGTCGCAGCCGCGACAGGTTGATCACGGGCTCGCCCGGCGGAATGCGCAGCGCCGAGGCGGCGGCGGACGGCGCGGGCACCTCTTTCCGCCTGAGGATGCGGCTCTGCGGCACCCGCCGCTCGCCGCTTTCCGACTGGAAGCGGAAGAAGCGGAACAGCGATGAGTTGAAGCGGGCGCGTCGGACATAGGTGCCGCGGCCCTGCTGACGCTCCAGAATGCCTTCCGCGACCAGGCAGTCGATCGCCTTTCGCACGGTGCCGATCGAGAGCCCATGGGCGGCGGCGAGCTCGGCTTCCGTCGGGATCGCCTCGCCCGGACGCCAGGCATGGCTCGCGATCCGCTCGGCGAGATGGTCGCGCAGGCGCTGATAGAGCGGCAGACGGGCGTCCGAACTGATCTGTGTCATCTAGTCATCTATATGACTTGAGGAATGGGAAGCCGTCAAGCGGTCGCGGGTCTGTTGCGCTGGTGTCCTCTCTACGCATGTTGCAGCGCAGCCATGGAACATGCCCGTAAGGCGCAGAGTTGATGGAGCAAATAACACCGTGGAGGAGGCGACGACGACCAAGGCGCCGGACCAGTTGAAACCGCATGATTTTCCGGTCGAGGCCGACAAGGGCAGCTGCCCGCGTGATCCCAAGGTTCAAGATCCCAACGCTCAAGAGCGCAGCATTCAATAGGGATTAGCCGGCTGGGCGCGCTTCGGTCCGGCCGGCTTGGGCTCGACGGCGAGCGAGGGATCGGTCGGAAGCACGGTGGCGCCCGCGGCGCGCGCGATTTGGCCCGTTGTTGAGTGCTGGGCCTCGGTTGCCGGCTTGATCTCGGGCGCGTGCCAGCGGTCGCGCACCAACATGGTCAGCGACGCCACGCTGACGATCGCAACCACCAATGCGATGGCCACCGGACCTTTGCCGCCACGCCGCTCGCTGCTCACGGCCGTCTCCTCCGTTATCGCAGGTTAACGACGTCGGTCGGGTCGCGGTTCCGGCGCTGCGCAGCCGCTGCAAGCGCGGAACTTGCGCTAAAGCGCGATGAGATTAGGATGAATCGTCATCGCGCTTTAGGTTATTGTTTGAGCATGATCTTTTCGGAAAACCGCTTCGCACTTTTCCGGATCATGCTCTAGTTGCGCCCGCTCGGGACGCCGGCCGTTTGATCCGGCTCGAGCGGCGCGGCCGTGAGCGCAGGCGATAAGGCCATCTGCGGCCCGATCTCGCGGCCACGGCCGCCGATCAGACGCTCATAGGCCGACACCAAGGTGACGTAGGGACTGACCCAGATCCAGCCGTCGCGCGTGAACACCTGCAGGTCGAAATGCAGATGGCGCGACGTGCCGTTGGGATGGTCGAGATAGTTGGAGACCACGCCGATCTGTTCGCCCTCGCCGAGCTTGCGGCCGTTGAGCAGGCCGTCGGCATCCATCACAGCAGGATTCATGTGCATGTAGCGGAAGCGGACATGTTCGGTGCCGCTGTTGACCTGCAGCGTCGCGGCCTGCTCCTTGGCAGTACGGATCACGGTGCCGTCGCGAACCGCCAGCACGCGCTGCCGTTTGGGATCGCAGCCATCGGCACCCTCGCGCCGCGCCGGGCAGGCGCCGGGGCGGATGTCGTCGCCCTGATGTCCAGAGCCGCTTGCGCATTGTCCGACGTTGAAGCTGCGCGGCTCACAGAAATTGTCGCGCCAGGGAAATTGCCCGAGGCGCAGGTCGGCGGCGTCGCCCGAGCGACCTTTGCCCGATGACTGCGAATGCACATAGGCCGGTGCGTCCAGCGGAAAGCGGATCTGCGAATAGACGGTTCGATCGGCTCGCCCGCTTTGGCCGCGCGCCCCGTTGGGCGGCAGCACATCGCCGGGCGGACGATAGGTGAATTCGGCCGAGAGGTTTGTCGGACGTGTGATGGCGAGCGGCGCGACATCGGGCCGCGATGGTGCCGGCAGGCCGCCGACCACGCGCAGCGCTTTCAGGAAGCGCTCGGCGACCGGATAGGCCTCGCGGCAGGCCAGCCGTCGCGGGCGGGGGGCGCTGTCGAGACATTGGATCGACACGACATAGGCAATCCCGAAGCGGGTGAAGGCGTAACGCACATAGCCTTCGCGAATGAAGCGGCGCAGATCGGGATATTGCGCCAGCGCCTTGACCGGCTCGCCCTTGCCGCCTTGCGGATCGGAGATGTCGTAGACGAGGCGCGACCCGGTGATCTGCACCTCGACCGGCTTGGCGAAAATGCGGGACGGCAGGCCCGCGCCGACGTCGGGTGGCAGTGAGAATACCGCGTCATAGCCGGCCGGGCCGGCATCGAAGAGATCGGTGCGGAAGTCGGCCTGATAGCGGGTGAGCGACGTGCCGTCGGCAAGGCCGCTCCGTCGCGCTCCCAGATAGCCCGCGGTGTCGAAGGGCAACAGCACCGGCACCGGACTGCGCCCGATGCCGGTGAAAATGGGCGAGGTCGCCCCATTGAGCTCAAGCAAGGCCGGCCGCGCACGAGGATCGGACGAGGAGAGGCCGTGCCGCCGGCCGAAGGGGGAGAAATCGGCCGCGACCGCGGGCGCGGTGTTCAATTCGGAGCGAAGTTGATCCATCGCGGCGCGCCAATCGGCGCGGCTCACGATTACCGCCGGTGTGCGAAATTCCTGGGCCAGCAGGCGAGACGTATCCACGGCCAGCGCCGGCAATCCCAGCAGGATGGCGACGAGATCGAAGATCCTGACCCCGAAGATCCTGCCGGCGAAAGTCTTGCCCCCCAAGACTTGTACCAAGACTTGCCCCAAGAGACCCGCCCCCGGGTCTCAGACGATATGTTGCCCCGTGATCCGCCGCCGACCGCTGTTCAGAGGCATGTTCGGCGAACCCTGGGGAACTCTACCCGACAGACCGATTCTGTTGAAGCTTTCGATGTGACGTTCGCATGCCGAATGCTCGGCAAAGGGGGAGAGCGTCAGATCGGCTTCATCCGCGTTCGTACTCGAAGCGTCAGTCCTTGGCGCGCTCGCAATAGGAGCCGTCTTCCGTCATCACCACGATGCGGGTGCCGACGGTGATGTGCGGCGGAACGCCGGTGCGGATGCCGTTGGAGAGCACGGCCGGCTTGTAGGACGACGATGCGGTCTGACCCTTGGTGACAGGCTCGGTGTCGACGACCTCGAGCGTGACGCGCTGCGGCAGCGCGATCGCCACCGGCACCACATCGTGCATCGACAGCTTGACGGTCATATTCTCCTGCAGATAAGCCGCCTGCGAGCCCACGACGTCTTTCGGCACCTGGACCTGATCGTAGGTCTCCGGGTTCATGAAGTGGAAGCCGTCGGCATCTTCGTACAGATAGGTGAAGTTGCGCTCCTCGATGGTGACCTTCTCGACCTGGTCGGTGGTCTTGTAGCGCTCGGAGATCTTTACGCCATCGCTGATTCGACGCATTTCGATCTGGCTGACCGGCGTGCCCTTGCCGGGATGGATGTTCTCGGCGGTCACGACAACGTAGAGCTTTCCGTCTTGCTCGATGACGTTACCCTTGCGAATAGAGCTGGCGATGACTTTCAAAGCTGTTTTTCCTGATATTGAAGCGGGGCCCCGGGCAGAACCTGGGCGCCACGCGACGCTGAATGCGGTTTCGGGGCGCAACATACTGATTTTGTCTGGGGTTGCCAGTCTTTTGCGGACCTGCAGGGCCCCCCTCTGATGCCCGCCCAGCCCCTGATCTCGCCCTGGTGGTCGGCCAGCCGGCACGCCGACAGACGGCCGTTTCTGGCGGCCCGGGGCGTAGTGACGCGTGCGTTGCGGGCTTGGTTCGATGAGCAGGGCTTTACGGAGGTCGAGACCGGGATTTTGCAGGTATCGCCGGGCAACGAGACCCATCTGCATGCGCCCGCCACCGAGCTGACGGGTGCGGACGGCAGCCGGGCCAGGCGGTACTTGCGGACCTCGCCGGAATTCGCCTGCAAGAAGCTTTTGGCCGCCGGCGAAAGCCGAATTTTTGAATTGGCGCGCGTATTCCGCGACCGCGAACGCGGCGACCTGCATCTGCCGGAATTCACCATGCTGGAATGGTACCGGGCCAATGCCGACTACGACGTCATCATGACCGACACGATCGCAGTCATCCGTGGTGCCGCCCAGGCGACCGGAATCGGGGAGTTTTCCTTCCGCGGCCGCCGCGCCGATCCCTTTGCCGAGCCGGAATTGCTGACGGTGGCCGCCGCCTTCGCCCGTTATGCCGGGATCGATCTGCTCGCGACGGTCACCAAGGGCGAGGGCGACCGGGCGGCGCTGGCCGAAGCGGCCGAAGGCAAGGTCCGGATCGCCGCCGACGACACCTGGTCCGACCTGTTCAGCAAGATCCTGGTCGAGCATATCGAACCGCATCTGGGGCAGGGGCGTTTGACCGTCCTGTGCGAATATCCGGCCCCGGAAGCCGCTTTGGCGCGCGTGAAGCAAGCCGATCCACGGGTGGCGGAACGTTTCGAGGTCTATGCCTGCGGCGTCGAGCTCGCCAATGGTTTTGGCGAACTGACCGACGCCGCCGAGCAGCGCCGGCGCTTTGACGAATCGATGGACGAGAAGCTGCGCCGCTATGGCGAGCGCTATCCGATCGACGAGGATTTTCTTGCCGCGGTCGGCGCCATGCCGCCGGCCAGCGGCGTCGCGCTCGGCTTCGACCGGCTGGTGATGCTGGCGGCCGGTGCCGTCAGGATCGATCAGGTGGTGTGGACGCCGCCTGCAGGTGAACCATGAACCGCATCTTACGGCCGAACACGTTGCGGACAGCCGCAGACCTGGTTGCGCGTGGCCTGGCCGCGCCGACGGATCAGTCCGTCCTGGAACAGGTCGGTGAGCGCTATGCGATCGCGGTGACGTCTCATCTGGCCGAGCTGATCGAGCCGGGCGATGCCGCCGATCCGATTGCCCGCCAGTTCGTTCCGACGGCGGACGAGCTCGTTGCGGCGCCGGGCGAGCGCGCCGATCCGATCGGCGACGAGACGCATGCGCCGGTTCCGGGCGTCGTGCATCGCTATCCCGACCGCGTGCTGCTGAAGCTGGTCCATGTCTGTGCGGTCTATTGCCGTTTCTGCTTTCGGCGCGAGATGGTCGGGCCGGGCAAAGAGAGCGGATTGTCGGAAGCCGCCTACCGGACTGCGCTCGATTACATCCGTGCGCATCGCGAGATCTGGGAGGTCATCCTCACCGGCGGCGATCCCCTGATGCTGTCGCCGCGCCGGCTCGAGGAAATCGTGTCCGATCTGGCTGGGATCGATCACGTCAAGATCATCCGCATCCATACCCGCCTGCCGGTTGCCGAGCCCACGCGGATCAGCCCTGCGCTGGTCGAAGCCCTGAAGCCTGCAGGGGCCACGGTCTGGGTCGCGCTCCATGCCAATCATCCGCGGGAGTTGAGCCAGGAGGTCCGCGCCGCCTGCGCGCGGCTGGTCGACGCCGGCATTCCCATGGTCAGCCAGTCCGTGCTGCTGCGCGGCGTCAATGATGATCCCAAAACTCTCGAAGCCTTGATGCGGGCCTTCGTTGAATGCCGCATCAAGCCCTATTACCTCCACCACGGCGACCTCGCGCCCGGTACCGGGCATTTGCGCACGACGCTGGCGCGGGGCCAGGAGTTGATGCGGGCGCTGCGTGGTCGGGTCTCGGGATTGTGTCAGCCGGACTATGTGCTCGACATCCCCGGCGGACACGGCAAGGCGCCGGTCGGTCCGCAATATCTGGCAACAGATGATTCTGTTGAGCGGGATCAGAAAGCGGCTGCGGATACGCGCTATCGTGTGATTGACTATTGTGGCGAGGTGCATCTCTATCCGCCCCAGACGGGCGACTGATTTGGCTGAGGAGGAGCAACATGAACAGATTTGCGATTGCGATGGGGCTCCTGATTGCGGTGACGGCCGGGCCGGCCCTTGCACAGAGCGGAGCTGGCCGAACGGGCGTCAGCGGCTCAGGCCGGGATACCGGAAGTAGTGCAAGTCCCAGCGTCGAAGCGCCGGTCGGCCACCGGCAGCCGCGTGCCAGCGACTTTTCGAACGAGAAGAGCCTGAGCGATCCGAGCACGCCGGAGAACAAGGAAGACGCGGCGCTCGATCGCAAGATCAAGAGCATCTGCCGCGGCTGTTAGGTTGAGCGCTTGAGCGGGGCGCGTGTCGAGCACGCGCCCCCTTGGTTTTCAAGCCGAGACGGGGCGCTCGCGCAGAGCGCCGTCACCGGCGGTGCGCCGCGCCGTGACCGCGTCAGCCAACCCGTTGAGCACATCGACCGTCGTGCTCCAATCGATGCAACCATCCGTGATGCTCTGGCCATGGACCAGCGGCACGCCGGGTTTCACGTCCTGGCGTCCGGCCACCAGGTTGCTCTCGACCATCACACCCATGATGCGCTGCTCGCCATCCGACAGCTGCCGCGCGATGTCGGCCGCGACCAGCGGCTGGTTCTCCGGCTTCTTGGCGGAATTGGCGTGGCTGGTGTCGATCATCAGCCGCGGTGACAGGCCGGCGCGGACCAGCTCGTTGGCGGCCTGATCGACGCTGGCGGCGTCGTAGTTCGGACGGCTGCCGCCGCGCAGGATGATGTGGCAATCATCATTGCCGGTCGTGGCGGCGATGGCTGAACGTCCGCCCTTGGTCACGGCCATGAAATGGTGGGGATGGGCGGCGGATTTCACCGCGTCACTGGCGATGCGGATGTTGCCGTCGGTGCCGTTCTTGAAACCGACCGGGCAGGACAGGCCGGAGGCCAATTCGCGGTGGATCTGGCTTTCCGTGGTGCGCGCGCCAATCGCGGCCCAGGAGACGAGATCGGCGATATATTGCGGCGTGGTCAGATCGAGGAATTCGGTCGCCGCCGGCAGGCCGAGATTGTTCACCGCCGAGAGCAGGTTGCGCGCCAGCCGCAGGCCCTTGTTGATGTCGAAGCTGTTGTCGAGATCGGGATCGTTGATCAGCCCCTTCCAACCCACCGTGGTGCGTGGCTTCTCGAAATAGACCCGCATCACGATCTCAAGCTGGTCGGAGAGCCGCTCGCGCAAGGACGTGAGGCGTTCGGCATATTCGATCGCGGCGATCGGGTCGTGGATCGAGCAGGGACCGACGATGACCAGCAGGCGATCGTCGCTGCCGTTCAGGATGGCGCGGATCGCGTTGCGCGCGGCCATCACCACGCGCGTTGCGGTGAGCGTGCGCGGAATCTCGCCCATCACCTCATCGGGCGGACTCAACTCCTTGATTTCCTTGATGCGAAGATCGTCTGTGGTACTCAGCACGGCGGGCTCCTTGCGTAATTTTCGCGACCCGCCGGCAACAAAAAAGCCGCCAGGTCTGGCGGCTGTTCGGATGTCTTGCTGCAATGTGTCAGATTGAGCGCGATCCTCCCGCCGCCAGCGAGCTGTCGTAGCTAGAGTACCAAAAATAGCTGGTGGCGACGGTGATCATGGCCGGCTGTATAGCGTCGGCCGCGCGGTTTGTCATCCCCCTAAATCGCGCGGCCCTGACTCGGAAGCTGCTCTCACTGAGCCGCTCAGGTGGAGCCGCCTCAGGCGCTGCGTGCCGCAATCGCCATGGCGATCAACGAAATGCCGCCGAACAGCAAGTTGATGCCGACCAAGAGGCCGATCGCCCACAGCGCCGAGCCCGGCAGGCCGGTGATGATGATGCCGGCAATGACGATGTCGACCACGCCCGCGGCCAACATCCAGCCCCAGCGCTCGGACATCTCGCGCCGGTGCTCGAGCGCATACATGATGCTGGCGACGCCCTCGGCCAGGAAGTAGGCGCCGATGACGATTGTGAGCGTCAGCGTGCCCTGGACGGGCGCTGCCAACAGGATAATGCCGGCGACAATCGCCAGCACGGCCGAGATCAGCGACCACCAGAAGCCGGGCATGGCACGCGCCCAGAAGGTCAGCGCGAGCCCGGCGACCCCGGATATCAGGAACATCCAGCCGAGGAAGATCGTCACGGCGAGACTCGCAAGCGGCGGCAGGATCATCGCCGCAAGGCCCAGGATGACGAGCAGAATGCCCTCGATCAGAAACGCGACCCAATGCGCGCGGACGGCGGCGCCAACCTCCGATCTGAGCCGATCGGCTTCGCTGCCTTGGGGAAGGGTCATGTTCATACTCCCGACGGTTGTAGCGCCAAACGAACGCTAGCCTGCAGGCATCGTTTCTAACCTGGTGACACGGGCTGGGCTTGATCCGACGCAAGTCGCCCTGACGTCAGCCCGTCGTTCGTATCCGATTGCGTCCCAGAATGTAGATCGCGGTCGTGACAATCAATAGGGCGATCCCGAGCAGGATCGCAGTCAGCCCGAGCGGAACCAGCACCATCGCCACGTTGTGGTCGGGATTGAGCAGCCAATGGTGGACCGAGGTCAGGACAAAGGCGAGGCCGATGAAGCCGGCGGCGCCTCCGATCAGGAGCAGCGCCCACATCCGCCTGAGCTGGCTCAGCCGTGCGCGCGCCACCTCGGTGCGCGGGCTGTGGTGGTGAGCCACCCGCCGGACCAGTCGCGCCGCAAGCCCGATCGAGGAAAAGCCGATCAGCAGGCTCACGGCCCCGAGGCCGATGCGGAGCGTGGGATCGAGATCCGGATTCCGCTGCAGCATCAGCAGGGGAAAGTCGAAGGCTGAGTGCAATGCGACGGGAGCGATCAGCACCAAGGCCCAACTGGACATTCGCGCGAAATCGCGATGACGCCGGTGCGCGCCGAGCGCCGTTCCGGCGCGCGCGATCGCGAGATAGGCACCTGCGATGATCCCGAGTGCGCCGTGAAATGGCACCGTCAGCACGCTCCGTAGCGCGGCCAGCGAGCGCCACATATCGGCATGCTGCACCAGATAGGCCAGGTTCTCATAGGCGGCGAAGCCGAGGCCGACTGCGGCGCCATAAACCACCGTGTCCATGGCATTGCCGAAGTGGCGGCGGCGCGAGGACATGGCGGCGATGACGAGAACCTTGACCAGCTCCTCCGGCAAGGCGACGCCCGCGACCGAATGCACGACCTGGGCAACCCAGGGATTGTCGATGATGACGCTGATCGGACGAAACGGCGCGCGGATGATGCCGAGCAGGAGCACGCTGGCGGCTCCGAACGTGAAGGCGGTCCAGATCCTCAGCGGCGGACCGGGGTGGTCGCCGGCCGCTACCACGAGCCAGAGGATCAGCAGCGCAGGGGCGATGGCTGCCGTTCCAATGACGGTCGGGAGGGCTTCAAGCAGATTCATCTGCGATGGCAGATAGGCCATATGATCCGATCATCCAGTACCGGGGCGGAACGTAACAGCTGACGTGGCGGATCTGACGCCGCAAAATGATACGAACGTCAGAACCGGGACACTAGGGCAGGTTCCACCTACGATCTGGATTTGACATCGGCTTCTGGCCACAGGGCAAGGCGTCGCACCGCAAATTTGCGGCCATCATGTGCCAGTCCCGTTCAGACGCGCGATCTGCGCGTGCCACCTTTCGCGCCCCCTTCGTGCCCCCCTTGGCGTCAGGCGTGGATTGTCTTTAGCAGTCGCGGCAGATCCGGGTGGTGCGCGAGGTGACGCCGTCGCTGTCGCGCGCCGCGTCCGAGTCGCGTCGGCTTGTGGCTGGCGGAGTCCAGGCATCCGGTCGTGTCGCCGATGGTGCTTCGGCAGTCGCTGGCTTCTCCACACAGCTCAGTCGCGGAGTGGGGTCGGCGACGCGCCGACATTCCAATCCTTCGGCAAAGGCAGCCTGGCTGAAAACGCAGGCGACAATCAGAACAGGTAGAAATTTCATGAACGCCCTCGTGATTTCGGGCACGGCGCCCGGTGATGCGAAAGCCCTGGCAATGTCTCAATCGACAGGGATCGCGTCAATATCGTGCCGAAAGCGTGCATCAATTTGGCCATTCTATCGACCATTGAAAAAAAAATTTGCACACCCACGTGCGGGGCGGATCAGTTGCGAACGTCTCGTATTTGGCGGGGCGTTACGATGGAATGCTGATCTGGATCAACGACGTGGCACGCAAACCGGGCTTCGATCCGACATCGCAGGTTTACCGCAGCGGGCGCTCTCCGGCACACGATGCCGCGCGGAGCTGCCAGCCAAGCGCCGGGGAACGGATCACACCATGGATTACAATAGCTATTTCGACCGCGCCCTCGACCAGCTGCATCAGGAGCGTCGCTACCGGGTGTTTGCCGATCTGGAGCGCCTTGCCGGCCGTTTCCCGCATGCGCTCTGGCATTCGCCTGAGGGCAAGCGGGACGTCGTGATCTGGTGCTCGAACGATTATCTCGGCATGGGCCAGCATCCGAAGGTCATCGGGGCCATGGTGGATGCGGCGACGCGGATGGGCACCGGGGCCGGGGGCACCCGCAACATTGCCGGCACCAACCATCCGCTGATCGAGTTGGAGCGGGAGCTTGCCGATCTCCATGGCAAGGAGGCGGCGCTGGTATTCACGTCCGGCTACGTCTCCAACGAAACGGGAATCTCGACCATCGCCAGGCTGCTGCCGAACTGCCTGTTGCTGTCGGACGCGCTGAACCACAATTCCATGATCGAAGGCGTCCGCAAGGCCGGGACCGAGAAGCAGATCTGGCGGCACAACGATACGGCGCATCTGGAGCAGCTGCTGCGTGCCGCCGATCCTGACCGCCCGAAGCTGATCATCTGCGAAAGCCTGTACTCGATGGATGGCGATGTCGCGCCGTTGCATCGCATCTGCGATCTGGCCGAGCGCTATGGCGCGCTGACCTATGTCGACGAGGTGCATGCGGTCGGCATGTATGGGCCGCGCGGCGGCGGCATTGCCGAGCGCGACGGCGCGATGAACAGGATCGACATCCTCGAGGGCACGCTGGCCAAGGCCTATGGCTGTCTCGGCGGCTATATCGCGGCCAATGCCAACCTGATCGACGCGGTGCGCTCCTATGCGCCCGGCTTCATCTTCACCACCGCGCTGCCGCCGCCGGTCTGCGCCGCTGCGACGGCCGCG
The DNA here is from genome assembly GCF_051167795.1 of Bradyrhizobium sp. HKCCYLS1011. Classification (NCBI taxonomy): domain Bacteria; kingdom Pseudomonadati; phylum Pseudomonadota; class Alphaproteobacteria; order Hyphomicrobiales; family Nitrobacteraceae; genus Bradyrhizobium; species Bradyrhizobium sp. HKCCYLS1011. Next base: position 606,244 of record NZ_JBNPTT010000001.1, on the reverse strand, counting down.
ATCCGGCACCTGAAGACCTCGCAATGGGAGCGCCAGCGGCACCAGGATCGCGCTGCGCGGCTGAAGGCGGTGCTGCAGGCCGCGGGCCTGCCGGTGATGCCGAGCGACACCCACATCGTCCCGGTGCATGTCGGCGACCCTGAAAAATGCAAGAGGGCGTCCGACCTGCTGCTCTCCGAGCACGGCATCTACATCCAGCCGATCAACTACCCGACCGTGCCGCGCGGGTTGGAGCGGCTGCGCATCACGCCGTCGCCCTATCATGATGATGGCCTGATCGACGCGCTGGCCGAGGCGCTGGTCGATGTGTGGGAGCGGCTCGGCCTGCAGCGGACCGAGCAGGCGCGCGCAGCGGAGTGATCCGCGATAGCAATTTGATCCCGCGCAATGCGCCCGGCCAGTCTTCTCGCCTAGCTTCGAAAAGGACAATCGGGCGGGCCCGATCTTGCAAGCGGGCTCGCGAGCAGGCGAGGTTGGCTATGACCGAGATCATCGACGCACTGCGGGAGGAGCACCACAATCTTGAGAAGCTGCTGGCCGTGCTGGAGCGCGAGCTTGAGCTGTTCGACCACAATCAGCGGCCGGACTACGAGATCCTGCAAAGCATCATCCAATATTTCGAAGATTATCCGCAAAGCTGTCATCATCCCAAGGAAGAGATGATCTTTGAGAAGCTACGCGCCCGCGATCCGCGCGGTGCCGCAGCGTACGGCGATATCGACGCCGAGCACGCGATCGAGGCCAAGCGGCTGCGGAAGTTCGGCGACGCGGTGAATGCCGTTCTGTCCGACCAGGAGCTTCTGCGCGAGACCTTCCATCTGGCCGTGCAGGACTTCATTAAGAACCAGCGCGACCATCTGAAGAAGGAAGAAGCCCTGCTGTTCCCGGCTGCGGCCAAGGCGCTCACCGCGGAAGATTGGGCCGAGATCGACGCCCGCATGGCCAACCGGAAGGATCCGCTGTTCGAGGGCGCCAGCGACGAGAAATTCCGTAGCCTTGAGCAAAACATCCTGCGCTGGGAGCAGGAGGCCGAGGACGCTCGCACCGCAGCACGGTAACCGACCCTGCATTGCGTTGGCGAGGCTTGGGCCTATAGTGCGAGGAGGGGGCAGCACCTTCGCAGGGAGTTCGCCATGACCGCTTCGAACACTGGACTTGAACAGGTCCAAGGTGCCGAGACGAGCGGCGTTGGTGCGGTCCGCCAGATCCAGATTCCCATGTCGCAGCAGAGCCCGTTCGGCTCGCATGGCTATGACATGCACCCGCAAGGTTTCGTGCGTTTGTCGGGTTGTCAGGAACTCTCAGTCCGCCGTGACGGTCGCGACAAGACGCGGGCGGTCCTGTTGAGCTGATCCGCGCGGGGCGACACGGTTCGTCGCTGCGGCCGGCCCGGCCTTCGATGCCTGCGCCTATCCGTACTCATCCGGAACAATCTGTTTACGTTTCGTTAACCAAATCAGGCTCACGCTTCCGATCCTGGAAGTGCGACGGAACCGGACGACCGGGAGCCGGCAGTCGCGACAAAAGGTCGGCGGCGTAGTGCCCGCCGGCCTTTTTGCTGAGCGCTGATCAGTTCCGTCGGGCCAGCGAGCGCAAGAATCCCTGGTATTCCTCGTTCAGCTCCATGTCGACCGCAGGCGCCATCCTCAAGAGCACATTGGCAATGAACGGCTGGTCGTTGCGCGGCTCGTCCAGCACCTCGCGCAGCACAGGCACGTTGTCCTCGATGTGGTGCAGGAAGGCGACGCCTTTCTCCGCCGTCTCGCTCCAGCGCGCGCGTGTCCATTTTGCCAGCGGAAACATGATCTCGTGGATGAAATTGGATTTGCGCGCCTTCTCGAAGAAGCGCAGGCCCGTGCTCCAGTTCTCCTTGGCGCGCAGCGGCGGTGGCGGAATGTCGCCAAGCAGAAGCTTCTTGCCGGCTTGGCCGACGAAATCATCCAGCGTCGTCGGCGCGTCGATGTTGGCGCGGAAATGCCACAGCGCGAACGAGCCGGGGAAGTCCTTGCCCATGCGCTCGAGCAGCGCCGCTTCGACCTTGTCGAGCGCAGGCTTGTCGGCTTTCAGCGCAGCCGTCATCGCAAACGCAAACAGGGCGTCATTGCCGACCTCGTGCACCCCACCGCCCTTGAGCTGAGCCGCCGAGAGGGCGGGCGTCTTGCCATCGGCGGGGATGTCAGCCTCGCCGGCGCGCTGCGCCTTGATGAAGGCCGTGATCTCCAGCCAGCCCATCAGATTGGCGATGAAGGCGTCGGGGTCGACATGGACGATGGCGAGATTGAGCGGCTCCTTGCGCTGTCTCAGCTCCGTCATATCGGTCATGACCTGCTCCGTCGCCGCGTCGTCTCAGATCGCGCGGCCGTGTCGGACTCCCGACACCAGCACTTCACGACGAAGACTGTTGTGATCACGGCAGCAAGAAGGGTGCCAGCGCCGCGGCGACGCTCGCGACGCGCTCGGAGACGAGTGCCGCTTTTCAAGGCTCACGCTGTCGCGTGCGATCTGCTTAGGATGGCGAGGCGGCGTGCTTGATGGAAAGGTCTCTTGATGTTCACCCGCGTTTGCAAGGCCGACACGATCGATGAAGGCGGCATGCGCCTCGTCATCGCCGACGCCCAGCTCATCATCCTGGCTTGGCCCGACAACGCCGAGCTCAAGGCGTTCCAGGGCGTTTGTCCGCATACCGCCGCGCCGTTGGAGGAAGCCGGATTCGATGGCCGGGTGCTGAGCTGTCCGGTTCACAACTGGAGCTGGGACGCCTCGACCGGTGTGCCGTTGCATCCGCAGGAAAGCGCGCTCGCCGAATATCCGGTGAAGGTCGAGGATGGGATCGTCTATATCGACACCGCCGGAATCACGCCGCTGTTTGCCGCTCGCTGAGCCAGGGACGGGCAGGGCGAGACACGTGGATTTCCCAACATCGGCTTGCCCGACCGGCCAAAGGCCACTATACGTTCGGCCGCGCCGGGGCGGAATCGCGTTCGCAACTGCACCGGTGTCGCAATTCGACGTTCTAAGACGTTGATTTGCTGAAGGTTTCGCAAAAACCTGGAGAACGATGACGCTGCACGGGCCGTTCCGCTCGTGGCGCCATGCGTTTGGCTCCCTTCGTCTATCGGTCAGGACGCCACCCTTTCACGGTGGAGAGAGCGGTTCGATTCCGCTAGGGAGCGCCATTCGACGCTCACGCACATTGAAAATTCGGTCCAGCTGCTCGACGGGCCTTGCCGCCGCCCTTGGTAGAGATACGGCGGCTTCATCATCTCAGTTGACCCGCGTCCAGGTCTGGCCGCCGCAGAACATGCCGCCGAGCGCACAGCCCTGCACCCGCAAGGCATCCGGGCCCTTCAGCGCGATTGTGGAATCATAGGTGCTGCCGCTGTCGGGATCGAAGATGCGGCCGGTCCATTTCTTGTCGGTGCCCGGACGCATGTTGATCAGGATCTGCTCGCGGTTCTCGTTCGATTTTTCGTCGACGGCGTAGCCGCAGAGATTGGCGCCGCAGGGCTCGATGCGGATCTTGCCTTCCTTCTCCTCGGTGAGCCAGACACCGATCGGCGAGCTGGGATCGCGCGCCGGAGCCGGGGTGGGGGCAGCAGCAGCAGGGGCCGTGGCCGGCGCGGCCGCCAAAGCTGCGGCCGGCGCGCTACCGGGCGCTTGGGGCGGACGTGGCGGAGGAAGTGGAATCGAAGTGGAGGGTGGCGCGGGTACCGCCGGCGACGATGTCGCAGCAGGTGATCCAGCCGTCGCCGGTGCCGGCTGTGTATTGGCGGTTGGCGGAGCAGCGGTGGTCGGAGCCGCATCAGCGGCTGGGGGCGCAGGATCCGTCGCGGACGGCGGCTGTGTCGCCGGCTTCCGCGCAGCGTCCTGATCGTGCTTGGCCCGCTTCGGCTTCTTGGCGCCGGTGTTGTCGAACACCCCTGGGATCGACACCGTGCCGCGGTCGGGATCGATGCGGATGGTCTTGCCGCCGTAATCGATGGTGTACTGCGCCTGAGCAGCACTGCTCGCGAGCAAAAGCGCGGCGAAAGCCAACAGCCTTTTCATGATGCCTCCGGCGCCTGACCTCTCTGCGACGTGATCCACGTCACGCTCCCTGCTTAAGTCTTAAACGCAACCGCAGCGGTTCAATGGGCGTTCCCGTCGGCCGCTCTCAGAAATCCAGCGGCGCATTGTCGACGACCTCCTTCATCACGAAGAAGGTGCGGGTCTGGCGTACGCCCGGCAGCGAGATCAGCTGATCGCCGTGCAGGCGGTTGAAATCGTGGATGTCGCGGACGCGGATCTTCAGGAAGAAATCGAAGTCGCCGGCGACCAGATGGCAGTCCAGCACGAATTTGAGCTTCTTGATCGCAGCCTCGAAGGTGCGGAAGCTTTCCGGGGTCGAGCGATCCAGGACGACGCCGACCAGCACCAGGGCGCTGCGCTCGACTTTCTCCGGCGCAACCTCGGCGCGCACGCTTCTGATATAGCCGTCCTCGAACAGCCGCTGCGTGCGCCGATGACAGGTCGCCGGGCTGACGTTCACCGCCTGCGCCAGGTCGGCATTGGTCATGCGGCCGTCCCGCTGCAACAGCTGCAGGAGCTTGCGGTCGATCCGATCGATCGGATCCGGAATGGAAGAGTCTTTCATGTTATTGGCTTTGGAATGGATAATATCTCTATCTGATCGCATTTGTCGAACAAAAGCACATATCTAATCCCGAACAAAGAGAGCACCTTTCTCCGCTTTGCCCTTATGCTTTTCAAGCAATTTCATTCCAATAGCGAGATGCCAGGTGCTTCGGCTCGACAAGTTCAAGAAATATCCGCTTACCTACGGTCCCACGCCGATCGAGCATCTGCCGCGGCTGACCGCGGCCCTCGGCGGCAAGGTCCAGATCTACGCCAAGCGCGACGACTGCAATTCGGGGCTCGCGTTCGGCGGCAACAAGCTGCGCAAGCTCGAATACATCGTGCCCGATGCGATCGAGTCCAACGCGGACACCCTGGTCTCGATCGGCGGCGTGCAGTCGAACCACACCCGCATGGTCGCGGCCACCGCCGCCAAGATCGGCATGAAATGCGTGGTGGTCCAGGAAAGCTGGGTGCCGCATGAGGACGCGGTCTATGACCGTGTCGGCAACATCCTGCTGACCCGCCTGATGGGCGCCGACAGCCGCATCGTGCCGGATGGCTTCGACATCGGCATTCGCAAGAGCTGGGAAGAGGCGATCCAGTCGGTCAAGGATGCCGGCGGCAAGCCCTACGGCATCCCGGCGGGCGCTTCCGTGCACAAATTCGGCGGGCTCGGCTATGTCGGCTTTGCCGAGGAGGTTCGCAAGCAGGAGGCCGAGCTCGGGTTCAAGTTCGACTACATCATCGTCTGCGTGGTCACCGGCTCGACCCAGGGCGGCATGATCGTCGGCTTCGCTGCAGATGGCCGCGCCGATCGCGTGATCGGCATCGACGCTTCCGGCACGCCGGCGCAGACGCGCGTCCAGGTGCGCGAGATCGTCGACAACACTGCCGAGCTGGTCGAACTCGGGCGCAAGGTTCGCGACGACGAGATCGTGATCCTCGAGGATTATGCTTATCCGGCCTATGGCGTGCCGAGCGCGGAGACCAACGAGGCCATCCGTCTCGCCGCACGTACCGAAGCCATGATTACCGACCCCGTATACGAAGGCAAATCCATGCAGGGCATGATCGACCTCGTTAAGAAGGGCTACTTCCCGGAAGGAGCGAAGGTGCTCTACGCCCATCTCGGCGGCGCGCCTGCGATCAACGGCTATAGCTACACGTATCGGAACGGGTGAGGGCGGTCTGAGCGGCACTCGTCTCGTCGCGAAGAGCTTAAGCGCTCCAACACACTCGGCCGTCGTCCCGGCCTCGAGCCGGGACGCATAACCACCGGAAGAGCTGTTCTGGTACCCTGCATGTCCCGACCGGCCACGAACGACGGCCTGTGAGTATGGGTCCCGGCTCGAGGACGACACCGTCTATGGCGCGCGGGCGATCCACTCGTGACCTCGCCTTCTCGCGGCGCCCATCGGCGTCCGAGTGATCAATCAGTCGTTACCCTCTGATAGGGAAGAGGGCGCAGGGAATGCCGGGTGAAGGCCTCACCCATGGCCCGCCTGCAGAAGAAAAGCAGGCGGCAGTCACCACAGGTCAAGCCGAACATCCGGCATTCCCTGCGCGATGGTCTTAACGCTTATACGCAGTCTCCCTGGTGCGCCGGGCTTTTTGGCCACCATGTCGCGCATGATGCTGACGCACCAGCACGAGGACACCAGCGTCGGGGTGTCGGGACGCTGCGACTTCACGTCCGCGAGCTGCCGTTCGTCTCACGGCGCGACGCGGCCATCGCTTCCCCACCTCACGTGTCGTGACGATCGGCCGAAACGCCCCTCTTGCCGAGGTGGGATAACAGTAGTCAATCATAATTTCTGAAAAAAAGAAATAGAAGTATTTTCGCAAAGGGGACTGGACAGGACTCTTCGCGTTGAAAACGCTCGCGAACATCGCGTTTCGGCGCCGGGTCTTCTTGGCTCGGTCTTGCATCACGTGGACCGCTACACGGAAGATCGCACCCCCCTCCGCCTCACAACGCCGGCGCCTGTCGGCTTGCGGTCGGGGCAACAGCCCCGCGGTTCGGCAACCATGATCGTTCGTCCGTTCGCGCGGGATCCTCAAAATTGCGCCAAAGAGCATTTCTTGCTGTGAAAATCAGCTCGGCCATTGATTTGCGCAACGGGAACCCAAAAGCATGGTTCCGTCCGAATCCAACAGAACGAAGAAGCGCGATGGCTTCCCTGCAGGAGAGCATTTGTCTGGAACCGTCTATGTCGTTGATGATGATGTATCCTTTCGCACCGCCATCAAACGGCACCTGGAGAAGATTGGATATCGTGTGGTCACATATTCGTCGGCCGAGCAGCTGCTGGAGCAGCGCCCCGATGAGAAGGAAAAAGGATGCATTCTCCTCGACGTTCGGATGCCCGGCTTGAACGGACTGGCGCTTCACAGCCGGCTGCTTGAGCTCGGCTCAATGCTTCCGATCGTGTTTCTCACGGGCTACGTCGACGTGACTGCGATCGTGACGGCGATCAAGGAAGGTGCTGAGGATTTCCTGGTCAAGCCCATCAAATCAGATGAGCTCGTTGGAGCGATCGAGCGCGCTTTGGCGCGTCACCAGGCTGCCCTTGAGACAAAGCGCCAGGTCGACGCCTTGCGGGGCCGCCTGGCGAAATTGACGCCGCGCGAACGGCAGGTATTCCTGCTCATTGTCCGGGGCAGGATGAATAAGCAGATAGCCCATGAATTGGGTGCGACCGAACGCACTATCAAAGCACATCGCCGCAGCGTGATGGAGAAAATGAAGGCTGGCAACCTGATTGAGCTCGTGTCGATCGGCGAACGGCTCGGCATTTTGCGCAGGTAATCGCACGTCCCCATTTGCTCAGGTGGCTCTGAGCGGAGCGAACGTGGCGACGCAAATATTAGGGAAGTCTCCAACCGATTTCCCGGCGGAAGGCAGTTGGCGTCATGCGGGAGAATTTACGAAAGATCCGGTTCAGGTGGGAAACGTTACTGAATCCTGCCGCAAGCGCCACGTCGGCCAGCGAGAGAGCTGGATTGGACAATAATGTTCTTGCACGGCGAACCCGTTCCGACAGGACGTACCGGTAGGGCGTAAGCCCGACTGTGTCCTTGAACGCCCTGATAAAGTGGTAGTGGCTCAGTCCCGCGAGGGCCGCAAGATCGGATATCGTAATTTCATTCGGAATTTGGGCGTCGATAAATTCCGTCACCCGCTTCAACTGCCGTGCAGTCAGACCGCCCCGAACCGGTTTCAGACGCGACCGCTTTGGATCGGCGGCGTGCCGTAGCTCCCACAAGAGCAACAACCCAAGTGTCTCCGCATAGGCATGGTCGTCGATGCCGGAGCCGTCCAGGACACTTTGCAACTTCTGGAGCGTCGCTCTGAGATTGTCGTTTTCGAAATACAGCGCCGGAGGAACTTTGGAGATATCGTTGGCGTCTTGTTCCGATGTCGTCGGGCAGAGATGAACGGCAAAGACGGACGATGTGCCGCGTTCGAAACGATTCCAGCCTTCTCCATAAGACCCGATCGGCACGAACGTCAACTTGTCCCGAAGGTCATTGATTGTAGAACGGCCTCCGCCGGCTATCATCGTTTCTCCATCGGAGCGCACGGAGTTATGCAGCGCAAGAAAAGCCGCATCTCCCTTCACGCGAAAATCCAATTCAGTTGGCCTGATACGAACGAGCTCGGCGGAGAACCAATGCCACCGCTTCCGTTTGACCAAGAACGAATTACGCGCATCAGGCTGTCGCTCGTGCAACTCGAGCTGACTCCGCCGTCCCAAAATTTTTGCTCCTAAAGACAAACACGGTCGTGCCGAGGATGTGGCAAATTGTTTCCGGACTCGCAAATTACAGTTCGGAAATCTCGTAGGTCGGGCTGTTCTGCGAAGAGAAGGTCGGCAACTGATTGCGATCGCTGAGTCGAAGTTCCCGCGGCGTTGTCGAATGCAGGGTTCCATCCAGCGGCCCGATTGCGGACCTGCCGGGCGGATCGATTGAAAGGCTGTTAGATCCGATGGTCGTTCTCTCCGGCCACGTCCACCCGCTGCGGTGGAAGCAGACGAAGCGTTCCGTCCGGGCCTGCCGAAAGCGTGTGGATGTAGAACGAGCTTGCGCAGTCGTCCTTGGAATTCATGACCACCGACGGCGCTGAGATGATCTTCAAGGCACCGCACCGGCCGATCCAGTCCATGTGGCGGTGGCCGTGCATGACGATCAGGCGCTGCCCAAGCGGCTCCAGTTTGCGGGCGAACCAGCTCCCGTTGATCAACGCGGTCCCGATGCGCTTCGAGAACGAAGTGACCGGCATCGGGTACTCCACGAGATGATGATGCAGCGCAACGATCCAATGCGCCTTCGGATGCCGGTTGAGAATGGCCTCCAATCGCCGCACTTGGTCCAGGCATAGGAGTCCGAGCGCGTTCGTGAAGGAGAAGTGAGTGTCGGCATTGGAGTTGAGGATTGCGATACCCAAACCATTCTCGTCCTCCGGCACAATGACCATGGGAAACTGATCGTCAAAGAGGCTTCTCAGCGCCGCTGCGTTGCGCAGACCACCCCGATCGGCGAACGCCGAGATTGTCTGTCGGTACGACGCGAGGACATCGTTCAAGGTCGGGGCCGCGGGACCCGATCCGTCGCCCACGCGCACGCGACCGCCTTGGACCGAGCTAAGCACGGCCAGGGCCCGCATCTGTCGCAGCCGCTTGAGCGGGCTGAAGGGCAAATGGAGCCTCGCGGGATTGGCGCGGTCGACGATGTTGAGGTCGTGATTGCCCGGCAACAGGATGCATCGCGCAGCAAGTTGGGGATGACGGGCCAAGGCGTCGAGAAACTCGGCCCATTCGCTGGCACGGCCGGCGTCGGTCATGTCGCCAGTGATCAGGACGTGATCGAGTGGGTCTGCCTGGTGAATCGCCGCGAGTTGCGCAAGTGCACGCGCAAGGCGCGTGTTGCCGCTTGGGCCGGCGCGCCCGCTCTCGATGCGAAAGCCGTATCGTTCCCCGACCACGTGGATATCCGACATATGGGCGACGCGCCAGCAGCGCGCGCCGGGAACACGGCTGTCGAATTCAGCCAGCCCGACCGGCTGGTGCATGGTGGCGTCCGCAAATCCCCAGCTGAGCGACGCCAGGGCGACGTAACTCGAGATCAACACAAGCGCGTTTGCGAGCAGGGTCCAGGCCAGCCGGTGTGGCTGAAGCAGATCATTCAGGCCAGCCGTCCACCGCGATGCGGGCCACGCCAGCATTGCGATCAGCGCTGCGCCGGCACAGAGCAGGACTCCAGCAGCGATGGCAGATAGGCTGCGCAATCGGGCTCGCGAGTCATTGCCGAGCTTGCGGCCAACCAGCTGTTCGACCAGGTGACGCAATCCTTCCCTGCCGATCGCATAGCCGGGCTGGACCGCGAGCGCGTTGAGCGACCAGAAACTCGTCTCGGCCATACGAAACAATGGCCGCCAGCCGATCCAGCCCACGGCCGCGACAGCGACCAACGTCAATCCCGCGCCGATCTCGGACAGCGTGGTCAGACGATCCGAGAGCGTGTGAAGCCAAGCCGAGATGACCAGCGGCGCAACGCCGATCAGAATCGCGGGCACCACCATGAGGATCAGCCAGACAAACAGCAGCTTTGGCAGGCTGACCTCGACCAGCAGATTTCCGGCGATCGCAAGCAGCGAGCGCTGTGCGGGGCTTGCGGCATCATCCTCGATGTCGCCCCGGCGAGGGTCGATCAGCACGGCAGGGACCGCGCCGCCTGAACCCGTATGATCCTGGTGATCACTCCCCATCAGATCGGCCTGACCAAAGCGACTTGCTGAGCTCATCATGGAGACTGGATCGGACCCGGGCCAGACCGACGCGGTTCTGGCTTGGGACGTCTTGCTACGCCACTACTTGCCCAGTGCTCGCTCTGCCGAGCCGCCTTTCCACGGTGTCATCGAGCAATCTCTTCAAGACCGTTCCGCGAGCGTCCTGAATTTCGCGCAGGACATGGCCTATCCGCTCGAGGAGTACGGAAAGCCACAATGCGCAGGGGACGTGGAGGAAAGCACCTGGCAGCACGAACGCGGCAGTGAGTCTATCATCAACGGCCTACGACGGATATCACGGTCCGGCGATCGGTCCCGCGATCCTGCGATTGCCTTTACCTAACTGGAGTCGTGGGAATCGTCATTCATGGCTCTCCGCAAGCTAGGGACGTATGGCGTGCCGAGTCCTACTAAGTACGGGAACCGAGCAGCCAGACAAGTCGCTTGGCGAGGCAAGATCCCGAACACCGAGGCGTCCCAAGGGCCATGCCCTCGTTCACCTACGACAGCGAAAGACCTCCGCGTATCGTGACGACGTGTGCGCCAACTCATGTCCGCAAATGGCGGAACACGAAAGCGTCCCACGCGTTTGCCGTCTGCGAGAATGCTGCAAGGTGGGATTGCGCCAATGAGCAACAATCTGAGCCGGGCTGTCGTACCAACCGAAACGTCAAATGCGATCGAGCGGGTCTATTCGGAATGGGATCGCGCGTGGTCGAATGACGATCTCGATGCGATGATTGCGCTCTATGCGCCGGATGCGGTTCTTGAGAGCCCGCTCGTCCCGTACATGCTTGGCGGCGATCGCGGCGTGATCAAAGGGCGCGAACAGATCCGCAAACTGCTCGACAAGGCCGCGCCGCGAAAACCTGAAGAGCGCACGTTCCACCGGCGCGGTTACTTCACCGACGGCCAGACCCTGGTTTGGGAATATCCCAGGGCGGCGCCCGATGGCGAGCAGATGGATTTCTTCGAGGTCATGGAGATCAAGGAGGGATTGATACAGGCCCATCGCGTGTATTGGGGGTGGCGCGGCGTTGAAGTGCTCAAGGCAGATGCGTATTACAAGGGTTCCGATTAGTTGACGTCAAGCCATCTGGCTTGCAGGGGAGCTCATCAGCTCCCCTGTTTCGCGTAACCGTCATCTCACCTTAGAAATCGAACGTCATGCCGGTCGTGACAGCCTCGGCCTTGTTGCCGGCAACCACGTTGTTGTTGGCGTCGCGACCGCAGACACCGTAGCCGTGGCCGCTGACACCGAGGCAGTAATGCGCGCCGGGTCCGTTCCGCAGGTAGCTCCCGACCAGGTACCAGGCCACGAACGGGCTGAAATGGTACTTCAACCCGACCGCATACTGGTCGGCGCTCGAGTCCAAGGTGTTGAGCGCGAAATCGGCAGCGCCGGCTGGGGCCGGAGCAAGTGCGGTGTAAGTGTTGAGGACGCCGGTACCGGGCGAGCCAGGCGATGAATTGGCGTGGGCCCATGACGCGCTGACGTCCCAATTGTTGACGCTCTGGGTCGCGCTCAGGAAATAGCCATCACGCGAGCGTTCGTTGAAGGCGGCGACCGTATGCTCGCGGCGCATCATCTCGTAGATGCCGTAGAGTTGTAGCGTGCCGACGACGTCGTTGAACTTGTAGCCGGCGCCGACCTTCGCCGCCCATTCATTGGCGATGCCGACCGCGCCGGGAGGCACGACCAGAACGCCACCATTGCTCAGCGGCGTCACCGCTTCATCGCCGGTCCGGTTGGTGCCTTCGTGCATCTCATAGGCTGCGACTGCGGTGAACGGCCCCTGGTTGTAGGTCAACGATGCGCTGTAGAGATTGCCATAGGAGCCGTCGGTGCAGCCCTCCGGCGCCGACGTCAGCGGGAAGCCGGAGCCGCTGCCGCGGGCCGAAGTGCCGGGGCAGTTGAAGTCACCCAAGGCATAGTCGCTGTTGTCCTTCGCCGTGTTCTGTCCCGGCGAGACCATGATTGCGGCCTGGAAGCCGTTCCACACCGGCGACTCATACCAGATCGCGTGCGCCGCCCGCCAATCGAACTCGGCACGGAGATCGCCGCCGGTATTGCCCATGATCGAGTTGTAGTCGCCGAGCGTCGCCGAGAATGGATCGAACTTCGCGGTCGCCTTCTTGTAGGGCGTGTCCGCCTTGCCGGCCTTGATTGCACCCCACGGGCTCTCCATGCCGAGGAAGCTGTCACGCGTACCGAAGGCCGCGCGTTCGGTCGGCACGGCCGCGACTTCGACCAGCGACTCGAATTGCGCCACCGCCGCCCATCCCGGCATGCCATAGGGCTCGAGATTGTGTCGGGCGCGGACGCCGAAATAGGTGAGATTGCTCGAGACGCCGAACTTGGTGCCCTGGTCGTAGACACCCGGATTGAAGACGTCGCCGGACAGATCCACGTGGCCGTACAGCGTTACGGTGGTGTTGTCGACGAACGCGTTGCCGCCTGGCGCCTTGCTGTAGAGCGGTGCGCCACCGATGCTGACGACGGCGTGCTCGGCTGCCGGGGCCGGTGCAGGCGACGGCGCCACCGCCGCGTGCAGGACCGGATTTCCCTTTGGCGAGACGGGCGCGCTGGCCGCCGCCCTGGGCTCGCCGATCTGGTTGACGCGTTCGCGAAGCTGCGCGTTCTCCTTTGCGAGCTTGGCATTGCTGCGCTCGAGCGCATCTAGGCGGGCAATGACGTCTTCGAGCGTCGCTGCCTGCAGTGGTTGATAGAGAGATGTCACGCATAGGGCAGCAACGCCCGTTCCGACCAGGAAGGCCTTCCTCATCCGATTCCCCCTTATGTGCCCCGAACCATCTTGCGAGTCCGGGATCAGGAGGAGGCTATTGTATGCCAGATGCCACATACAACGACGGAGCGGCGGTCAGCACCCTTTCCGGACGGGCTGTAGCTCTTAAGCAACTATTCCCATCAAAGCACGCGTCGCGACGATCAGTCGCATTGCGATGCAGCAAGTCGTTTCAGCCGCGAAACTCAAGGGCTCCACGGCGTCTCGCCGCGGGCCAGGCACTCGGCGATGTCGGCCTGAAAGGCCGGCGGGCCGAAGGCGAACCAATCGCCTTCGAACTGATAGAGCAGCAGCCGCTTCTTCTCGGCGCAGAATGTCTTCAGCCAGTCGAGCGCCTTCTGCTTGGGACGCGCGCCAGCCGGCACAACCACGTCCACCGGAAACCCCCCGCCAGAAGAAATTGGCGGCCAGCATGATCATGTCGGCTCGGTCCGGCCGCATCCAGTCCGGCAGCGGGCTCGAGGCGATCAGCCAGCCGCAGACAAACTCACGGCAGGGATCCTGAGGCCGCTCCGGATAGATCGCACATTGATGCGCGACGCTGAACGGGCAGGGCCGGCCTTTCCGTACCTGGTGGCCGCGGACTTCGATCTGCAGCCAGCCGTCGCAACAGGCCGTGCAGCTTCCGCAACTTCGGGATGCCTGCTGGTTCACCGGCAAAGCCAAGGCTCGGAGCGCAACCTCATTGCGGCCCGGTCTCGTCGACGAGATGCCTCAGTCGCGGAGCGAGCCGCGCTGCTCTCGGATATCCGCCACGCGCCTCACCATACGCACTGAACGGATTTGGATACATGTTACGGGAGTCGCAGACCTGGCAGCCATTGGGGCCCCAAGGCTGCGTCGCGGCAATGCCGCACAAGGGCAGCGCCATCTGAGCAGCGACGCTGGGCGGCACAGGCTGCTGGCCGCCTGCACACACATACGCGCTGGCTGGGCCGCCCGTCGAAAGCACGAGCACCATTCCGACGATGAGGTTTCTCACATCCGCCTCCTGACGTTATCGATCCTATCAATTGCTGGACCTGTTGAGAATGCTGGCAGCCAGCATGCGCCCAAGGTGACGGCAGCAACCGTCCTGGTCATGTGATCGTTCTCGGCCGCCATTCCGGACTCGACTGTTTCGGCTCCAGACCATTCCAAGGCGGATGCTCAAATTATCGTGCGTGAGCGTCGATCGCGTTGTGTCAGCAGGCATCGAGGACGATGTCGATGCTCTCTACCAATCGCCGCGGTGTATCAGCGCATCACGCATCGAAGATCAGGCAGGTGGTGGTGCCATGCGCGAGCAGGCGGCCGCCTGTATCGGTGATCCGCCCCTCGGCCGTGCCGACGCGCCGGCCGCAGGTGAGGACGGTGCCTTCGGCGTGGATCACGCCCGTGGCCGGCGTGATCGGGCGGAGCAGCGAGATCTTGAACTCGAGCGTGGTCTGGGCCACGCCCTTGTCGAGCATCGACCAGACAGCAAGGCCCATGCAGCTGTCCAGCAGCGTGGCGGCGAGGCCGCCATGCACGGTGCCGGCTGGATTGAGATGCGCCTCGGTGGGCATTGCGGTCACGACGACGCGCCCTTTCGCGGCATCAGTCACGTTATAACCGAGCGTGTGCGCGATGGTGTTGAGCGGCAGCGTTCCGTCAGCGAGTCCCTGGACGAATTGAAGGCCGCTCATCTCTTTGCGTCTGGCGTCGTCGACTGTTCCGTAGCTCTTGCCCGACATCTCTGCTCCCTTGCTTCTTCGTGCGGCGGCTTTCGCCTGGTTGGGCGTAGCCTCGATGGTGGGCGACCGTAGAGGGCAACGAAGGTTGCGCTCATGCGGCGCGGGCTGGAAAAGCCGGCGCGGCTTGCGATGACAGCGATTGGGAGCGCGGTTTCGTCGAGCATCCGCTTGGCGCGCTGGATGCGGAGCGATTGCGCAATCTCGGTTGGCGACGCCTCCAGATGCAGCGCGAACAGCCGCGAGAGATGACGGGCGCTGATGCCGAGCCGGTCCGCCAGCGCATCGATGCCGTCATCGTCGAGCGCGCCCGCCTCGATCAGGGTCAGCGCGCGATCCACCGTGCTCTGCGTTCCCTTCCAGGCAGGGCAGAATGGCGCGGTCTCCGGGCGGCAGCGCAGGCAAGGGCGATAGCCGGCGCCTTCGGCCGCCGCCGCGCTGCGGAAAAAGCGGACATTGCGCGCCAGCGGCGTCCGCACCGGACAGACCGGCCGGCAATAGATGCCGGTGGTCTTGACCGCGACGTAGACAGTGCCGTCGAGGGCGGGGTCACGACGGCAAAAAGCTTGGTAAAGGGCTGCAGGGTCGTGCATGGCCCGATGTACCGCGATCGCCCCGCGGGCGCGAGCCGAAGCCGATGATGAGGTCCGAAAACGACCGTTTGCGTCAGGACCTCAGGCTCTATTCGAACCAGGCGTCGTACATCTTCTTGAAGCTGCCGTTCTCCATGCTGATGTGCAGCCACTGGTCGACGAAGTCCTTCAGCGCCACATCGCGCTGCAGCCAATAGGCCTTCTCGGCGAAGTCGAAGGGTTTGTCCGGATGCACCGCGCAGAGCACGCCGGGATGCAGCTTCTGCTGGTAGCGCGTCTCCGAGGCGTCGGTCATCATCAGGTCGGCGTCGCCTTTGGCGATCTCGTCGAAGATGGTGACGTTGTCGTTGTAGACCTTGATCTCGGCTGCATGGATATTGGCGCGCGCAAAACGCTCGTTGGTGCCGCCGGGATTGACGATCACCCGCGTGCCCGGTTTGTCGATTTCGGCGATGCTCTGGTACTTGGCTGCATCGGTGCAGCGCGCGATCGGGGTCTTGCCTTCGCGCATGATCGGCGTCGAGAACAAGCCCTTCTTCTGCCGGTCCAACGTGATCGAGACCCCGCCCATCGCGATGTCGAACTTGTCGGCCTCGAAGTCCTTCATCATCTGCGGCCAGGCCGTCTGTACGAATTCGACCTTGACCCCGAGCACCTTGCCGAGGGCGTCCGCCATGTCGACGTCAAATCCCGTGAACTGCCCGGTCGCCTTGTCGAGATAGGTGAAAGGCTTGTAGTCGCCGGTCATGCCGACCCGCAATGTGCCGCGCTGGACGATCTCGTCGAGCCGCGAGGCTGGATCGGCGCTCGCGGAGCCGCTGAGGAGACAGGCGGCGGCCGCGACCAGGACAGAAATTGAAGCCTTGAAACCTTTCATCCCATCTAACCTTCCGTTGTTCGTTGTTGCCGCCCTGTGTACATGAGACGCAGCGTGGCTGCGAGTGGGAGGAGGGACCGCTGTGAGTATCTCGATGGTGCAGGCTTCGGTGGAGGTCTTCGTGCCGTACCTGCACAACCTGTCCGGGCTGCTTGATCGCGCGACGGCTCACGCGGCCACGGGTGCGCTCGATCCGGCCACTCTCCCACCCATGCGGCTGGCGTCCGACATGTTCAATTTGACGCGCCAGGTCTGTGAGGCCAACCGTCACGCCACCATCGCCAGCGCCTTGCTGGCCGGGCAGGTGGCACCTGCGACCGAGGAGAGTGACGCCGATCTCGCGGAGTTGCAGGCGCGGATCGGCCGCGCCATTGCTTTTATCGAGAGCCTGCCACGCGAGCCGATCGCAGCCAGTGCCGAGCGCGAGGTCGTGTTCACATTTCGCAGCGGTGCGACGCGCGCGTTCACCGGGCGATCCCTGCTGCTGACCTTCAGCCTGCCGCAGTTCTTCTTCCACGTCACGACGGCTTACGACATCCTGCGCCACGCCGGCGTGCCGCTCGTCAAGGCCGATTATCTCGGGCCGCCGCGGTCCATATGACGTCCTACGTCCCGTCACCGGCGGTGGGCAGAGGAGGCGGGCCGTGGCCGATCATCTCGCTCTTGAGCGCCTCGAAGCGCGCATGCGCCTCGGCTGCACGGTCATCGACCAATTTGATCGCGGCCTCGGCGCTCATCGGGCCCTTGCTGACCGGCACCGAGCCTGTCCCCACGGTCTCGTCGACGTAGTGACCATCGTCACCGCGCCGCACCGTCCACTTGAAGCGGAGCGCCGCCATTGGCCCTGGGCCGATCTTGTTATAGCCGTCGGCCTCGACGGGCTTGGACGGGCCGGCGTCGTTCACAGCCGGCGACAATTCCGGCCTGTGCAGAATGCTCGCGATGGTCGCGAGCGCATGTTCAGTCGCAACACTCATCAGCAGCCCCCTGACTGACGCGCGCAAATGCGAGGGTTTAACTTGATGGTTGTAGCTGTTTTCTGAGGCCTTCTGCAATATGGCAAATGGATGGCGCGATTGCGTCCGCGTCATCCAAACGCTAGAAGCTGCCGGCCGGCTTTCATCCTACTGTTAAAGCTGACCGCAAATCATTGGAATCCTTGTCGAAGGCCGACCCGGCCCACGCGGTCAGAGGACGTCCTTGTTGATGACGTTCTCGCTGATCGGGGCGCCGTCGAGCACGCTCAGGATGTTGCGAGCCGTCTGCTCGCTCATACGGTCGACCGCCTCGCGGGTGACGCCGGCGACATGCGGCGCCATGATCACGTTCGGCAAGGCGTGCAGCGCATGGCCGACCGGTGGCGGCTCCTGCTCGAACACGTCGAGGCCGGCGCCTGCGAGCTTGCCCGAAGCCAGCGCGTCGTAGAGCGCCGCCTCGTCGATCAGCCCGCCGCGCGCGGTGTTGATCAGATAGGTGGTCGGCTTCATCAGCCTCAGGCGCGCCGCATTGAACATGCCGACCGTCTCGGGTGTCTTCGGGCAGTGGATGCTGACGAAATCGGCCCGCGGCAAAGCGGCATCGAGGTCTACGACCGGCTCGCAGCCCGCAGCGGTAATCTCGGCGGCGGGCTTGTAGGGATCGTAGACCAGGACCTGCATCTCCATCGCCAGGCAGCGCTTGGCGGTGCGGGTGCCAATGCGGCCGAAGCCGATGATCAGTACGGTCTTGCCATAGAGGTCGAACGGCAGCACGCCCAGGCGCGAGGCCCAGGTGCCATCCCTGACCATGGCGTGCATCTCATTGGCGCGCTTGGCGAGCGTGAGCATCATGAACAGCGCCTGCTCGGCCACGGAGGGTGAGTTCGCCGTGCCCGCCACCATCAGCGGCACCTTGCGGCGGCTCAAGGCGGGAACATCGACCGCGTCGTAGCCGACACCGATGCGGGTCACGACCTTCATGTCGCCGGAGGACTCGAGTTCGCCTTCGCCGAACCGGGTCGCGCCCAGCGCCACGCCATGCACCGGCGCATGCGCCCTCAGCAGCGTGTTGAAGTCGGCGGCCGAGATCATGTTGGAGAACTCGACCATTTCGATGTCGTCGCGCGCGGCAAGCAGCGCGCGGCCTTTGGCTGAGAAGGATTCGGTGACGAGGACTTTCTTCTTGTTGCTTGCGGCCGTGTTCGTTGTCATTTCCTGCCCTTGAACCACGTTCTTTTCGGCCTCAGATGACGAGGCCCGTGGTTTCGTTTAGCAGGTGCATGTTGTTGAGGTCTATCGCCATTCTGAGCGGGGCAGCATCGCGTGCGCCGGCATTCGGGCTGACCCGGCCGCAGATCTGGCTGGCTTCGAGCGTGAAGTAGACCAGGGTTTCCATGCCCATCGGCTCGGTGACATCAAGCATGGCCTGGAACGGTTCCACGCCGGGCTCAGGATGCGACCTCGCCTCGGTGATGTGCTCGGGCCGGATGCCGAGCAGCAGCGGCTCATTCCGCGACACGGATTGATAGCGCGCCGCGCGCGGGCCGGGCAGCGGGAAGGCGAGGCGATCGGTCAGGCGGATGTGGAGACGGCCGTTCGCGTCCTCGAGCCGGCAGGGCACGAAATTCATCGCGGGCGAGCCGATGAAGCCGGCCACGAACCGGGTGGCGGGGTTATGATAGAGTTCGTTGGGGGTGCCGATCTGCTCGATCCGGCCCTTGTTCATGACCACGACGCGATCGGCCAAGGTCATCGCCTCGACCTGATCGTGCGTGACGTAGACGGTCGTGGTCCGCACCTTCTGGTGCACCTTCTTGATCTCGATCCGCATCTGCACGCGCAGCTTGGCATCGAGATTGGAGAGCGGTTCGTCGAACAGGAACACCTTGGGATTGCGCACGATGGCTCGTCCCATCGCCACGCGCTGGCGCTGGCCGCCGGACAGCTGTTTCGGCTTGCGGTCGATGAGGTCCGTGATATCGAGCATGCGTGCGGCTTCAGTGATCCGGCTCTTGATCTCGGCCTTGGGATAGCGCTTCAGCCGCAGCCCGAAGGACATGTTCTCCGCGACGGTCATATGCGGATAGAGCGCGTAGTTCTGGAACACCATCGCGATGTCGCGGTCCTTCGGCGGCACGTCGTTGACCACGTCGCCGCCGATCATGATGTCGCCGTCCGAGATGTCCTCCAGCCCCGCGATCATGCGCAAGGTCGTCGACTTGCCGCAGCCGGACGGGCCGACCAGCACCACGAATTCGTGGTCGGCGATGTCGAGATCGATGCCCCTGACAGCCTCGACATCGTCGTAGCGCTTCACCACCTTTCGCAAGCTCACTTCAGCCATGGTGCTCAACCCTTCGTGGCGCCGGCGGTCAGCCCGGCAATGTAGTAGTCCATCAGGAACGCGTAGATGATCAGCGGCGGCGCAGCGCCGAGCAGCGCGCCCGTCATGATCTGTCCCCAGTTGAAGACGTCGCCCTTGATCAGCGTCGTGGTGATGCCCACCGGGAGCACAAGTTGGTCGATGGATGTGGTGAACACCAGCGGATAGAGGAATTGCGCCCAGGAGACCGTGAACGCGAAGATCGTCGCGGCGATCAGCCCGGGCAGGGCGACCGGGATGAAGATCCGCGTCAGGGTCTGCAGCCAGGACGCGCCATCGATGATGGCGGCCTCGTCGAGTTCCTTGGGGATCGAGGCGAAATAGCCGATCATGATCCAGGTGCAGAACGGCACGGTCAGCGTCGGGTAGACGAACAGCAGCACATACCATCTGTTGAGCAAGGTGATGCCGGTCAGGTCCTGGACCACCGCGAGCATCTTGAACAGCGGGATGAACAACAGGCTGTCCGGGATCAGGTAGGTGAGAAACACGCCCGTCGCCAGCGTCGCCGAGCCCCAGAACTTCATCCGCGCCAGCGCGAAGGCCGCGGGAATGCTGATCAGCATGGTAACGATCACCACCACGACAGAAACGATTGTCGAATTCCAGAAGAAGCGCAGAAACTGGTTGGAGGTCAGAAGCTCGACGTAGTTCGACAGCGTCGGGTGAAAGACCCACCAGGGATTGGTCGCAGCCGAGATCTCCGCGCTGCTCTTGAGCGAGGTGATCAGCATGTAAAACGGCGGCACCAGCGAGAAGATCGCGAACAGCACCAGGAAGAAATAGGACCAGCGCAGCGCCCAAGCGCGGTCGCGACTGACGCTGCCATATTTGATCTTCCGGGTCGGACCCGCTTTGTCGATCGCAAGCGTGCTCATCAGGATTCGTTCCCTCGCTTGGAGACGTCACGCAGGATGAAGATCGCTGCCACCGCGAGGATCGGCACCATGAACAGCGACACGCTGGCGCCGAGCGGGATGTCGCTGCTCTGGATCCCGACCTGGAACGCCCAGGTGGCAAACAGATGGGTCGTATCCAGCGGGCCGCCTGATGTCAGGATGCGCACGATGTCGAAGTTGGCGAAGGTGACGATCAGCGAAAACAGCGTGGTGATGGCGATGATGTTGCGCATCATCGGCAAGGTCACGTACCAGATCCGCTGCCACCAGTTGGCGCCGTCGATGGCGGCGGCCTCGTAGAGCTGGTCGGGTACGGATTTCAGCGAGGCCAGGTACATGATCATGAAGAATGGTGCGCCGTACCAGACGTTGACGAGAATGACGGAGAAGCGCGCCCAGAACGTGTCGCCGAGCCAGGGGATCGGACCGATGCCGAAGAATGAGAGCGTGTAGTTGAATGCACTGTAGGAGGGGTCGAACAGCCACAGCCAGGCCAGCGTGCTCATCGCGGGCGGAATCACCCAGGGTACGAGCAGCATGCCGCGCCATTTGCGCTGTCCCTTGGCCGGGATGTTGTGCACGAAATGCGCGACGATGAATCCGATCAGCGCTTTGAAGATGACGGCCGTGATGGCGAAGATGCAGGACTGCTTCACCACCATCCAGAAGGTTTCGCGCTTGAACAGGAAGGTGAAATTGCCGAAGCCGACGAACTTCTGCATCGACTTGTTCAGCGTCGCGAGATGGATCGAATAGAGCGCCGGGTAGAGCACAAGGGCGGCGATCAGGAGGATCAGCGGCAATGTCATCAGAAATGCCGCCGTCGACTTTCGCTTGAGCGCGTAGTGAAGGCTTGCGCGACGGGGCCTGCGTGCCGGCTGGGCGATACGAGGCTGCTCAAAGGCGGCGTCAACCATGAGCGGATGTCCTTTCACCTGGGCCAACCAGGTGCGCTGGCGGAGCAATGGTGAGATTGCGTGCGACGGCCTGCCTTTCGGCCGGCCGTCGCCAGGCATGGGAGCATCAGCTGCGCATGAAGCCTTCGCACTCGCCCTCAGCCCAGGCCAGCGCGTCTTCCAGCTTCTGGCCTTGCGCATAACGCAGCGCCAGCTTGGTTAGCGTCGCCTGGAAATAGATCTGCTGTGCGATCTTAGGCGGGGCGGGCGAGGCTGCAATCGACATCGTCTGTTGATTGTACGGGTCCGGATAGTGAAAGAGCGTGCCCTTCGGCGGCCCTTCCTCGGCCCAGGTCTTGAGCTTCGTCATATTGGCATAGGCCGGCAGATCATAGCCGCCGCTGGCCGCCACGAACTTCTCGATCGAGGACGGCTGCGACAGATAGGTGAGGAGACTCTTGGCAGCCTCCTTGTTCTTGCCAAAGCTCCAGACGCCCCAGAAGTAGGGCAGAAACGGCGCGAAGCGCCCCTTTGGACCGGCAGGGAAGCCGTGCGTCCAGCATTGCTCGGCAATCTGCGGCGCATCGCGTTTGGCCACCGCCCAGGCGCTCGGCGGATTCAAGATCATCGCGCCCTTGCCCGAGATCAGCCACTTGTTGTTCGAAGCATCGTCCCAGGAGGGGGCGTCCGGCGGCAGCACCGCGATCAGTTTCTTGTAGAATTCGAGCGCCTGCCGCACCTCGTCGGTCTTGACCGTCACGTCGCCCTTGGCATTGACGAGCTCGGCGCCGAATGCCTGGAAGATCGCGCCGGCGGTGTCGACGCTGTCCGTGGTCTCGCCGAGCCCGATGCCGAACGGGTATCCGCCCTTGTGGCAGGCCTCGGCCGCCTTCAGGAACGTCTCCATGGTCCAGTTGTCAGCCTTCGGAGGGCTGCCTGCGGGATACATCTCCTGCACGTCGATCCCGGCATATTTCTTCATGAGATCGATGCGGGAGCACGGCCCCTTGATCTGGCTGCCGACCGTCGCGGGAACCGCGAGCCACTTGCCATCGCGCTGCCCGAGATACTTGACCGTGCCGTTGACGTCGCCGTTCTGCTTGATGACCGGCTCCATCACATCGCTGACGGGCTCGAGATTCTCGGCATAGGCGTGCGGCCACCAGGTCGGCATCTGCAGAATGTCGTGGCCGGACTTGGCCTGGGCCTCGGCCGCAACCGTCAGCTCCAGCTTCTTGTTGTTGCTGGTGATGTAGTCGATCGAGACCTCGACCTTCTCTTTCGCCGCCCATTCGTTGACGAGAGCAGTCGAGGCGTCGTTGGCGCCTGGAACCCAATGGTCCCAGAAACCGATCGAGACCTTGCCTGCAGCATGTGCGCCGCGCACGTAAGGTGCGGCGACCAGTGCAGTCGTCGTGAGCGCTGTGGCAGCAACAAATTGTCGGCGGGTCAGCTTCCTCCGTGACATGGCGTTCCTCCCTGGATAGGCCAATCGGATTCTGTTTGAGCGCATCCCGTTTGTTGTTGTGTTGCGTCGCAGGCCGATCGCCTTGCGGGGATTTCGCTAACAGCAATCAGAGCAGAATTGCCTGCGGCTGTCGAGAAACGAGGTGAGGGGACATTCTTGAACTGATGGCTTGCTCCGAAAGTCGAAGACGACGGGCGGCGGCGGCATTGGTGCGGCGCGATTTCGCGTCGCACATCAGCAGCAATTCCTGGGCGCGTTTCCTGTCCAAGACCTTGGGTTCTCGCGCCAGGCGCGGCAACGCGGCGCGGCGCGAAAGATGGACTTCTGAGCGGCGACGCCGATAAAGTTCGAATCGGTCCACTGCGATCGAGACGACTGCCATTTAGCCGAGTGACCAACGGAGCCTGCCCATGACCCTCCCTGTGTCGACGATGCGCAACCGGTGGCGGCTGTGCATTGCAGTAGGGACAGCGCTACTCACGTGCTGCGCACTGAGCTTGCCGCGTCATGTTGACGCGCAAGGCCTGTTCAAGGGCGTCGAGCAGGGGGCGCGCGAGGGCAACAAGGCGGCCGGCCCGGTCGGGGGCGTGCTAGGCGGCGCGATCGGCGGCGTGGTCGGCGTCGTCACCGGCGTCACCGGAACCTTCGCTGGCAGCAATAGCCAGACTGGCAACACCAACCAGAGTGCCCAGCCAGCGCCTGAGGCCAGCGAGGCGGACAAGGCGAAAGCCGCGAAGGCCGCCAAGAGCGCCAATAAGGGCCCGAACAAGAGTACCAAGATGGCGAAAGCGCCAGCCATGCTGACGCAGGAAGGCGTACCGCAGCTCACCGGCGAGCAGATCGTCGCCAACAGCGACGCCAATATCGAGCGCATCAAGAAGGAGCTCAATCTGACGCCGGATCAGGAAAAGAACTGGGGGCCGTTCGCCAGCGCGATGCACTATCTCGGCCACAACGGCGCCGACCGCCTGAACCTGCGGATTGCCCGCGCCAAGCGCGACCCGCCTGACGACATCGTCGAGCAGATGCGCAACGAGGCCCAGTTCCTGGTCGATCGCGCCGCTGACCAGCGCAACGTCGCCGATTCATCCGAGCCGCTCTATACGAGCCTGGACGACAAGCAGAAGCAGATATTCATCGACGAGATGGTTCGCCTCAGCCACGAGCGCGGGCTCGATTAGGCCGTCAGGCTGCACGGGCCAAGCCGGAGAGCGAGATCGATTGGTGCAGCAGGCTACAGGCGGGAGCTATAGCGTGTCGGGGCGCCAGTCATTGCGTTTTGTTCGGCGGCCCGCACTGTGGCCAGCCGGTCCTTGGCGCGTTCCTCGATCAACAGCCTGATCAGCGCCAGCCGCTTCGGTTCGTCGACCGCCTGCGCCAACAATCTTCGGTAGCGTTCGTAGTCGAACCCTTGATCCCGGCTCTGCATGAGGCGCCCCCGCGCACGAATCGCAAGGGCGAAGTGTTCTCCTTTGCTCCGGGTGCAGCAAGCGCCGGCAACGCGCCGCGCGACGGTTGTCCCCAGGATTGGGACGCAAACGAGCCCGCCGGTCGAAGCCGGCGGGCTCGCCAACATGAGGGCCGCAGCCTCAGAGTCAGTTCGTGAAGGCGCGACCGATGGTGGCTTCGGCCTTGACCTCCTCGATCAGGATGCGGGCGCGCACGCCGAGGTCAATTGCGGTCCCCAGATCGACCGGTCGATTGCGGAACGCGGCGTCGTTCAGCGCGGTCTTGATGGCGGCGGCCAGGCTGTCACGGCGAGCCGTGACATCGGCGATCCGCTTCAGATACCGCGCATAGGACTTGTCGGTGCCGGTGACCGCGCCGTTCGACCAGACGAGGCTGGCGCGGCCAAGCTGGCCGACCGGAGCATTGAGCTGCTTGTAGACCTCGGCAAGCTCAGTGAACGCCTCCGTGCGGCCGCGAATGCCCTGCGGCAATGCGCGGTCCTGGATCCACTCGGCAATGACGCGGCCCTCGGAAACGTAGTCGTCCGTGAGCCCGACCAGGGCTATCAGTGTCGGCCTGATATCGGCGTGGTCGGTGAAGTCGGAGTCGTGCCGGCCGAGCTGCCGCACCCCGGGGCCGACCATCGCGACCCAGGTCCGCGTGATGTCCTTCTGATAGTCGCCATGGTTCCAGGCGAAGTTCGGACCGACGAAGACACAGTCGGACTGGGTGGCGCATGCGCCGCCGCTGCCGGTGGCGAAGAAGTAGTTCTCGTTGCCGAACATCGTGAGCGTCGGCGTGCGCGCGGCACTCGACGTCACCATGTGCAGGAGCTTCATCTCGGCCTGATCGGCCTGCAGGCTGGACAGCTTATCGATCGCGCCTGTCATCGGGTTGGTGGCAACCAGCGCGTCGAGATCGTGCTCCATGGTGCGGACCACGGTGTCGGCGGGGGCCGGGTTGCCGTTGATGTAGATCGTCGGCGCATCATCGGAGTGAACCGAGAACGTCGTTGCATTGGCCCGCTGGGTCAGCAGCAGGCGATTGAGCGTGACGTTGATCTCGCCCTTCTGGCCGGCCGCGTAAGTGCACGGGATATTGACGCCATCGCAATTCGCCGGCGTCGGCGCGCCGCCGACAAAATGGTCGTTCTCGTCGGGGGTGACGGTGAACAGCGTGTTCTCCTTGGTGATTCCGTCGGCCGCCAGGCGCGCGAAGAACTTGCCGAAGGCGGTATCGTAGGCCTTCAGCTGCGTCACATAGCCGGCTTCGCCCGGACCGAAGGTGCCGGAGCCAAAGCGGTTGTCATGGGCGTCGGCGATATAGACGTAGATAACCTGGACGCCGGCCTCGAGCATGGTGGCCGCGTAGCCGAGCGACTGCGTGGCCAGCGGACTGAACGCGTTCGGGAAGCCCGGGCGGCCGAACTGGTCGGCGATCACATTGCCGTCGAGATCCTTGATCGCGCCGCTCGGCGAGATCACCGGCTGCACGTTGATATTGCCGAACAGTCCCTTGAACCCGGCGTATCCGCCGGGCTCGTCCGGCAGCGGGTCATTGGCGGCAAAGCCATTGTTGCAGAGCGGGCTGTTGAGGCCGCAATGAACCGCAATGCCGAGATAATCCGTCGTCGGCTGCTGCCTGACGGTGGCACTTGTGGACGCGAGCTGCTGGCGCACCGCGACATCAGTCGGGCTGCCCGCGCCGTAGAAGGTGGTCACGTCGTCAGGCACACGCTCGAACTCGATATTGGCCACCGAGAAGGCGCCGACATCGCAGCCTGCGCGGGTGAACGGCACCCAAGGCGCGGGCGCGGTCTTGCCGCGCTCGTCAAGCATCTGCGGCTTGCCGTCGCCACCTGCGGCAGTCCAGTACAGGAACGAGCTGCTGAAGCCGACGCTGCCGTCGGCCTTGAAGAAGCCGTAGCTGTTGGACACCGGAATGCCGTTGCGGTCGCCATAGACGCCGGTCAGCGCGGTCACGATGTCATGCGCGGTGTGCGAGATCAGCGGGGTGTGGTGATTGCCCGAGATCGTGCCGTTGTTCTGCAGGAAATTGAGCAGGTTTGGCATCTGCTCCAGATCCGATGGAACGTTGGGATTGTCGCGACGCAGATGCACGTTGTCGAACACGATGTTGACGACATGCTTGATCTGGCCGCCCGGCGAATTGAGCCGGCACGCTGCCGAGGCGGATTGGGAACCTGTAGTGAGCAAGGCGACGCCAAAGGCGAGCCCCACAGCCATCCTGATTTTTGATCTCGTTCGTCTCATGAGCCTCTCTCCCGAGTCGGCCGCAACCAAAAGTGGGGCAATCGCCGACGCCCGCCGATTATGTTTCGGATTGTTTCGAGGCTTTGATAGTTCGGTAACGTTTGCGCGTCGCGGGTATGAAACGCCGCTTATGTCGACAGAAACTCTCATGTGGAGTTGGCAAAAGCGTCACACGCGCGTCAACGACGCATCGCCGCATCGTCCGTTACCACCGAGGGAACGGTGCTCATCGACACCTCAATCGGAGGACCAGGCGGTCGCTTGGATCAGGGCTGACCCGGCACCCACGCCAGGGCAAGGTGCTGCCCTTCGGCGATCTGCGCGGCGGACATCTTGAACGCCACCGCGTTGCGCAGCCGCAAGTAATAGTCGCGATCGCGCCGCGCGGCGCGGGCCGCGCCGAGGTTGAGCCACTTATAGGCCAGCACGAAGTCCTGCGGGACGCCATGACCCTTGTCGTACATCAGGCCGAGCATGACCTGACCGAACGGATTGCCGCAGATCGCCGCCTGCATGTAGAGGTCGGCAGCGGCCACATAGGCCTGCGGTGCACCATAGCCGTTCTCATACATGAAGCCGAGAAACGATTGCGCCTTGGCGTCGCCGCGCAATGCCAGCGGGGTCAGGAGCCGGACCGCCGTCAGATAATCGCCGCGGGAGTAGGCGGCGGTCGCGCGCGACACGCTATCGGCCCGCGCCGGCGCGATCGAGCCGAAGGCCCATGCGAAAGCAAACAGGCCGACAAGCAATGCGGCGAGGCGGCGGTTGGTCCCGGGCATGTCAGCGAACCGTATGCATGTTGAGATCGTTGGTGCTCGCTCCGACGCTGCCGCGCAGCTTCGACCGCAGCTCCTCGGCAATATGATGGGCATCAGTGCCGTTGCGAATGATCTGGGGCCGGATGAAGATGATCAGCTCGGTGCGCGTGCCCTTCTTGTCCTGGGCGCCGAAGGCATCACCAAAATAGGGAATCTCATCCAGGACCGGAATGCCGTTGCGGCTGCCGTTCTGCTGCTCGCTGATCAGGCCCGCGAGCAGGACGGTCTGGCCTGAGGTCACAGAGATCGAGCTCTTGACCCGCCGCTCGGAAACGGTCGGCGTCAAAGTCGAACTGCTCGTCGGTGAGACGTTGCTGATCTCCTGTTCGACATCCAGTCGAACACCTCCGTTGGCATTGATGCGCGGCGACACCCGCAGGATGATACCGGTGTTGCGATAGTCGATGGTGTTGACGACCGTGTTGCTGGAGCTGAGCACCGTGGCGCTGCCGGTCGATACCGGGACGACGTCGCCGACCTGCAAGGTCGCGGCCTGATTGTTGATCACGACCAGCGAGGGGTTCGACAGGACCTTGACGCTGGTGACCGCGTGCAGCGCATCCAGAATGGCCTTCGGGTTCGACTCCGATCCGATCAGGAAGTTGAAGCCGGGGAAGGCGCGATTGATCAGGGCGTTTGTGACCGTCGACACCGCGCCGGTGGCCGTATCAGTGGTCGTTGTCGTCGTCGGAGCCGAGGTCGACTGCGTATTCAGAAGCGAGTTCTGCTTGCTGGTAATATAGAACTGAACTCCGTAGCTGAGTTCGTTGGTCAGCGTGACTTCCGCGATGGTCGCGTCGATGGCGACCTGCAGCGGCGGCTGATCGAGCTGCTGGAGCGTCGCCTCGATGATCTTGTAGTTGGCTTGATCGGCATAAATCAGCAGCGAGTTGTTGACCACGTCGGCCGTGATACGGACGCCCTGCAGCAGGGGCTGTCCGTTGCCGCCCGTCCCGCTGCGGCTGTCGAGGGCGCCGCCACTCCCGCTCGCGCTGGCCTGGTTGGCGCTTGCCGAGGGCGAGGGGCTGAAGCCTGACATGCCGCCTCCGGAAGCGCCGGACTGCCGCGAGCCGAAGCCGCTCGGCTGCGAGGATGACGACGAGTTCGTGTTCAGAGACAGCCGCTCCGCCGCGCTCGACGACGAGGTCGATCCCGAGCCGGGTGCCAGCTGATTGTCGGCGCTGTCGAGCGAGGACGAGGAGGAGCTGCCCACGAACATGTCGTTGAGCACGCGCGCGATCTGCTTGGCCTCGCCATACTTGACCTGATAGACGCGGACGCTGTTCCGGGCCGAGTCCTCGCGGTCGAGCCGTCTGATCCAGTTCGCCGCGGTCTGCAGCAGCGCCGGCTTGCGGCTGACCACCATCACCGCGTTCATCCGGGCCACGGCCTGGAATTTGACCACGCCCTGGCTCAGCCCGGCCTCGCCGGAATCCATGATCTTTTCGAGCTCGGCGATCAGCGGCTCGGGTGCGCTGTTGTTGAGCGGATAGATTCCGACCGACTGGCCGCGCATCCAATCGACGTCGAAGCTCATCGCGGTCTCGACCGCATTGCGACGCTCCGCGCCGGTGCCCTGGATCAGGAGCAGGTTGCGGGTGGAATCGGCGCGTACGCTGCCCGGCTTGGTGGCGAAGGAGTCCATCAGCTTCAGGATCGTTGGCGCCGATACATACTGCAGCGGGACCACTGAGACGCCGTAGCCGGGCTCCGGGGTCGCCGCTGCCGAATCGACCCGGCCGGCTCCGACGGCATCGCCGAGCGGCGTCAATCGATAGCCGGTGGAATCGTGGATCAGCACCACGCCGCTCAGACGCAACGCATTCTCCAGCACGAAGACGATGTCCGATTTCGGCACCGGGCGGACCGAGACCAGGCTGACCGTCCCCTGCACGCGCGGATCGATGGTATAGCCGGTGCCGAGGATATCGCCGAGCACCACCTTGGCCACGGTGCCGACGGGCGTGTTTTCGAAGTTGAGGTCATAGCCGCCGCCGTTTGCGACCGGGCGCGGCGGCACGTCGCCGATATCGTTGACCTCGGTGCCCTCGTAGACGGCAGCGCGGCTGTTACGCTGAGCCGCGGCGTTCTGAGAGCCGCCCACACCCTCCGCCTGACGCGGCATGATGTCGAGCGAGCGAATCTTGTCGAGCGGATCGACATCGCCCGGCGCCACCGTGCCGACGGTCGCCGAATTACAAGCAGCCAGCAGCGTCAGGACACCCAACACAGCCGCGATCGTGAGAGCTCTGAAACAGAGAGAGTCCGTGGTCGCCTGGGACCGGCGCTGATTGCCGACACGCACCATACTTTTAGCCGATCCCCAACTCAAAAAACGCGCTTCCCCCCAGCGGCGCGAAGGCGAGCCGTGGAGTGCCGAATGCCTAGCGCGGCAATATGACAGAGTCATTAGACAGATTCATTAGAGCGCAGTCCCATGGCACGGATCAAGTGCCAGTGTGGCTTTCCCGCATTGCGGTGGCGGAACCGATCGGTTTCGTACGGGCGTCACATTCGCCATTGATAAGCGTGGCTCCGGCGATCCGCGGCTGATAGACTGCCCGCGCCGCACCCGCTCACACCACGCAGTGCGACTGGAAAAACGCATGACCGGTCATCAGCCATTGCCGTTTGTCGAGCATCTTCGCCGGATGCGACACCTCAAGGCGGCAGCTGCGGCTGACGATGCCGGCGCGGGTGGAAATCCGTCGGTAAAACTATGGGAATTGACCGACCTGTCGGCCAATGAGTTCGCCGAGGAGGCGGCCCGGTTCTACGGCCTTGACCGTGTTGCATTGCAAGAACTTCTGGCCGCCGAGCCGCTGGTCGCACCTTTCTCGCAGCGCTTCCTGCGGGAGACTCTGCTGTTTCCATATCGATCGGCCGGTGGCTCCGTTGTTCTCGCGATTGCGGATCCGACTGATCAGGCCGCCAGACGTGCGGCCGAGATTGTGCTGGGAACTGATTTCGCCCTCAAGGTCGCATCCTTCGAAGATCTGTCGATCGTGCTGGACCGGCGGCTTGCCGACGATGGCAATGAGGTAGGGCAGGGCGAGTCCGAGGGGCTGCCGCAGCTTCGCGAAGACGACATCGAAAGCCTGCGCGACCTCGCCAGCGGCGCTCCCGTCGTCCGCGCTGTCAACGATCTCTTGGAAAAGGCCGTCGAGCTCCGGGCGAGCGACATTCATATCGAGCCGTTCCAGAGCGGCCTTGTTGTGCGTCTGCGAATCGACGGCTTGTTGCGGCCGGTGCCCGCGCCCGCCGGCGTGCTGCCGCAAGCCGTCATTTCGCGCATCAAGATCATCGCCAGCCTCAACATTGCCGAGCGGCGATTGCCGCAGGACGGCGCGGCCCGGCTGCGGATCGGCCGTACCGATATCGACATCCGCGTTGCCATCATGCCGGCGCAGCACGGCGAATCCGCCGTCATTCGCATCCTGCCCAAGGATCGCGGGCTGCTGGTGGTCGACAAGCTCGGCTTTTCGCCACCCGACGAGGTCAAGCTGCGCCGGCTGCTCAAGCTGCCGCACGGCATGATCGTCATCACCGGGCCGACTGGCAGCGGCAAGACCACGACGCTCGCCACCATCCTGTCGATCCTCAACGAGCCGAGCCGCAAGATCCTGACGATCGAGGATCCGGTCGAATATGAAATTCCCGGCGTCAATCAGTCCCAAGTCAAGCCGGCGATCGGGCTGACCTTTGCAACAGCGCTACGCTCATTCGTGCGTCAGGATCCGGATGTGATCATGGTCGGCGAGGTCCGCGATGCCGAGACCGCCCATGTCGCGGTGCACGCGGCGCTGACCGGCCACTTGGTGCTAACCACGCTGCACACCGAGACCGCCGCCGCGGCGCTGCCGCGCCTGCTTGATCTCGGCGTCGAGGCCTATCTGTTGCGCTCGACCTTGCGGGCGGTGATCGCACAGCGCCTGGTCCGGCAGCTCTGCGAGCGCTGCAAGACAGCACAGCCGCTGACGGAGGCGGATTTTGCGGAGGATCCGCGGCTTCCCGCCTTGGGCTTGCGGCTCGGCGAAATCACCTACCATCCGCGCGGCTGCGAGCGTTGTGGCGGCACCGGCTATCGCGGACGGCTCGGCGTGTTCGAAGTGCTCGAGGTCGACAATGAGCTGCGCGGCCTGATCGGAGAGAAGACCGACGGTCACAAGATCGACCAGGCGGCCATTCGGGCCGGCATGACGACCATGCTCGACGACGGTCTCGCCAAGTGCCGCGCAGGGCTGACGTCCCCGTCCGAAATCCTCCGGGTCACGACTGCGCGCTGAGGTGAACCGTGCCCAATTTCCGCTATCGCGCGCTCACGCAAAACGGCGAGATCGTCCACGGCACGCTCTCGGCGCCGAGCGCGCGTGAGGTTGCGGCACGGATCGAATATCTGCGGTTGCTGCCGATCGAGACGATCGAGGATAAGAAGCCATCTTCTTCCGCAGGCTTCGGCCTGCTCAACCGGCCGAGCGCCGCCGAGGTCACCACCTTTACCCGGGACCTGGCGCTGCTGCTTCGCGCGGGTGCGCGTCTCGATGACGCGCTCGAACTGCTTGCCGGAGATGCCGATGTCGGCCGGCTTCGTCCCGTGGTCGCCAAGTTGCGGGCCTCGTTGTTGAGCGGCGAAAGTTTTGCGGACGCGGTTGCCGGGCATCCGGAGCTGTTCCCGGCGATGTATGTGGCGCTGGTCCGCGTCGGCGAAGTCTCCGGCACGCTCGATCAGGTGCTGGAAGCCCTCGGTGCGGAGCGTGCCCGCGCCGAGCAGACGCGCCGCAAGCTGACCGATGCCATGCAATATCCTGTCTTTGTGCTGATCGCAGCCATCGGCGTGATGCTGTTCTTCATTCTGGTCGTGCTGCCGCAATTCTCCTCCGTGCTGCAGGATTTCGGCGGCAAGTCCGATACTGCGCTCGGCTTCTTCATCGGCCTGTCGGACGCGATGCGTGCCAATGCCACGGAGCTCTTGCTCGGGACTGCAGCGGTGATCGCCACGGTCTGGTGGCTGCTGCGAAGACCCGCCACCCGGGTGGCGATCGTCGGCGCGATCGCACGCGTTCCGGGGATCGCCGGCATCTTTCAGTTCTACCGGACCAGCCTGTTCTGCCGGAACCTTGGCGTTCTGCTCGCCAGCGGCGTCAGCCTGACGGCGACCTTGCGCATTCTGATTGACATCATGGCCGTCACCGGAAACGTGGCGGCATGGTCGGCCGCGGCAGAGCGGGTGAGACATGGCGGCAAGCTCTCGGACGCCCTGTCGGCCGGCAGCAGCCTGCCGCCGATGGCGGTGCGAATGCTGCGGCTTGGCGAGGAGACCGGCCAGCTGCCGGCGCTCGCGGGCCGTGTTGCGGAGTTCTACGAGGCCAAGCTGCAGCGCAGCCTCGATCGCGTCGTGGCCATCATCGGCCCGCTCGCGATCATTACGATCAGCACGGTCGTCGGCGGATTGATCGTCTCGGTGATGACCGCGCTTCTGTCGGTTACCCAGCTCGTGGGATGAAGGGGAAGGCAATGTCGAAACAGAACTCTGCCGGATGGCTGAAGCGATACGGCACCAAGAAGGGCGCAAAGGCGCGTGCGGGAGAAGCGGGCTTCACGCTGGTCGAGATGCTGGTGGTGATCACCATCATCGGCCTGATCATGGGGCTGATCGGCCCGCGCGTGCTGAACTATCTGAGCGAGTCCAAGGTCAAGGCGGCGAAGATCCAGATGCAGAGCTTCGCCAGCGCGCTCGATCTCTACAATCTCGACACCGGCCGCTATCCGTCCTCGGCGGAAGGCCTTGCCGCGCTGGTGCGGCCGACCGGAGGCGGAGCCTGGAACGGGCCGTATCTGAAGGGCGGCAGCCTGCCCAACGACCCCTGGAACCACGCTTACATCTATCGCGCGCCGGGCGAACACGGCCCCTATGACATCGTCTCGCTCGGCTCCGACGGCCAGGAGGGCGGCACCGGCACAGCGGCCGATCTCTCGCTTGATCACCTCACTGCTTCGGCGACGAATTGAACGACCATGACGAAGGCTGATCAGCACGGTTTCACACTGCTGGAGATGGTGTGCGTGCTCGCGCTCATCGCTCTGGTCGCGGCCGTGCTGCTGCCCTTTGTGCCGCGCCAGACGTCGCGCGCACGGCTGCAGGCCTATGCGCTTCAGGCGGCCACGCTGCTGAAGATCGACCGCAGCGCTGCGATCCGGCGCCAGCGGGACGTGGCGACCCTGGTCGACCCGCATGCGCGTGCCATCCGCTCGGGCGCAAGCCGCGAGACGCTGCGCATTCCCGACGACGTCCGCTTCGATGCCATCCTGCCGCAGACCTGCCGCAACCGCGCGGCGCTCTCCACCATCAGCTTCTTCGCGGACGGTATGTCCTGCGGCGGTGCAATCGCCCTCAGCCGGCTCGATACGACCTACGAGGTTCGCGTCAACTGGCTGACCGGCAGAGTTGAGATTTCGTCCCGTGTCCCGCTCGCCAATTGACCGGCCTGATGCCGGCTTCACGATCATCGAGGTGCTGATCGCACTTGCGATCGTCGCCGTCTCGATCGTCGCGATCGGGCAGGTGATGTCGACCAATGCCCGCGGCGTGCGCGCGCTGGAGAACCATGTCGCCCTGGTGCAGTCGGCGCAAACCGTGCTTGCGACGGCGATCCCGCAGCGCAGCGCGCTTGCCCCCGGCACCCTGAACGGCCGCACCGGCGATGCGCGCTGGCAGATCGACATCGGTCCGGTCGGCGATGACTGGATCGTGGACAAGGATGATGTGAATTGGATTCCCGAGCTGGTCAAAGTGCGGGTCCGTGGTCCGGCCGGTGGAATGATCACGCTCGAGACCGTTCGTCTGATGCCGAAGCCGAAGCAATGAGCTGGAACGTCGACCATCCTGCCGAGCGCCCCGGCGAGCGGGGATTCAGCCTGATCGAGGCGCTGGTAGCGCTCGCGTTGATCGGGCTGGTGTTGTCGGCGCTGGCCACGGTCACCGCACAATGGCTGCCGAACTGGAACAGGGGTGTCGATCGCGTCCAGCGCAGTGAGCTGGTCGGCATCGCGATGCAGCGCATGGCGGCGGATCTTGCCGCGGCGGAATTTGTCTCGCCCTCGCGCGATGTCCGTAAGCCGCTGTTCGATGGCTCGGCGTTGGCTGTCACCTTCGTGCGCACGGCAATTGGCCCGAATGCCGGTCCTGGTCTCGACGTCGTCAGGATTGCGGAGACCGTGGACGCAGGCCGGCTGGTGATGGTCCGCTCCCGCGCGTCATTTGCCCCGCTCCCCCAGGGCGCCTCGCTCTCCGAGGCCATCCATACCCGCGATCCCGTCGTGCTGCTGACGCCGCCGTTCCGCCTGTCCTTCGCCTATGCTGGCGTCGATCGCGTGTTCCGCGACAGCTGGCATGAGAACGACCGATTGCCGTCCGCGATCAGGCTCACCGTTCGCGACGCGGCCAGCGAGCGCGTTCTCGCGGTGTCAACGGTCACGCCGATTCATGTCGAGGCACCCGCGTCAGGCGGCTTGTCGGAGGATGGCGGCAAGTCAGACAAGGACAAGAAGGCGACTGACGACGGCAAGACGACGACGGGCGCCGCCGCCAAGCAGGGAGGCTCGTGATGGTGCGCCCAACCAGCGTTGCCGCCTGTCATCGCCATCGCGCCGAGCGCGGCTTCGTGCTCGTCGCCGTGTTGTGGATCCTTGCCGCGCTCGCCGCGCTCGCGACCATTTTCTCCGCCTTTCTGGCCAACTCGGCGCGCGCCATTGCCGTCAACGACAATGCGCTGCAGGCGCAAGCGCTGGTGTCGGCGGCCGTGGAATTGACCGCCTATAAGCTGGCATCATCCGGCGAGAGCCCGCCGGCGCACGGCGCCTTCCATGCCAGGCTGAACGGGGCCGAGATGTCCGTCAGTTTCACCTCGGAAACCGCCCGCATCGATCTCAACAATGCGCCCAAGGAGCTCCTGTCCGGCCTGATGACCGTGCTTGGCGCCCCGCCGGAGAATGCAAAGGACTACGCCGACCGGATCGTCGGATGGCGGACCCGCGCTGCACCCGGCAGTGCCGCAGGTGGAGAGGATGCGCTCTACCGCGCCGCTGGTCGCTCCTACGGTCCGCGCCAGGCGCCCTTCGCCCATATCAATGAACTCGCGCTCGTGCTCGGGCTGCCTCCGGCGCTGGTCGAGCGGGCGCTTCCGTTCGTGACGGTGTTCAGCGGCTCGGCCGGCGTGGACGTGATCAACGCCAAGCCGGAGGTGATTGCCGCGCTGCCCGGCATGACGCCGCTGATCCTCAAGCAGTTTCTCGCCGATCGCGATAGTCTGGGCAACGATCCCCAGGCCATCGCGCGGGCGCTCGGCGAGGCCAAGGCCAGCGCCAGCCAGGACAAATGCGATGTCTACCGTATCCTGATCCGGCTTCAGAAGGACAACTGGCAGACGGCCTCGGAAGTCGTGATTGGCTTAAAGAGCGCAGGTAATCCCTACCGCGTGCTGGCGTGGCGCGACGGGATCGGTACCATCGGCGGACGGGAGTTGTGAGTGCGATGCTGGCGGAACTGAAAGAGCTGTTCGCAACCTGGATCGCAGCCGTGGCGGCGGCTGTTGAGGCGGTCATGGATCGCCTGGCATCGCGGCGCCGGGTGGTCCTGCAGGAAATCGATGACGACAGTTTCACGGCGCGGCTCGGTTCGGTGGCGAAGGGCGCGGGGCTTCGCCCCGTCTCATTCCGGCTGACACCACATGGACGTCCTGAGCCGCCGTTGTCGCCACAATGGCGCGCAGCGCTCCGCAGCAGCGTCGTCGAGGTCCAGATGCGGCCGGATCAGGTGTTGTTCCGCGAAGTCGATTTCCCGAAACAGGCGGCCGATTTCCTCGATGGCATGGTTCGGGCCCAGATCGATCGGCTGACGCCGTGGGCAGCAGGTGAAGCTGTCTATGGTCTGACCCCGCCGCAGCCGGGCTCCCACGATCGCATCGTGCTGATGCTGGCTGCGACCGCGCGCGCAAAAATTCAGCCGCTGGTCGATCTCGCGGCAGGGCTCGGCGCAGCATCGATCTCCGGCGTTGTCACGGTACCGGCGGACGAGACAGCGGGAACGACCATTCGCCTGTTCAATACACGGCTCGCGCAGGCCGGCCGCTTCGCCATCAGCATTCCTAGGCTGTTGCGCGGACTACTGATCGGCGGCGGCGTTGCGGCCGCCGCGAGTTTCGCGGTCTCCGCCTATCTCGGCGCGAGGCTCGATACCGAACTCCAGGACGTGCAACAGCGGCTCAACCAGCGCCGCGCGGCGCTGCGCCTCAACCAGGGGACGAGTTCCGCCGAACTGTTGCTGGCCCAGCGCAAGCGGAGTTCGGCCTCGAGCGTCATGGTGCTCGAAGCGCTGTCGCGCGCGCTGCCCGACAGCACCTACACGACGGAGCTGCGGATCGAGGGCGACAAGATGCAGGTGGTCGGCTTGACGCAGGATGCGCCGTCGCTGATCCGTCTGCTGGAGCAATCGCCGCAATTCACCCGCGCCACCTTCTTTGCGCCGACCACCCGCGCGGCGGAAGATCCGGGCGAGCGTTTTCATATCGAAGCGCATATCACGCCGTATTTCGGGTCGGGCTCATGAACCAGAACGCAACGCTTGCGAAAGTCCTGGCGCGGCCCTGGCCCGCCGCGATGGCCTATTTTGGCGTGATGCTCTTCTTCCTGTTCGTCGTCGCGAGTTCCGTGACCGACCTGGTGGGGCGTCGTGCCAGCGTTGCCGCAACGACGGCCATGCTCGAGCAGCTTGAAGGGCGCAAACCGGCCTTTGCGCGCGGACGCAGCGGCGATGTCGCGGCACCATCGGGGTCGCCATTCCTGGAAGGTGCTACCGTCACCGTGGCCGGCGCTGCGTTGCTTCAACGCGTCACCGGCGCGATCACTAGGCTGGGCGGCAACGTGCAGTCCTCCCAGATCGATCTGCAGGGGACTCAGTCCAAGACCGGTTTCATCACCATGATCGCGAGCTGCGACATCGATCAACCCGGACTGCAGCGGCTGCTGTATGATATCGAGGCGGGCATGCCGTTCCTGTTTATCGATCAGCTGGTGGTGCAGTCGCCCTCGAACCTGGCCAATACAGGTGAGGGCAAGCTGCGGATCCTGGTCGCCGTCTCCGGACAATGGCAGGGCGCGAAATGAGGGAAGGCCGGATGATGCTCCGAGGAAAGCCAAGACTGGTGCTGCTGCTCGCCGCCGCGCTCAGCCTTTCGGCATCGCGCACGGCGCTATCGGTCTCGGCCTCCGACTCCGAGCTGGAGCTTGATCCCACGCGGCAGGCGGACGGGCCGGCGACACCTTCGGTCTGGGATCCTCCATCGGCTTCGGCGCCAGCATCAGCATCAGCAACGGCGCCGGTTCGGCCGCAGCCGGCGGCGGCTGAACGTGCCGTCAGCGCCAATCCGCTCTGGGCCATTCCGCTGGCGACCTTGTCGAACACGCGCGAGCGGCCGATCTTTTCCGCCTCGCGACGACCGCCGCCGCCTCCCGAAGCACCCGTTGCGGTCGTCCGCGCGCCGCCACCGCCGCCGAAGCCGCCGCGGGTCGAGCGGCCGCAGCTGTCGCTGGTCGGCACCATCATCGGCGCCGACCAGAGCTTCGGCATCTTCGTCGATCAGAGCACGCGAACGGCGCTGCGTCTGCGTGTCGGCGAAGAGTTCCAGGGCTGGCGCTTGCGGTCGGTCCAGGGGCGCGAGGTCGCGCTCGAGCGCGATCAGCAGACCGTCGTGATCAGCCTTCCGGAGCCGGGCGTCGAGGGCGCCGCGACCTCGGTCGCCGGCCCGGTCCAGGCGGAGAATGCCTTCATCGACGACGAGGCCGATCCGATCCAGCGCCGCCGGCGGCAGCGCTAGCCTCAGTAGAGCCCGTTAAGCCAGTCGGTCTGCTGCAGCGCCAACGTGACCAGCAGGCCGAGCGCCAGAAACGGCCCGAACGGCAGCGCCGTTTGCCGCGTCATCGCCTGGCCGCCCAGTTGGAGGCCGGCCGCGGCGAGCAGGGCGGCGACGGAAGCAACGAGCAGCTGGGTCGGGATTCCCTCCGCTCCCACCCAGAGGGCCGAGGCCGCAAGCAGCTTCACGTCGCCGAGCCCGAGCCCCTGCAGGCCGCGCAGCATGAAATAGAGCCGGCGCAGCAGCCAGATCAGAGCGCCGATGACGATGCCCTCGGCGGCGGCCTGGGCCAGGCCCGACCATCCACCCAGAGCCGCGGCGCGCGCAGCTCCAAGGACAGCGATTGCGAGATTGATCGCGTCAGGAATGATCCCCGCGCGAAAATCGATCCAGGCTAGCGCCAGACACGCACAGCCAAGCAGCAAAAGGCAGAACAATACGAGCATCGCGAGGCATGGGAGGGAAGTTGACGATCCCGTCTGATACACGAGGATCGCCGTCCGGTCTTCCGTCGACTTGTCGAAGTCCCCCGCTCGTCGACATCTCGGACGGCGATCGCTTCGTCACAAAACGGCATTTGAAGTCGATCATAGGCGCATGCGCATCACGGAATTGTTGTTGATTGAGCGGTCGCTTTTTCGCCCATTCATATCACCGAAAACGGTGCGTCACATTGCCCCACTAGATACGCGATGCTAACCGCAAATTCCTTGGGGTCCACAATGATTATTAGCTCTCGAAAGCGCTGGCGCGCCACGACCGCGCTATGTCTTGTTGCAAGCTTTACGATTCAGACGGCAGCCTTTGCGGAAGGAGGCGTCAGCGACTGGGATCGTCGCGAGCATCCGAACCGCCATGCCGTCCAGAGTCTGATCGAAAAGATTCAGGATGACGTCCACAATGCCATCGAAAAGTCCGGCGAGGGCCAGGGCAAGACGACATCGCCGATCAAGCACGTGATCATCCTGATCGGCGAGAACCGCGGGCTTGACCATACGTTTGGCGTCTACAAGCCGAAGGGCAGGGGCCAGACGATCTCCAACCTGTTGTCGAAGGGCATCGTGAACGAAGACGGGACCCCGGGTCCCAACTATGCCAAGGCTCAGCAATATTCGGTTGCAGCGCAGTCGTCGTACTATATCGGCGCGCCTGCGATTTCAAAGTCGCCTTACAACCCTGTCAACGTGATGCCGCAGCCGAACACGGCGGGCACGCCGTCAGCTCCGGCCGATACCAGCCCGCCCTTCAAGACGATCACCGAGGCCAGCGTCGAGAAGGACATGGCGCCGAGCGATCTCGACATCCTGACCACCGGTGCAAGCGGCCTTCCGACCAACGTGCTCGATAGCCGCGTTCCCGGCGCGGGCTTGCTCGCCGGACCATTCCCGCTTCAGGGTCCGCACCTGAGCGACGACGACTACACCGGTGACACGACGCACCGCTTCTACCAGGATTGGCAGCAGGAAGATTGCAGCGTCGCGAGCGTGACCAAGGCCAATAATTCGGGCTGTCTGAACGACCTGTTCCCGTTCGTCATGGCCACCTATTCGGCGACGAACAAGAGCCAGGGCAACGCGATGGGCTTCTACAACGCCCAGCAGGAGCAGGCCCCGATCCTGAAGATGCTCGCCGACCGTTTCACCTTGGGCGACAATTTCCATCAGTCGTTCCACGGCGGCACCGGCGCCAACCACTTCATGCTCGGCACCGGCGATGCGGCGTTTTGGAGCGACGGCAATGGCAATCCGACCACGCCACCCACGGTCGCCAACCCGAACCCGAAAGCGGGGACCGTCAACACCTACACCGTCGACGGCAATTTCAGCAACTGCGCGGACATCAACCAGCCTGGCGTCAAGCCGATCGTCAGCTATCTGGAAAACCTGCCCTACGCCGCCGAACCGAACTGCAAGCCGAACCACTACTACATGCTCAACAACGTCAACCCGGGCTATCTGCCGAATGGCGCGCTTTCGGGTGGCAGCAACCTGCCGCCATCGCCGGTTCGGACGATCGGTGACGCGCTGATCGAGAAGAACATCTCGTGGGCCTATTACGGCGGCGCCTATAATGATGCCGTTGCGCTCGCAAACGCGGCCGTTACGGCCAACCCGACCAGCCCGAACCTCACTGCCGCGGCGCTCGCAGATCCGGCTCATGCGCTCGGGGTGGCGTATTGCCAGATCTGCAATCCGTTCCAATATGCGACCTCGATCATGGCCAATCCGGCGGTGCGCTCGGCGCATGTCAAGGACACCGCCGACCTGATTACCGCGATCAACAACAACGCGCTTCCCGCGGTGTCGTTCGGTAAGCCGGACGGTCTGCTCGACGGTCATCCGCAGAGCTCGAAAGTCGACCTGTTCGAGGCCTATGTGTTGAACATCCTCGGAGCGCTGGACGCCAATCCGAAGCTCAAGGCGGAGACCGCAGTGTTCGTGACCTGGGACGAGGCCGGCGGTTATTGGGACTCCGGCTACACCCAGTCGATCGATTTCTTCGGCGACGGACCGCGTATTCCGATCCTGATCCTGTCTCCCTACACGACCGGCGGTAAGGTCTATCACAACTACGGTGACCACGTGTCGCTGCTCAAATTCATCGAGCGCAACTGGCGGCTGAAGCCGCTGACCAATCGCAGCCGTGACAACCTGCCAAATCCAACCATCGCGAAGAACAATCCGTATGTGCCGACCAACAGCCCGGCGCTGTCGGATCTGTTCGATGCGTTCGACTTCGATCACCCGGTGAGCCAACCCTACACCGAGTGAGCTGCGCTTGAGGCGCGTGAACGCGCGTTTCCGTATCAACTGATACGGCGCCGATCAGGCTTCGGCTTGATCGGCGCCGTTGCGTGCCGATGGACGGCAGCAGTCGTATGAAGCGAGCAGCGGGATGACGTGTCAGATGGCAAGAGCATCGAGGCTGCTGACGATCTGGGCGGCGTTGCTGGCCCTGGTGGTCGGGCAGGAGCCTGCACGGGCACAGGATGCGCGTTCGTTTTCCGCCGACATCATCGGACGCGGGCAGGGCGGTGTGGCCGTTCCGGCCGGCCGGCTGCGCGTGCGCGGCGAGAGGACGCGTCTGGAGACGCCGGCGCTGCCCGATGGTTATTTTCTCACGGATGTTGCCGTTCCGACGGCCTATTTCATTCGTCCCGCCGCCCGCCTTTATATGGATGCGCGGGGATCGAGCCGGTTGACGCGACTGTTCGTCCCTGTCGATCCCAAGGATCCATGCCGCGCATGGCAGGCCATGGCGCAGTTGGCGA
The DNA here is from genome assembly GCF_051167795.1 of Bradyrhizobium sp. HKCCYLS1011. Classification (NCBI taxonomy): domain Bacteria; kingdom Pseudomonadati; phylum Pseudomonadota; class Alphaproteobacteria; order Hyphomicrobiales; family Nitrobacteraceae; genus Bradyrhizobium; species Bradyrhizobium sp. HKCCYLS1011. The sequence continues at coordinate 564,506 of NZ_JBNPTT010000001.1, read as the reverse complement.
ATGCCGGGATTGGCGGCGACTGGCAGTGCGCGGACGAAGGCGAGGAGCGCCTCGGAGATCGCCGTGCACTGGCCTATCGCGTGCGCGCCGGTGATCAGCAGCAGTTCATCGGTTGGGTCGATCCACAGCTTCGCTTTCCGCTGCAGATCACGCTTGCCGATGGCATGACCTACACCGTGGAAGCGCTACGCGAAGAGGTGCAGGCCGTCGATCTGTTCGATCTTCCGGCCGGTCTGCGAAAATTCGATCCGGCGGCACTGCTCGAACGAGTCCGCCAGAGCGACGTTTGGGTCGAGGCCCATTAGCAATCGACCGTGCGGCCGTGACGATGTGGATCGCTCGGCAGAGGCCGGATTTGTAATGCTGCCGTCACACTCGTGAGAGAAGACAGGCTTGGGCGCATGGAGTAGGGGGCAGCCGCGTCAGCGGCCTCTGGCAATGGACCGGTACGGGTACTCGATTTTTTGTGACGATATTCGCAACGAGCCCGGCGGCAAGCTCAGCTTCATCGGCTGCTACAACGGCGTGATCTTCATCTCGGGCCAGTTTCCGCTGGTGCTGCCGAAACTGTGCGTTCATACGCACATCTTCTCGCCGGTCTCGCAGCCGTTCAGTTCGATCGTGGTGCGCTGCTATCTGCCGGGCGATGAGCAACCGTTTGCCGAAGAGCCGATCGAGACGCCGCGGCGCAGCGAACAGACCGGACTGGTCGCCAACCTCAGGCCCGAGACGAGCGCGCCGCTCTATATCGTGGCCGCCACCAGCCTCATCTTCACGCCGCTTGAACTGCGATCGGGCGGGTTGCTGCGCATCCGTGCGTTCGTCGACGCCGAGCAGGAAGTGCGGCTCGGATCGTTGCGGATCGAAGGCCAGGCCTGCTGAGCGCAGCCGCCTGCGACCGACATCGACGATTTCATCATTCGATCCGAACGCGTCGAGGCGAAAGGCCGCGGGCCGCCGCGTCCGATTTGGCCAGATGCCTGAACGTCTGTCATTCGGCCGTCAGGTTAACAATGTTTTAACGCGCGCCGAGGGCGGCGATCCCCGCCGGCCCCGCTTTGGACAACGCAAGGACCATTTCATGAGAATGATGACTGCCTTGGCACTCATCCTCGCCAGCGTTTCGGCCGCGAATGCCGCAGGCGCGCGCAGCAACGAATCCTTCATCGAGCAGGTCGGGACCTATAACGAGGCGACGATCAACCAGAAGAACGGCAACAACAACCAGGCCGCGTCTCAAACGGGCCAGGACAACAGGGTGCTCACCAGCCAGGTGAACAAACTCGCCCGCGGCCAGAACAACTCAGGCAATGTCCAAGTTGGGAAGGACAACTTCGCCTCCACGCTCCAGACCAACACCGCGCCCAACGCGGACGCAACGGATGTGCGCTTCCGGAACAACTCGTTCAGCGCTCAATATGGCCGCCAGAACACCGCGCTCGCCAAGCAGGAGGGCGGCAAGAACAATCAGGGCACGTTGCAGGTCGGCGACATGAACGTGTCGGAGGTCATCCAGTCGAATTCGAGCGTGACCTCGCCGTCAGCGAGTCCGGTCGGTGGCGCCAACAACGCCGAGACCAAGCAGTTCGGCAAGCAGAACCAGGCCGCAGTTTCGCAGAAGAGCGCAGACGGTAACGCGGACGGTGAATTCCAGCCGGGCCACAGCAATGCGTCGATGTCGTTGCAAGTGGGCAACCGCAACGAGGTCGCAACGGAACAGACCTCGGTCGGCCGCAAGGGCGAAGGCGTGCGGAACACCGCTGCCACGGTTCAGTTCGGCAATGATAACCTGGCATCGACCAAGCAGGGCGGCGGCGCCGCCGGCAGCTTCGGCGATACACCGGAGGAGCAGCGCGCGAATTTCACCAACGCCTCGATCATCGGCCAAAGCGGTGTCAAGAACGTCGCAGAGGTGGAGCAGGCCAATGGCGCCAACACCCAGGCGCTGTTCCAGCGTGGCACCAAGAACGCTGCGAGCATCGAGCAGAGCACACAGACCTTCGGTACGGGCAATGCCAGCAACAACGCACTGACCTCGCAGCGCGGATCGAAGAACCTCGCGACCGTCAGCCAGTCGGTCGCCGTTCCGCTCGCGCTCGGCAACAACAACTCGCTGATCTCCCAGGTCGGCGGCTCCAACGTGGTCAATGCCGCGCAAAGCGTCGGCCAGCAGGCCACCGCCGGCAACAACAACCAGGTCTCGATGCAGGTCGGCCAGGGCAACGCGATCCAGCTGGTGCAGGCCACCGGCGCCAACGTGACCAACACGTCGTTCACGGCCCAATACGGCATCCACAACACAGCGACGGTTGTTCAGAAGTAACCGCGCTTGCAGGCGGCGGGCATTCCCCGCCGCCTGTACGCTCTGATCTGACTAATCAGCGGATCGCTTCGGGGCGATGATCCGCGCCGGCTGATAGCTGATCGTCGACGTGCGCGGGGCGATGTTGTCGCCGGCCATCTGGTCCGGCCGGCGCAATTCGACGCAGATCTCGCGATCGAGCGCCCAGGCGAGATCGGCAAGCTCGCGCAAGGTGATCTCCGCTTCACCGGACAGCTTTTGATTGACGAGCGCGCGGCGCGTCTGCAGGCGCTGCGCCAATTGCTGCTGCGTCAGGCCTGCACGCCTTTCCTCCATGATCGCCTTGAGCAACTCGCGACGCACCCGTCCCATCAGCCGGCCGGCCTTGCGTGCGCGCGCGTCGATATCAAACCGAAAGAACGTCATCCGGCGCATCCCCCTTCACACACAACGTCTCACCAATCCCAAGCTCGCGGCGCAGCCGCCGGATCGCGATCCGGTAGCCGCGATAGAGATCATGATCCTTGATGATGTCAGCCCAATTTCCGAACACCGCAACAAAGCAGTCTTTCGTCATGAACCAGCCGAAGATGCGGATATCGGGCGTCTTCAGCTCCCACACCGCATTGTCCTCGGCGCGAACAGCGCGAAACTGTCTGTTAAAGACCAGCGGCGCGCCGCTCAAGAACGAATAGAACAGATCATCGATCTGCTGCGCGGGCGCCAGATGGCCGAGCAGCCGTGATGGCGGCGATGCGCCTGCAAGGATCTCCTGCAACCAGGCGACGAATTGCGGCGTCCCATAGAGCAGGCGCAGCGGCTGTTCGTGCGGGCCGAGTTCGACCTCGATCCGAACGATCGCTCCGTTCGCGACAAGGTCCGAGATAGTAGGCATGCGAGTAGCAATCACTGGTCGAATGACGATGCGCAAGAAGCACGAGCCTGCAGTGTACGCGATCAGCTTACTATGTTGCAGGGGGATCACGGCCGCGCCCGGGTTGATCCAAGCCGACCGCGATTTTACAGATTGTCGCAAAACAGCAAAGAACGACCGATACGGTCCCCGCAAAATTGCCGTATGTACGGCAAATTTGAGCGAGTGACAGGTGAGTAACAGGCCGATGCAGCCGACTGCAGCCACGGCAATCGAATGCGCAATACGGACGGCTCCGCAGTCCGGCTACGTGAAGATCGAGGCGATTGCCCGATCCGTCATCACCGCCAACGGTCACTATCGTTTCCTGGTCGACAAGCAGAGCGACACTGGACGCTCCAGCAACACGCAGAGCGGCAGCTTCGTGCTGCAAGCCGGGCAGGAGCAGGTGCTCACGACGATCGTGCTGGATGGCTCGGCCGCTGGTCATTATCGCGCCGAGCTCATGTTGGATTCGGACCATGGGAGACAGACGTGCACCGCGCCATGAAACAAATCGCCGCGATCGGTGCCACCGGCCTCGCCATGGCGGTCAGCGCTTCAGCGCACGCAGAGTCCGCCTATATCGCGCAAGTGAATGGCAAAGCGGGTGTCACGGTTTCGACGTCCGCATCCCAGCCTGCCCAACTCATGCCGGTCGCCAACTACGCGCCCCGGCAGACGGCCTATGTGCCGACGCCGGAAGCGACGCAATCCTCGCGCAGCAACAACATCGCACAGACCTTACAGATCGGCAGCTACAACCACGTGCTGCAACTACAGACCGGCGGCAACAATTATTCCCACGTCGGCACCATCGGCGGCACCGACAACGATGTCTCCGTGCTTCAGGGCGGTCGCGACTATTCCAACCTGAACCTGATCAACACGCAGGGCCTGAACATCGCGGTGCTCCAGCCGCCCGGGTCCGCCCCGATCAACATGCTGATTGCCAGACTTCCGAACGGAAGTCTGTTGATCAAGCGATGACCTCTCAACTTCCAAATCGAGATCTGTAACATGCGTAAGTTCGGCCTGGCCTTGTTCGCGATTGCATCCGCCTACGCCGCGGCGGGAGCAGCCGCGGTCGCCTCTGAGATCGTCTATCACCCGGTGAACCCGACCTTCGGCGGCAGCCCGCTGAACGGCTCGTTCCTGCTGTCGCAGGCACAGGCGCAAGGCGAGGGCGTCAAGTCTGGCTCGCAGGGTCCCGATCTGTCGGGTCTGAACAACGCGTTGAGCAATCTCAACGGCCCTGCCATCATCGTCAACCCTACACCGTCCGGCTCATCGCCAGCGCCCACAAGCGCGGTGCGCTCCCTCGTTCCCTGACACGCTGACATCGCCGAGCCGGCGCCGGATCTCACGTCATGAACAGACATTTTCGAAGCATCGCGGCCATTGCGATGCTCTCTCTCAGCTTGGCCGGATGCATGACCGGCTCGGCCAAGGACCCGTTCGCGAAGCCCGCGAAACTGGTGCCGGATACCAAGACCGGAATTGTGCTCGACCACCTGCCGCCGCCGCGCCGCAAGCTCGACGTCTCCGTCTACAACTTTCCCGACCTGACCGGGCAGAACAAGCCGAACGACAATTTCGCGGAATTCTCTCGCGCTTTGACGCAAGGTGCTAGTGCCGTGCTGATCGATGTGTTGACCAAGGCCGGTCACGGCGACTGGTTCAACGTCGTTGAACGCAACGATCTGCAACCGCTGCTGCAGGAGCGGCAGATCATCCAGAACACCCGCACGGCCGCGGAAGGCGACAAGGCGCCGAGCCTGCCGCCGTTGCGCTTTGCCGGCATCCTGCTGGAAGGCGGCATCATCGGCTACGACAGCGACGAGACCACCGGCGGCATCGGCGCCAACTATCTCGGCATCGGTGCCGACACCCAGTATCGCCAAGACATCATCACGGTGGCGCTGCGCGCCGTCAGCGTTCAGACCGGGCGCGTGCTGGCGAGCGTAACCACCACCAAGACGATCTATTCGGTCCAGGTCCACAGCGCAGCATTCCAGTTCGCCGCGATCGATCAGCTGCTGCAGGCCGAGCTCGGCTTCACCAAGAACTCGCCAGCGACGCTTGGTGTGCGCGAGGGTGTTCAGCTCGCGGTCTATGCCTTGATCTTCGAAGGCGTGAAGAACCACCTCTGGGAGTTCAAGGATCGCGCGGCCGGCGAGGCCTTCATGCGCGAGCTCGAGAAGCAGCAGGAGGCGGCGGCGATCAAGCCGGACGTCCCGAAGAGCTAGGGCTACGGAACGCGGGTGGGCAGGGTGGCCCTGCGCACACGGAGCGGCTCTCATGCGCCTGCCTAATTTGCCGGTGCCATCTTGGAAAACGCGCGGAACCGTGATCTGTGTCCAGCATCAGTTCAATTGGCGGCGCCTCAGCAGAACCGGGAAGCCGAACGGGCATGATCCGATGATCGAAAGTCGCGCCAGACCGACAACGCTGGCCCTGCTCGCTGCGTTCGCCCTTGGCTCGCTGGGCGCGACTGACGGGGTTGCCGGCTCGGAGGTCTACATTCAGCAGTCCCGCGGCAACGTCGCGCCGGGCACGAGCGTGATGACCAAGCCGCCGCCGGAAGCATCGGCCCCGTCGAATGCCGCGGCCGCTGCGCCGACCGCGCCCGAGACCTGCAACGCCCAGAACGCCTCATCGTCGCAGGCCTGCTATACCGCCACCCAGCAGGCCCGGCCGTCGCGATGATCGCAACCAGGCCTGCGCGCGGCATTCGCTCTGTTCCGCGGCTTCTCTGCGGGGTCCAATCCGGACAATCGACGCGCGCCATCAGCCTTGTTGACGATTCGCCCCGGATCACCCTAAAGAGGCGGGTCGCCTTGGCGCCCGTTCTGAGCTGTCACACGCCGCCAAGGGGCGACAATGCCTCAGCTTGATGCTTCAAATTGACGGCTGGGCAGGGCGATGCCGAAGCAGGCTGATGCCGATGTGCTGGAAGGGTGGCCGAGTGGTTTAAGGCACCGGTCTTGAAAACCGGCGTGCCCGCAAGGGTACCGTGGGTTCGAATCCCACCCCTTCCGCCACTATTTCGTTTGAAGAGAAGAAGGCAGCCCGAGATCGTAGAGAAGGCCTAGATCTTCGAGCAGTGCGCACAGGCCTATATTGACAAGCACCGAAACAATTGGAGCGAGAAGCGCCGCGCTCACCAGGCCTCATTCTTAAGATACTCCTGGACTTCGGCCTCGGTCGGCTCTCGATAGGTCCATCGGCCATCCGGCCCGCGCTTGCGCATTTGAAGCCGGGCGAACGTGCCAAGCCTGACGACGGGCTGCCATTCCTCAGCGCTGGCGCCCTGGCACGACGCTCTGTTGAACCAAGCGAGCGGATGTCGCCATTCTCGGAGCAATCTCATCTGTGCCCCGCTTCGCTGAACAAAGGGCACTCAAGAATCACGATTCGGAACTTGTCGAAGCGACGGCCTCGATCGGAGAGCCGTAGCCGAAACCATGGCTCTGCTACCTTAGATTGGTAATAATCCTGAGATTTCAAGGGAGTTGACAGGACTCCTCGTCCGCCAGCGTTGGTCGCAAGCTTCGCTGATCACGCGCGGATGCGATCAAGGCGACGGCGCGCGCTCTTTCGGCTTCTGCGCCGCCTCGACATGTCGCCGCTGCGCGAGAAAGGCCTCGCTCGATCTGGTCTTGAACAGTTCCAGCTTTTCGGTCTCGTTCCCAAGCGGCGCCAGCGCCTGGTCGACGTAAGCGAGCCGCTGCGGATCCGCCTTGACCTTGCGCGCCAGCCGCTGAAGCCGGATGGCGAGCGTGGCCCAGCGGACCGCCTTGACCGCCGTCTCGGCAACATAGCGCGGATAGAACAACCAGGCCGGTTCGACCGGCAGAGGCGGGCGGCGCTCGTGCCGGCTCTTCAGCCGCAACACACCGCCCTCGAGCGGATGCACATGCTCGATCGGATGATAGCCCTTGAAATAGAGAGCGTAGTTGACGATCCGGCTGATGTTGTTGCCGGTCGCCGCGGCGCGCCGCATCAGCGTCTCGATGTGCTCCCAGCTGTAATAGGTCTCCCAGGCGAGCTCATAGGCGCGCTCCCATTCCGCCTTGGTCATTGCGGGGTGCGCGACCGTGACGTGATCCAGATCGTATTTGTTGAGGTCCGGATCCATCGAAACACCCTTCGCATGCAGCGTCTTGTGATCTTCCGAACCGGGCAGCGGGGTCAGAAAGAAGAATTCCAGCATGTCGATCGGCAGTTCGTGCTGGATGATCCTGATATCACGGACGATCGACGCCGGTGTGTCGTTTGGAAAGCCCAAGATATAGCCGCCGACGGTGATGATCCTGGCCTGCTTCCACGCCAGCATCATCTCGCGATAATCGGTGATCTTGTTCTGCCGCTTCTTGGCGCCGGCAAGACTGTCTGGGTTGATATTCTCAAGGCCGATGAAGCAGCGCCTGACGCCGGCGCGCGCGCATTTCTCGATGAAACCCGGCAGCTTGTGACACAGCGTGTCGACCTGGATCGTGAAGCGCAAATCCCAACCTTCCCTTTCGCGAAGGTCGATGATCCGGTCGAGCAGGGCTTCCCAGTCGCGGTTGCGGGCAAAATTGTCGTCGGTGATGAAGAAGGCCGAGATGCCCTGCGCGACATTGGCGCGGATCAATGCCTCGATGTCGTCGGCGGAGCGGCGGCGCGATTTGCGACCCTGCACATTGATGATGGTGCAGAACGAGCACTGGAAGGGACAGCCGCGGCCGGCATCGAAGCTCGTGGTGTGACCGATCACCCGCGCGATCTGCTGATGGGGAATGATCGGCAGCGGCCGGTCTTCCAGATGCGGGAGATCATCAAGGAAGTTGTAGATGGGTTGCTGCCGACCGGCCGCCGCATCGCGCAAAACCTCGTCCAGCCGCCCTTCGGCTTCGCCAGCGAACACGGAAACGCCGAGGTCGAGCATCTCCTGAAGGCTTCGATCGCGCTCCGGCAGCATCGCGAGCGTGCCGGACACATGGAAGCCGCCGACGGCGACGGCGACACCGCGGCGGCGAAACTGCCTGGCGAGATCGAGTGACCTCGGAAACTGGTTGGACTGCACGCCGACCAGCATCACCATGCCGGCCTCCGCCGCCTTGATCGTGCGCGCGAGATCCTCGACTCGCACCCGCCAATTGGTCTCGTCGATGGCTTCGATGCTGATGTCGACGTCGGCGCCGAGAACCTGGCGCTCGCGGCAATCCATCGCAATGCCATAGAGACATGCCAACGAATTCGAAGGCAGGCCGCCGCGCCACCACCGGATGACGTAGCCGTCATCGTCGTAATGCGACGGCTTGATCAGAACCAGCCGAAAAGTCTTGCGTAAGCTCATGAGCGTGATCCCATGAGTAAGAGATCAGCGTACGGCTTGTCCCGATCGACGCCAAGCGCGCTTGATTGCCGGCCGATCAACTTTGCGGCACGCCTGCGACGTTCGCGGCGGCCGGCGAGTTTGTTCCGAATGGAACCACGGTAAAACGTCAGAACCATTGAGTTTATTTGATTTCAACTAATAGGACCGTGCGTTCTGCTGCTCGTCGCTGTGTGCGATAGAATGCGTTGAATGAGGCCACAGCGTGAGAGAATGGTATCAGTTCGTTTCAGTTCATTACGACGAATGAGCTGATCGGAATTCCGATGCGACGCCGTGGCCCTCCGGCTCGCGCCGTCGCGATGAGTTCTGATCCGGCGATGGCTGTGGGGTGGGGAGTTCAGGGAGAGAGCGTCGAAACTATCGCGCCGATACGGGCGAGGGCAGCCTCAAAGGGGGGATTGCCGCTGTTGCACTAATATGAATGGCAAGCGGAGCGGCTGGAGATTACAGACCGCACAGTCGTCACATGGCTGTTTGGGCAGCTGATTGAGCTGGTGAGATCGCGACGTGGCTTCGTTCGGGCGAGGCCGATGTCACTGATCTCGAGAACAGACGGCGTTGTGTGTGCCCTTGTAATAAGTCGCGTGCCAGCCATCTTTGATCACGTGCTGTCGCTCGTCGAGATGCCAGCCTGGCGCACCCATATGCTGTCGTCCTCGCATCACTGCGGGATTGCAGGCACAAGCGGCTCCTGGAGGAGTATGTCGCGTGCAGGGTGCGATGGCCAAGTCCTGAGCGTAGGCCGGAGCAAGTCCTCCAAGGCCGTACCAGATCGGCAACAAACAGATTCCTGAAACGACCTTCGCAGCCATTCGAGCCCCCGGACCGATTGCATCCAACCGCAACTCGTCTGGGAGGGTAACCCGGTCACCCCCAGGACAAAAGGGCTACCGAGATCATCCGACTGTCGACCTCATCTATCTGTGCAACGGGGGCCGATCTGTGTGTTCGGCACGCCTGTTCGATCATCATGTCGGCGTCCGCGTCGGCGCGGCCGCGACCCGTTTCGAATCAACGCTTCAAGTCAACGCAAACGCGATCAGGCTGGAGCACAGAACCGCGAGGCTGACGGCCGTCAGGGCGAGGAAGCCGCCCGAAACCTTGTCTTGATGGCGCATGGATCACCTCCTGCGCTTGATGCTTGTCCGAACCGGTTAAAACTTTCGGAAAAGCCGGGTCGTGAAATTAAGCTTCAGCTCATCCCAGGCCTGTCGCCCGGCGGCATGCCCAAGGGATGGACGTTGCGGCGCATAGGCGCCGGACGTCAGGCTCGGGAGCGCACGCCTTCGAACGCATGAGCCAGGAAAATCCCGGCGCCGACCAAACCCATGACAGCTGTGATTGCTTCGATCATCGCAAGAGGTCCTTCTGAGCCCCGCGAGAACCAAACGACGGGGGGCCCCGCACAGTCAAAAGGATTTAGTCCCGCAAAATGAGATGAGGACCGACTGAGGATTCACCGCAACAGATGTGGCATAAAGGAAGCAGTGGAAACACAGGATGGCCTCGCGGGAGACGCGAGCGGTCCATCCAGGCGGACGCATAGGGCGCAAGGCTTGGTTAACCAAGCCCAAGCCCACCCCATTTCCGCCGTGTTCGGGTTGCGTTATCCTTGTGCATTGGGTCGCGGTGGGACGCGACTCGGGGAAGTAGTCCGGTTCGCTGCCAGCAGCGGTCGCCGGCGGGACGGTATTCGGGGTCAATGGGGTTTCGTCGGACATATCCGGGCGAGAGAGCGGTGCGCGGCGCTGTCGCGGTTCTCGCGTGCCTGACGGTTGCAAATTGCGCCTCGTCGAACAAATTCGCCAGCCGCGTCGATCCGAAATACGGCGTGTCATCGAGCCCGCGCGTGGTTGCGTTCGGAGAACCTGTGCCCAAGGGGGGCGGGGTCTACCGGGTCGGCAAGCCATATACGGTGGGCGGTCGTGTCTACGTGCCGGAAGAGGACGTGAACTACCGAGCCGAAGGGCTGGCCTCCTGGTATGGAGACGATTTCCACGGCCGGCTCACCGCCAATGGCGAGGTGTTCGACATGGCCTCGCTGACCGCGGCTCACCCGACATTGCCGATGCCGTGCTATGCCCGCGTCACCAATCTGGCCAACGGCAAGTCGCTGATCGTTCGGGTCAATGATCGCGGCCCGTATCACGACAACCGCCTGATCGACGTCTCCAACAAGGCCGCCGAGCTTCTCGAGTTCAAGAACCACGGCGTGGCCAAGGTGCGGGTCGAATATGTCGGCCGCGCGCCGCTCGAAGGCTCCGACGACGTGCAGCTGATGGCGACCTTGCGCACCGGAATCCCGGCGCCTGCGCCCTCCCTGGTACGGGTCGCCTCGGCGCGGCCGTTCGTGCCGGAGATCGGCGGCGCCGGACGTTCGGTCCGCGGCGAAATTCCGATGCCCGAGGAGCGGCCTTACACGCTGGGCAACTCGGCGGCGGATGCCGCCTCGTCCGGGGGCAGTTCGGAGCTGTCGGCATCGAGCCGCTCACGCGGACGCGTGCTCGAGAATCCACGTGCCGTGAGCTATGATCAGGACGGCGGCTATGTGACCGGCACGAGCCGGGCCTCCGCCTACGCGCCGGACGACGGCGCGCAGGAGGCGCGCGACATTCTCAGCGGTCGCGGACTCTATTAAGCGACCGTCAGGCCGGGCTCCAAGCCGGCAAAAGAAAACCCCGCGGGGCTGGACGCGGGGTTTCCTCAGTCGGCGTACCGGGGATTCAGGGCCAAAGGCGCCGACTGATCACGCATATTTAAGGTTGAATTCCCAAAAAGCAACAGCGTTGCCGTGAGGAATATGTTCTCAAGGCAACGCTGCGACGAATACTGGGCCCTGAAATATCCCCAGCGATAGTGTGTCGCAGCATTCCGCAAAAGGTTCACGCAGCGCGGGATCGATGCAGCCATATCCGCTCGGGCCCTTTCTGCTCTGAGCGCCCGATGGTTGGGGAGCGCCGAAGGCGGCAGGGCTGGCGATGTTGTTCGCGCTGTGGCCAGCTGTTAGAACGCCATTTGCTCCGGGGCCCCGCCGATGGCACTGAAAATGTTACCATTCCGTCCGTCCGTTCCGTTTTCCGGGCGCCCCTGGCGTGCACTCGCCGCGGTCGCGGCTGCCCTCATCATCGGTTGGAGCGGTGTGCTCCAGGCCGCCAACCAAAGCGTGCAAGGCGCGCGCAAGGAGGAGGGCGGCTTCGAAGGCGACGCCCCGACCGCGATCCTGATCGAAGCCACCAGCGGCAGCGTCCTGTTCGAGAAGAATGCCGACGAGCTCCGCGCCCCCTCGAGCATGATGAAGCTGATGACGGCGGAAGTGGTGTTCCACGCCGTGAAGGACAGCACTGTCAAGCTGACGGATGAGTACCGGATCAGCGAGAACGCCTGGCGCAGGGGTGGGGCCCCCTCGGGCACCTCGACAATGTTCGCGGCCTTGAACAGCAAGGTCTCGGTCGACGATCTCCTGCACGGCGCCATCATCCAGAGCGGCAATGATGCCTGCATCGCGCTGGCCGAGGGCATGGCCGGCAACGAGAAGATCTTCGCCGCCGATTTCATGACCAAGCGCGCCCGCGAGCTTGGCCTCGCCAAATCCACCTTCGCCAATGCCAACGGGCTGCCCGACCCCGGCAACAAGATGACCGTGCGCGAGCTTGGGATGCTCGCGCGCCACATCATCCTGGACTATCCGGAGTTCTACAAGCTGTTCGGCGAGAAGGAGTTCACCTGGAACAAGATTCGCCAGCAGAACCGCAATCCGCTCTTGAACGCGATGGAGGGCGCAGACGGACTGAAGACCGGCTACACCAAGGAGGGCGGCTACGGCATGGTCGGCTCTGCGGTGCAGAACGGCACGAGGCTGATCGTTGTCGTCAATGGGCTCGAGGATCCCGAGGACCGCGCCACCGAAGCCAAGAAGATGTTGGAATGGGGGTTTCGCAATTTCGAAACCCGCACCCTCTTTGCAGCCAACCAGCCGATCGGCTACGCCCGGGTGTTCGGCGGCGAAAGCCGCTCCGTCAAACTGTCGAGCCCGGAGCCGATCAAGGTCATGGTGCAGAAGAACGGCAGCGACAAGCTGATCGCCCGGATCGTCTATAGCGGTCCGGTTCGGGCGCCGATCGAGCAAGGGCAGCGCGTCGGGGTTGTCAGGGTATGGCGGGGACCCAATATCGCGGTGGAAAGCCCGATCTATGCCGCCGAGCCGATCGAGAAGGGATCGACCATGCGGCGCGCAATCGATGGCGTCGGCGAGCTCGTGATCGGTTTGTTCCGCGCTGGCGTCGAGAAGCTCTAGCAATGGGCGATGCTCAAGTGCAACGCGGCCCCGGCCGCGGCAAATTCGTCACTTTCGAAGGCGGCGAAGGCGCCGGAAAATCCACCCAGATCAAGATGTTGGCCAAACGTCTTGAGGCCGCTGGCGTGCGCAATGTCTCAACCCGCGAGCCCGGCGGCTCCGCGGGTGCCGAGATCATGCGGCATCTGGTCCTGTCAGGGATTGGCAAGCTGCTCGGCGCCGACGCCGAGACACTGCTGTTTGCCGCCGCTCGCGACGATCATGTCCGCAACGTGATCCTGCCGGCGCTGAACCAGGGCAGCTGGGTGCTCTGCGATCGATTCTTTGATTCGACCCGTGCCTATCAGGGCAGTCTCGGCAAGGTCGCCCCCGACGTCCTCAATGCCATGCAGCGGGTGACGATCGGCGATCTCAAGCCGGACCTGACCATCATCCTCGATGTACCCGTCGAGATCGGGATGCAACGGGCCGCCGTTCGGCGCGGCAGTGACGCACCCGACCGGTTCGAGAGCGAAGACGTCAAATTCCACCAGGGCCTGCGCGAGGCCTATCGCAAGATCGCAGCCGATGATCCCAAGCGCTGCGTGTTGATCGACGCCACTGTCGAGCCGGACCGGGTCGCGGATGCCGTCTGGGATACGGTTCGCATGCATCTGTTCACGCCCGTCACCGTGGGACCACCATGAGCGCGCGCAAGACCGAAACCGAAATCGCGGTCCGCCATCCGCGCGAGACGTCGATTCTGGTCGGGCATCGCGAGGCCGAGGCGGCCTTGCTTGCGGCCTATCGCAGCGGCCGCATCGCTCACGCATGGCTGATCGGAGGTCCTCCTGGCATCGGCAAGGCGACGCTGGCCTATCGGATGGCGCGCTTCGTGCTCGCGCATGGCGATTCGGGCGCGCCCGCAGTGCGCGGAGCCGATACGCTGTTCGTCGATCCGAATGACCAGACCGCGCGCCGCATCGCTGCCGGCGCTCATGGTGGGCTGCTGACACTCGAGCGCTCCGCCAACGACAAGGGCGTGCTGCGTACCGTCATCACCGTCGACGAGACACGCGAGACGATCAGCTTCTTCGGCTCGACCGCTGCCGCCGAGGGTTGGCGGGTCTGCATCGTCGACACCGTCGACGAGCTCAATCCCAATGCCGCCAATGCGCTCTTGAAGATCCTCGAGGAGCCGCCGCAGCGCTCGCTGTTTCTCCTGGTCAGCCACGCCCCGGCGCGGGTGCTTGCCACCATCAAGTCGCGCTGCCGGAGGCTGAGCCTACGTCCGCTCGCGACTCAAGATGTGATCCGCGCTGTCGCTGAGGCCACAGCGACCGACCCGGCCGATCCCGCGCTGATCGAGGCCGCGGCCGCATCCGAAGGCAGCGTGTCCCGCGCGCTGGCTTTACTGGGTGGTGATGCGTTGCAGCTGCAGACCCGCACCGCGGCGCTGCTTGCGACCCTGCCGCACCTCGATCCGAACGAGCTGCATGCCCTGGGTGACGCGCTCGGCACCAGCGACCGCGTCGCGCTTGCGAGCTTCATCGATACGATCGAGCGTTGGGTGGCCGCGCGGCTGCGTGGACCCGATCCTAACGCCAATCTGCCCCGCCTTGCACGGCTCGCCGAGGTATGGGAAAAGATCGTTCGCGCCGCGCGCGACACCGAATCCTATAATCTGGAGCGAAAACCGCTGGTTTTCTCGGTGTTCGGGATGCTCGCTGAAGCCACGCGGTAGCCGCGCTAGTGTCCGGGCGCCCATCCCGAGATCATCCGTCCGACGTCGTTTGAGGGGAATTTGCCGTGGCGAAGGCCAGCAAGAAAACTGTCAAGAAGGGCTCGAAGAAGGCCAAGGCCGAACCGCGCGCCAAATCCAAAGCTGCCAAATCCAAGGCTGAGAAGTCCAAGGCTGCCAAGTCCAAGGTGAGCAAGTCGAAGAGTTCGAAAGCGAAAGCGCCGAAAGCGAAGGCACCGAAGGCCAAGCTAGCCAATAAGGCGGCAAACAAGACGGGCGCAAAAAAGGCGCCCAAGAAGACCGTGAAAAAAGCCGTCAAGCATGTGAGCAATGCTCCGGCAAAGGCGGGCAAGGTCGCAAAGGCCCCCGTTGCGAAAAAGCCGGCTGCTGCCACACCAGCTGAGATCAGGACGGTGGTCGAGGCTCCGAAGGCGCCACGTCCCACCAAGCCAAAGGCGCCGCGCAAGCCGAAAGCTGCGGTTGATCGCGAGGCGCAACAGCGGGAGGCCGCTGCGCCGGCGGCAACCGAACGCGCCGCCAGCAACACGTTCTACGTCACCACTGCGATTGCCTATCCCAACGGCCAGCCGCATATCGGTCACGCCTATGAGGCAATCGCGACCGATGCTATCGCGCGCTTTGCGCGGCTCGACGGCAAGGAGGTGTTCTTCCTGACCGGCACCGACGAGCACGGGCTGAAGATGATTCAGACCGCGCAGAACGAAGGTTTGACGCCTGCTGAACTCGCCGCCCGCAATGCCGGCCGTTTCCGCGAAATGGACGAGCGGCTGAACGTCTCGTTCGACCGCTTCATCCGCACCACGGAGCCCGCGCACCACCGCTCGGTCCAGGCGATCTGGAACCGGATGCAGCAGAATGGCGATATCTACATCGATGTGTATTCCGGCTGGTACTCGGTGCGCGACGAGGCCTACTACGCCGAGGACGAGACGCGCCTCAACAACGACAATGTCCGCCTTGGTCCGCAGGGCACGCCGGTGGAATGGGTCGAGGAGAAGAGCTATTTCTTCCGGCTGTCGGCCTATCAGGACAAGCTGCTCGCGCTCTATGAGAGCAACCCTGAATTCATCGGCCCGGACTCCCGCCGCAACGAGATCGTCAGCTTCGTCAGAGGCGGGCTGAAGGATCTCTCGATCTCGCGCACGACCTTCGACTGGGGCGTGCGGGTGCCTGACGACCACGAGCACGTGATGTATGTCTGGGTCGACGCACTGACCAACTACATCACCGGCATCGGCTTTCCCGACGAGGATGATCCCAACTGGAAGTACTGGCCGGCCGATGTGCACGTCATCGGCAAGGACATCATCCGCTTCCACGCGGTGTACTGGCCGGCCTTCCTAATGTCGGCCGGCGTTCCGGTGCCGAAGCGCGTCTACGCGCACGGCTTCCTGTTCAACAGGGGCGAGAAGATGTCGAAGTCGGTCGGCAATGTCGTCGATCCCTTCACGCTCGCCGACCAGTATGGCGTCGACCAGATGCGCTATTTCTTCCTGCGCGAGGTGCCGTTCGGCCAGGACGGCAACTACAATCATGAGGCCATCGTCGCGCGCATCAACGCCGATCTCGCCAACGATCTCGGCAATCTCGCGCAGCGCTCGCTGTCGATGATCGCCAAGCAATTGGGCGGCGTGCTGCCCGAGCCCGGCGAGCTCTCCGCCAACGATAAATCGATCCTGGCGGAGGCTGATGCCATGATCGGCGCCGCGCGCAAGGCGATGGCGACGCAGCAGATCCACCAATGGCTCAACGCGGTGTGGTCGGTGGTCGCCGAAGCCAACCGTTATTTCGCCGGCGAGGCGCCATGGGCGCTGGCCAAGACCGATCCGCCGCGGCAGCGCACCGTGCTCTATGTCACAGCGGAAGTGATCCGGCAGATCGCGATCCTGACCCAGCCGGTGATGCCGGCCGCATCGGCAAAGCTGCTCGACAGCCTCGGCATCCCCGAGGATGAGCGCGACTTCGCGCGGCTCGGCGGCGAGGACAGGATCGCGCCTGCCACCCAGGTCCCGGCGCCGCAGGCCGTGTTCCCGCGCTACATCGAACCGGCGGCTCAGTGATGCTGGTCGACAGCCATTGCCATCTGGATTTCCCGGATTTCGCCGACGATCTCGATGGCATCATCGCGCGGGCGGTCGCGGCCGGGGTCGGACGCATGGTGACGATCTCGACCCGGGTGCGGCGCCTTGCCGAGCTGCTCGCGATCGCCGAGCGCTACGACAACGTCTATTGCTCGGTCGGGACCCACCCACACAATGCCGACGAGGAAGACGGCATCACGGCCGACGAACTGATCGCGCTGACCAGCCATCCGAAAGTGGTGGCGCTCGGGGAGGCGGGGCTCGACAATTTCTATGAGTACGGCTCGCGCGCGGCGCAGGAGCGCGGCTTCCGTGCCCATATCGCCGCGGCGCGCGCAACCGGGCTCCCGCTCGTGATTCACACCCGCGAGGCGGACGAGCAATGCGGCCGCATCCTGGAGGAGGAGATCGCAAAGGGACCTTTTCACGCCGTGCTGCATTGCTACACAGGCGGACGCGAGCTGGCGATGAAGGCGATCGATCTCGGACTGCACATCTCGTTCACGGGCATTCTGACTTTCAAGAAGTCGGAGGCCCTGCGTGCGCTGGCCGCCGAGCTGCCGGCCGATCGCATCATGGTCGAGACCGACGCGCCGTATCTCGCGCCGGGCAAATTCCGCGGCAAACGCAACGAGCCGGCTTATGTCGTGGAGACCGCCAGGGTGCTGGCTGAGACCCGCGGCGTGTCGCTGGAGGACCTCTCGCGACAGACCACCGAGACCTTCTTCAAGCTGTTCTCCAAAGTGCCGCGCCCGACAGGTGCCTGATGATGCTGACGCTCACCATCCTTGGCTGCGGCTCTTCCGCCGGCGTGCCGCGCCCGGCGCTGGGGTGGGGCGCCTGCGATCCGAACAATCCAAAGAACCGCCGCCGCCGCTGCTCGTTGATGGTGGAGCGAACGTCCGTCCACGGCACCACGCGCGTGGTGATCGATACCTCGCCGGATCTGCGCGAGCAGCTGATCGACGCCGATGTCGATCATATCGACGCGGTGTTCCTAACCCACGAGCATGCCGACCAGACCCACGGCATCGATGATCTGCGCTCGGTCGTCATGCATCAGCGCCGGCGC
Source organism: Bradyrhizobium sp. HKCCYLS1011 (assembly GCF_051167795.1). Classification (NCBI taxonomy): domain Bacteria; kingdom Pseudomonadati; phylum Pseudomonadota; class Alphaproteobacteria; order Hyphomicrobiales; family Nitrobacteraceae; genus Bradyrhizobium; species Bradyrhizobium sp. HKCCYLS1011. Next base: position 546,717 of record NZ_JBNPTT010000001.1, on the reverse strand, counting down.
ATTCCGGTGTATCTGAGCCAGTCGACGGCCAAGGACATCATGCACCGGTTCTCCTATTGCTTCATCTCGCCGGCCGGCAGCGATTACCCGCCGATCCTGACCCAGCACGCGATCGAGGCCGGCGGAACTCAGGCCGTGGAAGGCAAGGGCGGCGAGCTGAAGCTGTCGGCCTTCCTGGTTCAGCACGGCAACATCCCGGCGCTCGGCTACCGCATCGGCAACGCCGCCTACACGCCGGACCTCAACGACATTCCGGAAGAGAGCTGGGGTGCGCTGGAAAATCTCGATCTCTGGATCGTCGACGGCCTGCGCTATGCTCCGCATTCCAGCCATTTCTCGGTCAACGACGCGCTGGCCTGGATCGAACGCTTCCAGCCGAAACGAGCCGTCATCACCAATATGCATGCCGATCTCGACTATGAGGTGCTGCGCCAGAGCCTGCCGGAGGGCGTGATCCCTGCCTATGACGGGATGCAGCTGACGGTCGGGTAAGAATTGCAGGTGGGCAAGGGGCGCGGTTGGAACATGGAGATGCAGCCATGATGTCCTTGTTCTTCGAGGTCGAGGTCAAGCCCGACCGCATCGAGCAATATCTGAACCTGGCGGCGGCGCTGAAGCCAGAGCTTGAGGAGCTCGGTGGCTGCCTGTTCCTCGACCGCTTCAAGAGTTTGTCGCGTGACAATCTGATCCTGTCTTACCAGATCTGGCAGGACGAGGGCGCGCTGACCGCCTGGCGCGCGCATGCGCATCATCATCAGGTCCAGACGCTCGGGCGCGACAAGGTGTTTTCCGACTACCGGCTGCGGGTCGCGCAGGTGATCCATGAAGCGCGGTCCGGAAAGCCGGCCTGGCAGCCGGAGCGGCGCACGTCCTATAATGATCCGAAGCGGCGGCCGCCGACCTATGTGCTCGCGACCGAAACGTCGCAGGCGAAGCTCGGCACCGCCTTGGATATGCCGCTCGCGAGCTTCGCCAGCGTCTATCGCGAGGGCCGCTATGCCCATCTGATCGCGTTGCCGGACTATGAAGTAGGGTTGGCGCTGAGCCCGAGATTGCTGGCCGATCCGGCGACAGAGTATGTGCGTATCGTCGAGGTCATCAGGGACTACGGCATGTACGACCGCCGCGAGGCGCCGCAATATTATCCGGAAAAGAGCAGGGAGGCGTAGCGTTGCGGCACCCCGCCTTTGCGTCATTTATTCCAGCCTGATAGTTGAAATAATTCGGTTGAGGGGCAGAGCGTTTTGATCGAGGCTGGGGCGGTGCAACGCGCTTGCGCCGGAGGTCACCATGAAAGCGCTGAATGCCGCCGTCTCGGTCGTGATCCTTCTGCTCGGCATGGGAGCTGCCGCGGCGCAGAACGCACCGCAAACCTCGACCAAGAAGGTCGATGGCACCGACAACGTGTATGTCTTCCGCTATGGCGGCCACCAGTCGATGTTTGTGGTGACGTCGCAAGGCGTCATCGCCACCGATCCGATTTCATATCTGCGCCCCGCCAAGCCCTATATCGACGCCATCAAGGCCGTCACCGACAAGCCGATCAAATACGTCATCTACAGTCATCACCATTACGATCACATCGCCGGCGGCCAGCCCTTCAAGGACCTCGGCGCGACGTTTGTGGCGCACCGGCGGGTCAAGGAGCGTCTGCTCGAGTTGAAGAAGCAGAACGCGCTGCTCGCCGACGTGGTAATGCCCGACCAGCTCGTTGACGACAAGAAGACGATCAAGCTCGGCGATACCACGCTCGAACTCATCTATGTCGGTCGCAACCATTCCGACAATTCGCTGGTGATGCGGCTGCCTAAGGAGAAGATCGTCTTTGTGGTCGATTTCGCCCCGATCGAAACGGTTCAGTTTCGCAATATTCCCGACAACGCCTCACCGCTGGAATATATCGCCTCGCTCAAGAAGCTCGCCGCGCTCGACTGGGAGCGCATGATTCCGGGCCATCCCTATGCCGGCGGACGCTACGGCACCAAGAAGGATGTGGAGGACGATATCGCCTACATGGAGGATCTGTCGACGGAGGTGAAGAAGGCCGCGGATGCAGGCAAGTGCTTCGACACCGCGATGAAGGAGGTCAAGCTGCCCAAATACGAGAAATGGGCGAACTATGAGGCGAGCTTGCCGGCCAATGTCGAGCGCTTCTGCTACTGGTGGGCGCGGGGATATTGATCGAGCCGATGTCGCGACCATCCAAGACTTTCAACGTCGCCGCTGCTGCTGTCGTGGCGCAGGGCCGCCTGCTGCTAGTTCGGAAGCAGGGCACGGCGGCGTTCATGCTTCCGGGTGGAAAGCTCGAGCCCGGCGAAAGCGACCGTGAATGCCTGGTCCGGGAAATCCAGGAGGAATTGGGCACTGCTCCGCTCGGCGCAGCCGAGCATCTTGGCACGTTTGAAGCCGATGCTGCCAACGAACCCGGCCATCGGATCGCAGCGCGAGTTTATCGCGTTTCGCTGCTGGACGAACCCAAGACGTCTGGCGAGATCGAGGAGCTGGCTTGGTACGACCTTCACCAGCCCGCTCGACATCTCGATCTCGCGCTGGCGCCGCTCGTCTTTAATTTCGTCGTTCCTCGGCTTCGCCGGAGCGCCCCGCGTTAAGCCGCGGCCTCACGCCGAGATCGCCTTGGCCGACTGCACCTCGTTGCGCAGCAGATACTTCTGGATCTTGCCGGTCGACGTTTTCGGGATCGGGCCGAACACCACGACCTTCGGCGTCTTGAAGCCGGACATCCGCTCGCGGCAATAGGCGATGATCTCGGCTTCGGTCGCCTCCGCGCCTTCCTTCAGTTCGATGAAGGCGCAAGGCACTTCGCCCCATTTCGGATCGGGCTTGGCGACCACGGCCGCGAACAGCACGGCCGGATGCTTGTAGAGGATGTCCTCGACCTCGACGGAGGACACGTTCTCGCCGCCGGAGATGATGATGTCCTTGGAGCGATCCTTGATGATGACGTAGCCGTGCGCGTCGAGCACGCCGAGATCGCCGGTGTGAAACCAGCCGCCGGCGAAAGCTTCCGTGGTTGCCTTCTCGTTCTTCAGATAGCCTTTCATCACAATGTTGCCACGGAACATGACCTCGCCGATGGTCTCGCCGTCGCGCGGCACCTCGCGCATGGTTTCGGGGTCGAGCACGGTGACCGCTTCCTCCAGCGGGTAGGGCACGCCCTGACGGCGCTTCATCCGCGCGCGCTCGGCCGCCGGCAGATCGTCCCAGCCCGGCTGCTCGGCGCAGACCGAGGCTGGGCCATAGACCTCGGTCAGCCCGTAGACATGCGTCAGCTTGATGCCGATGTTTTCTGCGCCTTCGAGCACGGCCACCGGCGGCGCCGCGCCGGCAATCAGCCCGACCACCGGCTTCTCGCGCTTGCCCTTCGGCGCGTCGGGCGCGTTGATCAGGACATTGTAGACGATGGGCGCGCCGCACATATGGGTGACGCCATGCTCGCGGATCAGCTCGAAGATCTTGGTCGGCTCGACCTTGCGCAGGCAGACATTGATGCCGGCGGCAGCCGCGATCGTCCAGGGAAAGCACCAGCCATTGCAGTGGAACATCGGCAGGGTCCAGAGATAGACCGGATGCTGGCCGAGATTTCCGGCCAGGATGTTGCTGACCGCGTTCAGATAGGCGCCGCGGTGATGGGTGACGACGCCCTTGGGATTACCGGTGGTGCCCGACGTGTAGCTGAGCGCAATGGCGTCCCACTCGTCATTCGGGCGGCGCGGCTCGAAGGCGGGATCGCCGAGCGCGAGCGCGGCCTCATATTCGATTTCGCCAATCCGGCTGCCGCCCTTGAAGGCGGGGTCATCGACGTCGATCACGAAGGGCTTCGGCCCGGTCATCAGTTTGAGCGCGTCGGTGATCACGCCAGAGAACTCGGGATCGACCAGGATGATCTTGGCCCCGCCATGATCGAGCTGAAACGCGATCGAGGGTGCGTCGAGCCGGATGTTGAGTGTGTTCAGCACGGCGCCCGCCATCGGCACCGCGAAATGAAGCTCGTTCATCGCCGGGATGTTCGGCAGCATGGCTGCGACCGTGGCGCCTTCGCCGATGCCACGTGCGGCGAGATAGGACGCGAACTGCCGGCAGCGCATATAGGTCTGCGCCCAGGTGAAGCTCTTGCCCTCATAGACCGTGCTGACATGATCGGGATAGACCGCGGCGCTGCGGGCGAGGAAGCTGAGCGGCGTCAGCGCGACATAATTGGCCGGGGTCTTGTCCAAACCGATCGCGTATTGGTTCGCACTCATGGCTCCCTCCTGGCTGTGTTCCCGTCTTGTCTGAGGATTCTACAGGAACCCGATCGAAATCCAGGGAAAAATCGCTACGATCGTAAGCCCGATCAGGAGCGCCAGCAGATACCCCCAGATCGGCCGCATGCCGGCGGCGGGGTCGACACGGCCGATGGCGCAAGCGGCATAATAACCGACGCCGAAGGGCGGCGCGAACAGCCCGATCCCCATCGCCAGAATGATGATCATGGCATAATGCACCTCGTGCACGCCAACGGCGCGCGCGATCGGAAACAACAGCGGCCCGAACAGCACGATCGCGGGAATGCCTTCCAGCACGCTGCCGAGGATCGTGAAGGCCAGGATCGAGACCGCGATGAAGGTCGCCGCGCCGCCCGGCAACCCGGTCATGGCCGCCGCAAGCGAGCGCGAGAAGCCGGACTGCGTCAGCCCCCAGGCCATGCCGGTGGCCGTGCCGATGATCAGCAGGATTGCCCCGGATAGCGCCGCGGTCTCGACCAGCATCGGAAACAGCCGGCGCCAGTTGAACCTGCGGTAGATCAGGAGGCCGGTGAGCAGGCCATAGACGATGCCGATGGTCGAGACTTCGGTCGCGGTCGCGATGCCTTCCACCACGGCGAAGCGAATGACGAAGGGCAGGGCGAGCGCGGGCAGGGCGACGACAAAGCTGCGGCCGATCTCGGATGGCGTGGCGCGCCGCACGCCGCTCATATCCTCCTTGCGATAGCGCCACCACACCAAGGCGCACAGCGTGACCGCGAGCACCACGCCCGGCAACAAACCGCCGGTAAACAGCGCCGCGATCGAGACGCCCGTGACTGAGCCGATGGTGATCAGCACGAGGCTCGGCGGGATGGTTTCGGTCTGGGCGCCAGTGGCCGCGAGCAGGGCGACGAGGTCGCCGGGACGGGCGCCGCGCGCCTTCATTTCCGGAAACAGCACTGGCGCCACGGCCGCCATGTCAGCCGCCTTGGCGCCGGAAATGCCGGAGACCAGGTACATCGCGCCCACCAGCACGTAATGCAGGCCGCCTCTGACATGGCCGAGCAGGCTCGCCAGGAACGCGACCATCGCGCGCGCCATGCCCGTCATTTCGATCAGGAGCCCTAAGAAGACGAACAGCGGCACCGAGAGCAGGATCAGGTGGCTCATGCCCTCGTCCATACGCCCGACCAGCACCATCAGCGGCGTGCGCGTGGTCAGCGCCAGATAGCCGAAGATCGCGAGTCCGAACGCGAATGCGATCGGCACACCGGCGAAGACGCAGAAGGCGACCACGCCGACGAAGAAGATGACCAGGTTGAGGTTGCCGAGCGGCTTCAGCCAGGGCTGCGCCAGCCAGAACAATGCAATAATGGCGGCGACGGACAGAAGGGCGGCCAGCACGGTCCTGAGATTGGCCGCTCGCATCAGCCGCAGCAGCGCAAAGAGCGTCATCAGGGCGATGCCGACCGGCAGCGCCGCCGCCCGCCAGATGTTTTCGATTCCGAGCGCCGGCGTGGTGATGAAACTCTCCTCTACGGCATAGTCATAAGCGGGCCGCACCACCATGACCAGAAAGGCCAGCGCGGCGGCGGTCGCCACCGCATCGAGATAGGCCCAAAGCCGCGGTCCGGCGACGGCTACGCCTGCCGTCATGCGCATGTGCTCGCCACGGCGGAACGCAACGACGGCGCCGAGCATCGCCAGCCACAGGAACAGGATCGACGCCAGTTCGTCCGACCAGATCAACGGCTGGTGCAGCGCGTAACGCGCCACCACGCCGGCAAACAGGATCACGATCTCGGCGACGACCAGGATTGCTGCCGGGATTTCCACCAGACGGCCGAGCACAGCTTCGATCGTCCCGATCAGCAAGCGCCGGCGAGGGGACTCGACGACGACCTCGCTGACCACAATCTCGGTGAACTCGGCATGCGCCATGGCGTCGATCCAAACGAGAGCGACAGACTGTTAAATCAGCTTGCTATCACAGCTTGCCGACGGCCTTTTCAAGCAGGCCCCACGCTTCCTCGCCATATTTGCCCTTCCATTCGGCATAGAATCCGGCCGCGCGCAGCTTGTCGCGGAACGGCGCCACCGCCGGCTGGTTGAAGACCAGCCCCTTGGCCGAAAGGTCCTGCTGAAGGCCGGCATTCAGCTTCGCCGTGTCTTCGCGCTCCTTGACCGCGGCAGCATTGATGTTCTTGGCGACAATCGTCCTGACGTCGTCGGGCAGGCTTTCCCAGGCCCGCCGGTTCGCCAGGAACCAGAAGCCATCCCACATGTGGTTGGTCAGCGAGCAGTACTTCTGGACCTCGTAGAGCTTGGCGGTGGAGATGATGGCCAGCGGATTTTCCTGGCCTTCGACCACCTTGGTCTGCAGCGCCGAATAGACCTCGCTGAAATTGATCGAGGCGGGCGCGGCGTCGAACGCCTTGAACATCGAGGTCCACAATGGCGATACGGGAACCCGGATCTTGAAGCCCTTGAAATCATCCGGCCCATTGATCGGCCTGGTCGACGATGTGGTCTGACGGAAGCCATTGTCCCAGATCTTGTCCATGACCACGAGCCCGGCCTTGTTGATCTGGCCGCGCACGTACGCGCCGAGATCGCCATCCATGGCCTTCCAGACCGTGTCGTAGTCCGGGAACGCAAAGCCGATGCCATTGATCGACGCTGCCGGTACCAGGGTCGACAGGATCAAGCCCGACAGCGTGAAGAACTCGACGCCGCCGGAGCGGATCTGGCTCAGCATATCGGTGTCGGAACCGAGCTGGTTGTTGGGGAAGATCTGGAGGTCGAATTTGCCGTTGGTCTCGGCCTTGATCGCCGCCGCCATCTCCTTGGCGCGGACGTTCATCGGATGGGAGTCGGGCAGGTTGTTGGCGTATTTGTACGTGAACTCGGCGGTTTGCGCGCGTGCCACATGGGGCGCAGCCATACTGCCGATCCCGCCGACAACCGCTGTCGCCGCGGAGGCCTTCAGTAGCGCGCGTCGTGACAGGCTCATGCTCGTCTCTCCCTTAGGACGTCTTTTTGTGGTTTCGAGACGCGAGGTCTCATGCGGCTTCACGTGATCTATACGGACCGAATCCGCCGACGTCATCCGCGATCCCCGTCCATCGTGCGCTTATTGCAGGCGAACGACGCGGCGACAATATGGGCCATCGGGGCGACAGGGCCGCGCCTCGAACCAGCGTCGGCAACGCACCCTTGGCAAGCGCCGAACCGGGCCTCCAGGAGCTTCAAGCGCGCCGCGAAACTCAGGTTCAAATGCAGGATTTCCGCCTAAGCCTCTGTGTGCTCTATGAATAAATATATTCCATAATATACCTTATGCGAATTGGATATGGAGCGCATCGCCCGTGCTGTCGTTCTGAGTCTTTCTGCTTCAATCGAAGTCTGACACACCCTCGGCGGCCCCCCCTAGCTGCCCCAAGGCGGCCGATACTCCGCGCCGCGCGGCAGCGGCGTCAGAGACGAGACGGGCCTTGATCCGGATCGGCTGAGAAGCTCCTGCAGGCGGCTGGAGCGCTGCCTGGCCCGTTCGGAAGCGCCGAAGCTTGGCACCGGCTGGATATTTCTCATCCGCAACGGAGCGTTTAGCGTTGAGACGATTCCGAATTTAACTCACGAAGGTTGCTATCTGGCACCCCTGCTGACCGTAGCCTTTCACTCAGGTTGCTGGCTGACTGGCTGCGAGCACGTTCCCGGATCGAAAATTCGCCTTTCATTTGAACAATAATCCCATCGTGCTCACGCATGCGCGTCACGATTAGTTTTGCTAGTTCTTCGCTACTATTAGCTTTCGAAAAATCGCTTGATGGAAATAGGCTGGTTGCTTTAGCGCTCCATCAGATGAGGCATGCGTCCCTCACAGCCCCATCATCCGAAACACCAGGCTGCGCACGCTCACGCCGTGATGGTGGCGATGGCGAGAACGGCGAGGGGTCTCGTCCTCGTCGGCGGAGGCGGTCGAGGGACCGTTACGCGCCGGGCCGATCGCATCGAAGGCGGCCTTTTGCTCGTCACTGAGCGAGTTGTAGAACGTGTCGAGCGCCGGTCGCACGGTGCCGAGCGCCTGCAGCATCGCGTCGAGGCGCGCGCCGACTGCATCCAGCCGGGCCGGCGGTGTGCGCGCCTCGGTCGGTGGGCAGGATGATTTCAGGATATCGGCGGCTTTCGTCGTCGCATCCTGCAGAGCGGTGAGACTTGCGCGCTGTGCGTCGGTCGGCTTGACGTCGCGCTCGATCTGATCGCTCGGCCAAGGCATCGCAGACGACGTCGTGGCAGATTGGTCCGCGGTGCAGCTGCCGCCGCTCGCGTTGGTGTCGCCGCGCCGCGCGGTGCGCTGCTCCGCTGCCAGCGCGGTAATCTTCGCCTTCTGGTCGTCGCTGAGCAGTCCATAGAACCTGTCGAGCGGTGGCTTCACGATGTTGACGGCATCGCGCATCGCCTGGACCCGCTGCTGCATGGCAGCGAGGCGGCTCGGCGCGGTCAGCGCCACATCCTTCGGGCAGGAGTTGCGGATGAGCTCCGCAGCCTTCTGCGAGGCATTGGCGAGATCGTCGAGTGCCGCCGCCTGTTCGGCATTGGGCTGAATGGCGCTACGGAATTGCTCGACCGGGAAACCGGCGATGGTTTTGCTGTCGCTGCCGCACATGTCGGCCAGCGTCGATGTCTCTTCGTTCTTGGCCGCATGCGCCGGCCGCGTCGAGCCTGTGGTCTCGGGCAGATAGCGGGCATAGGCGTTCAGCGAGCCGTAATCATAGGGGCCGAACAGGCCGGCATAGAGATCGCCATAGCCGTAGTCCCAGAACGGATAATAGTCGCCGCCCCACCAAGCGTAATCGTAGAAATCGTCGTAAGCGTAGGGCCAGAACACCGGGCCGACCCAGCCGAAGCCGCCATGCGCATGGCGCCACCAGAACCCGCCATGGTGATGCGCGAAGGCGGCACCGGCAACGGCTGCGGTGATCGCGGCGCGGCGCGCCGGATTGCGCAGGCCGCCGGGTGCGTGCATGGCGGTCCTGACCTGTCGCGACGACAGCGCATGGCCGACGGCTCTGGCGTCACGCAGCATCATGCGGTTCGAGACGACGTGGCTGTTCGGCGCTGCGCGGTTGCCCGCGGCAATGCCGGCCGGCGCATGAATGCGGCCCACCGGCGCATTGTGGCCGGCGAAGCTGCGGCCCGAGGGAGCGTGGCCCGCAAACCCGTGTCGTACACCACCGGGTGCGCCGCGCATGGCATGAAAGCCGCCGCCTCCGTGAAAGCCACCGGCGGCGCGCATGCCTCCGCCATGGAAGCCACCACCGCCTCCGCGAAAGCCTCCACCTGGGTGGATGCCGCCACCGGCCGCATGGAAACCACCGCCACCGTGAAACCCGCCGCCACCGCCATGAAAGCCGCCGCCACCGCCGTGAAAGCCGCCGCCACCGCCATGGAAACCGCCACCGCCGCCGCCATGAAAGCCTCCGCCTCCACCGCCTCCACGGCCTGGCTGCGCTTGGGCGAAGCCGGTGAATGTGACGCCTGCAACAGCCCCCGCGAGGATTGCGGCAAGCGCGAACGAAACCTGTCGGCCGGAAACGCTCATGTTTTCCTCCCCTGCAGAACGGCGGTCGGGAAAAGCCGGCAACGCCACGTACTGCTTTAGGAACAATCTGGGGCGCCAATAAGTTCCGCGCGTCGGTCCGGGTCCAACGACTCCGATGGAAGCGCAATTTCCACCGACTGATTCCGATTGAACAAAGATTCACTCCGTTCGAAGCCGAAAACGCTCTCTGAAACGCCTACCCTTTTCGGCGCGCAGACTCCGATTGAACGCGAAACGACACGTGCAAGTAGCGCTGACCAAGCCTGCCGCGCATCTGCAGATCGCAATCGATATGAACCGGCGGCGCGCCGCGTGCCACTAACGATGAGCCGTTGCGCTCCGGCCGGCTTTGTTGGTCGGACCTGCCATCCGGGAGGTTCCAATGGGTATCGTATCGTCGGTCGGTCGGCGACACGGACGGAATTCGCAAAATCGCGTCAGCGATCAGCGAACCGTGCAGGAACTCCTGAACAAGATCCCGGCGAGACTCGGCGGCGCGGAAGGCGCGTTGAACGAGCGGATGATCGAAGGCATCTGCAGCAACAAGCTCTATCTCGCCATACTCACATTCCAGAAGAAGACCCTACCCCAGGTCGCCGATGGCCATGTCGATCCCGGCAGCCGCACGTTCACCGAGATGGAGCGCCTGGCGAATATGCACGACCTCGTGGTCGGCGCCGTCAAGGCGATGTCCGATGCCATGGCGGAAGCCGACCGGCGCCAAGCCGTCATTGACCATGCGGTCGACCAGATGGAGGGCAATGTGCCCGGCTCCAATCCCTGGGACGTGGATGGATCGGACGCGCCGCTGTCCGGCATTGTGCCCTATATGGCAGGGCCAGGCGTCGCATCGGTGGCGCGCATTCCGATCCCGGGCACAAACGGACTTGCGCTCGAGCTCAGCCCGCGCGGATGGGTGCCGCCAACCGGCTCGACATCCACGATTTTCATTCAGGACGTCACCGGCAAGAAGCACCTGCGGCTGGACTACGGCTACAACACGAAGTCGAAGACCATCGACTATCACTGGAACCGCGGTGGCGCCGCCAAGAACGTCTGGGGCATCCAGGATCACACGACCGTCGGCAGAGGCGGCAAGATACTCTATCGTGCCGGCAAGTATCTGCGCTGGGGCGGACGGGTGCTGCTGGTCGTCGGCGTCGCGCTGGACATTTGGTCGATCGTCCAATCCTCCAAGCCACTGCGGCGCACCACCCAGGTCGTGTTCGGCTGGGCCGGTGCCTGGGCCGGATGCGAAGGCGGCGGAGCCGTCGTCGGCGGGATCGGAACGTTCATCGAGCCCGGTGGCGGCACCGCGGTGGGTGGCTTTGTCGGATGCATCGGCGGCGGCATCGGCGGTTATCTCTTCGGCAGCAAAGTCGGCGGCGTCGTCTATGACTGGGCCGAGGACACCTTCTTCACGCCGCTCCCGGCCGCCGACCAGCCCTGATCTCTTTGCTCACAGCTTCGGGACGAACCAACGTGCAGTTCTTCATCACCTATGATCCGCCGGGAGCCCATTGGCAGCTTGACGCCCCGCCCCCATCCGCCGGCGCCTTCGCGCTGATCGGCTGGAGCGGCGAGGCCGATGGCGACGGCGTCCCGGCGCCGGTCGCGGACGTGCTGGCGACGGCGCTTGCCGCCTGCGGGCGCATGACTTTCGCCTGCTCCACGGTCGCGGCTCCCGATGCGCCAGGATGGCAAGCGCTCGGACGCGATTTCGTCGCCCGGATCCGGGTGCGTTCGGCGCTCGGCCGCGCCGTGGCGAGCCTGTCGGGTCGCGCGCCCGCCGACCTCGTCCTGCTGTCGACGACGGAAACCGCAACGGCGCGGCGTCTGTTCGATGACGCCGGCTATCCCTGGTATGCGCAGGCGCAGGTGGTGCTGCTTTCGTCCACCGATGCGCCGCCTCCGGCCTACGAGGCGATCGCATCGCAGCCGGCGGCCTTGTTCTCATGGCTCGGCGGCGTCGCGGGCCTTGCGCGCGCGGGCGTGCAGGCGATGCTGCGCCCGGGCGTCGATGGCGACGTCGCCGGGCTGTTCTGCGCCTCGCGTGATGTTCGCGAGGTCTTCGAGACGGCGCTGTCAGGTCAAGCGCTGGCGCTCGGCATGCCGGTGCAACATGTGAACGAGGCGGCGCTGATGGCCGGGCTTGCTGGATCGCGCGACGCTTGAGCGACCGAAGGCGCTTTTCAACTCTCGTTGCTCAAGTGCCAAGGATCTTGAGCGCCAAGCATCTTGAGGGCCAAGCATCTTTCAAGGACTAGTCCTGCGGCGAAAGCTCTTCCAGGCCGCGCTTGGCCGGTTCGATTCCCCAAGCCAGCACGGCAGCGATCTGGATCGCGAGAAGCCCGACCATCAGCGATGTGACCCCACTGACGCCATAGCTCTTGAAAAGCCCGACGACGATGAATGGCGAAACGATCGTCGCGCCGCGTCCAAGCATGTTGCAGATACCATTGGCCCGGAGCCTGACCTCGGTTGGAAACAGCTCGGGCGTATAGACGCCGTAGAGCAAGGCAACGAGCACGTAGATCGACAGCAGCAGGCAGAAGCCGATCGCCACGAAGGCCACCGGCTCCGCCAGCATGGGATAGATCAAGCCGAACACGATCGTGGAAACCGACGCGCCCACGATCGTCATTCGTCTCCCCAGCCGGTCAGCCAGGAACGCGCCGAGCGCGCACCCGATCGGTGCGGCAAACGACATGATCAGCGTATAGGCAAACGACTTGGTCAGCGTCACGCCCTGTTGGACGAAGAAGGTCGGCAGCCAGGTGACGAAACCGAAGATCAGCGTGTTGATCACGATCAGGACGATCGACCCGAGGATCAGGCGCGGCAGCAGGACCGGACCGAACAGCTCCGTCACGGCGTAGCTTCTCACGGGCGCAGCTGCGCGAACCGGCGGCAGGGACGTCCCGCCGCATTCCCGTTCGATCTCCGCCACCAGGGCTTCCGCCTCCCCTGCGCGCCCCTTGGACTCCAGCCAGCGCGGAGATTCCGGGAGGGATTTTCGTAAGTACCAGACGATAAGCGCGCCGACCCCTGCGATCACGAACATCGCGCGCCACCCGACAAGGGGAATGAGGATCGAGGCCAGCAGGATCGTTGCCGGCAGACCGGACACCACGATCATCGCCATCAGCGCCAGCCACTTGCCGCGCGAGGCCGGTGGAACGAATTCGGTCAACGACGAATAGCCGACCACAATTTCCGCACCGAGACCGAGGCCCATCAGGAATCTCGCCGCGACCAGCCACTCCATCGAAGGCGCGACGGCGGCCCCAAGTGACGCAATGCCGAAGAGCAGCAGGTTGAACTGATAGGTGAAGCGGCGGCCATAGGCATCACCCAGAAATCCCGCGACCAGCGCGCCGACCGTCATGCCGAAGAAGGTGAACGAAACAAACTGCGCGTTTTGCGCCAGCGTCGAGAACTTGCTGGCGAGCGTGGCGCCGAGCACGCTGGTGCCGACATAGAGGTCGTAGCCATCAAAGAACATGCCGGCGCCGATCAGCCAGAAGATGCGCTTGTGAAACGCGGAAATCGGCAGGCGGTCGAGCCGCGCCCCCGATTGCACCGAGATGGACGTTGTCGCCGCTGTTACCGCGCCTGCTTCAGCCACTACACTCATCGCTTCCCCCTTTTATTTGTTGTCTGATGTTTATTGCCTGATCGTCTATTGCCTGGTTGCGTTCACCCACTCTGCGATCTGCTCCGGAGATACCGGATGTGCCCTGAGGAATGGCCCGGCCGGTCCGAGCGCATTCTCGATCGCCGAAATCACGCAGGCCGCGGCAGGAATCGTGCCGCCCTCGCCCGCGCCCTTCACCCCGATCGGGTTGCGTGGCGACGGCGTCTCGATGTGGTGAATTTCGATATCAGGCATCTCGGACGCGGCCGGCAGCAGGTAGTCGGCATAGGTCGTCGTGAGCGGCTGGCCTGCCTCATCGTGCTTCATGCGTTCGTACAAGGCGTTTCCGATGCCGTGCACGATCCCGCCTCGGATCTGCCCGTCGACGATCAAGGGATTGATCAACTTGCCGCAGTCATGGGCAACGACATAGCGCGTCACTTTCGCATCGCCGGTCTCGGGATCGATCTCGACTTCGCAGGCATGCGATCCGTACGCGAATGCGAGCTGGCTCGCCTCGAAATAGCCGGTGGCGGCGAGATCGGGATCGACGCCCGGGGGAAGCCGGACGCCGGCGGCACCGGACAACGTCCGGGCGATCGCGGCAAGGCTCACGGTCAGTCCGGGCACGCCGACGACCCCGACCATTCCGTTCTCGATCTCCAGGTCGTGCTCGCCGACCTCGAGCATATGGGCCGCCACCTTGATCGCCTTGTCGCGCACCTTTCGCGCCGCGATCTCGACGGACGAGCCTGCCGTGACGGCGATGCGGCTGGCGATGGTGGAAATGCCGAGCGGAAAGGCGCCGGTATCCGCGGACTTGACCGACACCTGGGACAAATCGACTCCCAGAGCGTCTGCCGCGATCTGGGCCAGTGTGGTTGCATGGCCCTGCCCCTGGCTTGCGGCTCCCGTCGAAACCACCACCTGGCCCGCCGGCGTCACCCGCACCGAAGCGCCTTCGAACGGGCCGAGCCCGGTGTCTTCGACACAGGATGCGAGCCCAAGCCCAAGCAGGCGGCCGCGCGCGGCAGCCTCAGTGCGGCGGCGCTCGAAGCCTGCAGCGTCGATCTTCTCGAGCACAAGATCGAGCGCCCGCGTGTAGTCCCCACTGTCATAGGCAACCGCCGAGCCATCGCGCATTCTTCCGCCGGTGGCGTACGGCATCTGATCCGCAGTCACGAAACTGCGGCGTCGCACCTCGTCCCGGGAAAGGCCGAGGTGACGCGCCACGCAATCGGCGAGACGCTCCAGCACGAAAGCCGTGTTCGGCCGGCCTGCGCCGCGTACCGGCGATGTCGGTACCAGATTGGTCAGCACGACATCTACCGCGATGTCGAAGGCGTCGAGCGCATAGGGACCCGGAAAGGACGCCAGCGCGGTCGCGGGCAGGATCAGGCCATACGGCGCATAGGCGCCGTTGTCGTGGACGCAGCGGCCGCGTACGCCCAGCATGCGGCCTTGCGCGTCGCAGGCGACCTCCAGCGTCCAGATCTGGTCACGCTGCTGCGTTGTGGCCAGGAAATGCTCCTGCCTGTCCTCGATCCACTTGACGGGCCGGCCGCAGGTGATCGCCGCGAGCGCGACCGCGAACTCTTCCGGATAGACATTGGCCTTGGGTCCGAAGCCGCCACCGACATCGGGGGCGATGACCCGGATGTCCGATTCATCACGGCCGAGATAGGCCGCGAGGTGCCGACGCACCATGTAAGGCGACTGCGAGGACGTCCAAACCGAGAGTTCGGCCGAGCGCGCATTCATCGCGGCGACGACGCCGCGGCATTCCATGGAATGGCAGCCGCCGCGATGGGTTTCGAACGTCTCCGTGAACCGGTGCGCTGCGCGCGCGAAGACCTGGTCGACATTGCCGTGTGCCCCGCGCAAGGTCGCGATGACGTTGCTCTCGCGATTCAAATGCGCGCGCGCCGCGCCGGCGTCAGCCGCATCACGGGCGTCGGCTGCGGCCGGCAGGTGCTCGATGTCGAGTTCAATCGCCGCCAGTGCGTCCTCGGCCTCGGCGCGGCTGTCGGCCAAGACCATGGCGATGGGCTCGCCGACGTAGCAGACCTCGTCGCTGGTCAGCGGCGCGCAGGTGATCGGCGTTTTCAGCAGCGGATGCGGAGCCATGGGCGGCATCGGGCCGCCGGCAATCTTTCCGAAGTCGGCCATCCCGTAGACGGCGCGCACGCCCGGCATGGCGCGCGCATCTGACAGATCGACCCGCCTGATCAGCCCGTGCGCGACCGGCGAGCGCAGAAACGCCGCATGCAGCATGCCGGGAAGCACGATGTCATCAACATAGTTGCCGCCGCCGGTCAGAAGGCGGGGATCCTCCAGGCGCGGCACGGCAACGCCGAAATAGCGTGTGCTCATCTTGTGCCCCTCTGCACCGCCGCCGCATCGAGCGCGGCGTCGACGATGCCCTGATAGCCGGTGCAGCGGCAGAGATTGCCGGAAAGCACGTCCCTGACCTCGTCGCGCGTCGGCGACGGGTTGACGCGCAGGAAGGCTTCGAGCGTCATGAGCATGCCCGGCGTACAGAATCCGCATTGCAGCGCATGGTGGTTCGTAAAAGCCTGTTGCAGCGGGGACAGCGCCTCCGGTTTTCCCAGTCCCTCGACCGTTTCCACCCGCGCACCGTCGGCCTGCACTGCGAGCATCAGGCAGGAACGCACCGGCCGCTCGTCGACGATGACCGTGCAGGCGCCACAGACACCGTGTTCACAGCCGACATGCGTTCCGGTCAGACCCTGCTGCTGCCGCAGGAAATCGGCGAGGTTGGTGCGGACATTGACCTCCGCCTCGACGCTCCCGCCGTTGATGTGGAGACTGATCCGGCGTGCGCTCATGTGGGCATCTCCGCATTGCGCGCGGCATCAGCGAGCGCGCGCATCGTGACGATCCCGGCGAGATGGCGCCGATAAGCGGCTGATACATGCACGTCGGACATCGGATCCAGCCTGCGGGCTTCCGCGACAGCCTCGTCAATGGCACCGCTATCGAGCCTGCGTCCGGTCAGCGCCCGCTCGGTCTCAGCGAGTCGCACAGGCGACGGCTCTACGCCGAACACGACGATCGCGGCGCGTCGGACAGCCCCTTCCGTGTTCAATTCCAGCAGGGCCGCCGCGCCGGCAATCGCAAAATCGCCGCGGCGGCGGGCGTATTCGCTGAATCCATAACCGTGTCCGCCCGGCCATCGCTGCCATCGAATGGAGCGCAGCAGCTCCCGCTCGTCCAGCGCAGATTCGAGATAGCCTTTGAACCAGTCGCGCGCTTTGACAACGCGCGAACCGCCCGCGCCGACGACATCGAACTCCGCATCCAGCAGCGCACAGAGTGCGGGCAGCTCGGCGGCGGGATCGAGATGACAGCAACTGCCGCCGAACGTGCCCCGCGACCGGGTCTGGACATGGCCGACATGGGCAAGCGCTGCGCGAAAGATCGGCGCCGCCACGGCCAGATCCGGGGAGTCCAGAAGGTCGGACTGCCGCGTCATGGCGCCAAGTTCGACCGCGTCCGCGGCAAGGCGGATGCCGGCAAGCTCCGGAATGCGGTTGATGTCGATGAGATGATCCGGCGCCACCACCCGTAAATTGAGCATCGGCATCAGGGACTGGCCACCGGCGAGCAGCTTGGCATTGTCAAGCTTCGCCAGCAGATCAACCAAGTCGCTGCAGCTGCGAGGATCGTGATAGGCGAAGGCGGAGGCTTTCACCGTCGCCTCCTCAAGGTACGATCGGCGAGCGCGACAGGGCCGACAGCACGCGCTTGCGTGCACGGCCGGCATGCCGCGCCAATATCCGTCCGGCCCGCTTGCCGTCGCGGGCCTGCAGTGCATCGATGATGTCGCAATGCTCTGCGATCAGCGCATCGCGCTGCCCACCGGCCTCGTTGCTGCTGATGCTCACGGTGACCAGGCGATCGAACTGTTCGATCAGGTCGATGGTCGCCACGCGAATACGCTGATTGGTGCAAAGGCGCGCGATGGCGAGGTGGAATTCGCGATTGTAGTGCACGAAGGACGGCGCGGTCCCCTCCTCGGCCGCAGCAAAGCCGTTCATCGAACGGAACCGGTCGAGCGCGCGCAAGGATTCCTCGCTGGCTTCGGTCGCCACGCTTGCGGCGCAAGCAGGCTCGAGAACCGCGCGGAATTCGAACAGATCGCGCGCATCAGCGATGGAGATCGGAGACGCGCGATAGCCCTTGCGCGGGCTGATGACGACCAGGCCTTCCGCCTCGAGCCGCAGCAGCGCATCGCGGACCGGCGAGCGGGAGACCGAAAAGCGATCGGCGATGTCGGCATCGCGGATTTCCGCCCCAGGCGGAATGGCGCAGCTCAGGATCTCACGCCGCAGCACGCCGTAGATATCCGAACGCATCAGCTGGTAAGGAATCTCGTTCATCTGATATATTATAGGCTGGTCAGATCGACGCGCAATAGGACAAATATTCACGTAATTTCATATCCAAGTTCCATTGACGCCAATTTCAGATGCTGCTTATTTCCTTCAATCTGATATTGAATGAGGCAGCCGGTGGAACTCAACTCCGTCACGTTTGCGGATGGTCGCCTGACCGCGGTGCAGACCGGCGCTGGGGCGGACCTGCTCATCGTCCATTCGCTTCTTGCCGATCGCGCCGCGTTCGATCCGGTGCTGCCTTGGCTGGCGCGCAGGTTCCGGGTCACGCTGGTGAACCTGCCCGGCTTTCACGGCTCCGCCTGCATCGCGCCGGGAATCGAGGGTTATGCTGATCGCCTTGCATCGGTCTTCGTGACGGGCGGACTTTCGAAGGAGACGATCGTCATCGGGAACGGCTTCGGCGGCACCACCGCCATCTCGATGGCGCTCCGACACGGCGACAAGTTCGGCAAGCTGGTGCTGACAGACGTCGCGGCCGGCTTCCCGCCGGAGGGACGGAAAGCGTTCGAGGTAATGGCGGCCAAGGTCGAGCACGAAGGCATCGGATCGGTGGCGACCATCTCGGCCAAGCGGGTATTCCACGACGCCTATCTGGCCGCCCATCCCGGCGCCGTCGAGGAGCGCCGGCGCGTCCTGCTGGGGATTGCGCCGGAAGGATTCATCGCCGCCTGCCGCAGCCTGATGTCCGCGGACCTGACGCCGCAGCTCGGCTCCATCCGCAAGCCTACGCGCGTCGTCTGCGGCGAGCTCGACGCGGCCACCCCGCCCCCGCTCTGCCGTCTGCTCGCAGACAAGATTCCGGGCGCGACCTACGTGGAATTGCCGGGGTGCGGGCACTGTCCGCCGCTGGAGCAACCTGACGCCTTCATAAGGGCTGTCGAGGACTTTCTCGCGTAAGCATTGCGCGATGTCCTTTCAATTCGGCAATTCGGTCGCCTGTGATCTCATTCGGCGTACCGATTGCACCGACATGCGTTGCAACGCCGTTTAAAAATCACCTCGGGCTCGTCACCGCACTGTCTTGCTTTGGTCAAAGCAGCGGATGATTGGAGCACGGGAATGTCACCCTTTGCCCTGGGGGTATTGGACCTGAGGGAAATGCCAATGCAGTCGACGTCAGACGCGAACGACGCGAAAGAAGTTGATCCGGGTGACGTTGCTCTGTCGCTCAACAATGATGTCTATGAGGACATCTATAAGCGGGTCGTACGTGAGGTGCTTGCGCGCATCGATCAACGGATCGCGCAGATCGAAGCTCAGACCTCTGTCCCTGAGTCGTCCGACGCTGGTGAACTCGTCGGCGATGTCGATGGCAGCGCGCAAGCGGAGGTACGCCGCTCGGGACGACGGGGGCTGCGCCTGGTGCGCGCCGTCATTGGTCTGGCTTTGTCGATCTGGCTCGTCGGGTCCGTCGTGATCTGGTTTCGCGGCGGTACCGCCACATCCTTGGTGGCCCGCTGGGTGCCTTCGCTTCAGAAAGTCTTGGGCAGCGAAGTCGAGACGCCGACCGATCTGAGCTCGGCCAATGTGACGCATGCGGCCCCTGCCTCACCCTTGCCGGATACGAATGCAGGAGCGGCGGAGACGGTAGCCGAGGCGGACGATTCGAATTCGCCAGCCGCTGCGCCGGCCGCCGAGCGAGACCTCACGCCATTGATCCAGAAGATTGCGCAGGACGTTGCCGATCTGCGGGCCGGGATCGAGCAGCTGAAGAGTCGCCAGGAACAGTCGAGCCGCGCGACCGAGCAGCTGCAGGCAGGTCAGGACCAGCTGGCGCGTGTTTGCCGAACTGCAAAAAGCGATGCGCCCGCCGGAGCAGCTCCACGTCCGGCGCCTCGGCCGGCTCTGCCGCGCCCTCTGCGATTCCAGTGACCTGAGCCCCTGAACTCGAAAGCCTCTGCACTCAAAAGCCCTGGGGGCGCTGGTCCTCAGGTCGCTTCGAGCGCGTGCATTCTCGTGGCGTTGCCACCGTGCGAGAAAAGGTTTACACGTTGGTGCTGCTCTGCCGGGTTTGATTGACCGGCCTTTCGTTCGATTCCTACGCTGCGTCGCGAAAAGAGGAGCACATCATGCCAATTACGACGCTGAAGATTTTGGCGAGCCTCATACAGCTGCACGGGCCAGGCACGACTATTCAGAGCGACCATCAGGGTATCGAGGCATTGCTGAACGATCTCCGCGGACAGAATGCGAAGGAAGTCGCCGACGAGGCCACGACGACCCAGGTTTATTTCAGACGTGGCGGGTTTGCGAAAGGACCACATGCGGGCGCCTTTCGCCGAGGCGGGTACGCTCCGGGCGTAGGTGCATTCCGCCGCGGGGGTTTTGTTCGAGGGTACTAGCACTCCGCGACCTTCGCATCACGTCGCCGGTGCGGCTTTGAATTTGAAGTTCCGATGAAGAACGCACCGCCCGACTGATCGGAATTTCAAATTCGCTGCTCCAGATGGTTTCTCCACGTCTATCTCGGTGTCGGCATGCTGGCTGAACGTTCAGACTTTGCCGCGTTTCTGGATCAGCCGATCACGCAGCTGCTGGTCAAGGTTGCAACCAGATGCAACATCGACTGCTCCTATTGCTACTGGTTTCGCGACGCGTCCGTCTATAGCAAGCCCAAGCTGATGAGTGCTGACGTGCTGCATCGATTGCTTCAGCGCATCGA
Source organism: Bradyrhizobium sp. HKCCYLS1011 (assembly GCF_051167795.1). NCBI lineage: Bacteria > Pseudomonadati > Pseudomonadota > Alphaproteobacteria > Hyphomicrobiales > Nitrobacteraceae > Bradyrhizobium > Bradyrhizobium sp. HKCCYLS1011. The sequence goes on along the minus strand of NZ_JBNPTT010000001.1, from coordinate 526,148 downwards.
GCAGCACGTCGTGAGATACTGTCTGGCTGAATTTCCCATTATCCTGCACGGGGGCGAGCCCCTGCTTTGGGGCGTTGAAAATTTTGACCGCTTTGCCGAAGCCTGCGACGGCATTTCAGCACGCACGGGCTGCGACATACCGATTGCGGTCACGACCAACGGCGTGCTGATCGATGACCAATGGCTGGACTGCTTCGAGCGCGGTAACATTTCGGTTGCGATCAGTCTGGACGGGCCCGCGCATATTCACGACCTAAACCGCAGGACCTTTCAGGGGACAGGCACCCACGCTGCGGTGGAACGAGCCGCTCGCATGCTTGTATCGCGTGACATCGGCGTCATCGCCTTGGCGGTCTGCAATCCTGACTGCCCGCCGCAGCAATATGCCGATTTCTTCGCCGCATGCGGAATCGTCAACTACGACATCATGATCCCCGATGCGACGGTGGATGAAAGCCCGCCGTCCATCGCCGCGTTCTACAAGGGCCTGTTCGACGTCTGGCTTGCGGCCAACCGCACGACGCAAACGGCCAACATCCGCATCATTTCCGATATGATCACTGCCCTGCTCGGAAACAATTCACCGACCGAAGGCGTGGGCCACAAGCCTGTCGAGCTCTGCACCGTTATGACCGACGGCACCGTGGAGGCTCACGATGTGCTGCGTATCGCGGGCGACGGCTTCACGAGCACCAGGTTCAACATCTTCGATCATGAGATCGACGAGGTCAGGAACGAGCCTCGCTGGAAAGCGGCACGCGACGCGTCGGTTAAGCTTTGCGCGAAGTGCCGCGAATGCAAGTTCATGAATGCGTGTGGCGGCGGCTATCTTCCACATCGCTTTTCGAAGAAGAACGGTTACGACAATCCATCGGTCTATTGCGACGACCTCTATTCGATGTTTGAAAACATGCAATCCGTGCTTGAGAACCATCTCTATTTCAGCAAGCCGGACGGAAGCCGCGTCGCCATGCGCGACGCCTTGGCAGGAAGCTGAACATATACGGCACGATCGCGGGAGCCGTCGATCGCAACCCACCGTCACACCTCGAGCCATTCCTTGCGGATGGCGGCGTTGGCCTTGAGCTCGTCGGGCGTGCCTTCGAAGACGATCCGGCCGTGGCCCATGACATAGACGCGGTGCGAGATCCGCAGCGCGATCGAGAGCTTCTGCTCGACCAGCAGGATGGCGACGCCGGCGGCTGCGATTTGCGCGATGAGATCGCCGACCTGCTGGACGATCAGGGGCGCGAGTCCCTCGGTCGGCTCGTCGATCATGATCAGCTCGGGATCGCCCATCAGCGTCCGGCAGATCGTCAGCATCTGCTTCTCGCCGCCGGACAGGACGCCCGCAGGCGTGTCGGCCCGTGAGGCCAGATTGGGAAACATCTCGAGCATGGTCTCGAGGCGCCACTTGCCGGGCTTGCGGACGTCCTTGATGCCGAGCAGCAGGTTCTGACGGACGGTCAGCCCCGGAAAGATGTCGCGGTGCTCCGGAACATAACCGAGCCCGGCGCGCGCGATCCGATGGCTCGGGAGGCCGGCGATATCCTTTCCCTTGAAGCGGATCGTGCCTTGTGGCGCCACCTCGCCCATGATCGCCTTCACGGTCGTCGAGCGGCCGACACCGTTGCGTCCGAGCAGGCTCACCACCTCGCCTGCCCCGATGCTGATATCGACGCCCTGCAGGATGTGGCTCTTGCCGTAGAAGGCGTGGAGGTCCTTGACCTCGAGCATCAATGCGCCTCCTCGCCGAGATAGGCTTCCTTGACCTTGGGATCGCCGCGAACCTGCTCGGGCGTGCCGGAGGCGATGATGTGTCCGTACACCAGCACCGAAATGCGGTCGGCCAGCCCGAACACGACACTCATGTCGTGCTCGACGATGACGAGCGTGCGGCCCTCGGTCAGGCGGCGGATCAGCGCGACAGCCCGCTCGGTCTCGGCGTGGCTCATGCCTGCGGTTGGCTCGTCCAGCATGATGACATCGGCGCCCCCGGCGATGGTGATGCCGATCTCCAATTCGCGCTGCTCGGCATAGGTCAGAAGCCCGGCGGGCACGTCGCGGCGATGGATCAGGTGAATGTCCTCGAGGATCTCGGCGGTGCGCCGGCGCACCTCCGGCAGCTCGTCGACATTCTTCCAGAACGCATAGCGATGGCCGGTGGCCCACAGCACCGCGCAACGGACATTTTCCCAGACCGTCATCTTGGCGAAGACGTTGGTGACCTGGAATGAGCGCGACAGACCGCGGCGATTGACCTCGAACGGGCGCAGGCCGGAGATCACCTCACCGTTCAAGCGGATTTCGCCCGAGGTCGGCTTCAGATGACCGCTGATCAGATTGAAGGTCGTCGACTTGCCGGCGCCGTTGGGCCCGATAATGGCGTGGCGTTCGCCCTTGGCGACGCTCAGATTGAGATCGCGGATGATGTTGATATTGCCGAACCGCTTTTCAACGGCGCTGATGTCAATGGCTGCGGTCACGCCAGGTACCCCCGATCGCGGGCTACGGTGGCGGCGTGATCGAACGCCTCCGCCATTCGCCGCCAGGTGATGCGGGAGACGAGCAAGCCTGCGACGATCAGCACTGCCGCGACGATCCAGGTGATCGGCGAGGTGGCGTTGAAGGCAACACCGAGCAGGTTGATGACGCTGCCCTCCCCTTGGCCCTGGCCGTAACGCGCGACCGTCTCGATCGCGAGGATGATGCCGAGCGCCAGCGCCACGGTCGGGAGCACAGCAATCAGATAGGACGGGATCACCATGCCGAGGGTCCGGCCCCGGATCAGTGGGCGATGCATCATCAGCAGGCCGGCAATGCCGCCCGGCGCGAACATCACGATGCCGATGAAGATGATGCCGAAATAGAGTTGCCAGACGGTGGTGAGATTGGTCAGCCCGAGCTGCAGATAGGTCACGAGAATGGCGCCCAGGACCGGGCCGAAGAAATACGCCGTGCCGCCGATGAAGGTCGCAAACAGCACGAGCCCCGATTGCGTCGCGCCGAGAAAGGCCGAGTTCGCGATCTCGAAATTGATCGCGGTGAGCCCACCGGCGACGCCGGCAAACAGCCCGGCGAAGCAGTAGGCCAGATAGCGCACGACATGCGGATCATAGCCGATGAACTCGACCCGCCCCGGATTGTCGCGTACGGCGTTGCAGATGCGTCCGAGCGGCGTGCGGGTCAGCGCATACATCGCGATCGCCGAGAGCATCAGCCAGAACGCGATCAGATAATAGACCTGGATCTGTGGCCCGAAGCTCCAGCCGAACATGTGCGGCAGCGCGGTGCGGTCGGTGGTGATGCCGGCTTCGCCACCGAACACGCTGCGCAGAATGAGCGAAGACGAGGCAACGAGCTCACCGATGCCGAGCGAGATCATGGCGAACACGGTGCCGGCGCGCCGGGTTATCACCCATCCGACCAGCATGGCAAAGGCGAGCCCGCCGACCCCGCCGATCAGCGGAATGAACGGCAGTGGGACCGGCCATTGATGATCGGCCACGGCGTTCATCGCGTGAACCGCGAGGAAGCCGCCGAGCCCATACTGGACGGCATGGCCGAACGACAGCAGGCCGGTCTGCCCGAGCAGGATGTTGTAGGACAGCGCGAAGATGATCGAAATGCCGATCAGGCTGAACGAGGTCAGCGCGCCGCCGGAGGAGAAGATCAGCGGCAACACGACGAGTGCGGCGGCGGCCGCGAGCCAGATGCCATAGAAACCGAGGTTGCGGCCGTTGTGCTCCTTGAGGAGGTCGGCGGCGGTGGTGATGGCCTGGCTCATGTTTCACGCGTTCCCATCAGGCCAAGCGGACGGACGATCAGGATCAACACCAGCAGCACGTAAGGCAGGATCGGGGCGATCTGGGCAATCGTGACGTTCCAGATGTCGGTCAGCACCGAGGGGCCGAGGCTCGGATCGAGCGGCCCGAAGGCGGTCGCAAGCGAGCCGTTCAACGCCACCGCAAACGTCTGGATCAGCCCGATTAAAAGCGAAGCAATGAAGGCGCCGGGCAGCGAGCCGAGGCCGCCGAACACGACGACGACGAACAGGATCGGCCCAAGCAGCGCGGCCATGTCGGATTGCGTGACCAGCGCAGGGCCCGCGATCACGCCGGCCACGCCGGCAAGCGCGCTGCCGACCCCGAACACCAGCATGAAGATCTGCCCGACATTGTGACCGAGGTGGCCGACCATGTGCGGATGGGTCAGCGCAGCCTGGACGATGAGCCCGATGCGCGTCCGCTTCAAGACGAGCAAGAGCCCCACGAAGATCGCGACCGAGATCGCGAGCATGAAGAGCTTGTAGGCCGGATAATTGGTGGAGAACAGCGTGAAGGCCGGGAAATCGAGCGCAGCCGGAACGCGATAGTCGACCGGGCTCTTGCCCCAGATCATCGACACGATCTCCTCGATCGCAAAAGCGAGACCGAAGGTCAGGAGCAACTCGGCAACATGACCGTGCTTGTGGGTGTTGCGCAGGCCATAACGCTCGACCGCCATGCCGATCGCGCCGACCAGGAGCGGCGCCAGCACCAGCGCCGGCCAGAAGCCGATCCATTTGGTGAGCTGGTAGCCGAAAAACGCGCCCAGCATGTAGAAGCTCGCATGGGCGAAATTGAGCACGCCCATCATGCTGAAGATCACGGTCAGCCCGCTCGACAGCAAGAACAGCAGCATCCCGAACAAGACGCCGTTGAGGGTCGATATGACGATCAACTCAAGCACGACGCACTCGTTTGTTCTCCGGACGGCTCGATTGCAATTTTGGGCCGGGCCAAGCACCTAGCCAAGGCCCGTTGGACAAGGGATCGAGCCCTCGCCCGCTCATAAGCGGAAACAGCCGCGCTGCCCCGTGCCGCTGTGGGCACGGGGCGCGACGTGGCCGGCCTGTCAGGGCCGCTTCATCTTGCAGGTCGTTGGAACGATGGTCTGCGCGGTGTCGATCTTGGAGACCATGTGCCAGCCCCAGCCGGTGTTCTCCTCGTCGAACGGCTCCTTCTCCTTGTCCGCAAGCGTACCGAAGGAGGAGATGTAGATCGGCTGGAAGAACTGGTGGTCGTCCTTGCGCATGAAGCCTTCGCCGCCGTCCAGCACTTGGAACTTCATATCCTCGAGCGCTTCCGCAACCTTGATCGGATCGACCGAGTTGGCCTTTTCAGCCGCCGCCTTGAACATCCTGATCTCGTTGACCGCCCGCGGATACCACAGCGACATGTTGGCCTTGGCGCGGAATGCCGTTTCGAACTCCATGGCCTCCTTGTTGCCGGAGTTCGGGATGCCTTCGGTGATCTGGAACACCTGATGATCGAGGCCGGTCTGCTTGATGGCGGTGGGACCGCCGGCGCCGCCTGCATAATAGGTGTACCAGTTCACCTTGAGACCGGCATCCGCCGCAGCCTTCAGGAGCAGCGCGAAATCCTGTCCCCAATTGCCGGTGACGACGCTGTCGGCGCCGGAGGCCTTGATCTTGGCGATATAGGGCGAGAAATCGGTGACCTTGAGCAGCGGGTGCAGCTCGTCGCCGACGATCTCGATGTCGGGCCGCTTCGCCGCCAGCATCTTGCGCGCATCTGACCGCACCGACTGACCAAACGAATAATCCTGATTGATCAGATAGACCTTCTTGATCGACGACTGGCCCTTCATGTAGCTGGTCAGCGCCTCCATCTTGATGTCGGAGCTCGCATCCCAGCGGAAATGCCAGAAGCTGCATTTGTCGTTGGTCAGGCTCGGATCAACCGCGGCGTAGTTGAAGAAAAGCACTTCCTTGCCCGGGTTGCGCGTATCGTGCTTGGTGACGAAATCCTCGAGCGCAGCCGCCACCGACGAGCCGTTGCCCTGGGTGACGTAATGCGCTCCGGCATCGATCGCCTTCTGGGCCTGGATCAGGCTCTCCTGCGGGTTGGTCTTGTTGTCGAGCGGCAGGATTTCGATCTTGTGGCCGAGAATGCCGCCCTTCGCGTTCACCTCATCGGCGAGATACTGGAAGGTCTTGAGACCGCCCTCGCCGACGCTGGCACCGCCTCCGGACAGCGGATCGATGTAGCCGAGCTTGATGCTGTCTTGCGCATAGGCCGCCCCCAGCATTGGCAGGGTCATGGCGACAGTAATGATGATTTTGCGCATTCTTCCTCCCTTGGAGATCAGCTTATGTTTCTTGGGTGCCTCGCTGACGATTTTCTTCTAGTGCCATTGATGCGACGTTGACAAGGCCGTTTGGCGGCCGCGTTGAAATGCCGCCGCACAGAATGAGCGCCCCCGACCGCGTCGCCGGTCCAGCATGCTGACGGGGCTCCGGCGCTCCGGGGGCCGCCGCGATCGATTTGTCTCGCAATTTTAAGCTTTATCAAACTTAATATACATCCTTGTAGCGAGCCGCTTTCGCGTCGTCCAGCACGCAGGAAATTGGAGCCGGCCGCCCGCTTCCTGCCTGGGTCAATTCACGAGGGCGGCCAAATTCATCGTCACAATATCTTCGTCATGCGCGTCGCAATCGCTCTGGGCCCTGGCCCGGCAGCGCGGTCGATCCCCAAGAACTTCACCTGAGAACTTCACCCAAGAAGCTCACCCAAGAACCTCGCCTGGAACCTGAAATCGCCTCGCACTTGTCACGGCGAAGTCTTTGTTTGGTCAAAGCACCGCGCCGATTTGTCGGACGATTCGGGAACTGACGGGCGCCTTTGGTCCGGGGGGCTTGGACCTGAAAGGAATACCAGTGCAGTCGACGCAGAACGTGAACGAGGTTGATCCGGGCGAGATCGGTCTGTCGCCTGAGAAGGATTCTTACACGGATATCTACAAGCGGGTCGTGCGCGACGTGCTGTCGCGGATCGACCAGCGACTTGCGGATATCGCGGCCCAGCCCGCCCCCCGGGGGCCCGAGCTGGGTGGTGACAAAGGCACTCCGCAAACACGTTTGCGCAGGTCGCTTCGCCGCAGGGCTTTGCATAGTGCAATCGGTATTCTGGTTGTGGCCGGCCTGATCGGGGGAGCTGCCGCCTGGTTCTATCCCGACGCTACGACATCGATGGTGGCGCGCTGGACGCCGTCGCTTTTGAAGTTTTCGGCAACCAACGATGCCGATGCATCCACCGACGTGAGTTCGGCCAATGTGCGGTCGTCTGCCGCCGGCACACAGTCCTCGGACATGACGACCGCCTCGCTGAACGCGTCATCCGCATCGCTTTCGCAGCCGTCGATTGACCGTGGAGATAACAACACCGCGTCCGTCGATCGGGACATGATGCCGTTGATCCAGAAGCTGGCCCGCGACGTCGCCGATCTGCAGATCGGGATCGAGCAGCTCAAGGCCGGCCAGGAGCAGGTCGTTCGCGATCAAGCCAGGGCAACCGAGCAGTTGCAGGCCGGCCAGGACCAGCTGATGCGCGTGATGACCAGGATCTCGACGCTGCAGCAGCCGAAGCCCGCTGCGCCCCTGCCGCAACGAACGGATGCAGCGCGGCCACCAGGCGTGGTACCGCCACCACGGCCTCGCAACGCCAACGCCACAGCACAGACGCTGTTTCCGCGCTGAGCACCGGGCGGTCATGTGGGCCGCCCTCATAAGGTCGGTTAGCAAGTGTCCCCTCGCCGGCCACGGCGCGATGTCGTTTCGTCAGGCGTGTGCCTGTTCCTAGCCGACGCGTAGCGGGAACGCGCAGCACAAGAGAATAGATTTGTCTTTTCGTGCGCCCTGCGGGCAGGAGCCGCATTGCATGCTACAGTGCAATTGCTGCGTTTTGCGGTGTTTCAAAGAGGCGCCCATCCATGAGCTGCGCTCCAGACCGACACGCAATCATCATTGGCGGCGGCGCATCAGGCGTCCTGCTCGCCTATCAGCTGCTACAACATCCGGATTCGGACTTCCGCGTAACGCTGATCGAGAAGCGCAGCGAGATCGGCCGCGGGCTTGCCTATCATACCGGCAACTCCGAACACCTTCTCAACGTTCGCGCCGCCAATATGAGCGCGCTCCCCGACGACCCCGACCATTTCTGGCGCTGGCTGTCGACGGGCGCGAAGGGCGCGCCACTCTGTCCTGATCCGTATTGCTTCGTCCCTCGCCGCCTCTATGGCGATTACGTCACGAGCCTCGTTGATCCGTTTCTGTCGCCTCAGCACGGTGCGCAGCGACTGACGATCCTGCGCGGCGAATGCGTGGCGGTGAGCGAAGGCTGGGGCAACGTCACAGTGAGCCTCGCCGACGGATCGCGCCTCGTCGGCGACGTTGCGGTGCTCGCGACCGGCCATGACGCGGCAACCGCGCGATCCGCCTGGCATGCCGATCCCTGGATATCGCCATCCGTTCCCGGCTTCGGCAAGGACACAACCGTGCTGATCCTCGGCACCGGCCTCAGCATGGCTGACTACGTGCTCACCTTGCTGCGCGAAGGACATCACGGTCCCATCATCGCAATGTCCCGCCGTGGCCTGATGGCCAAAGGCCATCGGCGCACGGCGCCCCTTTCGTTGCGCGAGGAGGATGTGCCGTTCGGCATCGGCGCCAGCAGGCTGTTGCGCTGGTTCCGGCAACGGATCGCCGCGCATGCGGTGGACGGTGGTGATTGGCGCAGCGTGATCGACGCGATCAGACCCTTCAGTCATCGGCTGTGGCGCGAGCTGCCGCTCTCCGCCAAGCGCAGCTTCCTGGAACATGCCCGAGCCTGGTGGGACGTCCACCGGCATCGCATGGCGCCGGAAGTCGAAGCGCGCATCGCGGCGGTGATCGCCGACGGACAGTTGACGATCAAGGCGGCCAAGCTGGTCGGCATCGACGGCGGCATCAGCGGTGCGCGCGTCCATTATCGTCGACGCGGCCGATCCGAGATCGAGAGCATGGAAGTCGGTGCCATCGTCGACTGCACCGGTATCGTGCGAGATCCCCGTGCGACCACCAATGTCGCCGTGCGCAGCCTGTTCGACCAGGGCCTGGCGCGGCCTGACGTGCTCCGCATCGGCATCGACATCACGCCCGACTGCGCCATCGTGCGCGCCGACGGCCTGCCGTCGCAACGGCTGTTTGCGGTTGGTCCGCTCACGCGCGCGGCCTTCTGGGAGATCATGGCCATTCCCGATATCCGCAACCAATGTGCGGCGCTGGCGACGCAGCTCTTGCAGGGCCGGCCGGCGATGCTGCCCGATATGATCAGCCCGGCGCACCCCGTCATCGATCATCAGGCCGCGATCTAGGTGAGAGAGAACCTGATCTTGCGTTGCGTGCGGCGACAGCGTCGCAGCGCGACCTCGCTCGCCGCCGCGTCCATGCAGCACGGCGCGCATGGATCCCGATCGCGCTTAGCGCAGGAGATGCACCGTCATTCCGGGTTCGAGTGCAGGTGCATCGGGCAGCGGGTCGATGCGCATGCGCAGCGTGCTGCGATCGTGATCGCCGACCGCACGCGCGGCCTGCCAGATCGCGAATTCGCCGAGCGGCAACAACTCCGTGACGACGCCGGCAAAGTGGCCATCATGACCGGAGGCGACGAGATCGACCTTCGTGCCCAAGGTGAGGCCGTGGAGGCGATCTTCTCGCACGTTGAAGGAAAGCCAGGGCTGCGCGACGGCCTCGATCGTGAGCACGGGCTGGCCAGCCTGCACAGCCTCGCCGACTTCGGCAACGATCACGCCCACGATGCCGTCCGACGGAGCGCGCAGGATGGTCTTGTCGAAGCGTCGCTCCAATACGCGCAGCGCCGTGCCGGCAGCGTCCACCTGGGCATCGGCAATGCCGCGCTCTTCACGCGTCGGTCCAGCCTTGGCCGATTCAAGATTGGCCTCGGCCTCCGCAACATCGGCGCGCGCCGTGTCGGCATCGGCATTCGCCTGGTCGAGCGCCGCCGGCGAGGCGAAATCATCATGCGCCAGCTGCGAGGTGCGGCCGAGCTGCTGCGTCGCATAGTCCTGGCGCGATTGCGCCTTGCGCATTTCCGCCGCGAGCATCGCGACCTGCTCCTCGCGCGCGCCGGCATAAACATGAGCCCGTGAGGCGCGCGCCACGTCGCCTGCCGTGCGGGCCTGCACGATCGCCGCCGCAAGCTCAGGCGCGCCGAGCTCAGCGAGCACGTCGCCGGCCTTCACGTGCTGACCGCGCGTGACCTTGATGGCGGCGAGCTGACCTCCGACCGCGGGAGCAATCCTGATCTCGGTGGAGCGGACCATGCCGACCACTGGCAGATCGGGCTCCGGCCGCCAGACCAGGTAGGCGGCGCCGCCAGCCAGCGCAGCGAGCACCGCCAGCCCGATCAGCCGGCGGCGGCGAAGCCGGGTGCGTATGCTAGCCATAGGTCCGCCTCCCTTGAAGCCATCTTGCCGACAGCCAGGCCAGGATGAAATACACCAACGTCATCAGCCAGAGGCCGCGCCAGTCGGGCCAAACTTCGTTGAGATCGGCCCCCATCTGGTTGACCCGCAACAGCCCGTCGATGGCGAAGTCGGAGGGGAATATCCGGCTTGCCGTCAGGACCGGTGCAGGGATCGCCTCGCGCGGCCAGGCAAAGCCGACGACAAAGAGCTGCGGAATACTGGTGGCGAGAAACAGCAGGACGGCTGTCTCGCGCTGCTTGAACCAGGCGCCAGCAGCCTGGCCCAGAAAGCTGGTGGCGAGGATGAATGGGGCCGCCAGCGCAAACAGCGCCGGGGTCTGGCCGAGCGTCGAGAAGCCGTAGACGCGCGGCAGGACCACAAGAAACAACGCCAGCGCCGGCAACGACAATGTCAAGTGAGCGACCGCGCGGCCAATCACAGTGGGCAGCGGACGGTACGCCGCTAACCCGCCCACCGTCAGCATCGCAACCCCCATCAGCAGCGTCTGCTGAATGATCAGCACGAACGCCGCGGGCACGATATAGCTCGCGTAGCCGCCGGTCGGGTTGAAGATCGGCTGGATCAGGATGTCAGCGGGGCTTGCCGAGGCGAGAGAGGCCTTGGCGAGGCTGCCCTCGCTGCGCGCGCCGAGGCTGGTCAGATCAGCCGAAAGTGTCGCGACCGCAGACGCCACGCCGGCGGCGGTCGCCTTGAAGATCAGGAGATAGGTCGCGTCGGCATAGAACGGCAGATGGGCGATGTCGCCTTTGAGCACGTCGCGTTCAGTACCGGGCGGAATGCCGAGGATCGCGAACACTTTTCCGCGCTGAAGCGCCGCGCGCGCCTCCTCCAGGGTCTGTGCGCGGACCGCGACGCGCACCGTTCCGCTAGCGTCGAGGGCTTGCACGATGTCCTGGCTGAGATGGGTGAGGTCGTTGTCGACCACCGCCACCGGGACCTCGTGGAGAATTTGCGTCAGATAGGGCTGCGGGTAGTAGATGCCGTAGATGAGCGGCGCGAGCATCAGGGTCGAGAACACGCTGCGATTCGACAGGACCCGACGCCATTCGGTTGCGAAAACGCCGCCAAAGTCGCGCTGCGGCAGCGCCGGATCCTCCGGCCCGCGTTCCAACGTCCGCGCGCTCCGGGCGGTAGGCTGGATCGCGTGGAGCCGCCACACTGCCAGGATGACAAAGAGGGCCGCCAAGCAAGCCAGTGCTGCAAACGGCTGTGCGCTCGCCTGCACCGGCAGGCCGCAGGCCGCCTGGCCAAACAGCATGGACATGTACCAGCGCAAGGGCAGCAGCGCGCCGAAATATTGTGCAAAGCTGTTCATGCCGATCACGGGAAATCCGACGCCGGCAAAGCCGAATGCCGGCGACACGATCAGGCCGGTGAGCGCAAGCCCCGTCGCAAGCTCGCGGGTCACCAACTGCAACAGCGCGCCAAGCGCGAGATAGGCGATCAGAAACAGCAGCGCGGCGACCAGCATCATCGGCAGGTCGCCCCGGAATGGAATCCCGAACACGCCTTCGATCACCAGCGTCAGCACGCCCATCATGCCGATGAACAGGATGAACAATGGCGTCAGCTTGCCGGCGAGCGCGGTGATGGGATTGCCGCCCGCGCAGGCGAGCCAAGCCCGCAAGCTGCGGCGCCGGAACTCGGAGCCGACCGCGTAGCCGGCGCTGATGGCGACCACGATGTGCAGAACCACGGGCAGCAGCGCGCGAACCAGATATTGCGCATAATTGCGTTCGGGATTGGTGAGCGCGATCTGCTCGACGGCGAGCGTGCCGATCCGATGCCGCGAAGGTGCGCTATGGCCGGCTGCGGCCACGTGGCTCGCTGCGGCATGCAACGCATCGGACAATCCTTGGGAGGCCACGCCCGCCGCAGTGAGTGCCTGCTGATTGTAGAAGGCCGTGACCTGCGGCCGGCGGCCGGCCTGCAAATCGCGCTCGAAATTCGCGGGGATGTAGACCGCCGCCCCGGCCTCGCCCGATCGGATCGCACGGGCCGCGGCCGACAAATCGGCCGGGCGGGCAACGATCGCCAGCGTCGGCGACGCCGCGACGGATTCAATGAACGTGGCCGCGGTCGGCGTCCTGTCGTCGTCGACCACGACAACGCCGAGGCCGCGCATCACCTGATGGCTGAACACCGCGGTGAGCACGATGACGGCGAGGAGCGGAACCCCGAGTACCAGGATCGGCATCACGCGGTCGCGCAGCATCCAGCGCCATTCGCGGGTGACGACCAGGCGGAAACCCGGCTTGGGCACGGATGCCATCATCGGCTCCGCCAGTCGGCGTAGACGCTCATTCCGGGGCGCAGCTCCGGCACCTTCTCGACCGGATAAGCACGGACCTCGAAGGTGCGCAGGTCGAACGCGCCGGTCGCGCGGGTGGCCCGCCAGCTCGCATACTCGCCGCGGGTCGCGATCAGCTTCACTTCGGCGGTGATCGCGCGGTCGCCCAGCGCCGGCACCCGCACCTCGAAACGGTCGCCGACCTTCAGCGCCCTGACGAGATCCTCGCGCAGATCGAAATGCAGCCAGATGTCGCTGAGATCGATCAAAGTGAGCAGCGGCACCCCAGGCGAGACATATTCGCCGAGCTCGACGTTGCGCTGATAGACCTGAGCGGCAACGGGCGCGGTGACGGTCATCTGGTCGACCAGTGCCTGCACGCTGGCGATATCAGCGGTCGCCTTCTGCACGCTGGCTGCGGCCAGCGCCCGCTCCTCGCGCGTGGCGCCGTTGACGGCCTGATCATAGGCCGATTTGGCCTGGTCTGCCGCGCGCTGGCTCTCCTGCAGCCGGTCCGTCGCGAGGTCAAGCTGTGCCTGCGGCGCGTGGCCAAGCCCAAAGAGTTCGTGGACGCGATCGAACGTCTTCTGCGCCAGCGTCGCCGCCGCCTGCGCGCGCTCATAGGCTGCTTTCTGCGCGGCAATGGTTTCGACGCGCGTGCCGGCCTCGATATGGGCGAGCTGCGCCTGCGCAACGACCTTCGCAGCTTCGGCATCCCTGAGCTTGGCCAGGGTCTCGGGGTTGTCGATCTTCACCAGCACCGCGCCGGACGGAAGGTTCTGCCCGCGCGCCACCGGAATCTCGGCGACACGTCCATCGATGCGGGCTGCGATATCCATGCGGGTGGCGTCGACCTCGCCTTGCACCAGCAACGGCTCGGGCCGCATCAGATACCAGATCGATAACGCGGCGACGCCTGTCACCACCAGCGCCACGATGACGGCGGGTGCACGCGTCGAAGGTTGCGTCTTCGGCTTATCGCTCGAATTGGCTGCGACTTGACCCGTCTCGCTTTCCGGCAAAGGTGAATCCATTCAACTGCCCTCTTCAGAACGACGGTCGGCTCAAGCTGCGCCTGAGAAATGTGCCGCCCCTGCCCGAACTACGCTTGTCCACTCTGCGTCCAATTGGTCGCGCCGCAAGCAAATTTCGGCCCAAGGAGCAGCCGCGACGCCACGCAGCGGGGCTGCAATTCGCTTGCCGTGGACCTTGCTGTCAATCCACTGAATTCAGTTCAACAACGTTGTGAATGACGTTCATGTCGTGCCGATAGCAGGATCGAGATGAGGCGCACCCTGGGCTGAATGAGTCGGGATGGCTGACGCAGTTGGCGCCTCACGCGGCTCCGCCGGCGTTGTCGCTGCGCGGCTTGCGACGGAAGAAATTCATGATGGCAGCCCCTGCGCCGACCACGCCGAAAATGATCAGCTTGGCGAACTTCAGGACGAAGGCGCCGGCGAGCGCGAGCAGTCCGAGCTTCTTCGCCGCGACGCCGCCAACCAAGGCCAACAACCCATATTCGGCGATCCGGTCCGTGCTCGCGCTGAAATCCTCATAGCGCTTGCCCGGGTTGTAAGAGAGATCGGACAGCAGCTCATGCGCGACCGCCTTGTCGTTCGCGATCCGATCGGATCCGGATAACAGGTTCAAGCTGAAATAGCCGTCACGTCCGAGCGCGTAGGTGTTGTAATTGACGTTCTTCGGCGCGTCGTCCGCCTCGCCCTTGTCCTTGCCCAAGAGCGACCACACCAGACGATGCGCGTTCGCATCGTAGGTCGGCGGCTCGATCCATCCGATCACCTGCATCTCGGGAAAGCCGCGCGCGGCGCGGTCCTGGTTCGCATGCTCGACGCCGGCGCTGATGTTCTTCAGGAGGTCGTCCGCATTCCAGTTCTTGGCGTCGTCCTCCTTGATGTAGCCTTCCTTGATATGGCGGATCACCACCATCCACTGGTCGTTCTGACGCTTTCCGAGCACCAGCCCCACGAATGTCGCATCATCGACGACGTTGCCGAGCGCGCGCAGCAGACGCAGGCCTTCGCTCTTCGGGACGAAGAAATGGTCGGCGGGCAGCTTCAGCGAACCCTGGTCGATCAGCGTGATATCGCTGGGGCCGTCGGTGCCGGCCTGGCTCGCCGCCTGCCAGGCGGCCTTCAGTTCCGCTTTGCGGGCAGCTTCGCTCGGCGGCGCCGATTGCGCAAACGCGGACAACGCCACGAGCGCCGCCAGCACCATCGCGCCGGCAGCAACGATCAACCTTTGCACGAGCCCCACTCCCCCGAAATCCCCAACGCAATAACGATGGTATCGTGAAACCGGGATGTCGTGCAAGGCGGCACAACTTGAGACTGCAAGATGACGATGATCAGTCCGTCACCGCCGGGCTGCGCTCGTCGCGGCGCCCGCCGCACGTGTTAGAATCTGGCATGCTGGCGCGTCGGTGTGAGCCGGCGCGAACAGCTATGCCGGATCGGTCCGAGCTTACCTGCAGGAATGGATGCGCCCGTCGTATCCCCTATAGGTGCCGCGATCCTCGTCATAGGTGCGGAATTGGGTGCACCTCTGATGCGCCTTGGGCTTGTGTGTGACATGCGCATGACGCTTGCGTTTGACCGGCTCGTCATCGTCGCTGCGCGCGTGATGCTTGCGGTGCTTGGGCGCATCATCATCCGCATGTTCTGAATGCGTCGCCGCTTTGGGCTTGGCGGCCGGCTTCTCTTCAACCGCAGCTGGCTTCGGCTTGTCGGCTGGTTTTGGTGTGGCCGCAGGCTTCGCCTCTTTCGCTTCTGAAGCCGTCGGCTGCGCTGCAGCCGGCTTGTCCTGTGCCGCCGCCGGCTTGGAATCCAGCGGGGCTTTGGATTCTTGCGGGGCTGCGGCTGGCTTCTTGTCCTCCGCGACAGCAGGTTTTTCCGGCGCAGGAGATGGCGCGCCGGCGTCGGCTGGCTTGTCCTGCACAGCTGCCTTCTCCGCAGCGTCGGCCGGCTTCGTCTCAGGCGCGGGAGCTTTCTCGCTCTGCGCAGCGGCAGGCTCGGGCGCAGCAACCGGTTTCCCCTGCACAGCAGCAGGCTTCTCCTCGGCTTGAACCGGCTTTTCCGGCTCCTTCTTCTCCTCGACGATGGCTGGCGTAGCGGTCTTCTGCTCAGCCGCCGCCGGCTTCTCATCGCTGCGCGCTGGAGTCTCTGCGGCGGAGGCCGGCTGATCCTTCGCATCTGCAGCGTCAGCTTTCACCGGCGCCGATTGCGGCTCGGCCTGGGCCTTGTTCTCGGCCGCCTTGTCCGCCGTCGCTGCGGGTTGCTCCGCCGCACCAGCCACCGGCTTCTGCTCGGCAGGCGCCGGCTTCTCGTCGGACGCGACCGGTTTTGTTTCGTCCGGCTTGTCCGCCGCGGCCTGCGCCGGCTGCTCGGGTGTCACCGTCTGCGCATGGGTCGGCATGGACAGGCCAAAAAGGACACAGAACAGCATACCGGCGCGTTGGGCGACGGCAGTCGAAGGAGCAAACATCCGCATGAAGGCATCTCGATTGATGGGGCCGGAACTCAGGCTGCACCATGTGTTTACGGCAAGTGTGTGAATCGTGCCGTAAGGAGCGGCGGCCAACTCAAAAGAGTTGCACGGTGTGTGTTGGCCGCATCAGCCGCCGCAATCGCCGCTTGTGGCAACCCATCTCATCAATGCGGGGTGATGATCGCATGTGGCGATTGACCGCAGCCTGCGCGGAGAACGGTCCTACACGGGCATTGCCGGATCGAGCTCTTCCTGCTCCAGCCATTTGGCGCCCTCGCTCGACAGATAAGTTGTCAGAGCTGCAATTGCGGTGTTTTCCACCTGTCTCGGCGGCCGGCTCGGATCGTCGGGCGACCGTCCGAACACCTCGGCAAGCTCCGGCGTCATCAGATGTGGCCGCAACGGCCGCGCGATGATCCGCTCGATGGTTCGGAAGATCCAGGTGCCGTCAGGATCGATGTCCGACCAATGAAAGAACGGCACATTGCCTGGCACCAGACCCGCAAGCGCGCGCAACGCACCCTGCGTCGCCAACGACGGATAGCCGCCGACAAAGATCGTCACGCCCATGCTGTCGCGATCGGCCTCTGCGATATGTCGGTGGAAGCTGGCATAGTTCTCGATCGTCAGCACGTAGCGTGGCGTCTCGTGCAAGCGGATGCGCGACGCCTCCTGCGGCGGGATACCGAAATAGGCCGGCCGTATCAGAGACAGCTCGGCGCTGTCGAAATCGAGACGACCGGCCAGAAGCAGTGGCGGCGCGAACTTCTCCAGTCCGAGCGTCCTGAGCGCATCGCGCGGACGCGCTCCCGGCGGCAGCTCGAGCGTCAAGCCCAACAGCCTGACAACTGCTCCTTCGAGTCTCTCCAACGCCTTGCTGTCGCCGGCGATCTTGCGCGAGAAGGTCCGGTAGTCTGTGCCTTTGTGCTTGTCGTGGAGAATGGCTGTTGCGAGCATCAACGCGGTCCGCAACCGATCAACATCTGCTGCAGCAAAGCCCTGCCATGGACGGCCACGCTCCCATTGCGCGCTGATCGCGGCAATCGAGGGGGCAAGCGCATCCGGCACATCGAGCCCGTCGCGCAACCGTTCGGTCGCCGCTACAGCGAGTTCTGCGACTGGACGGCGTTCGAGCAGATCATAGAGCCGCACGGTATCCTGCAATCGGACAAGCTTGATCTGGTCGCTGTCGCGCCCCTTCCCCTTGACGATGCGGATGGCACCAGCGGACTCGGCCTCCTCGAGCCGCCTGACGAAACAGTCGATCTCCGAGACGTTATCGAGTGGTGAAAAATCGGGACGAGCGGTCGGATCAGCGATGCCGTCCTCGCGCCGGTCCAGCAGATGGGACAAGAGCGCCTCGGCATCGGAAAATCGCCGTCCCATCGCCCTACTCGGCTGCCAGCTTCTTCAATTCATCATCCGACAGCAGGTCCGGATCCATCGCCCTCAGCTCGGCGCGGGCGCGCTCCTTCAATTGCGCGACGCTCGCACGGGCGCTCTCGCCGATCCGGTCGACCTCGATCACGGTGTCGATGTGCTCCAGAACGGCCACGCGCTTCTCGTTCGGCGCGGCGATGATGATCTGCAGGCCGAGCTTCTTGTAGAAGCTCATCATCTGCCGCTGGTTCTTGCCGTCCATCTTGGAGAAGGCCTCGTCGAAGATCGCGAGCGCCATGCCCGGCGCGCGCTCGCCATGCCGGCCGCCGCCGCCATAGACCGACGCCAGTGAGGCGCCGATCGAGACATAGATCGGCACCTGCTGCTCGGCACCCGAGCCGGTGCCGCGCCGCGTCTCCCAGCGGGTCCTGCGTCCGCTGACGATGTCCTCCATGACGATCTCGAAGGTGAAGAAGTTGCGATAGTCCTCGAACTCGCTGAAATCCTTTTCGGGATCTTCCAGCAGCACCTCGATCTCGCGCAATGTGTCCCGGTGCGGAAAATCCTCGGGCACCTCGTCGCCCCGAAACAGCATGTCGAGCGCTTCCGGAGAGGTCTTGCCGATCTCGATGATCTTCAGGATCGGCTGGAATTCGGCCAACCGGGTGTGATGGAACGAATACTTCTCATTGTGGAACGGGTGATCGGCGAGACCGCGGTTCATCGCGGTCAGCTCGCGCTCCATTTTCGCAATCCTGGAGGTCAGCGCGTTGATGAACTGGCCACGCAGCAGGGTCGCGGCCTTCTCTGCCGCCTCGCGCGCCTGGCTCTCATATTTGCGCAGCTCGCTGGTTTCCATCTCCTCGATCAGAAGATCCATCCACGGCTTGACTTCACCGAGCGGCTCGCTCTCAACGCCGACCTGCGTCACGACGCCGAACTTGTCGAAATAAGCACCAAGCGCGCGGCGTACGTCGCGTTCGATCCGGTTGCGCTCGGTCTCGGCGGCCTCGGCTGCCTTTGTCGCGGCATCGGCAATGGCGCGGTGGCGATCCGCATCCGGCCGCTTTGGGGCGGCATCGATCCGGTTGCGATAGGTCGCGCGCCCCGCGAGCCGATCGTACAGTAGCAAGGTCTTGCCAAATAAATTCCAGGCGTGCTTGACGCTGAGCCGGGACCCCGGAATGTTTTCTCCGCCTCCGATCACGCCCTCTGCCTTCCCGGCCTCGACCAGATGCGTATTAAAGGCGTGCTGCTGGCTTCGTTTCTGCTCGATCCTGTGCTCGCGCAGCTTGCGTTGCTCCCGCCGCTTGTCGCGCAACCCGCCATCGCCCTCGCCGTCGAGCGCAGTCATGCGCTCGGCAATCTCGTCATTCTCCTGCCGGGCCTTCGCGAAGTCGGCGATGATCGACTCGAAGGTGACAGATCGGTCGTCAAAAAAGCGGCGCAGCTCACCATAGGCCTTGTCGGCCAATCTCGCGGCCGCCTCGCTGCGTGCGCACTGATCCGTCAGCCGCTCGACCTCGTCCCGCATCTCGTTCGCGAGGCGCGCTTGCGCTGACTTGCCGATCTTGAACGAGGCAAGTTCGGCGGCGCGGTGGGAGCGGACCAGGCCGTCATCGTAGAGGCCGTCGCGCATGATCGCCCGGCCCGGCTCGTTGAACTGCGCAAGCGTGTCAGCGAGGCGCACCGATCCGTGCCGCCGTGAAATGAAGGCCAATGCGTCGGCGTCGTCGGATTTGAACAGTGAAGGAAACGTGCCGGGCAGCGGCGGCACCTTGAGCGGATCGAGCTTGTTCAGGCTGACCAGCGAGGCGCCGCGGAACTCACGCCGGCCTTCCTTGAACAGCGCAGTCGCCTGCGCGATGTCGGAGCGATCAACGAACACGGCCTCGCGGTCGCGGCCGAGCAGGCCTTCGGCGGCGGCTGTCCAGGACTCGTCTGCGACTTCGACCAACTCGCAGAGGATCCGCGGCACCATGTTGGCCTGCCGCAGTTTGCGACAGAGGTGCAGCGTGACATCACTGAGATGCGCGGCCCCTGCTCCGCTCGAATGGATGCGCAGCCGCTCCCGGAGTTGCTCGGCGCGCGCACGCTCATCGTCGGCCTGCCGGATCAGCCGGCGGCGCGACTCGTCGACCTTGTCAAGCAGCGCCGGATCTTGCGACAGCAGTTTGGCTTCCGCCTCGACCAGCACCGTCGTCGCGCGATCGATCGCCGCATCTCGGCCGGTTTTCGTTGCTTGCGAGAGCGGTGGGATGAGATCGTCAAACCCGTATCCGGTCATGGCGCAGAGCGGTTCGAGCGCGCGCAGCCGGCTAAGCCGTGCCTCGAAGGCAGCCACCGCCCGCTGCATCGCCTGTCCCGCCGCGTCACGGGCCTGCGCAAGTGCATTCCGCCCGGTCCTGGCGTCATGCTCGGCGATCGCCCGCTCGAGCCTGCGGATTTCAGTGTCGATCGCCTCGATGTCCTGGTCGAGAAAGTCCATCTCCGCCTTGGCCGCATCGCGCTTGGCCGCTTCCTCGGCAAATTTTGCCATCTGGATCTGATAGGCGGCGCGGGCCGATAGCCAAGAGCCGCGCCGCGCGATCCATTGCTCGCAGGCCCGCCGCTCATAGGCGCCGGCAAGCTCAGCGATGATGGCGCGAAGAGCGAGAAGCGCCTCCAGTTTCTCGCGCATGGTCTTGATGGTGTCGTTGATGTTGCGGTAGGTCCGGATCGACTCGCGCAGCTCGCCGACCCGCATGTTGTTGCGCTCGAGAACGTAGTTGCGGACGAACTCGGTCGCGGTCTGGTCGTGATCGAGCGTCATCGCGTTGACAACGGCCTTCTGCAGCGCATTGGCGTTCTGCTCGCCGACCACCGAGACGTGCGGCACCAGCTTGCGCATATATTCGCGGACGTAGTCGATCGCCTTGTCGCGGTGATTGACGAAGTTGCCCTGCCCGACAGATGCGATGATGCGGTTGCGGACGGCATCCCATTCGGCGGGAAATTTCTTGCCGTCCCGCTTGTCGATGAAATCGTCCGACGTCAGGATTTTGCCGGTGACAACAAAACGCCCGAGCACGGTCTCGCTGCTCTCCGAGCGGCGCGCCTCGATCGCCATGCCGATCGTGACGGGATCGCGCTGGCCCTCGCTGTCGACGAAGCCGAGGCAGATATAGGTGCGGGCCTGGTCGCGCTTGCGCTGATCCTCGCCCAGCGTTCCCAGGCAGTAGTCGAGCACACTGCGCTTCGACGCGCTGCGGCTGCGGCCCTTGTCGCCCGCGACTGCGTTGAGCCGCTGGACATTGCGGTTGCCGCCGGTCAGCACCACCTGCGCCATGTCGAGAATGGTCGATTTGCCGGACCTGTTCTCGCCGAAGACGCCGACATGGCCGGTGATCTCGACATCCTCGATGTCGAACAGATGCCAGTTCACCATGGCGATGTGACGCAGCTCCATCATGCGTCGTCTCCTTCGACCACGGCGAGGCCCACCTCCTGCGAGCGGACATAGCGCTCGATCCGCTGCAGGGCATCGGCACCGGAGATCAGTTTGATCATCGGGCGGATCGCGACCTCCAGGTCCTGCGCCTCCGCATCGAGATCGCCGAGATCGACCAGGCCGCGTTGTGAGGCTTCTTTGAGGACCTCGCGGAAGCGCGACGGCGTGATCGCGTTGGAGCCGTTCCGGTGCACCATGTCCTTGTAGCGGTCGAACAGCGTGTTGAGCGTTGTCACGACAACCGCGCGATCCTCGACCGCACCAACATTGACCTCGTCCTGCCAGTGTGCCGCCAGCACCAGGATCACGATGGTCTCGTCCAGCCTCATCCGCGGCAGCGGCACGTCCTCACCCATGGCGGTGATCCCGGCCCATTGCGCCTCGGCGTCGCGATGAACGCGGTAGCCGCAACTGTCGAAGAAGCCGTCCACGACGGCCCGGAAGCGGCCGTCCATGACGGTGTTGTAGACGGTGGCCGAACGCGGATCGCCGGCGAACACGAACTGCCGCCGCAGCAGGAAATGCAGCGCCTTGCGCAGATCGCCGGCGCGCTCGGCGCCATAGGTGCGTTCGATGGCCTCGAATTCACTGAGCATGGATGCGTCTCATCGCTGTCGCGGCACGCCGGCGGATGATGAAGTTGGCGCAGCGCAGCCATTCGCTGTCATGGGGCGGCGTATTGGGCGCGAATTCCAGTTCGAAATGCCGGGCGATCTCGGCGGGCACGTCCCGGCCCAGAGCAAGGCGGCGCGCGGCATCGAAGGCGAGGAAATCGTCGATTGTCGAGAGCGCGATGAAGCGCGCCTCGCGCATGCCGCCGTCCGGCACCTGCCGCTCCAGGAAGGAGCGGATCTGCGCCGGACCCGGCGCGACGCGGGCGATGTACTCGAGCCGAAGCTGCTTCCTGATCTCGTAGAGCGGATCGCTCGGCCGCTCGCCGAGCGCCTGCGCCTCCATCGGTTTTCGGGGCTCGCGGCTCGGCGCATGCTGATATTCCGACCAGGGCGAGCGCAACGGCTCCAGGCTCCACTCCACGGTCGCCGGCGTGTGCCGTCCCAGCGCGAGCAGCCGGTCCAGCCGGCGCACGATATCGCCGGCGCGGCCGACCAGGCCCTGGGTGCCGCGCTCGGCATATTTGATGGTGTTGCGGACCCGCCCTTCCAGTTGGCGACGGAACGACTCGATCCGTTCGAACATCTCGCCGATCTGGCCGAAGGTGCTCTCGATCGCCAGCAGATCGTCCTCGGCGTCGCGTGCCGCCTCGGCCATGGAAGGCGAGATGCCGGACGCCTTGTACTCCTCGGCCAAGACCTGCATCGTCGGTGGCGTATGCGCAATCCGCCGCGCCAGATCGACGATCGCATCCCTGAAACGATAGGGGTGGTTGAAGGTGAGGATCGACTCGAAATCCCGCAACAGCAGCTGCCCGACGAACTCCTCGAAGAACGCCTCCAGCCGGTCGCCGACCGTTTTCGAATCCATGACCGCGCGGCGGATGCGCTTAAGGTCGGACAGGATGGCGCGCAGGCTCTTGGTGAAATGGTCAACCTGGTTGCGGGCCTCCCGGACGGCGAGCGCGACCTCCCGTTGCTTGCGGTCGGTCACGTCAGGCGCGAGTTTCTCCACGGCCTCCAGGTTGAGCCGCACGGTCACGATCAGGCCGCCGAAGCGCTGCGAGACGTCCTTGTTCAGGCTCGCCAGCCGCTGGACGACGAGCAGCGGCCCCATCGACATGTCGACGGTGACGCGAAGCCCGTATTCCTCCTCCTCGAGCCAGCCCCAGCCGACCAGCCGCGCATAGACCTGGCGGGCGATCTCCAACGCCCGGTCGGACTCCTCTGACATCCCGCTGCCAGCGCGCTTGATGCGGCGCCTTCCGGCCGAGATCACCTCCGGCAGCGGGTCGCCGAAATCGTCGTCCTCGTTCCACAGCGTCGGATTGGCGCGCATGACGTCGTAGATGGCATGCGTCACCTCCTGCGGCGTGGGAAACGCCGGCGCGCCCGAGAAGAAGCGCTCGTACAGGTCGAGCAGGCAGGCTGCATAGAGATGCTTGTGCTCCCGCGAGAAGGCGAGAAACGCGTCATCATGGAGGTATCGGAACAGCAACACCTACTCCCTCGGGCGCAGCTACGCGCCCGGCACGAAGGTTCAGCCGAATCGTTCCCTTTTCGTTCGAAATTAAAGCGGCGCGTGGCACTTGTCCACCCATGCGTCCCTGCCCTCAGGCTGAAGTTTTGGGCATGCGGCGCCGCTCGGCGGCCGATACCGTGACGTTCCGCCCCGCGCCTGGCCGGCTCAGCTCCTCTGTCAGTTTTTCGGCCAGATCGTGTTGAGGATCTCCGCCAAATGCGCGCCGGCCTTGGCGAGCTGCTGTCGCTTCACCTCATCCATATGGTGCAGATAGGCCATGTGCTTCTCGGGGCTGCCATACGAGACCGGCCACTTGTGATCTGTCCCCTTCGGGCCGAAGCTCGGGCCGCCGAACGCGTCCTGCGCGACTTTCAGCGTGTCGGTCGCCCATAGCGCGGCCCAGCCGTCCATCGGCGTGGTGTCAGCCGGCACCGCGCGGGCGCTCGTCATCAGTTCGGCGGTGGCCTTCAGCCCGAGATCGAACGGGATGTCGTCCCATTCGCCATGCAGGACGACGTTCTCGTCCTTGATGGAATTGCCGCCGGCCGTTTCTGTCGTCGGGTCGATCGCATGCGCGGCGTCGGGATCGACTCGCGCGCCGCTCTGCGCATCGAGATAGACCGCGCCGACATGCAGCGGCTGATGCAGGTCGCCGACGAAATGCGTCAAGAGCAGCAGCGCCTCCTTCTTGTCGCGGATTTTGAAAGGCGGCGCGGGCGTCTGATCGGTCAGGACCGCAATCGCTGCATTGATGGCCGAGACCACATCGTGTGAGCTGGTGCCGAGATCGCTGCGGTCGTAGCTGTCGCGCTGGATCGCCACGTCGGCGAAATGATAGTTGTTGTGGCACCCCTGCTCGAAGCCTAACGGCTGATAGGTGCAGTCCGGCGCGGTCCAATTGTGCTTCACATAGTCCTCCATCCGCGCCCGCTCCAGCGCCGAGTTGAAGGGAATGCAGGGCGTCTCATATTCCGGATGGTTGGGATCGAGCTCGTATTTGAAGCGGTCGCCGTCGTGGTGGACCACGGACTTGACGCAGTCGGCCCAGGGGCCGGCCTGCTGCAGTTTCAAATCGCTCTTGCTGGGCAGCAGGTCCTGCTGGTCCTTGATCTCGTCAGCGGATGGCAGCGGGCTGTTGAGGATGTCATGCACCTGCTTGCTGGCGTTGGCATTGTCCTTGATCAGCTCATCGGCGATCGCGCCGACCACCTCATGACCCTGATAGCCCCAGGCCATCACCCTTGCCGGATGCAGGCACAGCACGCTGCAGAGCAGGCTGAGGATGAGCGTCATGCGCATCATGTCGGATCTCCCGGACGATCTTTCTGCCTGCCGGCCACCATGCAACTTTTGAAGCTACAAGACCAGCAGCGCATCTTCCGAGCGAATCATGACGGTGGTTTAGTGCGCCTCACACCAACAGCGCATTTTTCGCGATCACATGGCGGTAAAAGGATGCGCTGAGCTTGGGTGTGCGCACCTGGGTGTCGAAATCGACATGGTAGATGCCGAAGCGCTGCCGATAGCCGAACACCCATTCGAAATTGTCCATCAGGCTCCACAGGAAGTAACCCTTGACCGGCACGCCCTCGGCAGTCGCGCGCTGCAGCTGTCCAAGATAATTGCGGAGATACATTACGCGGTCGAGGTCGTGGACCTTGCCGTCGGGTGTCATCTGGTCGTCGGACGAGGTGCCGTTCTCGGTGATATAGACGGTCTTCAGATTCCAGATCTTGGCGGCGAGCCTCGGCACCCAATAGGCGGTCTCCGGCCCGATCCTAAGCCAGGGCGAGCTCATGTGCGGAAACGAGGCCGGCATCGGCAGCACGTCGAAGCCGGGCGCGCGGTCGCTCGCGACCACATAGGCCTGCGGCGCGTAGATGTTGAGTCCGACAAAATCGACCGGCGCCGCGATGGTCTTCAGCTCCTCCGCCGTGAATCTCGGCGCATCCTTCCCCGCCCAGGCCAGGAAGGCGTCGGTATAGCGGCCTTCCAGGATCACGTTGAGGAAGCCGGCATTCAGCTCGCGCGTCGCAATCTCGGCGGCACGGATGTTCTCCGGCGTGTCGATCGCCGGCACGCAGGCGGTGATATTCTCGGCCATGCCGACCCGTGTCCCGGCGCGCCCCTTGGCGCGGATCGCTTGTACTGCGAGCCCATGCGCCAAGGCCACGTGATGGCGAGCCTGGTTCACCTCGGCCTGCGGCAGCTTCAGTCCGGGCGCGTCGATGCCGAGGCCGTAGCCGAACGGGATGAAGCGCCCGCATTCGTTCACGGTGAAGACGGTCTTGACGCGGTCGGTCAGATGCTCGGCGACATAGCCGGAATAGTCCGCGAAGGCCTTCGCAGTGTCGGCCGAGCGCCAACCGCCGACGCGCTCCTGCAGTGCCTGCGGCAGGTCCCAGTGGTAGAGCGTGGCATAGGGCGTGATGCCGTTGGCAAGCAGCTCGTCCACCAGCCTGTTGTAGAAATCCAGGCCTTTCGGATTTGGCCTGCCGTCGCCGTCCGGAAACAACCGCGGCCAAGCAATGGAAAACCGATACGCCTTGCAGCCGAGCTCCTTGATCAGGCGAACGTCGTCCTTGTAGCGATGATAGTGGTCGCAAGCGACGTCGCCGTTGCTGCCGTCCTCGATATTGCCCTGCGCATGGCTGAACACGTCCCAGATCGAAGGGCCGCGGCCGTCCGCCTGGGCACCACCCTCGATCTGATAGGACGAGGTCGCGGTGCCCCAGACGAAATCATGCGGGAATTGGCGCAGAATATCGTTGGTCACGGGCCTCTCCTCCGCCTTGGCCGCGGCCGCATCGCTGGACGTCCCCAGTGCGGCGAGACCGGCCAGCTTGGCAAAATCGCGGCGGGACACATCGTTCGGCATTGGCAGTCCTTGAATTCGCAAGTGCTGGGATCGCGCGCTCGCCGCGCGCCGCGGGAACCAGGAACCACATCCACGGCGGATTTTGAACCGCCGTCGCGATGAATTCTATGCGAGTGTGCGCCACGGGGCGCCACATTGAGGCCATTGCGCTCATGCACGGTCCGCTCGACAGCCCGGCTTGATTGCGCCTATGGTTGAATCATGACTGATCACCATCATGACCATGACCACTCGGAGCTGTCCGAGACCGAGCTGCGCGTTCGTGCGCTCGAATCCATCCTCACCGAAAAGGGCTATATCGATCCGGCCGCGCTCGACGTCCTGATCGAAACATATGAGACCAAGGTTGGTCCGCGCAACGGCGCCCGCGTGGTGGCGCGCGCCTGGACCGATCCCGCTTTTCGCGCCCGCCTGCTGGCCGATGCGACGCCCGCCATCGGCGAGCTCGGCTATGCCGGGCGCCAGGGCGAGCATATCGTCGCGGTCGAGAATACGCCCGAGCTGCACAACATGGTCGTGTGCACGCTGTGCTCCTGCTATCCCTGGCCGGTCTTGGGTCTGCCGCCGGTCTGGTACAAATCGGCGCCCTATCGCGCCAAGGCGGTGAAGGATCCGCGCGGCGTGTTGCAGGATTTCGGTTTCGAGCTGCCGCCGACGACCAAGATCCGCGTCTGGGATTCGACCGCGGAGATCCGCTATTTCGTGCTGCCGCTGCGGCCCGAAGGCACCGAGGGCTGGAGCGAAGAGAAGCTCTCCGAGCTGGTCACCCGCGACAGCATGATCGGCACCGGCCTGCCGAAGCAGCCCGGCGAGGTGGCGTGATGGACGGTGCGCATGACATGGGCGGCGTGCCCTGGTCCGGCCCGGTGAAGCCTGAGCCGAACGAGCCGGTGTTTCACGCCGAATGGGAGCGACGGGCGTTTGCGATCACCTTGGCGATGGCGATGCCGGGTGGCTGGAACATCGATATGTCGCGCTTTGCGCGCGAGAACCGGCCTGCGGCCGACTATCTCGGCATGAGCTACTACGAGATCTGGCTCGCCGGCCTGCAGAAGCTGCTGCTCGAACGTCATCTGGTCGAGGCCGATGAGGTCGCCGCCGGACACTTGCTGCATCCGGGCAAGGCTGTGCCGAAGATCCTGACCGCGGCTGATGTCGCTGCGGTGCTGCATCGGGGCGGCCCGACCGAGCGCGGGCCTGTCGCGCCGGCGCTGTTCAAAGTCGGCGATCCCGTGCGTGCCAAGGATATTCATCCGCCGACCCATACGCGCCTGCCTCGCTACGTGCGCGGCCATATCGGGCGGATCGAAGCGGTCAGAGGCGTGCATGTCTTCCCCGACAGCAACGCCAACGGCACCGGCGAAGATCCGCAATGGCTCTACACGGTATCGTTCAGCGGCGCGGAGCTTTGGCCTGACGCGCCCGACCCGATGCTCGAAGTCACGGTCGATGCCTTCGAGCCCTATCTGGAGCCGGCGCGATGAGCGCGGATCGCAATGCCGCGCAACAGGCGGCCCATGCCGTTCCCGGCATTCCACGGGATGATGACGGTCCGGTGTTTCGTGCGCCGTGGGAAGCGCATGCCTTCGCGATCGCGGTCTCGCTGCATACGCGCGGCTTGTTCACCTGGCCGGAATGGGCCTCCGCGCTGGCCCAGGAAATTACGCGCGCGCAAGCAGAAGGCGATGCCGACACCGGAGAGACCTATTACTTGCATTGGCTCGCGACCCTGGAGCGGCTGGTGGCCGAAAAAGGTGTCACTTCGGCTACAACCCTGACGCGCTATCGCGAGGCCTGGGATCGGGCCGCGGACCGTACCCCGCACGGCAAGCCGATCGAGCTGACACAATCGGATTTTTCCGGCTGAAGCGGTACGCGAATCATCCGTTTGTGAGTACCTATCGGCTTCGACGAAACCTTATCGCAACCACGCCCGCGAATTTCCGAGCCGAGGTGCTGGCGCCCGCGCGATAGCAGATGCAATCTGAGTGCACCGAGCGGCGACGGCCAGCTCGCATTGGACGACCAACCGCCGCATGGGACTCCCGGGACAAGGGAAGCAGGGGACACGCAATGTCTGAGGTCGAATCTTTCGGAAACATCGTGAACTCGCTCGTCGCGCTGCGTCAGAACTATCACGAGCAGCTGAAATCGCTTCCGCAATACGAGGCTTACCTGCAGGTCGAAAGTTCGACCGAACGCGCAGCTCACGCGCTGCAGAACGGCGCAGCGCTGTCGCCGATCGCCGCCGAGGTGATCGACTCGCTGCAATTTGCGCGCAACCGATACGAGCAGCATCTCAACAGTGTTCCCGAATATCGTGCGCTGCTCGCGATCGACAGGCTGATCAAGGAGATCTCGCTCGAGCTCGGTGTCCAGAGCAAGGATCAAGAGAGCATCGCGGAACAGCCTGAGGCGCCGGCAGAAGCCGCAGTTGCGCCC
Organism: Bradyrhizobium sp. HKCCYLS1011; assembly: GCF_051167795.1. Lineage (NCBI taxonomy): Bacteria > Pseudomonadati > Pseudomonadota > Alphaproteobacteria > Hyphomicrobiales > Nitrobacteraceae > Bradyrhizobium > Bradyrhizobium sp. HKCCYLS1011. The sequence continues at coordinate 497,702 of NZ_JBNPTT010000001.1, read as the reverse complement.
GCGGGCTCCGCCCCCGCGGAACCCGAGATCGTGCCGGCCGAGGCCGACGAGCCGATCCATGTCGAGATCGACGAGCTCGCGGATTCCGAGGTCCGGGCGATCGCGATCGAGGACGAAGACGACGCTCCGACCCAGGCCGCCCCGGTTGCGCCGATCGATATCGACGCCGAGCTCGTCGAGGATGACATCGTTGCGGTCCAGCTCGCGTCCGCGCACCATGAAGAGGCGGACGCGGACGAGGATCTGCGCGACATCGCCTATCGCGATCTCGCCGAGGCGACGTCGGCCACCGCGAGCCCGGCTGCACGGACGGAGCCCTATTCGACGATTCCGGAGCAGCTCAAAAGCTTCGACGAGACCGACGAAGCTGCCGCCTGATCTCGGGATCAAGCGATCACCGCAAGGCGTCGGGGCGGAGGTCACACCTCGACGCTCCCCGCAAAGGCCTAAGTGCCCGCGACGTATCCGTGCCAGCCTTTGGCGCGCAGCTCGCAGGCTGGGCACCGGCCGCAGCCATAGCCCCACTCGTGGCGCGCGCCACGCTCGCCGAGATAGCAGGTGTGGGAGTGGTCGCGGATCAGGTCGACCAGCCCTGCTCCGCCGAGGTTGTGCGCAAGCTGCCAGGTCGCTGCCTTCGACAGCCACATCAACGGCGTGTGCAGCTCGAAATTCCTGGCCATGCCGAGGTTGAGGGCGGCCTCCAGCGCCTTGATGGTCTCGTTGCGGCAATCCGGATAGCCGGAATAGTCGGTCTCGCACATGCCGCCGACGATATGGCGGATGCCGCGGCGGTAGGCCAGCGCCGCCGCGAAGGTCAGGAAGACGAGATTGCGGCCTGGCACGAAGGTATTGGGCAGGCCGTCCGCCCCCATCTCGATCGCGACGTCGCGGGTCAGCGCCGTCTCCGAGATCGCGGCCAGGGTCGGGATCTCCAGCGTGTGGTTCTCGCCGAGCTTCGCCGCCCATCCGGGGCTTAGCGTCTTGATGCCGTCGATCAGCCGCGTCCGGCAGTCGAGCTCGATCGCGTGGCGCTGGCCATAGGCGAAGCCGATGGTTTCGACGCGCGCGAAGCGGTCCAGCGCCCAGGCGAGACATGTCGTCGAATCCTGGCCGCCGGAAAACAGCACTAGCGCGGTGGTATCCGGAGTGGTCATCGGGGTCGATTAGCACTCTCCGCGCCGCGCGCCAACCGGACGAAATCCCAGCCGTTTTCACTGGGACGGGCGTCGCTGTTGAGGCATACAGGCCTCAAACCTTGCCTCGTTCCAGGACTTCCCATCAGGACTCAACATGACGCCGTCCCGCGATATTTCCCGCCTCATCGAGATCATGGCCCGCCTGCGCACGCCCATGACGGGTTGCCCGTGGGACCTGGAACAGACGTTCTCGACAATCGCCCCCTATACGATCGAGGAGGCCTATGAGGTTGCGGAAGCGATCGCCCGCGGCGACCTCGACGATCTGCGCGAGGAGCTTGGCGATCTGCTGCTGCAGGTGGTCTATCACGCCCGCATCGCCGAAGAGCAGCAGGAGTTTGGCTTCGGCGACGTGGTCGAAGCCATCACCGCCAAGATGATCCGCCGCCATCCGCATGTGTTTCCGGACAAGGACGGCAACATCATTCAGCCGACCAAGGGCACCTGGGATCGCATCAAGGCGGAGGAGAAGGCTGAACGCGCGGCACGGCGTCCGCAGGAAGCTGCCTCTAACCCCTCCCTGCTCGCAAGCGTCAAGGCCGGCCAGCCGGCGCTGGTGCGCGCAATGGAGCTGCAGCGGCGGGCGGCCACGGTCGGCTTCGACTGGAACGACCCGCGCGCGGTGCTGCAGAAGATCCGCGAGGAAGCCGACGAGATCGAAGCCGCGCTCGATACCGGTGACGCCACGGAACTGATGGAGGAGACCGGCGATCTCTTGTTCGCTCTGGTCAATCTGGCGCGCCACGCCAACGTCGATCCGGAGATGGCGCTACGCGCAACCAATGCCAAGTTCGAGCGCCGTTTCGCCTATATCGAGCAGGCGCTCGCGACCGATGGCCGCGCACCGGCCGATGCCTCGCTCGACGAAATGGACGAGCTCTGGAACGAGGCCAAGGCCAAGGAGAAGTAGAAGTAGAACGTCCTGATACGGCTGGAGCCCCTTGCGGAGCGACTTTCTCTCCTAAGCGCCCCTGCTGTTCTGGCTTCCGACCACGCAGCGCCACGCTGCGAGACGCTCGGCGGGATGCTGCTTCATCCATTCCGCGAGCTGAGGCATGCCCATCAGGCAGGACTGCACGGAAACGTCAGCGAAATCCGAAGTGGTGACGATCTGCTCGCGGCAGTCTGCCGGAGACGAGAGGCTGCACAGCACGGCGATGATCTTGATCATGAGAGGCGCTCGTCGCTCCGACGGATGGTCGCGCCGTTGACGACACGACTCGCCGGCGCCGCCTTCTGCACGCCGACCGGATCAGCCGGCGGGAAGATGCTGTCATAGATGGCACGCGCCTCGCGGATGAGCCGGACTCGCTCGCGCTCGGCCTTCGGGATGAATTCAATGACTTCGCCCATGGTCGCTCCGATTGTTCATTCGCTTCCTTCATTGAAGGACGGTAATCATGTCATCCCCATCTAGGCTTTCAGTTCCGGCTTTGAAGCTCCGCCGGCGATAGCACGGGGACAAAAGCACGTGAACGGATCGCCGCAGGCAGTTCAATGTCGATGGCACGCGGTGTGCGCGACCTACGACGCGTGCGAGCAACCGCTCAGGGCTAGGTTTCTATCGGGCAAAGGCGGACATGGCCGCTACGATCGTTGAGAGCTGCCGCTCTCCTCTATCCAGATGCCGGCCATTCGACGCGCGACGACCGGCCGCCGACCCAGTTCAGCCGCCGTTCATGTCCCGGGTATCTAAGTAGTCCGGCGCCGACATCCGTTCCGTTTTTGCGGGAGTCCTAAGCGAGCGCTGGCGGCTGAGGAAGCGGCAAAAGAACGTGAGCCAGCTCTTGTTTCTCGATCAGCTTTTGGACCGGCGCCGTTTGCTCGGCCCGGGCGGCTAGCCCTGAGTTGCCTCCGGATACGGATCCTCCAGCGCGATCGAGCCGGTCTCCAGCAAGGATTTGAGGTTGGAGACAACCTTCGGCCAGCCGCCGGAGACAGCCTCAATGAGTTTGGATTGTTCCCGTTCGATGGTGTGGGTAATCGACAGCTTGACGGCAGTGCCACTCCGTTCCACTTCGATCGTGCATCGCGACGCGCCTTCCGCCTTGAGCTCAGGCTTGCTCTGGTGCTGCCAGCGGATCACCAGGCGCCGCGGAGGCTCGGCCTCGATGATTTCGCCGGCATCGAGGATCTGGCCCGCGCCAGACACCAGCTTCCAGGGCGATCCTGCCGTCCACTGGCTCTCGCAGTGATTACCGAACCAGTACTGGTTCATGAACTCCACGTCGGTCAGTGCCGACCAAAGCTCCTCGGGCGTGGTCCGGATATAGGTTACATAGACAAAGGTCGATCTAGTCATCGGCTTTTCCAGACGTCGTTTCAGATCCGAAAGCGCCTTGAGGCGCGGCCTTTCGAACTTTGCGATCCAGCGGTCGTAGATCTCCTGCAGCGGCACCGGATTGAGGAAGTGCAGCTTCTCGCGGCCCTGCCGCACTGTTGCGACCAGGTTGGCTTTCGCCAGCAGGTCCAAATGCTGCGTCACGCCCTGCCGCGTCATCTCAAGATGCTCGCACAGCTCACTGAGCGTACGGCCGTCATTGGCATGCAGCACGTCCAGCAGCTTGCGCCTGCTGGGGTCGGCGAGAGCCTTGAACAGAACATCAGGGTCGTGGCGCTTGGACATGTCAAATATGCAAGTAAATACTTGCATGATGATATGCAAGCAGTCGCTTGCACGTCAAGTCACGGCTTCGTTTGGAACGGTTGCTGATGGCGTTCACGGGCAGCAGTCCCGCATGGCGGAGCATCTTCAACGATGTTACGTCCGTGATGGATATCGGCATCATGATCGGCGCGTTACTGGCTGCAGGTCTGGCCGGCAAGTTTCAACCGACGTGGCGCGTTCCCGCTGCATCGCTGCTGGCAGCGATCGTGGGCGGGCTTCTGCTCGGCTACGGCGCGCGACTGGCCTACGGCTGCAACATCGGCGCCTATTTCAGCGGCATCGCCTCCGGAAGCCTGCATGGCTGGTGTTGGTTCGTGGCCGCCTTCGCCGGCAACATCCTGGGCACGCGGCTACGTCCGCTGTTCGGGCTGGCGGTCGAACGAATGGCGGTCCGGAACGCAAAGGCGTAGGTACAGCCTATCGCTATTGCGAGGACGCCAGCAGCAAGGCGCCCGCGGCAACACTCGCGACACCGGCAGTACGCGCGATCCACCGTCCAGCCGGCGCGACTTTCTCCAGGAGAACAAGCAAAGTCAGGAGCGCGATCCAAAGCACGTTCATCACCCCGACCACGAACAACAGCGCCATCAGGACCCAGCAGCAGCCGACGCAATAGCCGCCGTGCCGAAGCCCCAGCAGCAGGCAGCCTCGCACGTCCTGGCGAAAGCCGCCGTGCCGCATCAGGAACAGGAACGGCGACTGGCATTGGGCGAGACACACGTCCTTCAGCGGTGTCCATTGATAGACGCCCACGGCGATCAGCACGATGCCACCGAGCAGATTGCTGGCGAGCACCATCCGGGAATCCAGCAGGGCTGCCCGCTCGATCCCCCATTGCAGAGCCGTTGCCGCCAGCGAAAAGCCGCTCCAGGCAAGCAGATAACCGGCCGCAAACCAACCGGTCGCAGCGAACGGCTTGCCCTGCGCTTTTCCCTGCCGACCCACGCGGGCGTACATCAGGATCATGGGCGCCGCCGAGGGCGCCATCATTCCGACCATCATCACCACCCACATCAGGAAGACATAGGCAAATTCGATTGCTCGCCACGGCTCATCGGCTGGCAGCATGATTCCGATCCCGGCCGGGATCATGCGAAACCCGGTCATGTCCATGCCACCCATGTCCATGTCGTTGGCGAGCCAGAGCACATAGGCCCAGGCGAGCGCGACAATGATGCTGATCGCGCCGACGATGACCCATCGATCACGCCGCAGCACGGTTTCCAGGGCGGTGTCGGTCATTTGAAATGAGGCGTGTTGGCGGCCGCTTTCACAGCGCCACCGGGTAGGACTCTAGGCCTGGTTCGACCAGCTGATCGGCGCATAAAGGCCGTTCTTCCCGGAATTATCCCAGCGCATGCCATGGTCGCTGAACGTATTGCCGGCAGCGCCGACGGCCATGACCATCCGGTCGGGGGCCACCGGATGACCGATGTTCACCCACATTTCCCCGCTCGGATGCATGGTCGGCAGCGGATCGACCGACATGTGCAGAATGCCCGGGATTTCCGCGGACCGCGTCTTGCCGTCGATCCGGAAGGTGATGGGTGCTTTGCTCACCCCGAGGTTCTTGCTGATCAGCGGCGTGAACGCGGACATAGGACCACCCGCTGCGCCGGAGAAGATCGCACTCAGCGCTTCGGTCTGCTCATCATCGGCGCGCTGATCGATATAGAGAGCCACCGACCAGTTTCCCTCTGCCATCACTCCCGGGGCGTGGAGGATGACGAAGACATTCAGCCCATCGAGCGCGACGTCGCCGTAGCGACCGCTTTCAACGTGGAAGACCAACGGGACGTTGCAAAAGCCTTCGGTCGGCCGCGCGGACAACGGGGCTGCCGCCGAGACGAGGCAGGGACACACGATGCTGCAGCTGCAATTCTCGAAATAGTCACCAGAAAGGTGCCACGCGACCTGCTCCGCCATTGGCCTCTCCCGCTTGGCCGAGAACCCGACAGATTGCTTTAGAATGAACTATTTCTGGTAGAATGCTACGCTGTGCAGGCAGGAATCGCAAGCCAATTCCCCTGTGCGAACATCGTCGCGCTTAGCCGTTTTCGCGCGAGACCATTCGTCTCCGGGCTCGTTTTGAGTTCGAGAGTTCAGCGATGGGGTGACGATAGGTCTCGACGCGACGCAGCCAGCCCGCCTCCCAGATGCGGTTGGTCGGAAGGTTGCGGACCCGTTGCTGCAAGACGGACTGTGCCGCCTCGGTAAATTCCGCCAGCACGGCGGTCGGCTCGCTGGTCGTGCCGTTCATGCTGAGAAGCACTTGTTTGAGACCCCAGCCCTGCCGATTTCCCGTCTGCGTGTTCACGGCCGTTTCAGCCGGGTTGGTCCCTTCGCCCTTGAAATTGATGTAGTCGATCAGCGGATACAGGTCGTTGGACGCGCGTACGATGCGTGCAAACTGGACGACGATGTGCTCGCGCTCCGCCACGTCAGGCGTGTGATCGAGGATCTTGCCGATAGCGCCCTGGGCGCGTGCGACGAGAAATTGAATCTGTCCCGGCACGGTCGCGAGCAGGAATTGCCGCAGCTGTTTCATTTCGAGCGAGTTGAAGTTCTTCTTGAACTCAGCCCGGCTCACCCACGGACAGTGCGGGATCGGCGTCTTGTCGAGCCAAGGAGGGAGATGCGCGCCCTGTTTGCGCAGGAAGTCGAGGAGGGCCGGAAAGCTCTCCTCGAAATTCGTGGTCCTGCTGGCCGGAAACCAGATGAAGTGACCGACGCCGAGCGAGGCGAAATCCTCGTTCGCATTCCACGACGTGACCGCGTTGCGATTGCCATTGGTTTCGTTCTGCCAGATCTTCTGGCCGACCTTTTGCGCCACATCGGCAGGCAGCTTCAATTGCTGTGCCGGGGCGTCCGCGGTCGCGCGGCCCGTTGTCTCAGTCTCCGGCTTTCGCACGACAACGTTTGTTTCAGGCTTCGACGCCTGCGGTTCGGGCGACGGCGCAACACTGTCGAGGTTCGCCTTCTGCTCTTGGGGCGACGGCGCCAGACTCGGCCGCAGCTCCTGCGCGTCGGCAGGCGGCGCAGACGCGCGCTCTGTCGGGTTCTTCTCGGTCTCGACAACCACCGTCCCGACCGGAGCGGCGTCCTCTGCCGACGCTGCTGACCTTGCAATCACGCATGAGAGGAGCAACGCCCCGCAAGCAGGCGCCCAGCGCTGCCAACGACTGGAGCTGACCCGCCGCACCGCTCCCCGACGGCCAGCCGCGCCCGGGCTGCCGATCAAATCACCGCCCATATCCATATCTTAAGGAGCCATTTTGCCTGAAGCGCGAGCCTTGAGAATCGATATCGCGATTCGGTTCCTTGGCTGGGCATATTGTTCCCGGGCAACCGCGTCGCGCTTGCCCCCATTGTGGGTCAAAGGCGGCTCGAAAATATGTCAGTCTGGCGCTCGACATAAGGCAGGTGGCAGGCATCGCCCATGTGTTGCGCGGCGGCCTCATCTTGCACCAGCTCCTGCGCCGGAACGCAAGCACCTCGGATTCCCATATGCCCGCTCGTGCTGCGGACCCGCCCCGGGGAACCTGGCCACTAGCCGGTCGACAGGACGCGTCGTGCGATCTCGACGAAGCGTTGCGCGGGGTGGCAGACAACCCAAATCCGCGCGAATCAGCAACGGAAGGCGCTGTATTGTCGGCTGCTAGCGGTGGATGTGCGGGAGACGAGCGTGACTTTGGCGGCGGCCGTCCACTGATCCCGCAAATGACGCATCACCCGACCCAACCCGGGCCGAGTGATGCGATCGGCCGCACTGCGCCCTGTCAGTCTTCGATCTTGATCCGATAGGACTGATGACAGGCGACGCAATTCTGCATGGTCTTGCCAAGCGTGGCGTTGATCTGCTGCGGTGGTGCGTTGGCTGCCGCCTGAGCCGCGATCTCGTCGAAGCCGCCGCGCACCTGCCCGATCATCATTTTCCAGGCGTCGCTTTCCTTCGCTGCGAGCGTCGGCGGCCGAGCTAGGCCGGCATTGGCCTTGCGCCCGCGCGCTGCGGCTTCCTGGGCGACCCTGTCGAGATCGCCAGAGCCGAGCCCTTCTTCGATCGCCGCGACCGACGTAAGGAACAGGCGCATCTGGTCCAAGACGAATGTTCTTTCCGCTTCGGTCCGGGATACCGGCTCCCGCTTATCAGTGAGATCCGCCGCCCGGCTCTCCAGCAGCGAGACAGACGCCAGCAAAAACGGGACAGCAAGCATCGACGTCAGGTGATGACGCATCAGATCAAACTCCAATTCCAAATGGGGAAGAAGGTCCGTAGCGGCCGTAAGGTATAAGTTTACGCTTTTAGGTCGGGCTTAAGACGCCATCAGATGTCGTGAATGGATTGTTGCCAAACTCATGATCCAAAAAGGTCTTTTGCCCCCATTTTCTAGCTTCCAGCCGCAATAGAGCCTGTCTATGCTACTGGTTCGAAAAGTGGAATGACTGCGCTTCGAATAGAGATATAAGCTGGACATTATATCTGGCATGCCTCCGCAGGACTTGGATCATCGCATCGGCGATTGGCTGCGGCTACGCGACCTCCGGATTTTCCGCGCGGTCGTGGAGAGCGGCAGCATGGCAAAAGCGGCCGGCCGCCTTTCGATCACGCAGCCCGCGGTCTCCCAGGCCATCGCCCAGCTTGAAGCCGCGTTGAAGGTTCGGCTGCTCGACCGCGGGCCACGCGGCGTGGCCCTCACGGTTTATGGTGAAGCGCTCATGCGTCGCGGTACCGAAGCCTTCGATGCGCTCCGGCAGGGATTGCGCGACATCGAGTTTCTCGCCAATCCCGGCGCCGGCGAAATCGTGGTGGGCGCGTCGGAATCGCACATCGCGGGCGGTTTCCTGGCCGAGATCATCCAGAGCGTCGCCCGCGCTCATCCGCAGCTCGCCGTCCGCGTGGTGGAAGCCAACACCGCCGCGGTCGACTTCCACGAATTACGCGACCGCAAGCTCGACATGATGCTCGGACGTATCGCGCGCGACCGACCCGACATGGGCGAAGGCGGCGACTTCAGGGCTGATGTCCTGTTCGACGAGGAGATCCATATCGTCGCGGGGGCTCAGAACGAATGGGTGGCCGTTCCGACCATCGACTTTGCCGACCTCGTCGACCATCCCTGGATCCTCGCCCCCGAAGGCACCGCCGTTTACGAGCTCGTCCGTCGCGCCTTTCAGCAGCGCGGATTGCCGGAGCCGAAGGTCAACGTCACGACCTACTCGATGAATCTCAGGCTGCAATTGCTGATGCAGGGCCCCTACCTCACGGCACTCCCGAGCTCAGTGGTGCGTTTCAATGCGGGACGCTGGGCCCTGACGACGCTGCCACTTTCGCTCGGAAATCCGCTGCCTGTCGCCATCGTCACCTTGCGTCACCGCACGTTCAGCCCGGCTGTCCGCGTCTTCATCGATCACGCGCGCAACGTCACGAAAGCCCTCCGCACCTGATCTGGCCGATGACATCTATTCACGCGACAGCATCCGTCGCGTGATCTCGACGAAGCGCTGCGCGGCTGGAGACAGTCCGAAATCGGCGCGGCTCAGCAGGGAGACATGCCGATGGATCGTGGGCTGCGACAGCGGGACTGCGACGAGCGTCGGAAACTGGGCCTTCGGCAGCATGTGCCCGGGCAGGATGCTGATCCCTAGCCCCTCCGCCGTGAGCGCCAGTGCGGTCGTGATCAGGGATACTTCCAGCGCCGGCTTGAGCTCGCGTCCGGTCTGCGCCAGTGCGTCGTCAATCTGACTGCGAATTCGCGTTCCACGGCGCATTGCGATCAGGTCGGAACTCATGATGGCGTCCCAGGTCAGACGCCGCCGCTTCTCGAAGCTGCCATCCCTGATGCCGATCGCCGATAGCGGGCTTTGCATGAGCGCCTCGATCCTCACCTCCGTCGCCCCCTCCTCCTCGATGCTGCCGAGGCCGAATTCCGCACGCCCCGCCATAACGAAGCCGAGGAGCTCGTCGGGCGCGACATCGAACAGGTCGATGCTCACCTCCGGATGGCGAGAGCGAAAGTTCGCAAACACCCGAGGAAGCAGCGCCGAGGCAACGCCCGCGGAAACCGCAATGGCGATCCGGCCAGCCTTGATCTCGGCGAGGTCGCGCATCCGCCGCGACAAGCCTTGCGCGCCGGCCAGGATGCGTTCCGCAGCCGGAATCGCCTCCCTGCAAGCCGCCGTCGGATGTAACGCACGCGTCGTCCGCTCGAACAATTTGAGTTGAAAGTTCTCCTCGATCTGCCGGATCAGCAGACTGATCGCCGATTGCGTGACGCGCAGCTCCGCCGCTGCCTTGGTGATGCTGCCAAGCCGGTACACCAGGACCAGCGCCTCCAGTTGCCGCAGGCTCGGTGACATTAGCCTTCCTCATGAATGGATGAGAATTTTGTGGCTAATCGAAAGAGTCCGATCATGCAACATATTCGCAACAGCGCTATGGCCGCGGTGACGGCCAACCGGCTGCACAAAAAAATCGGGGAGGGACATTTGACGCAAGGGATCAATATCGGTCGCTACGTCGACGACCGTCCGCTGTCGGCGTTCCAGATTCGGGTGATCTGCCTCTGCGCGCTCGTGGTCGGGCTCGACGGGTTCGATGCACAAGCGCTCGGCTTTGTCGCGCCAGCACTCAGCAAGGACCTGCATCTGGCGCCGGGCGCATTGGGGCCGGTATTTGGCGCGTCCCTGTTCGGCGTCATGGTCGGCTCGCTGCTGTTCGGCGCGCTGGCCGACTATCTCGGACGCAAATGGCTGGTGGTCGCCGGCGTCCTTCTCTTCGCGCTGGGATCGCTGGCGACGAGCCAGGCCTCCAGCGTATCGAACCTCGTCGTCCTTCGGTTCGTCACAGGCATCGGTCTCGGCGGAGTCCTCCCCAATACGATCGCGCTGACCAGCGAATACGCGCCGCAGCGGCGCCGGACGCTGTTGATCATGCTGATGTTCATGACGGTGTCGCTCGGCTCCGCGATCGGCGGCTCGGTCGCGGCGAAGCTCATCACCGCCTATGGCTGGCAGTTCATCTTCGTGATCGGCGGGCTGCTGCCGCTCGTTCTCTGCCCGGTCCTGATGGTCTGGCTGCCGGAATCGCTTTCGCTGCTGGCGCTCGACGGCAGCAAGAATGATCGCGTGCGCGCGCTGCTGACGCGTATCGATCCCTCGGCGCGCTTTCCGGCGGATGCGCGCTTCACCATCGTCGAGGAGAGCGGCACGGGCTTTTTGTTGCCGCAGCTGTTTACGAAGCGGCGGCTGCTGCCGACCTTGCTGCTGTGGATCATGTTCTTCATGAATATGATGGACATCTATTTCCTCAACAGCTGGCTGCCCACGCTCACGCATAAGGTCGGGCTCGAGGTCGAGGCCGCGATCGCCGTCGGCGTGGCGTTCCAGCTCGGCGGGATGCTCGGCACTGTCGGGCTCGGATTGCTGATCGAACGGCTCGGCTTCGACCGCGTCCTGTTCGCGACCTATGTCGCCGGCTTCCTCTCCATCATCACCATCGGCCTCGCCGGTGCGTCATTGCCGGTCCTCGTGCCGGCCGTCTTCATCGCCGGCGTGGCCGTGATCGGCGGACAGATCGGCTGCAACGCCTATGCGGCGCGCATCTATCCGACCTACATCCGCGCCACCGGCCTTGGTTGGGCGCTCGGCATCGGCCGTTTCGGCTCGATCCTCGGTGTCACCCTCGGCGGGTTGATGCTCGCGGCGCAGTGGAACGTGGCGTCGCTGTTTCAGGCGAGCGCCGTGCCGCAGCTCTGCTCGGCGTTGGTCATCCTCGCCCTCGCCGTGCTCGGCATGCGCGGCGGCCTGACCCCGTCCGACGATACACAACGTGATGGGCTTTCAGTGCCCGAGCGCGCCTGAGCCCGGGTCAGGGATCAACCAAGAGAAGATGACATGAAGACGCTTCAAACCCAGGTTCTCATCGTCGGCGCAGGCCCCGTCGGCTTGACCGCCGCCATGGATCTCGCATCGCGCGGCATTGACGTTGTCGTCGCGGAGATCAGGCGCGCCGGTGAGCCGCCCAACGTCAAATGCAACCATGTGTCCGCGCGTTCCATGGAAGTCTTCCGTCGCCTCGGGATCGTCCGCGAGGTGCGCCAAGGCGGGCTGCCCGCCGATTTTCCGAACGACTGCGCCTATCGCACTGCCGTCGTCGGCCGCGAGCTGACGCGCATCCCGATTCCATGCCGCGCCGATCGCTACACCGCGACCGGAGGGCCGGACACTGATTGGCCGACGCCTGAGCCGCCGCATCGCATCAACCAGATCTATCTCGAGCCGATCCTGTTCGCCTGCGCCGAGGCGCAGGCGAACATCCGGATTCTGAACCGCGTCCAGGTCGACCACTTCCATCAGGATGAAAGCGGCGTGACCGCGCGCGCACGTGATCTCGACTCCGATCAGGACATCACCATCACCGCCGGCTATCTGATCGGCTGCGACGGTGGCCGGTCCACGGTCCGCAGGCTGATCGGCTCACGCCTGAGCGGTACCGACGTGGTGCAGCGGGTGCAGTCCACCTACATTCACGCCCCGGCGCTCAAGGACCTGATCAGCCAGAAGCCGGCATGGATGACGATGTCGCTCAATCCACGCCGCTGCGGCACCACCGTCTCCATCGATGGCCGCGACAATTGGCTGATCCACAACCACCTCGCTCCGGAGGAGGTGGAATTCGACAGCGTTGATCGCGATTGGGCGCTCCGCACCATCCTCGGCGTCGACGACCGTTTCCAGTATGAGATCATCAGTAAGGAGGACTGGGTCGGCCGTCGCCTGGTCGCCGATCGTTTCCGCGATCGCCGAGCCTTCATTTGTGGCGATGCGGCGCATCTGTGGATTCCCTATGCCGGCTACGGCATGAACGCGGGGATCGCCGATGCGGTCGATCTTTGCTGGATGCTGGCAGGTGTCCTGCAAGGATGGACGAGCCCTGCCCTGCTCGATGCCTATGAGGCGGAGCGGCAGCCGATCACCGAGCAGGTGTCCCACTTTGCAATGAACCATGCGCTTGCCGTGATGAGTCAGAGGCGGTCCGTGCCTGCCGAGGTGGAGATCGACGGTCCGGTCGGCGACGCAGTGCGAGAGAGGGTCGGTCAAGCTGCCTACGATCTCAATGTGCAGCAATATTGCTGTGCCGGCCTGAACTTCGGTTATTACTACGACCGATCTCCTGCGATTTCCTATGACGGCGAGACGCCCCCACCCTATGGCATGGGCCATTTCACCGCCTCGACAGTGCCTGGCGCACGCGCGCCGCACGTCTGGCTCTCCGACGGTCGCTCGTTGCTGGACGCGCTCGGCCCGGCCTATACGCTGGTCCGGTTCGATCAGGCCGTCGATGCCGCGCCGCTGGTCGAAGCTGCGAAGCGGCATGCTGTTCCCTTGACGCTGGTCGATATCGATCGAGACCAGGCTGGCTACGGCTTTCCGGAAAGTCTGCTGCTGCTGCGGCCGGATTCGCATATCGCCTGGCGCGGCATGGTCGCACCGAGCGAGCCCAATCGACTGTTCGACCGCTTGCGCGGCGCGGCCTCCCAACCAGCCAGTCGTGAGCACGATGTCAGACAAGCAGCAAACGTTCACGTCGCTTGATTGCAAGTTGCGCCTTTTCGGATGGAGGACTCGATGTCCAAGGGAACCATGGCTGTAATAGGAGCCGTTCTTGTCTTTGTAGGTGGGATGTTGGCGCATTTCACTCAGACGACCAATGGCATTCGTATTGAAGACGTGCGTTTCAAGGGCGCCGCGGGGAATACCATGAGCGCTCTCGTCTACGTTCCGCAGAATGCGAGCGAGAGGAGTCCCGCGCCCGGGATCCTCGCGGTCCATGGCTACATCAACTCCCGCGAGACGCAGGACGGTTTTGCGATCGAATTCGCCAGGCGCGGCTATGTCGTCGTGGCACTAGACCAGACCGGTCACGGCTACAGCGATCCGCCTGCTTTCGCACACGGCTTCGGCGGTCCCGATGGCCTGGCCTATTTGCGTAGCCTGCCCTATGTCGACAAGGACAATATCGGCCTTGAAGGGCACTCCATGGGCGGCTGGACAGTGCTTGCCGCGGCTGCAGCGATGCCGGACGCCTACAAATCGATCGTGCTGGAGGGCTCATCTACCGGAAAGCCCTTTGCAGCCGAAGGAACACCGACCTGGCCACGCAACCTCGCTGTGGTCTTCTCCCAGTATGACGAGTTCTCCCAGATCATGTGGGGTAGCGAGTACGCAAGGAATGTCCCTCAGTCGGCAAAGCTCGCCGCCGTGTTCGGCGCTGCGGGACCGATCGAGCCCGGCAGGACTTACGGAGATATCAGCCAAGGTACCGCGCGAGTTCTTTATACCCCCGCAATTACGCACCCGGCTGATCACTTCTCCCGCGAAGCGATCGGCGACAGCCTCGACTGGTTCAGCAGAACGTTGACAGGCGGCACACCTCTGCCGCCGACCGATCAGATCTGGCTCCGCAAGGAGATCGGCACTCTGATCGCCCTCACAGGGTTCGTTGTGCTTCTGCTCGGTGCGTTCGACCTGCTCCTGACGTGGCCACCGTTTGCCTCTCTTCGGATCGAGCCGGCCCACTGGGATACGGCGAGTGCAGCGCTGCCTAAGGGAAGAGCTTGGTGGGCCGCCTTTTGGATCTCCGCGCTGCTGCCTGCGATAACTTACTATCCTGCCTTTGCCATCGGAAATGCGTGGCTGCCGCCATCGCGTTTCCTCCCGCAGGCTTTCACAACCCAGATCATGATCTGGGCGCTCCTCAACACGGTGATCACGTTAGCGCTGCTGCCGTTCGTGCCGAGGCGCACCGGGCGCAAAGGTGTCGCGGGACAGGCCGTCTTGATCGCAATTGCGACCATAGCCATCGGCGTTCTGACGGTTTGGCTTGCCGACCTACTGTTCAAGATCGACCTACGTTTCTGGGTCGTCGCACTCAAATTGCCGAGCGCAACGCAAGTGATGATCATGCTGATCTACCTTGTTCCGTTTACGCTCTTCTTCATTGTCGCGCTGCGCGCACTGCACTCAAATTTCAGCCGCTTGGATGCGCCTGCGATCGGCCATTACGTCACGACTGTCCTAGTCCTTTCACTGGGTCTTATCGTTCTCATCGGTGGTCAATATCTGGCAATGTGGTTTGGCGGAAAATTGTTAAATCCATTCCCAACTTCGCCCGTCGTGCCGCTGTCGACCATCATTGGAATTCAATTCGTTCCGCTCCTTGCGGCCGTCGCCGTGATCTCGACCTTTACGTGGCGGCGGACCGGCACGTCTCTGCCGGGCGCGTTGATCTGCGGGCTGCTGGTGACCTGGTACACCGTGGCAGGGACGGCGACGCAAGCTGCGGTGTGATTCCGCGCCCAGCTCGGCGAAGCGCTCCATGCCAACCAGAACCTCAATAGCGATGACAACGCACAGCACCGCGCACTACTTCCTCGAGGCGCTCGTCGACCTCGGGATCGACTACATCTTTGCCAATCTCGGCACCGATCATGTGTCGCTGATCGAGGAAATCGCGCGCTGGGACAGCGAAGGCCGGCGCCATCCCGAGGTCATCCTGTGTCCTCACGAGGTGGTCGCGGTGCATATGGCGGCCGGATATGCGATCGCAACCGGCCGCGGCCAGGCCGTGTTGGTCCATGTCGACGCCGGCACCGCAAACGCGTGCATGGCAATCCAGAATGCGTTTCGTTACCGCCTGCCGGTTCTGCTGCTTGCCGGCCGTGCGCCGTTCGCACTCCACGGCGAGTTGACGGGTGCGCGCGACACCTATGTTCACTTCGTGCAGGACAGTTTCGATCAGGCCAGCATCGTGCGTCCCTACGTGAAATGGGAGTACACGCTGCCGTCGGGGATCGTCGTGAAGGAGGCGCTGGCGCGCGCTGCTGCGTTCATGCACAGCGATCCGCCCGGGCCGGTCTACATGATGCTGCCGCGCGAAACGCTCGCCGAGACCTGGGACGAACAGGCGATGCCGGCTTACCTGCCGACGCGCTATGGGAGCGTCAAAGCCGGCGGTATCGAGGCGGCCCGCGCGCAGGCCGTTGCGGAAGCGCTGATGGCTGCCGAGAACCCAATCGCGCTGACGGCTTACCTCGGACGCAATCCCGAAGCCGTGTCGGCGCTGGAACGGCTGGCGCTCGTCTGCGGCATCCGCGTCGCCGAGTTCAATCCCGTGACGGTGAACATTCCCCAGGACTCGCCGTGCTTCGCCGGGTCGGACCCGGCCGCGCTGCTGGCCAGCGCCGATCTCGGGCTGCTGGTCGACATCGACGTTCCCTTCATCCTGCAGACGCAGACGGTGGAGGGAGCAGATCGGCTGCACTGGATCCAGATCGACCTCGACGCCCTTAAGGCCGATATTCCGATGTGGGGATTTGCGACCGACCTTCGCATCCAAGGCGATTCGGCCATCATCCTTCGCCAGGTTCTGGAGATCGTCGTCGCACGTGCGGACGACGCCTATCGGCGGAAGGTGCACGATCGGATCGCAAGTTGGCAGCCCGCCCGCGAGGCGGCCCGGGCGAGACTGAGATCGGCAGCGGCGCAGAAGGGCTCCTCCGGCGCGATCAACCCCGCCTATCTCTTCGCGCATCTGCAGGCGCACCTGTCCGAGGATGACATCGTCCTCAACGAGGCCGTGCGCAATGCGCCCGTGCTGCAGCAGCAGCTTCCCCGAACCAGGCCGCTGACCTATGTGGGCCTGGCGGGAGGCGGCCTCGGCTTCAGCGGCGGCATGGCCCTGGGACTCAAGCTCGCCAATCCGTCGCGCCGTATAGTGCAGATCGTTGGCGATGGCGCCTTCCACTTTGCCGCGCCGGATTCCGTCTACGCCGTGTCCCAGCAATATGAATTGCCGATCTTCTCCGTGATCCTCGACAATGGCGGCTGGCAGGCGGTGAAGGCCTCGGTTCAGCGCGTGTATCCCGACGGCGCCGCGCAACGCGCCGATGCCTTCCTCTCCAGGCTGCGCAGCGGCCGTCAGGACGAGCGGCGGCAGCTGGCCGATATCGCTTCTGCGTTCGGCGCTTACGGTGAGCGGGTCGGCGACCCGGACCAGCTCGATGCGGCGATCGAGCGCTGCCTTGCTGCACTCGATGGCGGCTGCACCGCCGTCCTGCACGTCGACATCACGCCGCTGTAGCCTCATCACCCCCGGGCAGGAGCAGCGTTCGCCGATCTGAGGATGCCTGACGACGAGGACGAACCAACCCTCGCCGACTTATGCTACGCGCGGCACGGCTTGATAGCGGTCCACCACGATGTCGCGCTTGCTGGGATCGACGCGCACCGTCATCTCGTAGCGGCCATCGTGCAGCTCCTTGTTGAGCACCTCGGCATTGCGATGCAGCCAGCTGATCCCGGCGCCATCGGCGGCGTCGATTGAGAGATCGAGCGTGGTGCGCGCCGCGGCCAGCCGATCCTCGATCGTCTGCAGCAGGGCATCCACGCCCTCCCCGGTCGCGGCCGAGACCAGCAGGCAGGGCCGCTCCGGCGGGCGCCGGGCCGCTATGTTCTCGAGGTTTTCGCGCCCGGCATCGTCCAGGCAATCGACCTTGTTCCAGACCTCGATGATGTTGTCGCTGGCCTCCGGGTCTATGCCGAGCTGGCTCAGTACCATCTCGACGTCCTGCTGCTGCGCTTCGGCGTCTTCGTGCGAGATGTCGCGCACATGCAGGATGACGTCCGCTTCCAGCACCTCCTCGAGCGTGGCGCGGAAGGCCGCGACCAGCTGTGTCGGCAGGTTGGAGATGAAGCCGACCGTGTCGGACAGCATGGCCTTGCCGCCATGCGGCAGGCTGATCGCGCGCAAGGTCGGATCGAGTGTTGCAAACAGCATGTCGGCAGCCTGCACATCGGCGCGTGTCAACCGGTTGAACAGCGTCGACTTGCCAGCATTGGTATAGCCGACCAGCGCCACCACCCGATAGGGCACGCGCTGGCGGCCAGCCCGATGCAGCCTCCGCGTCGCCTGCACCTTCTTCAGTTCGTTTTCGAGCCGGCTGATGCGTTCGCTGATCAGCCGGCGATCGGCCTCGATCTGGGTCTCGCCCGGACCGCCCATGAAACCGAAACCGCCGCGCTGGCGCTCCAGATGGGTCCAGGAGCGGACCAGACGGCTGCGCTGGTAGTTCAGATGCGCGAGCTCGACCTGCAGCGAGCCCTCTTTGGTCTTGGCGCGACGGCCGAAGATCTCGAGAATGAGCCCGGTGCGATCGAGCACCTTGGTATTCCAGGCCTTCTCGAGATTGCGCTGCTGGATCGGCGACAGCGCGCAATCCATCACCACGAGCTCGATGCCGTGCCCCGGCATTTGGCCGGCGATCAGTCCCGCGATCTCGTCGACCTTGCCCTTGCCGAGATAGGTGGCGGGCCTGATCTGGCCGATCGGCGCGAGTACGGCCTCCGCCACCGTGAGATCGATGGCACGCGCCAAGCCCTTGGCTTCGTCGAGCCGAGCTTCGAAATCGCGCGCGTCAGATGTGCCGGACTGCAGGGCGCCGTCGCCACGACGCGCCCGCAAATACGGACCGACGACGATCACCCGCCCGGTGTTTTGCACATCTGCCGACTTCGGATGGTCGGCGCCCCGATCGCGATCGCGGGGTTCCAATCAGATCACTCTCACGCCGATGCGTCCTCGCCGCCTTCGAACAGCTGGATCGGTGCCCCCGGCATGATGGTCGAGATCGCATGCTTGTAGACCAGCTGCGAATGGCCGTCGCGCCGAAGCAGCAGGCAAAAATTGTCGAACCAGGTGACAATCCCCTGCAATTTCACACCGTTCACCAAAAAGATCGTCAGTGGCGTTTTGGTTTTACGAACATGATTGAGGAAGGTGTCTTGTAGATTTTGAGCGCGGTCTGCCGCCATTGTTGTTATCTCGCGTCGTGTGCTTTTTTCTTATTGAACCCGTGGTCCGACGCAACGTCGTCGGACCCTTCAGGTCGCCCATGCTCCAGTGAGATCCCCCTCGCGGAATATGGGCGGTAGGATTAGAAGGCAGCCGCGATCAATAGGCAAGCTGCTTGCACGGACACAGGTTCCAAAACACCGGCATTTCTCCGTAAATTTCCGGAAAATGCCTGATTGTCCCAAACAAAATCGCGCTCGCAGAGCGGATTTGACGGACCACTACCCGACCCCGAGCGCCTTCAGCTTGCGATGCAGGGCGGATCGTTCCATGCCGACGAACTCCGCGGTTCGCGAGATATTCCCGGAGAAACGACTGATCTGTGCGATCAGATAGTCGCGCTCGAACACCTCGCGCGCTTCCCGCAGCGGCAATCCCATGATGTGTTCGCCATTGTTGCTGGTCGGCATCGCCGGCACCATCGAGCCGACGTCGGGCGGCAGCATGTCGGCAGTGATGATCACCTCAGGGCCGCCGGCGGCGAGAATCATGACGCGCTCCACATTGTTGCGGAGCTGGCGCACATTACCGGGCCAGACGTGCGACTGCAGCACAGCCATGGCGTCCTGTCCGATCTGTCGCTTCGGCAGGCCAGTCGTGACCGAGATCTGGTCCATGAAGTAGTCGATCAGTTCGGGAATGTCTTCGCGCCGTTCGGCGAGCGGGGGCACGCGGATCGGCACAACCGACAGGCGGTGATAGAGGTCCTCGCGGAAGCGACCGGCTGCAATCTCCTCTTCGAGATTGCGCGCCGTCGAGGAGATGATTCGGACGTCGACATGCACCTTGGTGGTGCCGCCCGAGCGCTGGAAGGTCTGATCGACCAGCACGCGCAAGATCTTGTTCTGGGTTTCGCGCGGCATGTCGGCGATCTCGTCGACGAACAAGGTGCCGCCATGCGCCTCCTCCAGCGCGCCGGTCTTGCGCGGCTGCTCGCCATTGGACTGCTCGACGCCGAACAATTCCTCTTCCATCCGCTCCGGCGTGATCGCGGCGGCGTTGATCACCACGAACGGTCCCTCCGCGCGCGGTGATGCCGTATGCAGGGTGCGCGCTGCGAGCTCCTTGCCGGAGCCGGGCGGGCCCACGATCAGGATGCGGCTGTTGGCCTTGGCTGCGCGCTCGATGGTCTGGCGCAGCTGGTTCATGGCCGGCGACCGGCCGGTCATCACGCTGGCGGTCGGCGCCAGCTGCTTCAGCTCGCGGACCTCGCGCTTCAGGCGCGAGTTTTCCAGCGCCCGCGTCGCGACCAGGATCAGCCGGTCCGACTTGAACGGCTTCTCGATGAAATCATAGGCGCCGCGCTTGATGGCGGCGACCGCAGTCTCGATGTTGCCATGGCCGGAGATCATCACGACCGGAAGGTCCGGATGGTCCTTCTTGATCTGCTCCAACAGCTGCAAGCCGTCGAGCTTGGAGCCCTGCAGCCAGATGTCGAGAAACACCAGGTTCGGGCGACGGCTCGTAATTTCCGCCAGCGCCGAATCGCTGTCGCGCGCGGTGCGCGTCGTGAAGCCCTCGTCATCGAGGATGCCGGCGACCAGCTCGCGGATATCGGCCTCGTCGTCGACAATCAGAATATCACTCGCCATGGATCACGCCTGTCTCGTCAGCCGCCTGATGCGGCTTTGATTTTTGTTTCATTGTTGGTCGTCTCAGCCGGCCTTGCGGTTTCCCCAGCCGGCTCCTTTGTTTCGGCACTTGCGACGGCACCTTCAGCGCCCTGCTCCTTCGCGTCCGACTCCTTGGCGTCCGACTTGGCCGCCTGCCCTGACACGGCAAAACGCAGCCGCATCCAGGCGCCGCGCTGCCCGGCGCGGAAATCCGAGGCGTCCTTCAGCTCTAACCGGCCGCCATGGTCTTCCAGCACGCGGCCGACGATGGCCAAACCCAGGCCCGTGCCCTTGGCACGCGTGGTGACGTACGGTTCCAGAAGCCGTTGACGCGCCACCTTGGGCAGCCCGATGCCATTGTCGATCACGTCAATGAGGACATCGCCGCCCTCTTGCGCGACCACCACGTCGATGCGCCCCTTGCCGAGGTCTTCCGGCGGAACGACTTCGATCGCCTCGGTCGCGTTCTTGATGATGTTGGTGAGCGCCTGCGAGATCAGGCGGCGGTCGAACTGCGCGCGCAGCGGGTCCTGTTTGATATCGGTCTCGATGTCGATCTCGGGGTGGGCGACCTTCATCAGGAACACCGCCTGGCGCACGGTGTCCGCGACATCCTCGCCCTCCATCACCGGCTTCGGCATCCGCGCAAAGCGCGAGAACTCGTCGACCATTCGCCTGATGTCGTCGACCTGCCGCACGATTGTCTCGGTGCATTGCTCAAAAACGGCCTTGTCCTCGGTGATGACCTTGCCGAATTTGCGGCGAATCCGTTCTGCCGAGAGCTGAATCGGCGTCAGTGGATTCTTGATCTCGTGTGCGATGCGGCGCGCCACATCGCCCCAGGCCGATGTGCGCTGCGCCGAGACCAGCTCGGTGATGTCGTCGAGCGTGATGATGTAGCTGTCGCGGGCCTGATTGGTCTGCTCGGCGGTGACGCGCACCGAGAGATTTCGCTCGTGGCCGTCGCGCTGGATCGTGATCTGTCCCTGCACCAGCCGCTGCTTGCCTTCGCGCGCGGTCTTCATCATCTCGTCGAGTTCGGGCAGCACCTCCAACAACGGATGGTCGAGCGTCTCGGATTCGGCGTGCCCGATCAGCTTCTCCGCCGAGCGGTTGAGAATGCCGACCGAGCCCGAGGCATCGACGCCGATGATTCCCGCCGAGGCCGAGGACAGCACCGCTTCGATGAAGCGGCGGCGGCTGTCGATCAGTTCGCTGGCATTGACGAGCTCGTCGCGCTGGGTGCGCAGCTCCTGCGTCATCTTGTTGAAGGTCTCGCCGAGCTGGGCCAGGTCACCCTCGGACGTGTGCACGGGCACCTGGACGTTGAGATCGCCGGTTGAGACCGTCTTCGCCGCGCTCATCAGGCGACGGATCGGCGCCACCAGCCGGTTGGCAAAATTCAAGCCGATCAGCACCGAGGCCATCAGGATCGTCAATGCGATCACCGCGAACATCAGCGCGAAGGCGACCTGGATGCCGAGTCGGCGCGATTCGACCTGTGCATATTCGGCGACGGAAAGCTCGGTCTGCTTCAGCTGCGTGACCACCCTGGGATCGAGCGCCCGCGCGACATAAAGGAAGGTGTCGTTGAAGGCGCGCAGGCGGATCACGGCTGCGACGTAATTGGCCTCCGGGAACACCGCGATCTGCGGCTCGGTCTCGTTGACGTTGCTCAGGAAGTCGGCCGGCGGGGTCTGGTAGCTGTACTCGACACCGGTCTGCGCCGTCTCCAGCACGTTGCGGTCCTTGTCGATCAGCATCGCGCCCGGCAGATTGCGTGACGCCGCGCTTGCGGTGAGCAGCTCGCGGAAGGTCGCACGATCCTGGTCGAACAACGGCCGGGCGTGGGCGATGTCATTGGCCATGCCCAGAATATCGCCGCGGATCAGCTGCGCGTGCTCGTAGGTATAGGCGCGCGCCACTGTCAGCGAGTTCTGGATCGCCTCCCGGGCCGGGCCGGAGAACAGCCGGTCGAGGCCGCGGTCGATCGTCACATTGGCGACGATGGCGACCAGCACCGCCGGCAGCACCGCGATGATCGAGAACAGGCCGACCACCTGCACGTGCAGGCGCGCCGCCGCCCGGCCCCGCCGGCGGGCCTGGACCATCTGCCAGACCTCGCGGATGATGATCCCGACCAGGATCAGGATGGTGCCGGCGTCGATCAGCAGGAAGGTGCTGACCACCTCGGGCGTCGGCTCGATCGGCGTCAGGCCGACCAGCACGACAAAGCTCAGGAACGCCGAGCCCAGCGCCAACGCCACGGCGAACGGCCCCAACAGGGTACGCCACGTCCAGCGCCGTCCCTCAGGGGGCGGCGAATCGAACGGGGTGGCCGAGGTCTCTGCGTTGGTCATTCCGGCAAGGGGTGTGATGCTGAACGGGAGTCCGGTTGATTCGGACTGATGCATTCATACCACAATGTTGCCGAATTGCGACAAATCCACGGCGCTGCGGACGTCCCGGATTCATCCGGTTTTAATTTCTGCGGTAACCGCGGAATGGCGTCGCCTAAAAATACCTCCTAGGCACCGCTGCGGTAGACCTGGATATCGAGGTCGCGAATCTTCTTGCGCAGCGTATTGCGGTTCAACCCAAGCAGATCGGCGGCGCGAATCTGATTTCCCCGGGTCGCAGCGAGCGCGGCCGTGAGCAGCGGCACCTCGATCTCCTTGAGGATGCGGTGATAGAGGCCCGGCGGCGGCACGCCGTTCGGGAACCCCTGGAAATGCGAGGACAGGTAGGCCTCCACCGCGCCCCCCAGATTGTCGATCGAATGCGACGAATTGTTTCCGGCGTTGACGGCGGGCGGCGCCAGTTCGCCATCGATGACGGAGGACGTGATCACGTCCTGCGGATAGAGCGCAGCCAGCCGCCGCGCGAGGTTCTCCAATTCGCGCACATTGCCCGGCCAGCGGTGCTGCTTGAGCCGCTCCAGCGCGGCCGCGTCGAGCTTCTTCGGTGGCAGCCCGTCCTTCTCGGCCAGCGCGAAGAAATGTCGCACCAGATCCGGCAGGTCCTCGATCCGCTCGCGCAACGGCGGCAGCCGCAACGGCACGACGTTCAGGCGGAAGAACAGGTCTTCACGGAACAGACCCTGCTGGATCAGGATGCGCAGGTCCTTGTTCGAGGCGGCGACGATGCGCACGTCGGTCTTGATCGGGGTGCGGCCGCCGACCGTGGTGTATTCGCCCTGCTGCAGCACGCGCAACAGCCGCGTCTGCGCCTCCATCGGCATGTCGCCGATCTCGTCCAGGAACAGCGTGCCGCCCTCGGCCTGCTCGAACCGGCCGGAAGCGCGGGCATTGGCGCCGGTGAAGGCGCCGCGCTCATGGCCGAACAATTCCGATTCGATCAGGTCGCGCGGGATCGCCGCCATGTTGACGGCGACGAACGGGCCGTTGCGGCGCTTGCCGTAGTCGTGCAGCGCGCGGGCGACCAGTTCCTTGCCGGTGCCGGATTCGCCCGAGATCATCACGGTGAGGTCGGTCTGCATCAGCCGTGCCAGCACGCGGTAGATCTCCTGCATCGCCGGCGAGCGGCCGACCAGCGGGATCGATTCGAACTCGGAATCGTCGGGCTGCGAAGCCGCGCGTTCCTTGGGCTCGGCGAGCGCACGCCCGACGATCGCGATCAGCTCCTTCAGGTCGAACGGCTTTGGCAGATATTCGTAGGCGCCCCGCTCCGAGGCGCGGATCGCGGTCATGAACGTGTTCTGCGCGCTCATGACGATCACGGGAAGATTCGGCCGCATCTTCTTGATGCGCGGCAACAGGTCGAAGGCATTCTCGTCCGGCATCACCACGTCGGTGATGACGAGATCGCCCTCGCCCTGGCTCACCCAGCGCCACAGCGTGGCGGCGTTGCCGGTCAGCCGCACCTCGTAACCGGCGCGCGACAGCGCCTGGTTGAGGACCGTGCGGATCGCCGTATCGTCGTCGGCGACAAGAATGCTACCTGCAGGCATGGGTCGTCCTCATCTTGATCCCTGTGAGGCATGCAACGGCGTCCCGGAAACGTCATCGCCATGGCTTTTGTTGAGGCTGTGGTCTGGTTGTTTGCTTGCGCTGTACATCGGCATCAGCACCCGGAAGGTGGTCTTGCGCGGCTGTGACTCGCACTCGATGATCCCGCCATGGTCGCCGATGATTTTTGCAACCAATGCAAGACCGAGGCCGCTGCCGGTCGGCTTGGTGGTCACGAACGGATCGAACAGGTTCGGCATCAGGTCTTCCGGCACGCCGGGGCCGTTGTCCCTGACGCAGAACTCCAGCGGCAGCGACACCCGCGACTTCTTGCCGGGAACCGAGAGCCGCACGCCGGGCCGGAACGCGGTGGTGAGCTGGATTTCGGCATCGGTGCCGAGATCGACCACGGCCTCGGCGGCGTTCTTGACCAGGTTCAGGAACACCTGGATCAGCTGGTCCTGGTTGGCGAGCACCGGCGGCAGCGAGGGATCGTAATCCTCGATGAAGCGGACGTTGCGGGCGAAGCCCGATTGCGCCAGCCGTTTCACATGGTCGAGCACGGAATGGATGTTGACCGGCCCGCGCGCCACCGGGCGGTCGTCGCCGAACACCTCCATGCGGTCGACCAGCGTGACGATGCGATCGGCCTCGTCGCAGATCAGCCGGGTCAGCATGCGGTCTTCGCTTGAGGCCTGCTGCTCCAACAGCTGCGCAGCGCCGCGGATGCCGGAGAGCGGATTCTTGATCTCATGCGCAAGCATGGCGGCGAGCGCGATCACCGAGCGCGCGGCGCTGCGATGGGTGAGCTGACGGTCCATCTTGTCGGCGATGGTGCGCTCCTGCAGCATCACCACGATATGGCCGGCACGCTCGGGCAACGGGGCGACATGAAGATCGACCAGCCGGTCGGCGCCGGTGCGCGGCGTGCCGAGATCGACCTTGTATTCGTTGACCGGCGCGCTGGTGGTGCGGACCTGGTCGATCAGCGCCAGCAGCGGGCTGCCGAACGGCACCAGCTTCTTCAGCGATTGCCGCTGCAGGAATTGGGTGGAGGAATCGAAGAAGGATTCCGCCGCCATGTTGGCGTCCACGATCATGCCGTCCGGTCCCACCACGAGCACCGGATTGGGCAAGGCGTTGAGGATGGCATCGCCATCGGATGGCGGGCGCTTGCGCTGTTCTGCGGCTGAGCTCATGCGGCTGCACTCCAGGCAAAATCGTCGAAAGCGTCATCGAGCTGCCGATGCACATCGGTCGGCTGCTCGGAGGTGAGGATGCGCGCGCGCCACGCCTTCAATTTTTCGGCCGGCGCGCTCGCGGCCCGGGCGGCGACATCGAGGCCCCAGGCGAGATGCTTGCGGGCGTGGCGCAGGCCGACCCGCGCGCCGTAGTGATCGCAGATCGCGGCGTAGAGGGTTTGGAGATAATCGAGCTGTTGCGCCAGTTCGGGCGCCGCCTCTTCCGCCGCGCCGGCGAGCCTGCGGCCGATCTGGCCGGGCAGCCAGGGCTGGCCTTGCGCACCACGGCCGATCATCACGGCGTCCGCCCCTGATGCATCGAGCGCCTCGCGCGCGTCGTCGAAGGAGGTGATGTCGCCGTTGACGACGAGCGGCACGGTCACGGCGTCCTTCACCGCGCGCACCGCCGCCCAGTCCGCTTCTCCCTTGTAGAACTGGCTGCGGGTGCGGCCATGCACGGTGATGAGCTGCACGCCTGCGGCTTCGGCCCGGCGCGCCAGCTCTGGCGCATTCTTGCTGCGCTCGTCCCAGCCGAGCCGCATCTTCAAGGTCACGGGCACGGAGACGACGGCGATCGTCGCCTCGATCAGGCTGAGCGCATGGTCGAGATCGCGCATCAGGGCCGAGCCGGACTGGCCGCCGGTGACGTGGCGTGCCGGGCAGCCCATGTTGATGTCGATGATGTCGGCGCCGGAGGCCTCGGCCACGCGCGCGCCCTCCGCCATCCAGTGCGCCTCGCAGCCGGCGAGCTGCACCACATGCGGCCCAATGCCGCTGGCTTCGCAGCGCAATCGGGATATCCACCGGCCTCTGACGAGGTCGTCGCTCGCGGTCATCTCGGACACGACAAGGCCGGCGCCGAGCTCGGCCGCCAGGCGGCGGAACGGGGCGTCCGTCACCCCCGACATCGGCGCGAGGAGGGCTTGATTGGCGAGCGGAACCTCGCCGATTTTCAATGGCTTGGCACTAGGTTTGGCCGGACCGGTCACGGACGACTCACGGGCTCTTCAGGCGCAACATTGCGACTGCCTTGCACTCTCCAGCACAATGATTGGGCAGTCAAGCGTTATGCCTACACTTTAGCCAAAACTACCCATGTTTCAAGTGCAGCGCAGCAAATTTTGCTTGTTGAACGGTCATGGTAAACCCGGAACGACCCGGATTTTTGCATGGCTCCGGGGGTCCTGGCGACCGGGCGGTGACTACGGCCTAGGCGATTCGGCTTCGCCTGCCCGTGTCGTTACCCACCATCGAGACCTCGGCACCTTCCGACGTCGCGCCCGTGATCGTGCTCGCTTACGTCAGGCGGGCGATGTATGAAGCGCGCCTCAGCCTCACCTCATCGTGTTCTTCATCAATCATCTGTTCCTATGACCAGTTCTCAGCGTACCGCAGCCATTCTCGTCGCAGCCGGGCGTGGCCTGCGCGCCGGCGGCGGCGGGCCCAAGCAGTACCGCATGATCGGCGGCCGTACCGTCATTCATCGTGTGCTCGCGGCCTTCGCCGATCATCCCGAGATCGATATCGTGCAGCCTGTCGTGAATCCTGACGACATCGACGTGTTCAGCGCCGCTGTCAGCGGGCTTCGCCACGCAGCACCGGTCAATGGCGGCGCGACGCGGCAGGCTTCCGTGCTCGCCGGTCTCGAGGCGCTGGCGCCGCACCGGCCCGAGATCGTGCTGATCCATGATGCCGCGCGCCCCTTTGTCTCGGGCGCGGTGATCTCGCGCGCGATTCTCGCGGCTGATAAGACCGGCGCCGCGATCCCTGTGATCCCGGTCAATGACACGGTCAAGCAGGTCGGCGAAACCGGCGACATCACTGCGACACCGGAGCGCGCGAAACTGCGGATCGCCCAGACGCCGCAGACGTTCAAGTTCGAGGTGATTCTGGAGGCGCATCGCCGCGCCGCGCGCGATGGGCTCAACGAGTTCACAGATGATGCTGCGATTGCCGAATGGGCGGGATTGACGGTTGCGACCTTCGAGGGCGATGTTGCCAATATGAAGCTGACCACACCCGAGGATTTTGTGCGCGAGGAGGCGCGGCTTGCGGCTGCGCTCGGCGACATCAGGACTGGAACCGGTTACGACGTGCACGCGTTTGGGCCTGGCGATCACGTCTGGCTCTGCGGCCTGCGCGTGCCGCATAGCAAGGGCTTCCTGGCCCATTCGGATGGTGACGTCGGCTTGCACGCTCTGGTTGATGCAATTTTAGGCGCCTTGGCCGATGGCGACATCGGGTCCCATTTCCCGCCGTCAGACATGAAGTGGAAGGGCGCCTCCTCCGACCAGTTCCTGAAATACGCCGTCGAGCGCGTCACCGCGCGCGGCGGCCGGATCGCCAATCTCGAAGTGACGATGATCTGCGAGCGGCCGAAGATCGGCCCGTTGCGCGACCAGATGCGGGCGCGGATCGCCGAGATCTCGGGCGTCGACATGTCGCGGGTCGCAGTGAAGGCGACCACCAGCGAGAAGCTCGGCTTCACCGGCCGCGAGGAAGGCATCGCGGCCACCGCGAGCGCCACCATCCGCCTGCCCTGGAGCGCGTAGCATGGTCAGTGCATCGACGCCTGCAGAGCATTCGGTTTGATGTTCGCATGAGGAAGCGCGGGACATGGCAAGCGAACGTCAAACAGCGTCCACCAGCGCCCTCGCCCGCGCCCTGCTCGATCTCTGCCGCTCGCGCAAGCTGACGATCGCGACCGCGGAGTCCTGTACCGGCGGCCTGGTCGCCGCGGCCCTGACCGACATTCCCGGCTCTTCCGACGTCATCGACCGCGGCTTCATCACCTATTCGAACGAGGCCAAGCGCGCGATGCTGGGCGTCACCGCCTCGACGTTACAGACCTTCGGCGCCGTTTCGAAAGAAACCGCGATCCAGATGGCGGTCGGTGCGCTCGAACGTGCCGATGTCGATCTCGCGGTCGCCATCACCGGCATCGCCGGCCCCGGCGGCGCCACCCCAGGCAAGCCGGTGGGTCTCGTGCATTTCGCCTGTGCGGCCCGCGACGGCCGCATCATCAACCGCGAGCAGCGCTTCGGCGCGATCGGCCGCAGCGCCGTGCGCGTCCGCTCGGTGGTCGAAGCCTTGCGTATGCTGATGGAGCTGGCCCGGCCGCAAACCGCCGTGAAACCCAAGCGCGCCGCCGCGACGCGCCTGCGCCCGCGCGTGGCGCGCAGCCCGCGGCTGCATCCGGTGAAGCGGCCGCGGCCGCCGCGGGCTTAATCAGTAACGTGTGCGTAGCCTCGCTACGGCGCCATTGCGAGCGTAGCGAAACAATCCAGCATTCGTCCAAAAAATTCGAACGCGGAGGCTTCGACTGAAACCGCCTTCGCTTGATCCATCGTACTTGCGTCTCGCTAAGGCTTACCTCAATGACCTACGCTCCCAAGATTGTTCTGCAGCTGCCTATATCCGATCTCGATCTCCTGGATTCGTTCGTCGAAGAATGCCTTCGTGATGGCGTGTCGCTGATAGCCATTGTCGGAACGGGCGCCAGCAAGATTGATGACATCATTGACGAGATCGTCGCAGGCGACGGCTCTGATCCGGGTCGTTACATAACCACTTCATTCCACGAGGACGCGACGACTGAGGAGGTCTTGGAGTTCGCTCGCATGTGGGAGATGGACCGAGGTCAAGCGATCCAGTTAGTCAAGCTGTAGATTTTTGTAAGCCGATAATGCCACTCGTAAGATGGTCTTGCGCCCGACCTTCCTGAGCGTATAGCAAGCGCTCAAAGCGAATAGACGCGCAACGACCTGACATACATGGCGTGACCGGCCGGATTGGCGGGGATCTTCCCGGCATAGTCCATCAATGCCGAAGACAGCCGGATGTCCGTCGGGCCCTTGATCGACCCGTTGGTACGGATCGCCGCAACCGGTTCTCCGTCCACCTCGAATACGATGTCGGTTGGGGTCCACAGCACGCCGAAATCGTGAAACTCTTCCGCGAAATTTTCGGCGAAGCGGCTGTCGAAGCCAACGGCGATGGGGAATTTGCCGTCGATCCTGTTGTTGTCGTGGAGCGTCATGCGATCGATGTTCGGATAGTGCAGTTCACAGACATCGATCTCGAAATGATCCTCGGTGACCAGCCAGAAGGCGTTGTTGAGGCCGTCGATGTCTCCGGCCTTGATGGTCGCTTCAAAGAAGCCGTAGCCGAAATGTTGCCGGCTGATGATGAAGCCGGTCGACCATTGCGCCCGACAACCTGTGGCGACGCGGGTCTGCAGTTGCAGACCGGACGACGTCGCGACGACATTCTCCGGTCGTCGGCATGATTTCAGATCATCGTCGGACTGCATCAGCCATTCAGAGCTGAGCGCCGCCGCGGCGGTGAAATCGGTCGCAAACGCGGGCTTTCCGTGTTGTCCGGCGCGATAGCGCGCGATCGCGGTTCGGTCGGCGCCCGTGACTGGGCGCCGCGTTCCCCACGGTTGGTCTGGGTTGCCCCAGCTCAGCTTCTGCAGGCTCGCGGCGTGCGATGCGGGCACCCCAAGGACTGCAGCGACAAGGAGAATGAATCTCAGCGCAACCGAATTCACACCCATATCCAACTCCCTGCTCAGAAAGGGCTGAGCGCGTGTTTGCCGGCCTCGCCAACGCCGCCGCAGCGCTCGAGGTCGAACTGTGAATCTCCGGTCCAGGAATAGTAGATCAGGCCAGCAAGCCGACCTTCCTTGGCGAGCTGGGCGAAGTCGCCCATCATGTCCTGCACGAGACGGGCATGATCGCCCTCTTCCGATGCAGGGCAGGCCTTGCTCGCATAGGCAAAGCCCCACTCGGTGATCCAGCACGACTTCCCGCCGGGGACGCAGATCGGATCGACCAGTGCCCGCAGGCGCTGCATGCGATGGATCGCCGAAGCCTTGTCGCCGGGATGGTCGCCCCAGGGATAGGTGTGCAGGTTGTAGCCGTCCACGAGCCGGTCGAGTCCATGGGCGCGGAAGAATGTCATGATCGCCCCGACGCTGACGCCATCATACGGCTTCGGAGTCGGCCACGGCCCTTCCTGCTCGATGTCGACGAGGCTGGTCGGCAACAGCGGCGTGCGCTTGTTGAGCTGGGAACGGTCCCGCACCTCTTTCAGCACTTCGAGCACCTTGAGGTATTGCAGATAGCCCTTGGCGACCTGCTGCCCCTCCGGATCATGCGACAGGTCGGCGAGGCCGAGCACGCGGCCTTCACCGGGCAGCCGGAAATCCGGATCGTTGCCGGCCATGTTGATCTCGTTCTCCAGCTCCAGGCCGGCCAGCGTCACGCCATCCGCTTCCAGCTTGCTCATGAGCTCCTGGAAGTATTTGGCCGAACGCTCCGGGTCGAGCGCGGACAGCGGCGGCCCCGGCCACATGCCCGGAAACTCCTGCGGCCGAAATGGCCGCTCCGGAGCACCCGGCGTGTAGAGGCCGTGCAGGATCAGGACTGTCGAAATCTGATACGCATAGGCGCGTTGGATGAAGTCGACGTTCTTATCCTCATCCTGGGCGTACATGCCGAAGCGGATCACATGGACGCCGAGTGACTGCAGCTCGGCGAGCTTTGCGTTCTGATCCTCGACGCTGAACTGCAACGGATGCACGAAGTCGACGCCACGCAGCACGTCGTGCAACGACGCCGCAGCGACAGAGTGAAGGACGGCGGGCCAGAGCGCGAAAACGGCAACGTAGATGCACCACCGTGCCGATATTCTTTTCCGATTGGGCCGGACCATGGTCTTGCGCATGAGTGCCTATACCGGTCGTCAGGGGCGCGATCGCGAGCCGACCGCTTGGCGTCAACGTTCCGCGGCGATAGATGCTGTATAGATCAGTTCGTTTTCGCTCATGGATCCGAATCCTCGGCGGAATCGCGGCGATCTTCAACCTGTCTCACTTGCGTCATCCGTACGCGGCGGGCCGAGGCCTGAAATGAGAGCCCTTGGAAGATGGCGGGCTTGCTATGAACTGCGGCTGAATACGAGCGACAGTTTCGGTGGCTCCCGTGCGGGCGCCTTCGCACTGGATCGTGGACATCGCTTATTCAGCGACGCCGCGCACAGGGCCAAACAGCTCTACAGATGACGCCTGCCCGCCACCCGCATATCGTCGTTCATCTTGCTAGTCGGTGGAGGTGAGCCCAGCGGAATCGGTTGCGCGAAAGCCCTCTCGCGAGCAAGCCTTGACACAATTCCGTCGTGCCTCTTCGTTCAGATATTGCTTTACCCGATGGGGGCCGATTTGCTGCACAGGACATTCGGGGCGCTCGCCCTGACGTTGATCTGCTTCGCCTCACCTGCCCGCACCGCCGGCCTTCAGCTGCTCGAGGCCGATCCGAAGCTCCACGGCATCATCTGGACGCCTTGCGCGACCCCATCTGCGAGCGTGCCGCTCGGGAGCCTTGCCGTGTCTGGGCTGGAAACGCTGCCGGGGGTCAAGGATTGCCCGATCAAGGGCACCAAGCTGCCGCTAGTGATCATCTCGCACGGCCGTGGCGGCTGGGTCGGCGGCCACCATGATGTCGCG
The DNA here is from genome assembly GCF_051167795.1 of Bradyrhizobium sp. HKCCYLS1011. Taxonomy (NCBI): domain Bacteria; kingdom Pseudomonadati; phylum Pseudomonadota; class Alphaproteobacteria; order Hyphomicrobiales; family Nitrobacteraceae; genus Bradyrhizobium; species Bradyrhizobium sp. HKCCYLS1011. Next base: position 465,597 of record NZ_JBNPTT010000001.1, on the reverse strand, counting down.
GAAGCGCTCGCGGATGCCGGCTTCATCGTCGTGGGGATCAATCATCCCGGCGACACCGTCGACGATTCATCTCAGCGCGACAGTCTGTCGGTCTGGCTATCGCGACCACAGGAAGTCGAGCGCCTGATCGACTTCATGCTGAAGGACTGGACGGACAAGGCGGCGGTTGATCCCGACCGCATCGGCTTTTTCGGCTTCTCCCGTGGCGGCTACACCGGGACCGTTCTGGCGGGTGTCGATCCGGACTTCGACAGGGTGGCGCAATACTGCACGCAACCGGGACCGTACTGCGATCAGATCCGCAAAGGCGACGTCCCGAAGACCTGGCCCCATGACAACAGGATCAAGGCGGCCGTCTTTGCCGATGCGGCCCACACCGTCGGCTTCACCAAAGCCAATCTGGCTGCTATCAAAATCCCGCTACAGGTCTGGCGCTCGGAGCTCGGCGGCAATGGCGTCGATCCCGAAGGCACGGCGCGCGTCACCGCCGGCCTCCCCGGCCATCCCGAAATTCACGTCGTGCCGGCCGCTCACTTCGCGTTCCTGGCGCCCTGCTCCGCGGAGCTCGCAGCGGCGGTGCCGCGTATCTGCGCCGATGCGCCGCCCGACTTCGACCGCGCGGCGTTCCATCGCGAGTTCGATGCTGAGATCGTCAGGTTCTTCTCCGAGAAGCTGATGGGCAAATAACGCCTCCCGTCGAACAGCAGCTTCGGTGGCCCCGCTCACGCCCGCCAGAACGGACGGCGGCACAGCCGTCGCGCCTGCTCGCGTGTCAGGCCGTAATCCTCCAGCACCTCGTCGGCCATCCACGGCAGTTCGCGGCCGAACCTGCGCCGCTCACGCCAGCGCTCCCACCAGATCCGCAGGATCGACACGGTCTCCCGATGAACGCGGTCATCATCGCGAGCCGCGCTCACAAATGGATAGATGATCGCAGCCGGTTTCGCCGGCCTGGAAGACCTCGATGATCTCGGTCGATCACGAGGTGGGTTGACCAAGTCGCGAACTCGCGTCACGTCATCGGACGGACGCAGCTGTTTGATGCGGAGCTTGTCTGTCGTGCGCTTCATGGCGGGCTCCCTGGGGATTTTGACGAACCTGCCGGCCATAAAAAAAGCCGCCAAGTCAGGCGGCTGTTCGGATAACTTGCTGCAATATCTTAAGAGTCAGCACGATCCTCCAGCCGCCAGCGAATTGCGGTGCGTGAAGTGCCAAAAGCGGCGGGTGGCGACGGTGATCATGGCCCGCTCTATAGCGCGCCGATCTCAGTCTGTCATTCTCTAATCTGGCGAGTATCGCACAAACTATTCAGGTGTGGCGCGCGGTCAAACCGTTGGGACCGATGCCGATTCGTTGCGCATCGCTGTGAACGCTTCAGGTTGCGCGAGGCTTCGTCGCGCGATCCAACGGACCGCGCGACGATGATAGCGACGCCGCGCTTTGCGATATCTGCCAGCCTCAGGCGATGAGCAAGCTCGCCCGCAGCACAACCTAGCTCGCCGACGCTTGCATCCGATCAGCCGGCGCCTGCGCGTGGGCCTCGATCCGCCGCTGGATGTCCGGGCTCTGCAGAAGCTCGAACGGCTTGACGAGCTGGATGACGTCCGAGAACGCCGTCTGCACCACCGGATCGGCGACCACGGCCCGGAACAGGGCCGCCTCGAACTGCTGGCTCTCATCATATCGTTCAGGACGCTCGCCGCGCGTGCCGGGATAGGCGAAGTCGGCATTCACGCCCATGCCCCACGGCGCCAGGAGCAGCGGGCCGACCTCAGTCATGAACTGCCTCTGCAGCGCTGCGATCGGGTCCGCCTCGCCGGCGACCCGGCCGAGACTGTCGCGCAGCAGCTTGGCTTGCAGCGCCGCCACCGTCATTCCCTGCCCATAGATGGGGTTGAAGCGACACAGGGAGTCGGCGATCGGAAGCACGCCATCCGGCAATCGCTCCAGCCGCTCGAAATGTCGCCAGCAACTCTCATCGAGGACAAAATGTCTGAGGCCTTCGAGCGGTGTGAGATGACGGACAGCGTTATAGACCGTCTGCGTCTTGACCCGGCGCAATGCGGTCAGCATCTCCTCCCAGGTCTGTGGGCGCGTTGGCGCATGGTGCTCGCTCAGGGTGAGGAGACAGCGGTCCTCCCCGGTCGGCATCAGGATCGCTGCGGTCGTCAGCCCGGGTGGGTCGGCATGCGTGGCCGCCAGCTCCCAGTCGCGGGCTTCCCCAGCAGGCCACGGCAGAACCGCTGTCGTATAGCTGATGTCGACGCCGACCGCCGTCTCCGCCGGGCGCGGCAAGCCAAGCTTGTCGAGCAGCGCCAGTGTGAGCGCGCCACGACCGCCTGCGTCGATCACGAGATCAGCTTCGAGCGTCGAGAGCGCGCCGTCGCCGCTTACGAAACGCACCGATGGGCGTATCCCGTCCGCCAAGAGTTCGGTCACGCGACAATCCGATCGTAAGGTGACATTGGCGAGCGCGGCCACCCGTTGCCGCAGCACTGCTTCGATCAACGGTCGAGAGGCAGACAGGATGGTGGTGCCGCAATCGCGCCGTGGTAACGGACCGACATCCGGCCGTTCGAATTGGATGTCCCGGAACGCGTTGATCGGCACCGCTCCCGCGTCGGCGAGCGCGCGCTCGAAGCCCGGAAGTAGCGCATTGAGCGCCTGCAGGCCGCCGGCCAACAGGCCGTGCGGATGCCGATCCTGCGGCGTCCCCGCACGGGGCGCAGTCGATGACGGCAGCGTGTCGCGATCGAGAACGACGACCTCCCCGAAATAGGGTGACAGCGCGCCGGCCGCGGACAAGCCGCCCATGCCGGCTCCGATGACGATGGCACGCTGACGCAGACGGCTCATGCTGTGGCTCCCTCAGTTCGGCCCACCATCCGCTCGCCCGGCTTCAGCATTGTTTCGATCACGCCGGATCGCGTTGCGTCTGTAGCTGGAACAAGGCGACGATCGGGCCGATGGCCTGTCGGGCAAATCAATCGAGTGCGCGGGCCATCCGACCCATTGGACCTCGTCGGCGGCCCGATAGCGTTGCGCGCCGAAAAACTATTTTTTCGAGCGATCTCATCGTGAAAGCCCGCTTCAAGTCCTCCGGCGGAAAATATTTGTCTTTCTCTTTTTCAGAAATCGTGTTTGGCTTGCGTCATCCCGCCTCGCCAAGAGGGGAGCATCGCGATCGTCACGGCGCGTGAGGCGGGCAAGCGGTGGCCGCTGATATGCCGCAGCGCGTGTTTGACGTGCGGACGAACGGCATGACGCGGACGTGAAATCGCAGCGTCCTGACACCCCGACGCTGGTGTCCAGCGCAACGCGCGCAAGCGCGCTGGCGCTGACGCGACGGAGCTTTGCTTCGCGCGGATATGGTGGCCAAAAAGCCCGGCGCACCAGGGAGACTGCGTATAAGCGTGAAGACCATCGCGCGGAGAATGCCGGGATGTCTCGGCTGCACCTGTGGTAACTGCCGCCTGCTTTCTTGTTGCAGGCGGGCCATGGGAGTGGCCAGCTCCCGGCATTCCCCGCGCCCTCTTCTGTTTTTCGAGGGTGTGAGCTGCGCAAGACTCGGGCGTATCAGCGCCGCGAGATCGCGGACTCACAACTGCTGTTTGAGACGTGGATAGGAAGGTGACGAACCTCACCGCGCGCCCCGGAATGACGAGGTTGGAAAGGGCTCGCGCCTCAATCTCCGCTGTCCTCCTAGGCAAGCTCGCGAAGCGAGCGCGGATCACAGGGAGGTGTTGTGAAAGCAGGATGACTGCCTACGTGCGCTTCATCGGAAATCTCGCGGTATGGGTCCCCGCGTTCGCGGGAACGACAGCGGAGGATGACGCGATAGCGCCCCGCTTACGTCGACGATGCTGCGGGCTTGCGGCCGTAGATCGCATCGGCCCTCTTCTCGAAAGCCGAGGACAGGCGCTTGAACACCGTGTCGAACATCGAGCCCATCAGCATCGCCAGCATCCGGCTCTTGAACTCATAGGCGATGAAGAAGGTGACCTCGCAGGCCTCGCCATTGCGCGGCTCGAAACTCCAGCGGTTTTCCAGCGAGGAGAACGGACCGTTGACATATTCGACCAGGATCTTGCGGTTGGCGCGATCCAGCGTGACGCGGCTGGTAAACGTCTCCCTCACCAGCTTGAACGACACCGTCATGTCGCAGACGATGACTTCCGTGCCGTCAGGCTTGTCGCTGCGCTGACGCACGACCAGCGACTGACACAGCGGCACGAATTGCGGATAGCGCTCGACGTCGGCCACCAGATCGAACATCTGCTCGGCAGTATGCGGAACGCAGCGCTTGTTGGAAAATCTCGGCATGATCTCTCAGCGCGCGATCGCCGCGCGCGCCGCCTTCAGCTTGGCAAAATCCTCGCCGGCATGATGCGACGAGCGCGTCAGCGGGCTCGCCGACACCATCAGGAAGCCCTTGGTGTAGGCCACGGTCTCGTAGCCGGAAAATTCCTCCGGCGTGACGTAGCGCATCACAGCGTGATGCTTGCGGGTCGGCTGCAGGTATTGGCCGATGGTCAGGAAATCGACGTCAGCCGAGCGCAAATCGTCCATCACCTGCAGCACTTCGTGCCGCTCTTCGCCCAGGCCCACCATGATGCCCGACTTGGTGAAGATCGTGGGATCGAGCTCCTTCACCCGCTGCAGCAACCGCACCGAGTGGAAATAGCGCGCGCCGGGCCGGACCGAGAGGTAGCGCGACGGCACGGTTTCGAGATTGTGGTTGAAGACGTCGGGCTTGGCTGCGACCACGAGCTCGAGCGCGCTGTCCTTGCGCAGGAAATCCGGCGTCAGCACCTCGATCGTCGTGGTCGGGCATCTATCGCGGATCGCGCGGATGGTCGCGGCGATATGCGCAGCGCCACCGTCGGCAAGATCATCACGGTCGACGGAGGTGACGACGACGTGGGTCAGACCGAGCTTGAACGTGGCCTCGGCCACATGCTCCGGCTCGCTGGCATCCAGCGTATCCGGCAGGCCGGTCTTGACGTTGCAGAAGGCGCAGGCCCGCGTGCAGGTGTCGCCCATGATCATGAAGGTCGCGTGCTTCTTGTCCCAGCACTCGCCGATGTTGGGGCAGCCGGCCTCCTCGCACACGGTGACGAGCTTGTTCTCGCGCACGATGTTGCGGGTGTCGGCATAGCCGCGGCTGGTCGGCGCCTTGACCCGGATCCAGGCCGGTTTTGCGGGCGAAGCGGAATCCGGCCGGTTCACCTTTTCGGGGTGGCGGGGGCGCAGCGGCGTGTTCGAGATCGTGTCGACGATGGTGACCATGGACATTCTTGCAATTGGCTGTTCGGCCTTAGCTATTCCGTACCGCGGTTCCCCGCAACCAGCTCGCCCAACCTAGCAGGACATGGCAGATATGGGCAGCGCCCCCGGTATTTATCCTGGTTGATTCCCTTCAAAATGGCTCGAAATCCTCCTCCCGTCTCAGCAGTTTCGCCGTCCGGGCATCGGCGCAGGCATCCCCCCAAAGCAAAGGGGCTGACGCGTGCCTTCTTTGCGCGCAGCGTGCACGAGGTGGCGCCGGACCTGATCGGAACGACCTTCCTGGTCGACGGCGTCGGCGGCATCATCGTCGAGGTGGAGGCCTATCACCACACCGAGCCGGCCGCGCATTCGTTTCGCGGCGAGACGCCGCGCAACGCCGTGATGTTCGGGCCGCCCGGCTTTGCCTATGTCTACCGCTCCTACGGCATCCATTGGTGCGTGAACTTCGTCTGCGAAAAGGAGGGCTCGGCGAGCGCGGTGCTGATCCGCGCGATCGAGCCGACCATGGGCATCGAGGCGATGCGTCGGCGGCGCGGCCTCGAGGATGTGCGTGCGCTGTGCTCCGGCCCCGGCAAGCTGACGGAGGCGATGGGGATCACGATTGCTCACAATGCCCTGCCGCTGGATGCCGCCCCGATCGAGCTGTTCGCTCGCGTTGGCAATGTCGAGGTGAACAGCGGCGTCCGCATCGGCATCACCAAGGCCGTCGACCTGCCCTGGCGCTACGGACTGAAGGGCTCGCGGTTCCTGAGCAAACCGTTTCCGCCCCCTCCTGTCGTCCCGGGCAAGCGCAGCGCGACCCGGGACCCATAACCACAGGGAGTTATGGTGACGAAGAACGACGACCAGGCAGCCTGCCTGTTTCGAGCATTCCGCGGTATGGGTCCCGGCGTTCGCCGGGACGACAGTGGAACGCGAAGAAACAGCGGCATATCAACGCCGAGCGCCTACCCCACGCTGGCGAGCCGCTGGAGCGCCTCTTCGAGCTTGGCTTTGCGCGCGATGGCCGCCTCGCGCTTTTCCCGCTCTTCCTCGACGACCTCCTCAGCCGCCTTGGCGACGAAGTTTGGATTGCCGAGCTTCTTGTCGACACGCTCGATATCGGCGTCGGCCTTGGCGATCTCCTTGCCGAGCCGGGTGCGTTCGGCAGCGAGATCGACGACGCCCTTGAGCGGCAGAGCGGCAACCTCGCCGCGCACCACCAGCTGGGCCGAGCCTTCCGGTGCACGATCGGCGAAGCTGATCTCGGAGAGCCGCGCCAGGCGCTTGATGACGTCGGTCCAGCGCGGCGCGCGCTCGCCGGTCTCCGCGGAAGCGCCGACGAGCACGAGCGGCATCAAGGTCGCCGGCGGGATGTTCATCTCGGCACGCACCGAGCGGATCGCGGTCACGAGATCGACCACCCAGCCGATCTCCGCCTCCGCCGCCTCGTCCTTGAAGTTCGAGGCATCGAACGGCACGAAGAGCGATGGCGCCATCGGCGGCACCAGGGGATCGGCGAAGCTCGCCGCCGACAGCGCGGCGATCTCGGCCACGGTCGGAACATCGACCCGGTGCGGCCAGGGCGCGAGCGCCAGCAGGCTGTCGCGGTCGGCTGTGGTCTCCCACAGCGCCTCCGTGATGAAGGGCATGAAGGGATGCAGCAGCTTCAGGATCTCGTCGCGCGCCCAGGCGACCATTGCCCGGGTCTCGGCCTTCGCCGCGCTGTCCGGCCCGGTCAGCACCGGCTTGGCGAGCTCGAGGTACCAGTCGCAATAGACGTTCCAGACGAAGCGGTAGATGGCGCCGGCCGCGTCGTTGAAGCGATAGGCCTCGATCGCCTCGGTGACCTCGCGCGTCGCGGCCGCGGTCTCATGCGCGATCCAGCGGTTGAGCGTCTCCTTGGCCTTGGCTGCGTCGAAGCCCTCCGGCAGCGCGCAGTCGTTCATCTCGGCGAAGCGGCAGGCGTTCCAGAGCTTGGTCGCGAAGTTGCGATAGCCCTCGACGCGGCTCGCGGACAGCTTGATGTCGCGGCCTTGCGCCGCCATCGCGGCCAAGGTGAACCGCAGCGCATCGGCGCCATATTCGTCGATGAGAGCCAGCGGGTCGATGACGTTGCCTTTCGACTTCGACATCTTGGCGCCCTTCTCGTCGCGGACGAGCGCGTGGATGTAGACGGTCGAGAACGGCACCTCGCCCATGAAGTGCAGGCCCATCATCATCATGCGGGCGACCCAGAAGAAGATGATGTCGAAGCCGGTGACCAGCACGTTGGTCGGGTAATAGCGCTTCACCTCGGGGACATCGTCCGGCCAGCCCAGCGTCGAGAACGGCCACAGCGCCGAGGAGAACCAGGTGTCGAGCACATCTTCATCACGCGTGATGAAGCCGGCGCGCTTGTTGCGGTCGAGCGCCATCTCCCGGCCCTGCTCGGGCGTGATGACCTCCTGCTCGACGTAGTAGCCGATGGCGTGGCCGATCGCCTCCTCCTCGGTCTCGGCGACGAACACCTTGCCGTCGGGTCCGTACCAGGCCGGGATCTGGTGGCCCCACCAGAGCTGGCGCGAGATGCACCAGGGCTGGATGTTCTCCATCCAGTCGAAATAGGTCTTCTCCCAATTTTTCGGGACGATGGTGGTTGCGCCGGACCTCACCGCCGCAATCGCGGGCTGGGCCAGGGTCTTGGCGTCGACATACCATTGGTCGGTCAGGAACGGCTCAATCACGACGCCCGAGCGGTCACCGTGCGGCACCATATGCGTGTTCGGCTCGATGCGTTCCAGGAAGCCGAAATTCTCCAGCCGTTCGACGATCTTCTTGCGTGCCGCAAACCGCTCGAGCCCATGGAACTCCCGGGCAAACTCCTCCGAAGCCTCGGGCAGTTCGCGCAGGTAATCCTCGTTGTCGACGAGGTTGAGACAGCCCTCCTTGTCGAACACGCTGATCTGCGGCAGGCCGTGGCGGCGGCCGATCTCGAAGTCGTTGAAGTCATGCGCAGGCGTCACCTTGACCGCGCCGGAACCCTTGTCCGGGTCGGAATAGGTGTCGGCAACGATCGGGATCTCGCGTCCGACCAGCGGCAGGATCACACGCTTGCCGATCAGGTGCTGATAGCGCTCGTCCTCGGGGTGCACCGCGACTGCGGTGTCGCCGAGCATCGTCTCCGGCCGGGTGGTGGCGACCACGATGAAGCTCGTGGGATCCTCCGGGCTGAAGGTCTTGCCCTCGAGCGGATAGCGCAGGTACCAGAGGTTGCCCTTGACCTCGACCTGCTGCACCTCGAGATCGGAGATCGCGGTGAGCAGCTTGGGGTCCCAATTGACCAGCCGCTTGTCCTTGTAGATCAGGCCGGCACGGTGCAGTTCGACGAACACCTTCACGACGGCCTTCGACAGCCCCTCGTCCATGGTGAAGCGTTCGCGGCTCCAGTCGCAGGAGGCGCCAAGCCGCTTGAGCTGGTTGATGATGGTCCCGCCGCTCTCGTCCTTCCACTGCCAGACGCGCTCCAGGAACTTCTCGCGACCCATCTCGCGGCGGCTAGGCTGCTGCCGCTCCATCAGCTGCCGTTCGACCACCATCTGCGTCGCGATGCCGGCGTGATCGGTGCCGGGCTGCCACAGCACATCGCGGCCGCGCATGCGTTCGAACCGGCACAGAATGTCCTGCAGCGTATTGTTGAGCGCGTGGCCCATATGCAGCGAGCCCGTGACATTCGGCGGCGGAATGACGATGGTGAACGGGTCGGCATCTCGGCGGTCCGGGCGACCTGCGGAAAACGCACGGGCGTCCTCCCAGACCAGGGACATGCGGCCCTCGATGTCGGCGGGCTGATAATTTTTCTCGATCATGGCGTTCGCGGCCGGCACAGAACCGGCCTTCCAAATTCGTGGACCCTTGCAGCCCCCTGCCCGGATCCCGGCCGGATCTGAGAAGATTACCGCAAGCTTATGACTCTCAAGCTCTTTTCGAGCCGATGCGTCTTCCGAGGCGGCCACGCGCAATCGCGAGGCATCCCGTCGGCGGCACCAGTTTGAAGATGGGTAGAAACCCGCCGCGGCGCATCAAGTCAACACCGCGTCTCAGGTGGTTTTGGGCGAACCAAATTCAGCCAGGGAGGCCGGCGCACGGGACGGGCATGTCGCCTCGCCGGGCCGTCCTCAACGACCGCGCGATACCCGCTCGATTTCCGCCTTGACGATGCGCTCGACCAAGGCCGGGAGGTTGTCGTCGAGCCAGCTTTTCAGCATCGGCCGCAGCATCTCCTTGACGAGATCCTCCAGGGTGCGCGCGTTGTTGCTGAGCACCGTATTGGCCAAGGCATTGAAAGCCGATTCCACCGCGTTGACGGTCGTCGTCGACAGGATCGCCTGCTTTGGCACCACCGGCTCGAAGGCCGATTCGAACGCTGGCGATGCGGGTGCAACCCGGTGCGCCGCCCGTTCCACGAACTCGATGTCATCTTGCGGATCGACCCTCCGGAAGGAAGCCGGGGCCGGGCTTGGAGCGGGGGTCGGGGGTGCCACTGCCATATCGTCCGTCAACTCAAGTACATCAGGTTCGGGTTCAGGCTCTGCAGGCCGAATCTCTTCGGCCGAAGTCGTCTCATCCAATCCCGCCAGCAATGCGTCGATGTCATCCTGGTTGTTGCTCGCCGCCGCGGGCGGCGGGGATGGTGCCGGCGGTGGAGCGGCTTTCGCAGCCGCAGCGACCGCCGCCGGAATTTTTGACGGAGGAATGTCGCTCATCGGAGGCTTGGGTGCCGGCGCCGGCTTCTCAGCCTTTGGCGGTGGCGCGGGCGCAGCAGCAGCCTTCTCGGCAGCCGGCGGCTTGGCTTCATCGTCGGCGATAATCCGCCGGATCGACGCCAGAATCTCCTCCATCGAGGGTTCTTGGACCTTCGCGGGCTGCGTCATTTCCGACTCCAAATCAGCGACGCCGTCGCACGCGTCATCTTACCCCAGGCACCGCAAGATTCGCAGGCTCCAGATCCAACAGGCTCGGACTTCCTAACAGACATGCCCCCGCCGTCTCCAGATTGTGCGCCGCTCGATGCAATTGATGGAACGATGACCTCGGCGTCGGAGATCGCTAAGGAATATCCGAGGCGCCGAATCGCTCCGCGGCCATTTTGAGGCTATGTCATGGCAACAAATGATTGCAAGCAATGCAGGCTGCCAAGTGGTGGAGCAGCTCAAGTTGGTCGCCATTCGACGCAGGTGCGCCACAACCTCTGACAGCATCGACGCATCGCCTCAACAAAAGCCGCGGTTTTCGGCCCCAAATGCAAGACGCCTCGGCCATCGGCCGAGGCGTCGAAATTTTAATTCCATCGCGATTCGCTTAACGCCCGTCGGGCGTCCGAACACCGGCCCAGCTGTCGCGGACCTGCTGGTAATGAACGCTCGGGTCGTAAGACGTCGTCGGCAGGTTCAACACTTGCGGCGAAAGCCGACCGACCGAATTGAGCACCGAGTAGGATGCGACCACACGATCGTGCTGTGCCGTCACCAGGGCGTTGCGCGCGTTGACCAGCGCCTGCTGGGCGTTCAACACGTCCAGCGTGGTGCGCTGACCCGCCTTCGCCTCTTCGCGGACGCCGTTGAGTGCGACCTCCGATGCAGTCACCTGCGCCTGAGCCGAGGCGACCTGTGCCTTGCCGGCAACGAGCTGCCCCCATGCCGTGACCACATTGGCGCGCGTCTGGTCGCGGGTGGTATCGAGGTTGAGACGCTGCTGCGCCAGATTTTCCTTGGACTGCCGGATCAGCGCATATTCGGCGCCGCCCTGGTAGATCGGCACCGAGAGCTGGGCGATCGCCGACGCACCGAACGAGCGTAAGCTCTGCAAGCTCTGCTCATTTGCCTGCTGTGCCGAAGCCTGCACCGTCACCGTCGGCAGCAGAGCGCCCTCATTGATCTTGACCTGGAGGAAGTTGACGTCGATGCCGAACATCGCCGCGGTGACGTTTGGATTCTCAATCAGGCTGATCTCGACGGCCTGCTGCAGGGTGGACGGCAGGAAGCGGTCGACGGGCGACCCCGGCGCAAGGTTCACGGGCTCATTGCCGATGATGCGGCGGAAATTGGAGCGGGTGGTCGTCAGATTGGACTCGGCCGTCAGCTGCTGGGTGCGGCCGGCAGCAAGCTGCGCCTCTGATTGGGCGACGTCGGTCCGGGTGACTTCGCCGACGTTGAAGCGATCGCGCGTCTGTTTCAGAGTCTGTTCGAGAACTCGGGTATTGCTGCGCTGGACTTCCACAATCGCAGCGTCACGCAGATAATCCATATAGATCGTGGCCGCTTGCAGCAGCACCTGCTGCTCCAGAACGCGCAGACCTTCGCGCGCGCCAGACACTTGGCTTTCGGCCGCGCGTGTACGGTTCGCAGTCTGATTGCCGTTGTAGAGCGTCTGGGTTGCGGTCACACCGACGCTTCGCGGGACGGTCGTTCCGTGGAAGGACGGGGTGGCCGGAGAGAGCTGAATGTCCTGGTACTGGTAACCGCCGGTCGCAGTGAGGTTCACCTTCGGCCGATATCCCGACAGGGCCTGGGGCACGTTTTCGTCAGTGGAGCGGACTTGAGCGCGCTGCGCATTCAGTTGCGGATTACTTTGATAGGCTCGGACCAGCGCAGCCTCTATCGTATCGGCAAGCGCAGGCGCCGGTCCCGCACAAGCCATCAGGAGGACCACAGCCGCCGCTGCGGTGACGACCTTCACCCCAAACATCCTTGTTCCAATCATCGTTGTACCGGCTGAACGCCCCAGCCGGGCCTTTAGCCACAAGAGAGACTCCCGCGCACCACCACACCTTATTCCGCGGGCAAGCGTGACGAAACCACCCAGCGCCGGACTCGTGTGGAAACTCTGAGCGTGCAGCATCCGGGCCACACTTCTGATTTAAAACAGATTTCTGCCGGCTCGTGAGCCCGTGGCCGCCGCAGATTCTCGCGGCGAGTTCCCCTCGAGAGGCAGTTTCGGGGCAATTTCCCGGCAAATCGGATCAAAAAACGAACTCAGGCACCCGCTCGAGCCCCGGAAGAACCGGCGCGGCGGCATCAAACAATACCCGAGAGCCGAAATCTTGGTGCGAGTGTGTGATGATCATGGCCCGCGCGGGCTTGGTCTTGGCAAACACGCCAACCAGACGCCCGCCTTCCTTGAGCTGGCTGCACAAGCCGTCGACGGGAACTTCGGAGGCGCCATTCAACAGAATCACATCGTACCGGTCATCACCCGGGTCGCCCTGCGCGCATCCGGCGACCCGGACGCTGACGTTGCCCTGGTTCCCGATCAGCGCCTTGGCGCGGCCTTCAATGACCGGATCGGGTTCCGTCGCGGTGATCTTTTCAGCGAGCCTTGCGGCCAAGGCGGCCAGATAGCCGGTCGCGCATCCGACGACCAGGACATGATCAGTCGGTGCGATTTCGGCGGCCTGCAAAAGCTTGCCGGTCAGCATCGGCTTGATCAGGAAACGCTTGGCCGATCCAGCTTCGGAAATGTCGAGATCGAGATCGAGATAGGCGAGCGCGCGGCGGTCCTCGGGAACAAAGGTCTCGCGGGGCACCGTCAGCATCGCATCCAGCACGCGATGATCGGTGACATCATTGGTGCGCACCTGGCCATCGACCATTTTCTGGCGCGCAGTGGCGAATGAGGACATGGGCAGACCTGCAAGCGAAGCGGACAAGCCGCGGAGGAACTTGCGTCACCTTTTGGTACAAGGCTTTCAAAAACGCAACATGGTGATCAGGCCCAAAGCGATCCAGCGGGCGACGCGAGGCTCCCCTCATCTCCCCGATCGGCCCTCTGCAAAATCCTGATGCGACTTGTCACCATGCCGGGCATACGGCGCCGCTGTCGCCATCACACTTAAGAATGCGCGACGGGCAAGGTGCGTGAGCTTGCTCGAGACGACCGCCGGTCCCAGCACCTGCGAGTCGTACGGATCGAGGATCGAGCTCGATGCGCTTCAAGATCGGTGCCCCAATTCCTGGTCGAACGACCTGGCCAAGTTCACCGATTTTCACATAACCATTTGGCAGAATGAAACTTTTTTCTCTTTTTCGAGTTCGTTGAATTCCTGTGATTTCGTCCTATGCAAGGCGATGCGGCTTTGTTATACGCTCCCCCGCTCGCGACCTTGCGTCGCCTGTTCCTCGGTAGCTCAGCGGTAGAGCATTCGACTGTTAATCGAATGGTCGCTGGTTCGAATCCAGCCCGGGGAGCCAACGCTCTCGCCCCTCACCCATCCTGTCGTTATGCGAGACTGCCCGCGGTCAAGCTCATGACCCGACTGTTCCGGGCGCTTCGGATTCGGGAAGCCGCGCGGACGAGCTGTCATTCCTCAGCGCGCCCGCGCCTGTTTGGCGATCGTTGACGAGAGAAATTCGCCGAACAGATTCATCATCGCGTCACACCTTGCGATCTCGCCAGGATCTACGATTTCGCGAGCCCTCCTGCGTGCACATTGTTCGGGGGTGAAAACTTCGGCACGGCGACGGTAGCAAGACGACAGCTAAAGGTTGTTTGAGATCTCTTGAGCTGATGAGGCTGACAGCCGAAGCCGCGCGCCACCTCATAGGACGTGCGCCACGCAGCTCCAGCTGCGCGGTATTTCGTTCGCTCTTTTTGCATCATAACGTGCACATCTAACGATCGCCAATCCATCAGCCTCTCCCAACCACACAGACGTTGAAGCCGCAAAACTCCTGGTTGCAAAGCCGGAACAATTAATTCAGTCTGCCCTCCTCCGCACATTGGAAGTGAGTGAGTCTCGGAAGTGCGTGAGTCTCGGTGACATCGGTTGCGCTGTAGCGTGCGCGTCCTTCAGTCTGACTGACAGCTGAGGTAGCTCATGCCCACCATCCTTATCATCGACGACGACCATGCGACTCGCGCCGCTCTGGAGATGCTGCTGAAGCAGAAGAAGTTTGGCGTGTTCCTGGCGCCGGACGGCTCGACCGGAATTCGGCTGATCGGCAGCGTTTGCTTCGATGCGGTTGTGATCGACATGTTCATGCCAGGCATGGATGGTCTCGCCACCGTCCGCCAGTTGATCAAGATCGATCCAACCGTCCCCTTCATCGCCATATCGGGATATGCGTTCACCGATCGCAGACAGGGCGCCCCCGACTTCCTCGGGATGGCGATCAAGTTGGGCGCCACCGCCGCTCTGCAAAAGCCGTTCGATATTCGTGACCTGCTGGAAGCCATCAACCGCGCATTGGAGCTCTGTCAACGGCTCCTGACCGAAATCAAGTATCGAGCCGGCGGACTAGCTTCTGTCCGGAAGGCATCATGAACACTATCCTGGTCGTTGACGACGAGGTGGGCATCTGCTGCGTGATCCAGCATCTGCTCGTGAGGCAAGGCTATGTGGTCACGGCCATGACCGACGGCCGGGCCGCGCTTGAAGCTGTTGCACGCGATGAATATGCCGCAGCCCTGATCGACCTGAACCTGGCAGAGATCGACGGGAAGCAGGTGATCCGCGCCGCGCGCGCGGCATGGCCCAACATGCCGATCATCATGATGTCGGGCCTGGTCTTGGAGTCCGGTTGCGGCACGCCGGACCTCCCGGGCATGTCTGCCAGGATACCGGGTCTCTACGGATTGGCGAAACCCTTCAAGCCGATGGATCTCATCCAACTCGTGCAGGACATTTTGAGTTTCCCCGCTGGCGACGCCCTGGCCTGGCCGGCCGCGCCTCGACTTGAAAGTCCCGCCGCTGCCCCGGCGCGGCGGTGAAATGCCGAGCCGCGGCGGATTGCCGAAACTCGGCGCCAATTGGAGTTGGCAGTTTGAGTCTTTGGACTGGCTGGTGGGAATATTCCTTTGGAACTGTGATCTCTTTCACATGTTGTGGCTTTTCGTTTCCTTAGGTTCCGCGCGAAAGTAAACGCCCTGCTAACCAATGCAGCGATCGGGGATCGATCGTTAAAACTCGAGCGATCTGCTCAATCGGTAAACAGAAGGGTTTTGCGACGGTGCGCTCGCGAACGGCGTGAGGCATCATGACTGAAGTTGAGTACGAATTATTGCTGGACGTCGTGCGAACGGCGATTGCGCCGGAGCCGCGGACGGATCGAGAGATTGCCCTGATGCCACGCTTATTTTCTCTATCTGTCACATCCCCGAAGGCTGCGAACGACAACGAAACCTGCTGGCCGTTGATTCCGTTTCCCGACGGGTGGCACGCGGCCTGCTAACCGACTGGCATCTGTCGCCTGAGCCGCTGTCCGCCACCGAAATGGGACCGAATACCCCGCGGCGACCTGCCGGGTGTCATTTCGCGTTCAAGCGAATACGCCCTTGCGGAATAAAGCGCGCCGTGCCCGTTGAGCGCAGGTGCCACGCGGGTGCATCGAGAACAGTGGGCTTGGCCGGTTCATTCGGCGCCTCAAGCGCGATCAGAAAATCCACGCCAGCCGCGGCGAGAACGGTCTCGTCCGTGGTTCCCTCTCGCGCCTTCTCGACCAGGAACTTCACCAGCGCGGGCCTCGCGACCTCCGCGCTGACAGTGGAATCCGTCTCCGGCCGCGCATAATAGTCGACCCAAGCAGCCTTGAAGGCCGAGACAAGAACGCCAACCTGATGAGACGAGGCCATTCCTAATTTTCGGACAACATTTGGGCTCAATTGCGACCGCGCCACTCATCTTCGCCGCGATGTGGGCAATCAAGATGCTCATGCCCGGCGGCGATCTGAAGATCCCAGCAGAGCCTACCCGCGACCTCGCATGAGGCCGAGCCTACCCGCGACCTCGCATGAGCTTCGGAAATGAGCAGAATCCGAGTTTCGTAAATTTTGGACGGCGGTTGAAGGCGGGTTGCCTAACCCATTGATCGCCTGTATTGATCCGCGCCTAGTGGGGCCACGTGGCGGAGTGGTTACGCAGCGGTCTGCAAAACCGTTTACACCAGTTCAATTCTGGTCGTGGCCTCCAACAATCCTTTCAAGGACTTAAGACGATCTTCTGCAGCGGCCAGGAAAGGCCGGCGGCACGATAGGCGTCGCAACCGCGCTCAAACCGGAAGATCGTCGATCCCGCCGGGATAGGCCGCGCGGGGCCGCGGCCAGGGCAGCAATTGCGCCGATTCCGCCACCGAGTGGCACCTTACGACCACCTCAGGGCGCGCAGCGCCCGTGGGCCTCCGGGCATAGTCCCGCAATCGCACCACATTGGATTCGTCAGCTTCGCGCATGTTTCCACATCCTTGTGTCTCATGCTGCAATGCAAAAAGCGTACCCCCTCCTTCCTAAACCGTGCGTTTACGCCGCCGATCCCGATTCATACGGGGTTTGGGGCGCGGCGTGAGTTCCGGATGACTGCGCTCGACCTCGCGATAGCGCGCCAGCATCCGTTCGAAGCTCGCGTTGAGGCTGGCGGCAATGTCGGGGCGGTTTTCGAGCGCGGCCATCAGCATCCCCGCCGCCTCGATGGTGGACAGCCCGTCGCGGCGCGGCTCGCGCCGCAGATGCCCGTAGCGCGACGGCCGGCGGGGTCCAAGAATCACGCGCTGGCACTTCAGCATCCAGGGATTGCGCCACCACAGCGCCTTGGCCTGGCTCCAGGTGCCGTCAAGCAGGATCACGCCTTCGATCGATTTCAGGATGGCGCGCTGGTTCTCGGCGGCCTCGCCCTTGCGCGTCAACGCAACGATTTCGCTCTCCGGGTCGAGGTCGGCCGCCTTGGAAGAACCGAGATAGAGGATCGCCCACCGCGCGGGATCCGCGACCGGCCGACCCAACGCCTTGGCCAGGCTCGGCCAGGACAGGCCGACGCGCACGGCCGCGTTTTCGAAATGCTGTGCGGCCAGCCGGGCGGTGCCGAGCGCCCTGTCCTGCTCCTGCGGATGCTGCAGGATCAGAAGCGAGAGACGGCTTGCGACCGGAGTGACGCTGTCGCAGATGCAGAGCGGCTTCGGCTTCTGGCAGTGCGGACAGTCGGCAACGGCCTCGGCCGCCGCGACGTGATGCTGATCTGACATGGACCGCCTATACGCGGCCTGTCGCGGTGGGACAACGGTTCAGGTCACTCCGCCGGCACGGCGAGAGGCTCCGGTTCGGTGCGGCGCCGCAAGCGGTCGATCAAGAGATAGATCACGGGTGTGGTGTAGAGCGTCAGCACCTGCGAGACCAATAGCCCGCCGATGATGGTGATGCCGAGCGGCCGGCGCAACTCGGTTCCCGGCCCGGTCGCGATGACAAGCGGAATGCCGGCGAAGAGCGCTGCCATCGTCGTCATCAGGATCGGGCGGAAGCGCGCGCGGCAGGCTTCGAAGATGGCCTCAGCCGACGACAGCCCGTGCTGACGTTCGGCTTCCAGCGCGAAGTCCACCATCATGATCCCGTTCTTTTTGACGATGCCGATCAGGAGGATGATCCCGACGAAGGCGATGACGGTGAGCGGCGTGTTGGTCACCTGGAGCGCGAGCAGCGCGCCGAGGCCCGCGGACGGCAGTGTCGAGATGATCGTGAGCGGATGGGCCAGGCTCTCGTAGAGCACGCCGAGCACGATATACATCGCCACCAACGCAAACAGGATCAACAGCGGCTGGCGTCCGCTGGTCTTGTTGAAGTCGCCGGCATTGCCGTCGAAGCTGCCGCGGATGCCTTCGGGCATATGGAGCTCGTCCACGGCGCGCTGAATGTTGGCGGTTGCGGTCTGCAGCGTGACATCGGGCAGCAGGTTGAACGACACCGTCGTCGACGGAAACGATTGCGAATGGAAAACCGCGAGCGGCGACAGGCCGCGCTGGGCGTGCACCACCGCCGAGAGCGGCACCTGGGTGTCGCCGGCGCCCGCCACATAGATGCGGTCGAGATTCGACGGGTCGGTCTGGAATTTCGGATCGGTTTCGATCACCACCATATACTGATTGCGCTGGCTGTAGAGGATCGAGATCTGGCGCTGCGCGAACGCGTTGTTCAGCGCGTTGTCGATGTCCTGCACCCGAACGCCCAGCATCGCCGCCTTTTGCCGGTCGATGGTTAGCGACAGCGCCAGGCCGCCCGGATCGCGATCGCTGGAAATGTCGGTGATGCCCTCCACGGTCTCCATCCGCTTGGCGACGATCGGCGCCCATTTCTGCAGCAGGTCGAGATCGGGGCTGGTCAGCGTGTACTGATAGTCCGAGTCGCTCTGCCGCCCGCCGGCGCGGACGTCCTGCGCGGCAAACATGAACAGGCGAATACCCGGCACCATCGCGAGGTTGCGCCGCAGACGGTCGATCACGAGCTGGGTCGAGACGCCGCCCCGCTCCTCCGGCGATTTCAGGCTGATGAACATGGTGCCGCGGTTCGATGTGCCGCCGCCCGGCCCGCCCCCGCCGCCGATCACCGAACCGATGCCGGCCACGGCCGGATCGGCCATCACGATGTCGGCAAGGCGCTGCTGCAGGCTAAGCATCGACTGGAACGAGATATCGGCTGATGCGCGGGTCGCGCCGATGACGAAGCCGGAATCATCGATCGGGAAATAGCCCTTCGGCGTCTTGATGTAGAGCGTCACCGTCAGCGCGATCGTGGCGAAGAACACCAGCAAAGTGAGCAGCGGAAAGCCGAGCACGCCGCGCAAGCTCCAGGTGTAGAAGCGCACCATGCGCGACAGCGTGCCCTCCACCAGGCGGTCGAACCAGGTGGCGCGATCCGAAATCGCCTCCTTGATGTATTGCGCGCAGATCATCGGGGTGACCGTCAGCGACACCACCGTGGACACCACGATGGCAAAGGTCAGCGTCAGCGAGAACTCGCGCAACAGCCGTCCGACCACGCCATCCATGAAGATCAGCGGAATGAAGGCAGCGATCAGCGACAGGCTGATCGACAGCACGGTGAATCCGATCTGCCTGGCGCCTTCGCGCGCCGCGCGGAATGGCGGCATGCCATGCTCGAGATTGCGGTACATGTTCTCGATCATGACGATGGCATCGTCGACCACGAAGCCCACGGAAATCGCCAGCGCCATCAAGGACAGATTGTCGATCGAAAAGCCGGCGAGCCACATCGCCGCGCAAGTGCCGGCCAAGGCCAGCGGCACCGAGACGCCGGCCGCGACCGTCGGGACCACCCTGCGCAGAAACGCAAAGACCACCACCATCACCAGGACCGCAGTGGCGAGCAAGGTCCACTGCATGTCCTCGACGGAAGCCCGGATCGTGCTGGTGCGATCAACCAGCACGGAGATATCGAGTCCCGCAGGCACCCACTGCCTCAATTCAGGGATCAGCGCCTTCACGCGGTCGACGGTCTCGATCACATTGGCGTCGCCCTGCTTGGCAATCTGGATCAGCACCGCCGGCTTCTTGTTGAACCAGGCGACCTGCCGCACATTGCGGACGGAATCCTCGACATCGGCGACGTCGGAGAGCCGGACGAAATTGCCGTTGACGCTCTTGATCAGGATGTCGCGGAATTGGGCGGCGGTGCGCATCTGCCTGTTGATGGCGATGGTCTCGCTCTGGCGGCGGCCGTCGAAAATGCCGACCGGCCCGAGCGGATTCGCATTGACGACCGCGGTCCTGACGTCGTCGGTGGCGATGCCGGCATTGGCGAGCGCGACCGGATTGAGCGCGATCCGGACCGCAGGCTGGTCAGCGCCGCTGACGGTGACGTTGCCGACGCCCGGCACCTGGAACAGCCGCTGCGCCAGCACGGTGTCGGCGACATCGTAGATTGCGCTGGTCGACATCGTCTTCGAGGTCAGCGCCAGCACGAACACGGGGGCTGCCGCCGTGTTCGCCTTGCGGAAGCGCGGCAGCGCCGGCAGGTCGCTCGGCAGATCTGACAGCGCCGCATTGATCGCGGCCTGGACGTCGCGCCCCGCCTTGTCGATGTCGCGCCCGATCGAAAACTGGATCTGAATATTCGTCGTGCCGAGCGAGCTGGTGGACGTGATCTGATCGACGCCCGCGATCTCACCGAGCCGCCGCTCCAAGGGTGCCGCGACGGTGCCGGCCATGACGGACGGGTCGGCGCCCGGACGCGTTGCCGTAACAAAGATGGCCGGGAAGTCGACGTTGGGGACCGGCGCGACCGGCAAGAAGATGTAGGCGACCATCCCGACCAGAAACAGCCCGATCGACAGCAGCGTGGTGCCGACCGGCCGCTGGATGAACGGTTCGGAGATCGAGGCCATTATTGGATGCCCTCGGTCGCGCCCGCAATCGGCGGCGCATCCGGCCCGACTGGCGGCAGCGCCTGTTCCAGCCTGCGGTTGATGCGATCGAGCGCGAGATAGATCACGGGCGTCGTGTAGAGCGTCAACAGTTGGCTGAGCAGCAGGCCGCCGATGATGGAGATGCCGAGCGGGAAGCGCAGCTCGGAGCCGGTGCCGCTTTCGATCGCCAGCGGCAGCGCGCCGAACAGAGCAGCGAGCGTCGTCATCATGATCGGGCGGAAGCGCAACAGGCAGGCTTGCACGATCGCCTCATAAGGCGGCATGCCCTCCTTCCGTTCCGCCTCGAGCGCGAAGTCGATCATCATGATCGCGTTCTTCTTGACGATGCCCATCAACAGGATGATGCCGATCAGGCCGATCACCGACAGATCATGCCCGAACAGCATCAGTGCCAGGATGGCGCCCACGCCCGCCGACGGCAGGGTGGAGAGAATCGTGATCGGATGGATGTAGCTCTCGTAGAGCACGCCGAGCACGATATAGATCGTCACCACCGCAGCCAGCACCAGCCAGGGCTGGCCGGCCAGTGATTTGGAGAACTCGGCGGCATCGCCGGAGTAGACGCCGCCGATGCTGCCGGGCATGCCGATCCGGTTCTCGATCACCCTCACCGCCTCGACCGCTTCGCCGAGCGAGGCGCCCGGCGCCAGATTGAAGCTGAGCGAGACCGCGGGAAACTGGGCCTGATGCGAGATCGCGAGCGGCGCCGTGGTGCGCTTCAAGCTCGCAACAGCCGAGAGCGGGACCTGACCGCCGGTGCCCGGCAGATAGAGCTTCGACAGCACGGAAGGATCGCGCTGATACATCGGCAATGCTTCCAGCACCACGCGATACTGATTGGCCTGGCCGTAGATGGTCGAGATCTGCCGCTGCGCGAACGCGTCATTCAGTGTGTCGGTCACGCCTTGCAGATTGACCCCGAGCTGGCCTGCGCGCTGCCGGTCAATAGTGAGCTCGGCGCGCAGCCCTCCTTCCTGGGCTTCGGACGAGACATCACGGAACAATGGCTCGCGGCGCATCTCGGCCACCAGCCTGTCGGCCCATTTCAACACCTCGGCCGCGTCCGTGCCCGTCAGCGTGTACTGATATTGCGAGCGACTCGACTGGGTCGAGATCTGCACGTCCTGGACCGGCTGGAAATAGACCGTCATGCCGGGGATCGCGGCAACCTTCTGCTTCAGCCTGTCGACCACGACGGCGACATTATCGCGCCGCTCGCCCAGCGGCTTCAAGGTCATCACGAGCTTGCCGACATTGGTGGTCGGATTGACCGAGCCGGCACCGATCACCGAGACGACGCCGATCACGTCGGGATCGGCCTGGATCGCGGCCGCCGCCTCCGACTGCCGCTTCTGCATCTCGGCGAAGGAGACGTCCGGCCCTGCTTCGGTCACCGCGGTGATGGATCCCGTATCCTGCAGTGGCAGAAAGCCCTTCGGCGCGACGACATACAGCGCGAGCGTTGCCGCCAGCGTGGCAAAGGTCACCAACAATGTCGCGCGTTGGCGCGCCAACACCCACAGCAAGGTCCGATGATAGAAGGCGACGGTACGGTCGATGAACCGGCTGATGGCATTGAGGCCGGGGATCACCCATTCCTCGTGCGCGGGCTTGAGCAGCCGCGAGCACATCATCGGCGTTAGCGTCAGCGACACCACCGCCGATGTCACCACCGCAATGGTCAGGGTGAGCGCAAATTCGCGGAACATGCGGCCAACCAGGCCGGTCATGAACAGGAGCGGGATGAACACGGCGATCAGCGACACCGTCAGCGAGATCACGGTGAAACCGATTTCGCTCGCGCCACGCAGCGAGGCGCTCATTGCCGACTCGCCCTCTTCCATGTGGCGGACGATGTTCTCGATCATCACGATGGCATCGTCGACGACGAAGCCGGTGCCGATCGTGAGCGCCATCAGCGACAGGTTGTCGAGGCTGAAACCGGCGAAATACATGATGCCGAAGCTGGTGATCAGCGACAGCGGCAGCGCCACGCCGGCGATGATGGTGGCGCGCATCGAGCGCAGGAACAAGAGCACCACCAGCGTCACCAGCACGACGCTCAAAACCAGCGTGAACTGCACGTCATGCACCGATGCATTGATCGTCACGGTGCGGTCGCTGACGATGTTGAGCTTCACGCCGGCCGGAATGGTCCGCTGCAGCTTCGGAATCTCGCCCCGCAGCTGGCGGACAACCTCGATCACATTGGCGCCGGGCTGGCGCTGGATGTCGATGATGACCGCCGGCGTCCCCTGGTACCAACCGCCGGTGCGGTCGTTCTCCAAACCGTCGATGATGGTCGCGACGTCGGCGATCGTCACCGGCGAACCGTTGCGATAGGCGATAATGATCGGCTTGTAGGCATCGGCCGCCGCGATCTGATCATTGGCGGTGATGGTGTAGGCCTGCTGCGCGCCGTCGAGCGAGCCCTTCGGCCCTGAGACGTTGGCGCCGGCGATGGCGCTGCGCAGATCCTCCATGCCGATGCCGTAAGCGGCAAGGCGTGCCAGATCGGCCTGGATGCGCACCGCCGGTTTGAGGCCGCCGAGCACCGACACCCGTCCCACCCCGGACACTTGGCTCAGGCGCTGCGCCAGGATCGTATCGGCGATGTCGCTCATGGCGCGCAACGAAATCGTGTCGGAGGTGAGCGCGAGCGTCATCACCGGCGCATCGGCCGGATTGACCTTTGCGTAGGTCGGCGGATAGGGCAGCGTCTTCGGCAGCACGCCGGCGGCGGCGTTGATCGCCGCCTGCACGTCCTGGGTCGCCCCGTCGATGTCGCGGCCGAGATCAAACTGCAACGAGATTTGGCTGACACCGAACGAGCTGGTCGAATTCATCGCTGAGAGCGAGGGAATCTGGCCGAGCTGGCGTTCCAACGGCGCCGTGATCAGTGACGCCACCACGTCGGGACTCGCGCCGGGCAACTGCGTCGTGACCTGCACAGTCGGGAAATCGACCTGCGGCAGGGCCGAGACTGGCAGCCCGAAATAGCCCAATAGCCCGCCGATCAGCAGTGCGACGCCGAGCAGCGAGGTCGCGATCGGACGGCGGATGAAGGGTTCGGAGACACCCATCCGGACAGCGCTCCTAGCCGCTGATGTTGGTCATGGCTGCGGCCTCGCGCCACCGCCCGACTGCTCGCCCCCCTGCGGCGATCCCCCCGCCTGTCCCTGCCCGCTCTGACCGCCGTCCCCTTGCGACCGCTTGCGGTGTTCGCCGTCCTTGCCCTGCCCGTCCGTCTTGGCCGGCCCAGGTCCGGATTGGCCATCTTGCGCCTGGCCACCGCCCTTCCCCTGATCCTTACCTTGCGCATTGCGGTTGCCGCGCTTGCGCGGGGCGAGATCAGCTGATGGGGTCTGGTCGTCGCGGCCGACGACGACCTTGGAGCCGTCGGCGAGATTAGCGAAGCCCGTCGTCACCACCCGATCCGAGGTCGTCAGGCCGCTCGCGACTACCGCCTCGGTCTCGTTCTGCTGGGTCACGGTGACCGGCTTGGCCGAGACGATGTCGCCCTCGCCGATCACATAGCTGAAGGTGCCCGCGGGTCCCCGCTGCACGGCTGACGTCGGCACGACGATCGCATTGGAAATCGTTTCGACCTTCAGACGCACGTTGACGAACTGTCCGGGCCAGAGCTGGAATTTGCCGTTGGGAAACTCGGCCTTGAGCTTGAGCGTACCGGTCGTGGGGTCGACCTGGTTGTCGATGCCCTTTAGCGTTCCGGTATCGATTACGGTGACCCCGTCATTGCCGAACACATCGACCGCCAGCACCCCGTTGGCCGCTGCGGCGTTGACCCGCATGATCTGCTGCTGCGGCAGGCTGAACTGCACTGCGATCGGCTGCAGCTGCGTGATGATCACGAGGCCGGTAGCGTCCGCGGCGTGGATGATGTTGCCCTGATCGACCTGGCGCAGACCGGCACGGCCGGACAGCGGCGCCACGATCTTGGTATAGCTCAAGGTCGCCGCCGCATTGTCGATCGCGGCCTGGTCAGCCTTGATCAGCGCCTGCTGCTGCGCGACCACGGCGCGCTGGGTATCGGCCTGCTGCTTCGAGCCGGCGTTGCTGGCCGCAAGCTGCTCATAGCGTGCGAGGTCGAGCTTCTGGTTGGCGAGCTGCGCCTCGTCCTGCGCCTTCTTGGCAACCGCCTGATCGTATTGCGCCTGATAGATCGCGGGATCGATTTCAGCGAGCACGTCGCCCTTCTTGACGTCCTGTCCTTCGACGAAATTGACCGCGATCAGCTTGCCGTCGACCTGCGAACGCACGGTGACCGTATTCAGCGCGCGCACCGCGCCGACGCCGTCGAGATAGACCGGCACATCTTTCACGATTGGGGAGGTGGCCAGCACGGGCACCGGCAGGTCGGGGCGTTGCATGCGCAGAGCCGCCTGCCGCTGTTGCAAGGCATTCCAGCCGACATAGCCAAGGCCGCCGAGGATCACGATGGTCAGCGTCAGCGCAACCAGGCGCTGTCCCCACCTGGGCCGCTTCACAGGCGCAGACTTCTTGTCCGATTGTTTCTGGTCCGGCTTAAAGAGCATCGACCGGTTTCTCCACTTTCGGCTCCCAGCCGCCGCCCAGCGCCTGATAGAGGCTCACGATGGCCTGCAGCCGGGCGAGCTGCGCCTGCCAGTAAACATCCTCGGCCTGGAATAGCGTCGTTTGCGTGTTGAGCACGGTCACGATGTCGGCAGTTCCGGCACGCAATTGCTGCTCGGACAGTTCAAATGCCCGCCGCGACGACGCCAGGACCTGGCGCTGGAGCTGCAGCCTGATGGTGGTTTGTCTGATCGAATACAGCGCATTATCGACGTCGGTGAAAGCCTGGACGACAGTCTTGCGATAGGTTTGCAGCAATTCGTCTTGTCGCGCCTTCGCATTCTCGAAATTGCCGAGGATCCTGCCGCCGTCGAAGATCGG
The DNA here is from genome assembly GCF_051167795.1 of Bradyrhizobium sp. HKCCYLS1011. NCBI lineage: Bacteria > Pseudomonadati > Pseudomonadota > Alphaproteobacteria > Hyphomicrobiales > Nitrobacteraceae > Bradyrhizobium > Bradyrhizobium sp. HKCCYLS1011. Next base: position 440,213 of record NZ_JBNPTT010000001.1, on the reverse strand, counting down.
CTGGGTGGCGCTGCCGACGAGGCTGAAGAAGGCGGCGTGTGGCTGGAACAGCGAGGCCAGTGCCGAGCTCTGATAGCCGCCCTGCCCGGTCAGTTGAATGGTCGGAAAGAACTGCGCACGCGCGCTGCCGACATTGGCGGTCGCTGACGCCAGCTGCGCCTCCTGGCGACGGATATCCGGCCGCTGGGTCAGAATCTCCGACGGCAGGCCCGGCGTCACGCGCGGCGTCCTGATGTGATCGAGCGAGCCGCCGGCGACGCGGAGGCTTTCGGGCGGTCGCGACACCAGCACGGCGAGCGCATTGATGTTCTGGTCGAGGGTCTGCCGCAGCGGCGGCACCGTCGCCTTCTGATTACCAAGCACGCTCTCCTGCTGGGCCACGTCGAGATCCGTGCCGGTGCCGGCTTTCTGCCGCTCCTTGATCGCGTCGAGCACCCGTTGGGCACTGGCGATGTTGCGCTCGGCGGTGCGCAGCCGATCCTGCGCGGCGAGCACCTGGAAATAAGCGTTGGCGACGCTGGCGAGCGTGGTCAGCGAGGTGACGTCGCGGTCGAAACGGTCCGCGATCGCCGTTTCCTCGGCGGCCTGGAGCGCATCGCGGTTCTGGCCGAAGAAATCGAGCTGGTAGCTTGCTGCAAGCGAAGCCTGATAGTTGACGACCTCGCGGCCACCAATGCTGAGCCCGCTGGCGCTCGATCCTGACGTGCGCGAATAGGTCTCCTGCCCCGCCGTTGAGAGGCTTGGCAGCAGCGCCGCGCCGGCCTGGCGGGCCAGCGCATCCGCCTGCTTGAAGCGGGCGACGGCGGCAGCGATGTCGAGATTGACCCGCTGCGCCTCCTCCATCAGCTCGGTGAGCTGCTTCGACCCGAAACCACGCCACCAGTCCAGAGCGGGAGGCGCGACCGAATCCGCGCCCGGCGCATGCTTGTAGCGGCCGGGAATGTCAAGTGCGGGATCCGGGATGTCCTGGGTCAACAGGCACCCGGCCGAGCTCGCCGCCAGCCCGACGGCAGCCAGCCATCGTATGGCGCGACGCCAGCGCACCCGCGCCGCGATTCCCGGCCCGACCATCGCGCCAAAATGAGTCACGGCCGGTCTCCGCACGCCGACGAACACGCGAGGACGTCACGCCAGCGCGAACCTGCGCACGCGTGATCGGTATCGTCGGCGACGATCTGCAAGCTGGACACGAACGTGATGCTTCCCTGTAATCTTGCCGACCATACTACCCGTGCGTCCGCGCGACGGACAGTCCTGCGGCGGCCCCGTCCCCGGTGGCGGAGCTTCATCCGGGCCGCCAGGAAGGTGCGTGATTCCCCGTATTTTTCGGGGTTTTCTCTGGCCGGACCGGCGTCGGCACGACTCGCATTCTTACCAAGATTTCATCTCGGGAGGGCCATTTTCTCAGGTGTTGTGCCGTCAATGCCGCGCCCTGAAACCAATGGCGGACCACACCGTAGCTCGCACAGTGCAGGTCAAGGGGGGTTTCTGAATGCGAGTCGCGGTGATTGGAACGGGGATTGCGGGCAACGCCGCGGCCTGGGCCCTGTCGCAACGTTATCCGGTCACCGTGTATGAGCGCGAGCTTCGGCCGGGAGGCCACAGCCACACCGTCACAATCGACTATGAGGGAACGCCGCTTGCTGTCGATATCGGCTTCATCGTCTACAACGAGCTCAACTATCCCGAGCTGACCGCGTTGTTCGATCACCTCGGTGTCGAGACCGTCGCAAGCTGCATGAGCTTTGCGGTGACAGCGGATGACGGCCGCTTCGAGTGGAAGGGTGGCGGCAAAACCTGGCTCGAGACCGCGAAGGGCCTGTTCGCCCAGCCCGCCAATCTGCTCTCATCATCCTACCTTTGGATGTTGCGCGACATTCTCACCTTCAACGAGCAGAGTGTCGCTGATTGGAAGGCCGGCAGGCTCGCAGGACTCTCGCTCGGCGACTATTTTCGGCGCAACCATTTCGCCCCGCGCCTGCTCTCCGACTATCTGGCGCCGATGGGCGCCGCGATCTGGTCGGCGCCGGCGCGTGAATTGCTCGACTTTCCGGCAGAGAATTTCGTTGCGTTCTTCAACAATCACCGCTTGCTGCAATACGATCGGCCGGTGTGGCGCACGGTCAAGGGCGGCAGCCAGCGCTATGTGGAGAAACTGACGTCCGCCTTTCGCTCGTCCCTGCGTCTTGGCAGCGCAGTGACCACGATCGAGCGGACCGCCCACGGCGTCGTGGTCGCGGATAGCAGCGGCCGCCGTGACAGCTACGATCACGTCGTCATCGCCGCCCACAGCGACCAGGCATTGACGATGCTCGGCGACGCAGATGAACACGAGCACAGCATTCTCGGCGCCATCCGATATTCGCCGAATACGGTCTATCTGCATCGCGATCTCAGGCTGATGCCGAAGCGGCGACGGGCCTGGGGTTCATGGAATTTCCTGCGCTGGCAACGCGAAGGCCTGCCGCTCAACGATGTCGCCGTCACCTATTGGATGAACAGGCTGCAGGGGATCGGCGACGACAAGCCGCTGTTCGTCAGCCTCAACCCACCTTTCGCGCCGGCGTCTGAACTGACCTTTGGCAAATTTCTCTGCGAGCACCCCCAATATACGGCGGCTGCTTTTGCCGCGCAGACGCGGCTGCCGCAGATCCAAGGACGCCGCCGCACCTGGTTCTGCGGGGCCTGGACCGGCTATGGCTTCCACGAGGATGGGCTGCGCTCCGGCCTCGGCGTGGCCGAGGCGCTCGGCGCGGTCGCGCCGTGGCGCAGCTTGCCCGCGCCGCTCGCCGAGGCGGCTGAATGATGACGGGCCTGCCGACAATGCGCGGCGAGGCATCGGCTGCAGCCGGGCTTTACGTCGGTCCGGTGATGCACGCACGGCTGCGACCCAAGCCCCACCGCTTCAGCTACCGGGTCCTGAGCCTGCTGATCGATCTCGACCGGCTTGATGAGGCGGACCGACAATCTCCCCTGTTCGGCATCAACCGCAGCGCGCTCTATAGCTTCCATGAAGCCGATCACGGCCTCCGCGACGGATCGTCGCTGCGCGCCTATGCGCAGGCCCGCGCGGCCGAACACAGCGTGGATCTGACCGGCGGACGCGTGCTGCTGCTCTGCTATCCGCGCCTGCTTGGATATGTCTTCAACCCGCTGTCGGTCTATTTCTGCTACCGTGCTGACGGCAGCCTGGCGCTCGTGATCTACGAGGTCCGCAACACCTTTGGAGAGATCAATCCTTACGTGCTGCCGGTCCGGCCGGGCGAGCTCACGCCAGCCGGACTTCGGCAGGCGCAGGACAAGTCCTTCTATGTCTCGCCCTTCCTCGACATGCCCCTGCGCTACCATTTTCGGATCACCCTGCCGGGGAACGAGGTCAAGCTGCGGATCCTGGAGGCCGGCGGTGACGGTCCCCTGCTCGCCGCGACGTTCCTGGGCCGCCGCCGCGCTTTGACGTCACGGACCCTGTTCCGCGCTTTCGTTTCGCTCCCGCTTGTCACGTTCAAGATTTTTGCCGCAATCCACTGGGAGGCGCTGCGGCTCTGGCTGAAGGGGATCGCCCTGGTGCCCCGGCCCGATACACCTCACGCGTCGGGTTCCAATACCGGCTTGGCGAATGGCGAAAGCCACGCTTATATTGTACGGCGCTGACGGTCCGTCGTCAGCGTGCTCTGAGTCCGGAAGGCTTGTTTTTGCCACGCAGCATCGATGGCGCGACCGTTTGGACGCGGAGCCGTTTGCGCTGGATGGACCTGTCATGCCGGATGTCATTGGTGTCACCCCTGACAACATCAATCAAGTGCTCGCTGACCTGCCGCGGCTGGCGCGGCTGGCGCTTGGCTTCGGCGCCGGGCTTCGGCGGGGAACGCTCGACGTAACATTGCTGGATGGCCGGGTGATCAGGCTTGGCGGGATCGAGCCCGGGCCGGCGGCGGTCATGATCCTCCATAATTACGGCTTCGCCTCGCGCCTGATCAATGGCGGCGACATCGGTATCGCGGAGGCCTATCTCAACGGCGACTGGGAGACGCCGGATCTGACGCAGTTTCTCTATCTGTTCTGCGTCAATCACGAACTGCTGCAGACCATGCTGAACGACAAGCCGATGATCCGCTTCGCCCAGATGGTCCGCCACTGGTTCAATCGCAATACGCGGCGGCAGGCCCGGCGCAACATTTACGCGCATTACGACATCGGCAACGCGTTCTATTCGGCATGGCTCGATTCGAGCATGACTTATTCCTCGGCGATCTTCGAGGAGCACACGACCGATCTGACCTCGGCGCAGAAGAACAAATATCGACGGCTGGCGGAGGCTATCGACCTGAAGCCCGGGCAGAAGCTGCTCGAGATCGGCTGCGGCTGGGGCGGCTTCGCCGAATATGTCGCCAAGACCTTCAGCGCCAAGGTCGTTGGCCTCACCATCAGCCGCCAGCAGCGCGATTTTGCGCAGCGCCGCATTCACGAAGCCGGGCTCGCTGACAGGGTCGAAATCAGGCTGCAGGACTATCGCGACGAGCGCGATCGCTATGACCGGATCGCCTCGATTGAGATGATCGAGGCGGTCGGCGAGCAATTCTGGCCGAAATATTTCTCGCAGTTGCGAGATCGGCTGCTGCCGGGTGGGCTCGCCGGCATCCAGGCGATCACGATCCAGGACAGCATGTTCCAGCATTATCGCCGGGAGGTCGACTTCATCCAGCGCTACGTCTTCCCCGGCGGCATGCTGCCATCGCCGCAGATCCTGAAGACGCTCGGCGAGCGATTTGGAATACCTGTCGTTCGCGAGCGCATCTTCGGGCAAGATTATGCCAAGACGCTTGCCATCTGGCGGAACAATTTCCGTGCGGCCTGGCCAAACCTGACTCCGGCGGGCTTCGATGACCGCTTCCGTCGTCTCTGGGAATACTATCTGGCCTACTGCGAAGCAGGTTTCCTCTCCGGCAATATCGATGTCCGACAGGTCGTGTTCGCTAAGGCGCGTTGACCACGATCGCTGACCAACCATGCGTTGGTGCGCTGCGCCTTACGCGCAACTGGATACTGCGCTACGGTCTTCCTAAATCTCTCGGAAGAGTCCCTTAGCGGTTATTGCGCCATGACAATTCGAAACGACGTCGTCGAAGCGATCGGCAACACGCCCCTGATCAAGCTCAAGCACGCCTCGGAAGTGACCGGCTGCACCATTCTTGGCAAGGCCGAGTTCATGAATCCCGGACAGTCCGTGAAGGATCGCGCCGGCAAATGGATGATCCTGGAAGCGGAGAAGCGCGGCGATCTGAAACCCGGCGGCCTGGTGGTCGAGGCGACCGCCGGCAATACCGGCATCGGGCTTGCCGTGGTCGCGGCAGCGCGTGGCTATCGCACCCTGATCGTGATCCCGGACACGCAGAGCCAGGAAAAGAAGGACATGCTGCGGCTCTGCGGCGCCGAACTGGTCGAGGTACCGGTGCGGCCCTTTGCCAATCCGAACAATTATCAGCATGTCGGCCGGCGCCTTGCCGACCAGCTCCGCAAGACCGAACCGAACGGCGTGCTGTTCGCTGACCAGTGGAATAACCTCGACAACGCCAAGGCCCACTATGAATCCACCGGCCCGGAAATCTGGGAGCAGACCGGCGGCAAGGTGGACGGCTTCGTCTGCGCGGTCGGCACCGGCGGCACGCTGGCCGGCACCAGCCGCTACCTGAAGGAAAAGAACAAGGACATCGTCACAGCCTGCGCCGATCCGCATGGCTTTGGGATGTACAACTGGTTCAAGCACGGCGAGGTCAAGTCCACGCCCGGCGATTCCATCACTGAAGGCATCGGGCTCGGCCGGGTGACGCCGGTGATCGAGACGGCGAAGGTCGACACGGCGTTCCTGATCTCCGACGAGGACGCCGTCGGCATCATCTATGACCTGCTGCAGCACGAGGGTCTGTGCCTGGGCGGCTCGACCGGCATCAATGTCGCCGGCGCGATCGAACTCGCCAAACAGCTCGGCCCCGGCAAGACGATCGTGACCATCCTCTGCGACTCCGGCAATCGTTATCAGTCGAAGCTGTTCAATCCCGAGTTCATGCGCTCGAAGAACCTGCCCGTTCCGGCATGGCTGGAGAAGCGCAGCGAGATCAAACCACCCTTCGTGTGAGGGGAAACGCGATCACTGCTGGCGCAGCAGACGTGTGGTGTAGTGGTAGCGATCGGCCGGATGGACGCTGATCGACACCTCGGCCATCTCGTTCGAGTTGAACAGATACTGTCGCCGGATCGAGAGCGCGTGCGCGCCGGGAGCGGCCTTCAGCGGCTCCGCAATCGGCTCGGGAACGCCGACAGCACTGATGTCCTGGCGGATCTCGCTGAATCGCCGCCCGGAAATCTGCTCGACCAGCGTACCGAAGATCGCGCGGTGCGTGTCGATCCTGGCGCGAACCTCGGCGGCGAAGGCGTCATCGATATAGACGTCCGTCCAGCAGATCGGCGTCCTGGATGCATCGTCCGGCACCAGACGAAGGCTCGATATCCGCAGCCAGCGCCGGCCGGCCCGACACCCGAGCGCCTTTGCCAGTGCATCGTCAGTCACGACATCCGCGACGCGCTGTACGTGCCGTTCGGTCTCGACCCCGAACTGCTGTACGGCTTCGATCGAGTTGAGCGTCTGGGCAAAGCCGCCGGCGCTGCGCGAGGGCCTCAGCGCCTCGACACGGGTCCCGACGTTCTTCTTCCGGCTGATCAGGCCTGATGCCTGCAGCTCGCGCATCGCGGCACGCACCGTTGCGCGGCTGACGGCGAATTGCTCGGCCAGATCGAGCTCGTTCGGCAGCATCGAGCCCACCGGATGGCGGCCCGCCGCGATCGCCTCCGCAAGCGCACGAGCAACATAGGCGTAACGCGTCTCCACCCGACCTCCCCAATCGATCCCCGACCGGCATTGCATCGAAGCCCGACTGACTCGGGATTCGTCAAGTCGGGGCGTTGACTCTCCCATTATGTTCGTACATATTAATATGTACGAACATAATTTCCAGGGAGAGAGGCGTGGGCAGCACCGTTTTCGATTCGATCCTGTTCCGCGACATGTTCGGCACGGCCGAGATGCGCGCCGTATTTTCGGACGAAGCGCTGCTCGGCCGCTATCTGGAGGTAGAAGTGGCGCTTGCGCGCGCCCAGGCACGGATGGGCGTCGTGCCCGCCGAGGCCGCAGCGGCCATCGAGGCGGCATCGCGCTCCATCAGCATCGATTTCGAGAAGCTCCGCCGGGAAACCGAGATCGTCGGCTACCCGATCCTGCCGTTGGTGCATCAGCTGTCGGAAGCTGCCGGCGAGGCCGGGCGCTACGTTCATTGGGGAGCGACCACCCAGGACATCATGGACACCGCCAATGTGCTGCAGATTCGGGCCGCGCTTGGGATCGTCGGGCGCGACCTGCTCGAGTTCCGGCGCATCCTGGCGGCCATGGCAGGCAGATATCGCGACACCCCAATGGCCGGCCGCACGCATCTGCAACAGGCATTGCCGGTGACCTTCGGCTACAAAGTCGCGGTCTGGCTATCGTCGATCGACCGCCATATCGAGCGACTCGATCAGGCGCTGCCGCGGATCCTGGTCGGAGAATTTTCCGGGGCAGCCGGCACCCTCGCCTCGGTCGGCGACCGCGGGCTCGAGATGCAGCGGCTGCTCTGCGAAGAGCTCGATCTGCACCAACCGTCCATCACCTGGCACGTCGCACGCGACGGCCTCGCCGAGGCCGTGACATTGCTCGGTCTCATCACGGGTTCGCTCGGAAAGATCGCAACCGACGTCATGCTGATGTCGGCGACCGAGTTCGGCGAGGTGTCGGAGCCGTTCGTGCCGGGACGCGGTGCATCCTCGACGATGCCGCAGAAGCGCAACCCGATCTCGAGCGAGCTGATGCTGGCGGCGGCCAAGGCGGTGCGTCAGCACGTGGCAACGATGCTCGACGCCATGATCCACGATTTCGAGCGCGCAACCGGGCCGTGGCATCTGGAATGGATATCCCTCCCGGAGAGTTTCCTGCTCACAGCCGCGTCACTCGCGAGCGCGAAATTCATGCTGTCCGGGCTTGTCGTGCACGAGCAGCGGATGCTGGAGAATCTCGGCCTCACACATGGCCTGATCGTCGCGGAGGCCGTGATGATGGCCGCAGCTCCCAAGCTCGGGCGCCAGCATGCCCATGACGTAGTCTATGGCGCCTGCCGCAAGGCGATCGAGCAAGGTGGAGAGCTCGCCGACATCCTGTCGGAGATCCCGGAGATCGCCGATGCGCTCGGCGGCAGGGAGGCGATCCGCCGCCATTGCGACCCCGCCAACTATCTCGGCCTGTGCGGGCCGATGGTCGACCGCGTGCTCGGGTCGCACCACGCCTGATCGCCCTGCAGCCTGCCTACAAATCGATCGAACCAGATCAACCAAGGCGCCCGAGAGCGCCGGGCTAAAGCAACGACAACGGAGGAGAATCTCATGGGCATCATTGCAACGGCGCACAGCGACGGCCTCACCGCCGAGACCGTTGCGCCGAAGCGAAAAGCGCCGTGGCGCAATCTCGGCCTGCAGGTTGCGGCCAGCATGGTGCTCGGCATCATCGTGGGCCTGCTGTGGCCGGAATTCGGCGCCTCGCTAAAGGTGTTGGGCGATATCTTCCTACGCCTGATCAAGACCGCCGTCGCGCCGCTGGTCTTCCTCACGGTGGTCGTCGGCATCGTCGCTGCCGGAGACATCAAGCGCGTCGGCAAGGTCGGACTGATCGCCATGATCTATTTCGAGATCGTGTCGACGATCGCACTCGCGCTGGGCCTGGCGTTCGGCAATCTCAGCGGTGCCGGCCGCAATCTCGGCCATGTCGCGGCGCCTGCGGCGGCGGCGAAAGGCGCCGAGGCCGCGGCAAAGGCGGCCGCAAGCTCGCATACGAGCTTCGATCAGTTTCTCCTCAACGTGTTTCCTGACAATTTCATCGGCGCCTTTGCGCGCGGCGAGCTGCTCCAGGTCCTGGTCATCGCGCTGATCTTCGGCTTCGGCCTGATGGCTCTGTCGCCGGACCGGCGGGCGCCGATCGAGCGCGGTCTGAACGTGATCTCAACGGCCTTTTTCGAGTTCATCCATATCATCATGGCGCTGGCGCCGATCGGCACTTTCGGCGCCGTCGCCTACGCGGTCGGTTCGAACGGCACGGCGGTCCTGATCGCCCTCGCCTATTTCGTCGCCGCGTTCTACGTCCTGGTCGTGCTGTTCATCGTCGTAGTGCTCGGCGCGATCTGCGCACTGTTCCGCATCAGCATCTTCCATCTCTTGCGCTACATCCGCGACGAGATCCTCATCATGCTCGGCACGGCCTCCTCCGAAAGCGTTCTGCCGCGCCTGCTGGAGAAGATGCCGGCCTACGGTCCTTCGAAGCAGACGGTCGGTCTGGTGCTGCCGACCGGCTACGCCTTCAATCTCGACGGCACGTCGCTGTTCATGGCGATGGGCGTGATCTTTCTCGCCAACGCCTATGGCGTGAACCTGAGCTGGGATCAGGAACTTGGGCTGCTCGCAATCATGCTGCTGACGTCCAAAGGTGCGGCAACCGTCTCGGGCGGCTCCTTCGTCGTGTTCGCAGCGACGGTCACGGCGTCGGGTATCCTTCCGGTGGACGGGCTCGCGCTAATCTTCGGTGTCTATCGTTTCCTCTCCATCGCGCTGGCGACCTGCAACGTCATCGGCAACGCAGTGGCCACGGTTGTCGTTGCCAAGCTCGCCGGGGAGTTCGACCAGGCCACTTATGCGCAGGTCGAGAGCGACCCCCGCTCGATCTGACACCGATGAGGATCGCGACAGAGGACGACCACATGACGCAGATGCGGCTCGAGCACGATGCCTTCGGCGCGATCGAAATCCCGGCCGACCGATACTGGGGCGCGCAGACCCAACGCGCCCTGGGCGTGTTCGACGTCGGTCACGAACGCTTTCCGGTCTGCCTGATCCGCGCCTTTGCCCTGCAGAAGCTTGCCGCCGTGCGCGCCAACGCGCGGCTCGGCGCCATCGATACTACCATCGCGACTCTGATCGAGCAGGCAGCCTCCGAGCTTGGTGACGGCCAGTTCGACGACCACTTTCCCCTGACGATCTGGCAGACCGGCTCGGGCACCCAGACCAATATGAACGTCAATGAGGTGATCGCCAACCGCGCTAACGAACTGGCTGGCCGGCCGCTCGGTGCAAGGTCTCCGGTCCACCCCAACGATCACGTCAACTGCTCGCAGTCCTCCAACGACAGCTTTCCGACGGTCATGCACATCGCGACCGCCCTGGAATTGCGCGATAGGCTTCTGCCTGCGCTGACGACGCTTCGCGATGAGCTCGCCGCGAAGGCGGCAGAATTCGCAGATATCGTCAAAATCGGCCGCACGCATCTGATGGATGCGGTGCCCATGACCATGGGACAGGCGTTCGACGCGTTCGCGCGCCAGGTCGATGGCGGCATTGCCCGGATCTCGGGGGCGCAGCCACGGCTGCAGATGCTGCCGCAGGGCGGCACGGCCGTCGGCACCGGCCTCAATGCGCCGACCGGTTTCGATGAGGCGTTCTGCGAGGAGCTGAGCGGGTTGACCGGAATCGCTTTCGCGCCGGCGCAGAGCAAGTTCGAGAGCATGGGCGCGCACGACAGCCTGGTCGAGAGCTCCGGTGCGCTCAACACGTTCGCAGTATCGCTGCTGAAGATCGCCAATGACATCCGCCTGCTCGGCTCCGGCCCGCGCTGCGGTCTCGGCGAACTCGTCATCCCACATGACGGTCTGACCTCGTCCATCATGCCGGGAAAACGCAACCCGACCATTGCCGAGGTGGTGGCGCAGGTGGCATTCCAGGTGATCGGAAACCACGCCACGGTGACCGCCGCCGGCGCATCCGGCACCTTCGAGCTCAACGTGGCCAAACCGGTCCTGATCTACAATGTGCTGCAGTCGATCCGGCTTCTCGCCGATGGCAGCCGCATCCTTGCAGTCGGGCTCATTCGCGCGATCGAGGTCGATCGTCGCAGGCTTGCATCAAATGTCGCGAATGCGCTGCTGCTTGCGACAGCGCTCAACCCGGTTCTCGGCTACGACAAGGTTGCGCAGATCACGCGCAAGGCACAGGCCGACGGTTCGACGCCGCGCGAAGCTGCGCTGGCGCTCGGCCTGTTGAGCGGAGAGGAGTACGACCGTTACGTCGACCCGCGCGCCATGGCCGGGCTTCCGGACTAGGAAAATGGATGGTGCGCTCACCATCCAAGTCCCTCAAACCACCGTCAGTGCCGCAGGATCTGGCTCAGGAACAGCTTGCTGCGCGCATGCTGCGGATTGGCGAAGAACTCCTGCGGCGTATTGGATTCGATGACCTGGCCGGCGTCCATGAACACGACCCGGTTGGCGACCTCGCGGGCAAAGCCCATCTCGTGGGTGACGACCAGCATGGTCATGCCCTCCTTGGCGAGGTCGACCATGGTGTCGAGCACTTCCTTGACCATTTCCGGATCGAGCGCCGAGGTCGGCTCGTCGAACAGCATCACTTTCGGATTCATCGTCAACGCGCGCGCGATCGCGACGCGTTGCTGCTGACCGCCTGACATCTGCCCGGGATATTTGTGTGCCTGATGGGGGATCTTGACGCGTTCCAGGAACTTCATCGCGGTGGCTTCCGCTTCCTTCTGCGGAATGTTGCGCACCCAGATCGGCGCCAGAGTGCAGTTCTCCAGCACGGTCAGATGCGGAAACAGATTGAAGCTCTGGAACACCATGCCGACTTCACGGCGTACCTCGTCGACCCGCTTGAGATTGGGACCGAGCTCGATGCCGTCGACCGTGATCTCGCCTTCCTGGAATTCCTCCAGTGCGTTGATGCAGCGGATCAAGGTCGACTTGCCCGAGCCGGACGGGCCGCAGATGACGATGCGCTCACCCTTGGCGACGCCAAGATTGATGTCGCGCAGCACATGGAAATCGCCGTACCATTTGTTGAGGGCGGCAATGTTGACGATCGGATTGGTGGTCATGGGATCACTTGAGCTCTCTTGCGCTGTGCTGCTCAATGGCTCCGGTGCGCATTCAACCGGCGCTCCACGAACAGCGCGTAGCGCGACATGCCGAAACAGAAGACGAAATAGATCATTCCCGTGAAGGCGAAGCCGGTAAAGGCGGTGGTCGGCGTGGCCCAGGTGGGATCGGAGAACGATGCACGCAAGCTACCGAGCAGATCGAAGATCGCAACGATCGAGACCAGCGAGGTGTCCTTGAACAGCGAGATGAAGGAGCCGACCAGACCTGGAATGACATGGCGCAGCGCCTGCGGCAATACGATCAAGAAGGTTGTCTTTGCCCAGGACAGGCCGAGCGCGTTCGCGGCTTCGCCCTGGCCGCGCGGGATCGCCTGCAGACCGCCACGGATGACCTCAGCCTGGTAGGCGCCGGAGAACAGCGCGACGCCAATCAGCGCACGGAGCAGTCCATCCACTGTCATGTTGCCGGGCAAGAACAGCGGCAGCATGTAGGTTGCGAAGAACAACACCGTGATCAGCGGCACGCCACGCCACAACTCGATGAATGCGATCGAGAAGATCCGGATCAGCGGAATCGTCGAGCGACGCCCGAGCGCCAGCGCGATCCCGATCGGCATCGAGGCGACGATCCCGGTGATCGAGACCACCAGCGTGACCAGGAGCCCGCCCCACAGCCTGGTATCGACCATCTGGAGGCCGCCATGATCGAGCCCCATCACGCCGATCACGATCGCGATGCCGGCAAAGATGGCGAGGGATCTGGCCACCGCGCCCAAAGCGCGCCGGCCACCGCCGAGGACAAAGACCAGCGCCGAAATGACGATCGCGGTCAGCACGAAATCGATCCAGACCGGCTGATGCGAGTTCTGGATCTGCCCGCGCAGCCAGGTTAGCGGCGAGATCACCCAATCCGCAGCCACCCCGATCAGCACGATCAGTTCGCCGACGGCCCAGAACAGGATCCCGATCACCGGCGCGTTCGCGCCGGCTCGCTGCAACGCGCCGCCTGCGCTCTGGATGCTTTCGGTGAAGGTCGATAACAGGCTTGCGGTCCAGCTCACGCCGAAGCCGGACAGCCCGCCGCCATAGAGCAGGAAGAAGGCCACAACGGGCAAGGCAAGAAAGAACAGCCCCGCATTCAGGCTTTTGGCGGGAATGCGCGGGATCAGCATCGGCACCAGCAGAATGACGGCGAGCAGGAATGTCAGATTGACCCGCCATCGTTCGGCCTCGGGATAGAAACCGTAGGTGAACTGGTTGATCTCGGCACCGATATAGGGCCAGCAGGCGCCGACCGCATGGCCGACATTCTGGGCCAGACAGGCGTCGCGATCCTTGCCCTGCCAGACCGCATCGACCAACAGGAACTGGACGGCCGGGACCACGGTGTACCAGATCAACGCCGCGCTGATGATCGTGAGCAGGACGTTGCTCGGCGAATTCAACATTCGGGTCCGGACAAAGCCGACCAAGCCGGTGGTCCTGACCGGCGCGCGCCGTTCGGGCACCAGCTCCTGACGCATGAAGTTGGATGCGGTGATATCGCTCATGCCCCGAGCCTCTTACCCAGTCGCCAGCCGTAGAAGCTCATGATCGCGCTCGTGATCAGGGAGAGCAGGAGATACACGCCCATCGTGATCGCGATGATCTCGATTGCCTGTCCGGTCTGGCTCAGCGTGGTGCCCATGAACACCGACACCAGTTCGGGATAGCCGATCGCAACGGCCAGCGACGAGTTCTTGGTGAGATTGAGATATTGATTAGTGAGCGGCGGCAGGATCACCCGCAGCGCCTGCGGAATCACGATCAGCCGCAACACCCGTCCGCGCGACAGGCCGAGCGAGACGCCCGCTTCCATCTGGCCCTTGTGCACCGACAGAATGCCGGCGCGCACGACTTCGGCGATGAAGGCCGCCGTATACATCGACAACGCCGCGGTCAGCGCGACGAATTCCGGAATGACGCGCGCCCCGCCGGCGAAGTTGAATCCTTTGAGAACCGGCACATCGAACTGGACCGGCTTGCCAAATACCAGCGCCGAGATCAACGGCAGCCCGATCAGGACGCCGAGCACATAAGGCCAGATCCGGACCGCATGCCCCTTCAGGAACAACTCCCGGCGCGCATAGGTCCGCATCGCCAGCGCCGCAATGATTGCAACGGCGAGCGCAATCACGAAAGGAAGAAGGCCCGGCTCGGCGATCGGCCAGGGGATGACCAGGCCGCGATTGTTCAGATAGAACGTTGAGAACACCGAGATGCTCTGCCGTGGTCCCGGCAGCGCCGCCAGCACGGCCAGATACCAGAACAGGATCTGGAACAGCACCGGCAGGTTGCGGATGATTTCGACATACGCGCCCGCGACGCGCGACAACAATCCGTTGGGCGACAGCCGGCCCAGCGCGACGATGAAGCCGATGATGGTCGCAAAGAAGATGCCGATCACCGACACCAGCAGCGTGTTGAGCAGCCCGACCAGGAACACGCGGGTGTAGGTGCTCGATCCTGAATACGGAATCAGGCTTTGGCTGACGTCAAAGCCTGCCGTGTTGTTCAGGAAGCCGAAGCCCGACGTGATGCGCTGGGCTTCCAGATTGGCGCGGGCATTGGCCACGATCTCGTAGCCAATCCACGCGAGCGTGGCGACGAATAGGATCTGCAGGGCGAAGCCGCTCCACCCTGCTTGGCCGCCCAATGCGCGCTTCAGGCGAAGCGCGTATTGCGGCGGAGGTAGCCTCGCTTCGATACTCATCGCCGCAGCCCCTTGGATACGCTGGTTTTAGCGGATCGGCGGTGCGTACTGGATTCCGCCCTTGTTCCAGAGCTGGTTCAGGCCGCGGGCGATCTGCAGCTTGGAGCCGGAGCCGACATTGCGGTCGAACGCCTCGCCGTAATTGCCGACCGCCTTCACGATCCGATACAGCCAATCCTTGGTCAGGCCGAGTTGCTCACCGAGATTGCCGTCGGTGCCGAAGGCGCGCTTCATGTCCGGCTTGTCGGACTTGGCCATCTCGTCGACGTTCTTCTGGGTGATCCCCATCTCCTCGGCGTCGACCATGCCGAACAACACCCACTTGACGATATCGAACCACTGGTCGTCGCCATGGCGCACCATCGGTCCAAGCGGCTCCTTGGAGATCACTTCGGGCAGCACGGTGTGGTCGGCGGGGTTGGCGAGCTTCAGACGCTCAGCGTAGAGCTGAGAGACGTCCGATGTAACGACGTCGCAGCGGCCGGATTCATAGGCCTTGAAGGTCTCGTCCGCACCTGCGAATGCAATCACCTCGTACTTCATGTTGTTGCCCTTGAAGTAGTCGGCGAGGTTCTGCTCGGTCGTGGTGCCGGTCTGCACGCAGACCGAAGCGCTGTTGAGCTCGAGCGCCGAGTTCACCTTGAGCGACTTCTTCACCAGGAAGCCCTGTCCGTCATAATAGGTTACGCCGGTGAAATTGGCACCCAGCGACGTATCGCGCGACAGCGTCCAGGTCGTGTTGCGCGACAGCACATCGATCTCGCCGGACTGCAGCGCGGTGAAACGGTCCTTGGCTGACAGCGGCACGAACTTGATCTTGGTCGGATCGTTGAAAATGGCCGCAGCCACGGCGCGGCAGATATCGACGTCCAGTCCGGTCCAATTGCCCTTGTCGTCCGGATTCGAGAACCCGGGCAGGCCCTGGCTGACGCCGCAGGACAACATGCCCCGGTCCTTGACCGTCTTGAGCGTGTCGGCGTGGGCGCCGGGGCTCGCGAGCGCGGTCGCGAAGGCAAAGGTGAAAGCCAGAGAGACGCGTTTCATGGGCACAGCCTTTCGAGGGTCGTCCTTGAGCGTTGATGCCTCACTCATGTCAAACGGGGCCGACCGGGAATCCGCCACTGCAAACGCCATACCAAAATATGGCATTATCGATGCAGAATGGACCGGAAATCGCGGCAAGCCCCTCAACATGCAGCGATGGAATAGCGGCGGCATCACAGAACGACTGGCCTGCCGGGTCAAGGGGTTGACGCCCCTCTTCTGCATTCTGTTATTAACAATCCTGACCTTGAGGGATTCCTGTCACCGGGACGACGGGCAAAAAAAGGCGGCAACGGCAAACGCATGGCATCTTCAAACGACGGCGCTGCGGTGCCACAACAGGTTGAAACCCGGCTGGTGACGGCAGGCCGCAATGCAAAAGCGCAGCACGGATTCGTCAATCCGCCGGTCGTCCATGGTTCCACGGTCCTCTACCCGACGGCGGAGGATCTCCACGCCCATCGCGGCGAATTCCAATATGGCCGGCACGGCACGCCCACCACCAAGGCGCTGCAGGAGACGCTGATGGCCCTGGAGGGGCCGCAATGCGCCGGGGTCGGCCTCGCGCCATCCGGGCTTGCGGCGATCTCCACCACCCTGCTCGCGGTGCTCAAGGCCGGCGATCATCTCCTGGTCTGCGACAATGTCTACCGACCCACGCGCAATTTCTGCACCGGCCTGCTGGCGCGCTATGGCGTCGAGACCGACTATTTCGATCCCACCATCGGCACAGGAATTGAGCAATTGCTCAAGCCGAATACACGCGCGGTGCTTGTGGAAGCGCCCGGCTCCCAATCGTTCGAGATGCCGGACATTCCGGCGATCGCCGCGGTCGCGCATGCGCATGACGCGCTGGTGATCGACGACAACACCTGGGCAACCCCGCTCTATCACCGCTCGCTCGAGCAGGGCGCGGACATCAGCATGCAGGCCGCCACCAAATATATCGGCGGCCATTCCGACATCATGTTCGGGACGATCTCGGCGAACGCCAAGGCGTGGCCGATGATCTCGGAGGCGATCCGGCTGCTTGGCGTCTGCGCCGGGCCCGATGATGTTTTCCTGGCCTTGCGCGGGCTGCGCACGCTCGGCGTCCGCCTCGCCCAGCACTATCGCTCGGGGCTCGAGATGGCGCACTGGCTCGCCACGCGCCCGGAGGTCACGCGGGTGTTGCATCCAGCCTTGGAAAGCGACCCGGGGCACGCGATCTGGAAGCGCGACTTCACCGGCGCCTCCGGGCTGTTCAGCATCGTGCTGCAGCCGAAGCCGCAACAGGCGGTCGATGCACTGCTCGATACGCTCGCTTTGTTCGGCATGGGCTATTCCTGGGGCGGCTTCGAAAGCCTCGCCATTCCGTTCGATTGCACCAGCTACCGCACGGCGACGCGATGGGCTCCGCGAGGCCCGACCCTGCGGCTGCATATCGGGCTGGAGAATGTCGAGGATCTGAAGGCCGATCTCGATCGCGGCTTTACCGCGTTCAACGCCGCCTAGCGCGAAGGCGTTTCGGCTCGGCGCCCGCGCCTGGACCGACACTTGGAGCCAATCCCGCCGAAAACCGTTGATCCGCCACGGATCGGCGCTAGCTTGGTCGTGAGCGAAAGCCGACGCGAATGGGAACAATGGTCCTGCTCGACTTGATGGGTGGCGTGGCGTTGCTGCTGTGGGGACTGCACATGGTCCACAGCGGGATTTTGCGCGCCTTTGGTCCCGATCTTCGCGTGCTGCTGGGGAAAGCGCTGCGCAACCGCTTCAGCGCGCTCGCCGCAGGCATTGGCCTGACGGCCCTGCTTCAGAGCAGCACGGCGACCGCGCTCATCACAAGCTCTTTCGCAGCTGAGGGATTGGTCGGGCTGGTGCCCGCGCTCGCGATCATGCTCGGCGCCAATATCGGCACCACGCTGATCGTTCAGGTGCTTTCCTTCAACATCGCGGCCATTGCGCCCGTGCTGTTCGTTCTTGGCCTCGTCGCTTTTCGAAGCGGCCCTCGTTCGCGGATCAAGGATCTCGGCCGCGTCTCCATCGGCCTGGGCTTGATGCTGCTGTCGCTGCACATTCTACTGGACACACTGGCGCCGGCCGAACAGACCCCAGGCCTGCGCATCGTCATGGCGGCAATTACCGGGGACCTTGTGCTCTGCGTTGCCCTCGGTGCCGCCGTAACATGGCTCGTCCATTCCAGCGTTGCCAGTGTGCTGCTGATCATGTCGCTTGCCTATGCGCATTTCATTTCGTCCAGTGCCGCCTTGGCGCTGGTTCTGGGCGCCAATCTTGGCAGCGCGATCAATCCGGTGTTCGAGGGTATCAGGCGCGACAATCCGGCAAGCTATCGGCTGCCGGTCGGCAACCTGCTGAACCGGCTCGTCGGCGTGATCGTCTTCGTCCCTTTCCTGCAGCCGCTCGCTGACCATTTGCAGACGCTGCAGCCTGATCCGTCCAAGCTCGTCGCTCTCTTCCACATGGCGTTCAACCTCGCGACCGCGCTGGTCTTCGTCGGCCTGCTCGCCCCCATGGAGCGGCTGCTCAGGATGTTGTTTCCGGAGCGCACGGCAGACACCGATCCGGCCAGGCCGCGCTATCTCGACGAGACCGCGCTGGAAACACCTTCGCTTGCCCTCACCGACGCTGCCCGTGAGACCTTGCGCATGGGGGATTTCATCGAGACCATGCTACGCGACGTCATGACCGCAATGATGACGAACGACCGAGTTCTGGTCGGCCAAGTGTCGCGCACCGACAACGTCGTCGACAGGCTCCACGAAGCCGTCAAGCTCTACATCGCCAAGCTGACCCGCGGCAGCCTCGACGACCGCGAAGGCAAGCGCGCGATGGAGATCATCTCGTTCGCGATCAACCTCGAGCATATCGGCGACATCATCGACAAGAACTTGAGCGAGCTCGCAACCAAGAAGCTCAAGCGGAGGCTCCAGTTTTCTCCCGAGGGCGCGAAAGAGCTGGCGTCGTTCCATAAGAAAACTCTGGACGCCCTGCGCATGGCGTTCGGCGTCTTCATGTCCGGCGACGTGCATGAGGCGCGGGCGCTACTCTCGGAAAAGGTCGAGCTGAAGAACGTCGAGCTCGGTGCCACCGAACGGCATCTCGATCGTCTCCGCGAAGGGCGCCCCGACACGTTGGAAACCAGCTCGCTGCACCTGGACGTCCTGCGCGACCTCCGGCGCATTCATTCCCACATCTGCTCCGTCGCCTATTCCGCGCTCGACGCGGCCGGCGAAGCCGCCACTGTGACGGCCTCAGAGAGCAGCCAGGCCGAACGCCTGTCATCGCGACCGGCCCATCCATAGATAGCCGCACTGAAGCAGGATGGGCCGCCCAAACGCGTCGCTTGCAGACATTCATGCGGACGCCGCGACGGGCCGCTCGCTCAGCATGCAGGGCGCGCCCGCACGTCAGGACCTTGCTAATCGCTGCCTTCCTGATCGGCCCGTCCTCGCAAGGAGGTCAAGAACCGCAGCGCGGCATCGCGCGTCTCGGGAGAGTTGAGGATCCCGAGATGCGAGGTGGCGAGCACCGGGTCGAATTGCCCCTGGCCGACAAGGTCGATCGTCTCGGCGCCGGCCAGACCGGCGCTGGCGGTGAAATCATGCGGTTTGCCGTCGCGGTCCTCGGCGGGAACGCCCGGAAGCACGCCGTCTGGCAGGCTGTTGTAGACGAAGTCGGGTGATCCCGGCTTGTTGCGGATGACCAGGTAACGCGTGGGACCGTGCGTCTCGCCCGCGGCATTCAGGACGTTGAGTAACTGCGTGTGGTCGGAGCCGTATTCGTCGCAGACCGCGCTGCTCGGTGTGAAGCCGCCGCCGCTCGGCAATTGATAGAAGTTGCCCGGGTTGGGCGAGCAATCGATGATACCGTGATTGGGTCCATCTATCGCCACCAAGGCGCGGACCTTGCGGTAGGCATTGTCCTGCAGCATCCATTCGCGCGCGACGGTGACGCCGAGGCTGTGGGCGACGATGTCGACGCGCTTGGCGCCCGTGAAATCGAGCACCGCCTTGACGAATTCGCGCAGCATCGGCACGGCCGCTGCCGTGGTGTGCGAGATGCCTGAGCGATGGGTATTATCCTGTGCCAGGTCGCACTGATCGCCTTGATAGCCCAGACCCCAGAGCTCGCTGGGATGGTAGCCGTGATCCAGGAAGGATTGCGCGAAGGCCTGCATGCGACCGAATGGATTGCAGGCGGTCGGGAACGGCGTGTCGTTGTTGCCGTGGAGGAAGATAACCGGGACGTGCTCGACCCGGCCGATCTCCGAGCCGAAGCCAATCGCCGGCTGTCCCAGGTAGAAATTCCGGATCACTGGGAAGCGGTCGGGAAACGTCGTCCCAATCGTGACGCTCTTGCCTGGCGAGCCGGCGCTCGCCGATCCTCCTGCGCCGAGTTGCAGCAAAATACCGGCGATGGCCGCAATGCAGAGATAGTATTTTCTGGTCATGGTCTCCCCCACAATTATGTCTCATCCTGTCGCACCCGCACGCGTGCTTGCGAACAATTTCAAGGACAAGATCTCTGGATTTTTTGGTAGTCGACGACCAACGATACAAAACATTCTCACATTGGCAAAGTCCGACGGACGGACGCACATGCCGCCGAACCAAAGCTGCCAAAGGGCACTCATTGCATCTGGATCGCGACGGGGAGCTTTTCGATCGCCCTGAGACCGGGCCGCGGGCGCCAACGAACCTGGTCCGGAGGCACGGCCAACTGCAATTTCGGCCAGCGCTTGAACAGCGCCTCGAGCGCGCATTTGCCCTCGATGCGGGCGAGTTGATGGCCCAGGCAGAAATGGATACCGGTGCCGAATGACAGATGATGGTTGGGCTTGCGCGCGAGATCGAGCTTCTCGGGGTGCTGATTGGCATCAGGATCCATGTTGGCCGCCGCCAGCATGGCCATGATCTTGTCGCCCTGCTTCAGCCTGGCGCCACCGAGATCGATGTCGGTCCTGACGATGCGCGGCTTGGTGAACTGAACCGGCGCGACGAAGCGCAAGAACTCCTCGATTGCCAGATTGACGCGGCCCCAATCCGCCTCGAGCCAATCGCGCAACGCAGGGTCCTTGGTAAGCTCGTAGACCGATCCGCTGATCAGATGCGTGGTGGTCTCTGATCCGGCCCCGAGCAGGAGAAAGACCATCGCCACCATCTCATCGCTGCTGATGCGGCCGCCCTCCTGTTCGACGCGAACCAGCTCCGCGATCAAGCCTTCACCGCCGGTGTCGCGTGCAATCCGCAAGCGGCCTTCCAGGTAGCGTTTCATCGACCCCAGGCCGGCGATCATTTTGACAAAGCTGAGCATTCCGCTCAGACGGGTGAGGCTGTTCGCCCACGCGATGAACCGCGGCCGGTCGGCGCGCGGCAAGCCCAGCAGCTCACAGATCACCGACAACGGCAGTTTCCGCGCATAGCGCTCGACCAGATCGGCTGGCTTTCCTTCAGCAAACAACTCCGCCGCAAGCTCGTCGGCCAAGGCGAAGATCCGTGGTTCCATATCGAGAATCGCACGCCGACGAAACGCTTCGTCGACGATGCCACGCAGACGGGTATGGTCTGGCTCGTCCATGCTCAACATGTTGAGCGTCAGCGTGCGCAGCGACGGCGGCATCCACCAGCGCTGACCGGCGACTTTGCCGTTCTGGCGCATCGTGAAGGTGTCGTTGTCCTTGAGAACACGAACGGCCAGATCGTTGGTCGTGGTGATCCAGGTCTCGCCTACGATCGGGAAATGCACTTTCACGATCGGACCGGCCGCTCGCAACTTCGCGAGGCTTACAGCGGGGTCGCGAAGATAAGCGTCGGTTCTGAAATCCACGCGCAGCATCGGTTCCACTCCTCGGCAATCCGAGCCAAGACGTGGTTATTGACCATGACGATCTCAATGTTCCCGCATACAGACCGCGGGTCCGCGCAGGCCGTCAGCCGCTCAGCGTCTGCGATTCCTTCTGACGGCTTTTGAAGATCAGCATCACGTTGCGGATATAGATGATGTTCGACAGAAGCTGGCCGAAGATGATGACCGGCTCACGCTTCACCAGACCGTAGATCAGCGTCATGACGCCGCCGCCGATCGAGAAGAACCAGAATGCAAGTGGCACCACGCTTTTGCCGGCGCGCTCGCTTGCGATCCATTGCACCAGGAAGCGCGCCGCGAATGCGAGCTGCGCCGCAAGGCCGAAAGCCAGCCAGAAGTCGAACTTGGCGACAAAGATGTCGTAGATGTAGTTGCTCAGCGCCTGTCCGTACTGGATCAGCATCGATTCACCTCGGTCGCGATCGGCGTGGGCTTCTTGCGGCGGATCAGCCACCAGACGCCGAAGAGATCCATGATCCCGATCCACAGCCGGTCGAAGAAGCCGTAATTCGACACACCCGAACGGCGCGGACGGTCGATGACATCGACATAGGCGATCTCGAACCCTTCTCGGCGCACCAGGGCCGGCAAGAAGCGGTGGAGGCCGTCGAAATAAGGCATCATCAGGAACACGTCGCGGCGAAACGCCTTCAGGCCGCAGCCGGTGTCGCGGGTGCCGTCATGGAGCACGGCGTTGCGGATCCGATTGGCGAGACGCGATTGCAGCTTCTTGAAGCCGGTGTCCTTGCGCCCGACGCGCTGGCCGGCGGCGAGGCCGACCTGCGTCCCCCCCTTCTCGAGCGCTGCGATCAGATCGGGCAGGAACGCCGGATCATTCTGGCCGTCGCCATCCAGCGTCGCGACGACGGCGCCGTGGGCCGCGCGCACGCCGCTGCGCACGGCAGCGGATTGTCCGGTCGACTGCTCATGGCTGACCACACGGAGATTCGCCCGCCGCGTCATTTCGTCAGCGAGGCGCTCGGCCGTAGCGTCGGTCGAGCCGTCATTCACATAGACGATCTCGTAAGCCCAGAGCCCGTCCAAGGCGCCCGTGATCTCGGCAATCAGCGGCGCAATGTTGCCCGCCTCGTTCCGCACGGGAACGACGATGGAGACGGACACGGGCAAGGGATGGTCGGAAGACGGCAAATCGGCGCTCATGATGGGAGGGGTCAAATCGGGGCGGGCTCCGCCCGGCCTCCCGCGGGGGCTTCTTATGGGGCTCCAGGCCGCCTCGCAACCCTTTTGAGGCTGCCGGACGCTGTCGAGATCGGGTTTACAGCGGTAGCGCTTCTGGTTCAGCGCGGGACAATCTGGCCGCCCTCACCGACGGCAAAGCCGAGCTGGCGTGCCGCAAACCAGTACCGCACCAGCATGGCGCCGATGAGGCCCACCAGAGCGCCGCCGACCACATCGCTCGGATGATGCGCGAGCAGCACCAGCCGGCTCAGCGCGATTGCCACAGCATAGAGATACATGGGAATCCGCAGCCGCGGCCATACCGCGGCCATAGCAAAGGCCAGCGCGAAAGCGGTCACGGCATGGGCCGACGGCAGGCCGAAATAGGCCTCGGTGCCGTTGAACGGCTGAAAATTGAATGCGTTCGCCTTGCCGCCCACAAAGGGCCGACCACGACCGATGATCCATTTCAGGGGCTGGGCACAGAGGATCGGGATCAACACGGCGAGAAACAGATATTGAAGATGCGTCCCGAGATGCAACAGGCGGCTGCGCGAGCCCTGCGGCCGGAGCGGCACCGCCAACACTACCAGGATCAGCGCGGCTGCGAGAACCCCGAGCACATACTCGTCCTTGCCGAAATCGGTGAAGATCCGGACCGGCCAGAGGCCGGGCATGCCGCGCGGCGGCATCGATTGGATCGCGGTCACGTCGAAAGTGAACATCAGGAGCAACATCAGGCCGATGGTCATCGCGCTCAGCGCGAGCAGCTGGCGCGCGAGGCGTTGCGCAGCTTCTTGCTTATGCGACGCCTGCGGCGGACGCACCAGCTGCGCGAGCCCCGGCCCAACAACGGCAACGAGCTGCGAACCATAGCCAGGCGCCTTGGTTCCGCTCTCGGGAACGGCCATCACTCGGTGCCTTCCGAGCGGAAGATCGAGATCGTGACCGGACGTCCTTGCGAGATATTGTAGCCGTCGATGCGCTTGGCCACGTTGTAGCGCAATCCGATCGCTTCGGCGCGCTGCACGAAGCTGCGCTCGGAGCGCTGCTCGACCAGCGCAAAGCGGCAGGTGCCTTGGCTCAGGAAATCGGCAGCGCCCGAGCCGTCCGTCAGCAAGGTCCCGGTGCCCGTCATGAACACGAGGCTCGGCTCCTGGAAACCGGCGGCAGCGGCCTTCGGACCGACGCAGACCACGTTGCGCAAGGCGCGCGCAATCTCGGCGCTCGGGAATAACGGGGTCAGCGCCGGCAGCACCACGCCGTACACGGCGAAGGCGAGAAACATGGCGGAGACCGCCGCATTCAACAGCGACCGTTCGGCGCGCCCATCCTCGTACAGCCACCATGCGAACAGGCCGAAAATGAGCGCGGCCGCAACGAATGGCCAGGCCAGAAACACCGGCTGCCGCGTCACGGTGATGGCTCCGATCACGGCGACCAGTGAGGTGATCGCCGGAATCCCAAACCACCACGCAGCGCCCCTCCGGAGCCAGCCCCGGGACAGCACGCGCCGTTCGAGCGCGCCGACGGCGAGGATCGCGATCGCCGGGTACAGCGGCAGCACGTAATGCGGCAGCTTGGTCAGCACGGCCTCGAACACAATCCAGGACGGAACGAGCCACGCCAGCAGGAACTGCGCGCCGGGCTCCCGACGCGCCCGCCAGACCGCCGGGGCCGCCATCGCCGCCAACGGCGCACCCGGCCAGAATGTGATCCAGAACAACAGCAGGTAAACTCCGGGCGGCGCGCCATGGGATTCCTGGGCCGCCAACTT
This sequence comes from Bradyrhizobium sp. HKCCYLS1011, assembly GCF_051167795.1. Taxonomy (NCBI): domain Bacteria; kingdom Pseudomonadati; phylum Pseudomonadota; class Alphaproteobacteria; order Hyphomicrobiales; family Nitrobacteraceae; genus Bradyrhizobium; species Bradyrhizobium sp. HKCCYLS1011. The sequence continues at coordinate 415,583 of NZ_JBNPTT010000001.1, read as the reverse complement.
GCTCAGCATGTCGCCGCCGACGGAGTCGGTGAAAAAGGTCTCGCCGGCCCGCAACGTGATGAGGATGAACCAGGGCAGCACCAGCACCAGCATCCACATCAGCCCCCACAGCGGGCGCAGCCGCCACAGCCAGGAGGCGCCCCGATCCACGATCGCAAGTGCGACGATGGCAAGGCCTGCGAACATCAGGATCAGCGGCCCTTTGATCAGGACGCCCGCCGCAAGCGCGGTCCAGAAGATCGCGGGCCAGCTCCACGGCGGACGCTCGGGATCCTCCCCGCGCTGCCATGACAGATAGACTCGCGCCAGCGCGCCCATCGCGGCGACGACAGTCAGCAGCAGCATCGCGTCGGTCTTGGCGAGCCGCGCCTCGACTCCCAGCAGAACCGAGCAGCCCAGCATCAGCGCTGCCAAGACTGCGCCGCGGCGGGTGACGAAGGCGAGCCCCGTCCAGTAGGTCAGAAGCACAGCGCCGATTGCGCCGATCAGGGATGGAATCCGATAGATCCAGATGCGCAATTGCGCCCTTGGCAGGCCAAGTGCAGAGGCCGTCTCCACCGCGGCCGATTGCAACCAGTAGATGCCGACCGGTTTTTTGTAGCGCACGTCATCCTGAAAGCGGATGTCGACGTAATCGCCGGTCTCCACCATCTGCTTGGTCGCCTGCGCGAAGCGGGCCTCGTCGCGATCGACGGGCGGAATGGAGAAGAAGCCCGGCAGGAACAAGAGCAGTCCGCAGACGAGCAGGAACGCCACGGCCCGGACGTGGCTGACCGTGACGACGTCGAGCAACCGCGCCAGCCGGTTTCCTGGATTGACCAGGTTCTTCGGCTCACGGGGCTCTCCAAAACGGGGACGGGCATAGGTCTCAACCATGGGGTTCCGCATACGCTGAAACCACCATGCCGACAACCGCTTAGCGTGATGTCACTGAATTCTGACCACAACTGTGTCCGCAGCGCCGGTGGCATCAATGACCGTCAGGCGCGCAAAACCCGGCCCAGGGGGATCGATCAGGCGCAGGCGGCGGCTGTCGATCTCGCCGACCGCAAGTCCATTGACCAGCATGGTGATCGGTAGCACGCCACCGGAGACCTTCACGGGCATCGCGGCAGCATCCGAGCCATTGGCCCGGTCGACGTCGATCCGCGATCCATTCAGCGGGAACTGGATACGGGGCGCCTGTTCCGCGCCGGCTCGGACCAGTTCCCCGAACGGCCGGAACCGGCGCAACGGCAGCGGCAACTTGGAATTGCCGGAGACCAGCGTCCCCTTTGGGGGCCTGGGAAGTGCCGCGGGCAATTTGCCCGTTCGGGCAAACGCATCGAACAGGATGGGCGCCGCAGCCGCGCGCCCGATCAGCCCGGGAACCGGCGCGCCATCGGGACGCCCGACCCAAACGCCGATGGTGACCCGGCCGTCGAAACCGACCGACCAAGCATCACGGTAGCCGTAGCTGGTGCCGGTCTTGAAGGCGATGCGGCCACGTGCCGCATTATCAGGCGGAGGTGTTCCCAACAGCACGTTGCCGACCTGCCAGGCCGCGGCCGCGTCCATCAACCGCATCGGCTCGCGAGCGTCGTCCTTGAGCATGATCTCGCGCAGCGGTATGGCACTGCCAAGCCGCGGAAATCCGGAATAGAGCTGCGCGAGATCCTGCAGCGTGACGCCGACGCCGCCGAGGCCCATCGCAAGGCCCGGCGCTTCGTCCTTCGGCAGGACGAGATTGGCGCCGGCCTGCTTCAGCCGCGCCGACAGCCGGCTTGCGCCGACCCGATCGAGCAGCACGATGGCCGGCACGTTCAACGACAGCTGCAGCGCTTTGCGCACCGGCACCGTGCCTTGATAGGTCATGTCGAAATTTTCCGGCGCATAAGAGCCGAAGCGCACCGGCCGGTCGTCGATCAGGCTCTCCGGATGCACGAAGCCGTCCTCGAACGCCAGCCCATAGATGAACGGCTTCAAGGTCGATCCCGGCGAGCGCACCGCGCGCGTCATGTCGACCTGCCCTGCCCTGCGCGGATCGAAATAGTCCGCCGAGCCGACATGGGCGAGCACGTCGCCGCTGTCATTGTCGACCACGATGATGCCGACCGAGATGTTCGGCCCCAGGCTCGCGGCGCGATCATGCGCGAGCGGCTCGAGCACCTTCTGCAGACCGGCATCGAGCGTCAGCTTGATCACCGCTTGGTCCTTGACCGCGGCGGCGGCTTGGTCGGCTGCATGCGGCGCCAATATCGGCATCGGGTGGCGCAGGCGTGGGACGGGTTGCGCCTTCGCTTGTAAGGCGTCCTCTTCGGACACGACATGCTCGGAGACCATGCGGTCGAGCACGCGGTCGCGGCCTTTCTTGGCGGCGTCCGGGTAACGGTCAAGCCGGCGCGTCTCGGGCGACTGCGGCAGCGCGACTAGGAGCGCGGCCTCGGCCAGCGACAGCCGCTTCGGCTCCTTACCGAAATAGGCGATCGAGGCAGCGCGAATGCCTTCGAGATTGCCGCCATAGGGCGCGAGCGTGAGATAGAGATCGAGGATCTCGTCCTTGCTCATCTCGCGCTCGATCTCGAGCGCCCGCACGATCTGGCGCAGCTTGAACTGCAGCGAGCGACGCTGCCGCGGCTCGATCAGCCGCGCCAGCTGCATCGTGATGGTCGAGCCGCCGGAGACGATATGGCCGCTCGTACCAAGCTGAACCGCGGCCCGCGCCAGCGCTTTGGGATCCACACCGTGATGGTCGAAGAAGCGTTGATCCTCATAGGCAAGCAAGAGCTTGAGATAGGTGGGGTCGACCTCCTTTTTGGCGTCGACCGGCAACCGCCAGCGGCCGTCGGCCATCGCATAGGCGCGCAGCAGCTTGCCGTTGCGGTCGACGATGGTGGTGGAGACGGCGCGCGCCTCCTGCAGCGGCAACGGGCCGAGAGAGACGATCCAGGCGGCGCAGGTCGTCACAGCGACGAGCAGCAGGGCCGCGGCTGTCGCCGCAAGACGCCCGACCCGCCGCTTCGTCTTGCCGCTGGTTACACCTTCGCTCATTTCGCCGCGCGAACCTCCAGCGAGCCCGTGCCGGTGCGACCATAGCGCGACGGGTTGTACATGTCCTCAACATAGGCTTGCGGCAGCACATACTTCCCAGGCGAGACCGCGCGCACGACGTAGGCGACCGCGAACACGGCTTTCGCGTCGGCGGCGCGGTCGAGCGCAGCCGTGAAGCGGTCGTCACGGAACTCGGTGTTGACGGGCTCCTGACCGTCCTCGATCCAGTCGAGGGTTCCACTGTCGCCCGACGACACCAGATGCGGATTGTCGATCTCGAAGCCCGCAGGGAGATAGTCCGACACCATGATGTGGCCGAACTCCGGCTTGGCCTCGGTGATCTTGAGCACCACCGCGAAGCGGTCGTTCTGTTTGGCCTTGCTGACATCGGCCGGCTTGCCATCAAGCGTGTAGTAGCTGCGCTCGATCTTGAAGCCGTTCGCGGCTGCAGGCTCCGGCGTCACCGGCGAACCCGAGACCGAGACCACCGCCTGCACGGGCGCGTTACCGGTGTTGGTGACCTTGAGCGGCTGGCCCACCACCTCCGCGGCACGATAGCTGCGGTAGAGCGCAGTCTTCACCGCCTGGCCGTTGACATCGAGCGCAAGCGCCTCCTTGGCGAGCGCCCGCGCGGCCAGCACGAGCCACGCATTCTCCTGCGTCGAGGTATAGGGCGTGAGCCCGCGCGCCGCTTCGACCCGCATCACGGCCTGGGTCAACGTCGCCTTCGGCGCATTGCCCTCGCCTGCCAGTGACACCAGCGCCGCGGCATCGCGCAGGTCCGAGCCGTAATCGCTGCGGCCGAACACCAACGCAGGCTTCGGCGATAGGCTGTCGGCTGCGGCTGCATAGACCCGCTCGGCGCGGGCGCGGTCGCCGACCAGCGCCAGTGCGGCAGCAAGCTGCGACTTCGCAATCGGCGTCGCGAGGTTGTTCAGCTTGGTGTCGGCGAGATAGCGCAGATCACCGATCGGCGCCACGCCATTGCGTGCGAGCACATAGAGGCCGTAGGCGAGATCGCGGCCGCCCGTTTTCTCCGGCTCGTCGGCATTGACCACCGAGTTCCTGACACGGTCGAGCGCACTCTTGAACAGCACGTCCGGCACCGCAAAGCCCTTTTCGCGGGCACGGGTCAGGAAGTCCGTGACATAGGCGTCGAGCCAGGGATCATCGCCGCCCGCCGACCACAGGCCGAACGAGCCGTTCGAACCCTGGCGCGCCAACAACCGATCGATCGCATCGCGGATGCGTTGATCGATCTCGGTATCCATGGCGAGATGCGCACCGGCTGCGAGCTCGTTGACATAGAGCAGCGGCATCGCCCGGCTGGTGATCTGCTCCGAGCAGCCATGCGGATAACGATCGAGCGCCTTGAGGATCGTTGCCGCATCGAGCGCGCTCGACAGGCTCGCCGACAGCGACACCGTGCCGGTGCCCGGGACGAGGTCGGAGAACATGTCTGACGAGAGCGTCAGGCTCTCGCCTTTGGCGAGCGTGCGGATCGAGCGCCGCGCCAGCACCTGGGTCGCCGGCTTGACGTCGAGCTGATAATGCCGCGCCAGCGTTAGCCCGTTCGGCCCCTTGATGTCGACGTCGAACTGCCCAGTGCCAGTACCGCTGGCATCGAGGCCGAGCGTCGCCGAGCTGCGCTGCTTGGCCGCGAGCTTCATCGTCACGCTGGCATTGCCGGCGACCTTCACCGGCCCGTTCGCCTTCACCGCGATCGTATATTCGCCGGGGGCGCCCTCGACGTTGTCGAGATCGAAGGACAGCGTGCCGTGATCCCCGTGCAGCAGGAAGCGCGGCAGGGTCGCAGTCAGCACCACCGGATCGCGCACGGTGACGTCGGTCACCGCACGGCCGAGCTTGGTCGCGGTCCACGCCACCGCCATGACGCGCGCGGTTCCCGCAAACTCGGGAATATCGAACGCGATCTCCGCGCCGCCGTCGGGGCCGACCGTCACGATGCCCGAATAAAGCGCGAGCGGCTTTTGCGTCGGCGGGCTGCCCTGCAGCTCGGCGCCTCCGGCATCGCCGCCGGTCTTGATCTGGCCGCGGCTGCCCTGCATGCCGTCGATCAGCTGGCCATAGAGATCACGGATCTCGGCCGAGAGCTGGCGCTGGCCGAGATAATAATCGTCCGGCGCCGGCGGCTTGTAGTTGGTGAGGTTGAGAATGCCGACATCGACCGCCGCCACCACGATCTTGGCGTCCTCGCCGGGATTGAGCCCGCCGAGCTTCACCGGAATCTTCAACGTCGAGCCCGGCCGCACCAGCGACGGCGGCGCCAGGTTCACGGCGAGCGTGCGCGTCGATTTGTCGATGCCGAACCATTTCAGCCCGATGGCGCGACCGGGCATGCGCTGCGCGGCCGTATCGAGCGGCCGGCGCAACGTGGCCACGACATAGGCGCCCGTGCCCCAATCCTTGCCGACCACGAGCTTGACCTGGTTGGTGCCTTCCTTGACGTCGGCGCTCTGGGTGCTGAGCAGCCGGTCGCCGACCACGTTGACGGTCAGCTTGCCGGCGGTGCGCGCATTCACCGTGACGACCATGGTATCGCCGGACTGATATTGCGGCTTGTCGATCGAGGTCTCCAACAGATCCGGCGTATCGGCGCCACCGTCGGAATACCAGCCGACGTCGAATTGCACCGAGGTGATCGGGCCGTCGGCATCCGCCGATTTCAGGTCGAGCCTGTAGCGGCCGGCCTCCGGCTGGAAGCTCAGCCGCGTCGGCCCGTCAGCCGCGATGCCGACATCGCCATCAGCGACGCGGCGGGTCGACTTCACCGGCTCGTAGTCCCAATAGGAATTCTGCCGGTACCATTGATAGCGCGACTCGATCTTCAAGAGCTCATAGCGCAAGCCGCCGCGCGCCAGGGTCTTGCCCTCGGGCGAGACGAATACGACGTCGAAATCGGCTTTCTCGCCCTCTCCGACGTTCTTGTCGGCAAACAGCGGCTTCACGCCGATCTGCGCGGCGTTCGCAGCGATCGGCAGCGTGAGCTTGCGCTCGACCGCGCGGCCGCCGGTCTCCGCCATGCGGATGAAGATCTGGGCTTCCTGCGGGCGGGTCGAGGTCGGCGGCTTCGGCAGGCTGACCGGGAAGCTCGCAGCGCCCTTGTCATCGGTCTCGGGCAGGTTCTCGATCGGGGTGCGTTCGTTGGAGGCCGTCTCCTCGTCGGCGACGCCGAACTGATAGCCGGCAAAGCCCGGCCGCTCGGCCGCGGTCGTGACCAGCATGTCGCCTTCGAGCTGCAGGCTGGACGCCGGTGCGCCATAGAGGAAATGACCGTCGACCTTGAGCTCGACTGGAGCGTCGGCCTTGATCATCTTGTCTCTCGACGAGACGTCGAACTCCAGCCGCTCCGGGATATAGTCCTCGACCATGAAGGTGGTCTCGCCGACCGACGATCCCTTCGGGTCGGTAAAGGCGCGGACCCGCCAAGTGCCCGACGGCACGGCGGAGTTGAGCGGCAGGGCGAGCGAGCGGCCGCCAGCGCCCTGATCGGGAAGCACGGCGCGGCGGAATTCGACGCCGTCGGGCCGCTCGACCACGAGCGTGAGTGGGCTGCCGGTCAGCGCATTGCCCTGCCCGTCGCGCAACAGCGCCGTGAGGTACACGGTCTCGTTGGAACGGTAGACTCCGCGCTCGGCATAGACGAAGGCATCAGGGCCTGACGGCGCCTCGCGCCCGGCGACACCGCGATCGGAGAGATCAAAGGCTGACGTCTTCAGGCTGAGGAAGGCATAGTCAGTCTTCTCCCCCGATACGGTCAGCATGGCCGGCGAAAGGCCGCCCTCACCGCGCGCCAAGCCGGTCTCGAACAGCGCGTGACCGGCGTTGTCGGTCTTGCGGGTGGCGAGAATCTCGTTGTTGCGCGCGATCAGCCGCACCTCGGCGCGCGCGACCGGATCGGTCGAGGCCAGCGAGTTGACGAAGACGTGGATGCCGTCATTGCCGGAGAAGGCGGCGACGCCAAGGTCGGAGACGATGAACCATTGCGTGGCAAGCTGGCCGTCCTCGTCGCTCGTCGCTGTCGGGCCTTTCGGCGCCGCAGTCATCACATAGACACCGGGCTGCAGCTCGCCGATCGCCTCGTCGACTGGAAAAGCCGTGGTGACGTCCTGGTTCAGCGCCATCGCGGTCGCAAGCTCGCCTGACCACACCTTCATGCCGCGCTCGTTGCCGAGATCTGAGAGCTGATAGCTCGACAGCGGCCGCTGGAAGTCGCTGTCGATGACCGTGTTGATCAGGTTGCGGTCGCCGATCCGGAACACGTTGACGCTGACGGCCGGCGTGTTGACGCTGACCAGCGGAATGCCCTTCTGCCCGGTGCGCGGCAGCACATAGGCCTTGCCGGTGAAGCGCACGAAGGGTTTGCGGTCGCGGACATAGACGTTGAACTCGGCCGATTTCGGTAAGGCCTCCTTCACCGTAGACGGCAGGCCGGCGCGCAGATTAATATTGTAGCGCTCGCCGTGCTTGAGGCCTTCGACGCAGAGCTGCTTATCCTCCGAGGTCAGCGCCGGCTTGTCGGTGCCGGCCAGCGCCACGAAGGGGGTGAAATCGGTCCGCTTGGCGAGATCCTCGGAGAATTGAAAGCAAGCGCGCGGGCTCGCGGAGTCCGAATCCACGGTGTAGTCGAGCAGGCGGAAGCCGTGCTCGTCGCGCAGCCGTTCGTACTGGCCCCTGACATCAGCGACCTCGCGCAGGTCGAGCGACAGGCGCAGCGCATCGAGCGCCGGCCGCCACAGCTTGCGATCGGCCATGGTGCGGCCGATCATGGCCAGCGCGTCGGCCTCCTCGCCGGCATTGCCGGCGCGCTGATAGGCGATATAGGCGGCGGTCGAGGCGCGCTCCAGCAGGAAAGTCTGCTCGCTGGAGGTGGCCGGCTTGACCTGGAAGACGATGGTGCGAGCCAGTCGCAGCCAGTTGGCGGCATCGTCGGGCGCGGTCGTCGCGATCTGGCCCATGATCTGCAGGCCGCTGCGGAAATCATTGCGGCGGAATGCCGCGTCGGCATCGTTGCGCAACGTCGCCACCGGCTTGTTGACCGGTCCCGCCTCGCTCTTGATCTGCGCCTCCAGCTTGATCGCGGCGTCAGCGAGATCGTCCCGCTTGAACGTCTTCTCGGCCGCGGAAGCCGAAGCAAGGCCGAGCGCCAGCGCGGCGCAGAGGGCGGCGGCGCGAACCAGACCGATCATGGGAAAACTCCTTCGGACGCACAGACGGGCGTCCGCGCTGTTGCCGATTCGTGGCGAGGATGGGCGCGGAATGGTGACAGGCTGATGGCAGGGGATGCCGACTGGCGGCCCGTGGCCGGAAACGGCCAGGTTCGCCTCGCACAATTGAATTGAGGCGAGAGCCGCGCAACGGCCCTCTTCTCTCTTTCCCCCTTCGCAGCGAAGCGGAGCGGCGGCGAGGGTTTGGGGAGCCGTCCGGTCTCCAACAGCAGTGCGATTGACATGACGTTCCGCCGAAAGCCTTTTGCCGGGTTGGCCGGCCCCGTGGCATACTGGGGACACATGGCCGTATGACTCCCTGCCCCGCTTTGTCGCCGCAACATCGATTCCGGTTCGGATCATCTTGGCGAACGGGACAATTTTTCATATAGCGGTGGTATTCAAGCTGGCGCGGCGGAGTCGTCCGTCGTCGCCGGCGTTCAGAATGGTCCCGTAGCTCAACTGGATAGAGTAGCGGATTTCTACTCCGCGGGTTGCAGGTTCGAGTCCTGCCGGGATCGCCAGGTTTCAGCTCGCCATCGTTTTTCATCGCTCGCCACTACTCATAAATAATTCAAAAACCCCGCAAAACATAGAGTTTTTCGTATCGTAGCCACTCGTGATTGTTCGCCATTTATCACGCGAGCGCAGCGGCCAATTTGACCCGCTGTTAATCCCAAGGCTAAGGTTTGGGTCTCCTACCCGGATTTGGGCTGCACCGGTCGCGCGAGCCCAAAAACCTAGGAAAATCAGTGCCGGCCGTTTGGCACCTGGAAAGAGACTCTAACCTCCAACCCGCGGCCAAAACGGGTTGAACAGCAAGAAGAAACTGACAATGGCGCGCATTTCCCAAGGCCTGAATCCCGCCGAATTGCAATCACTTCCCGACGGCGAACACTGCGACGGCGGCGGCCTCTATCTCCGCGTCACCGGCATGGGCGGGCGAAGTTGGATCGTGAAATATCAATGGGCCAAGAAGCAGGAGAAAATGGGCATCGGCTCGCTCGCAGATGTCGGCCTTGCCGCCGCCCGCAAGAAGGCCCGCGAAATCCGTAACCAAGCGCGCGACGGCATCAATCCCAAGCTCATGCGCGAGCAGGTTTCGGCCTCGGCGCGCTCGGCACCGTCGTTCAAAGAGTTCGCCGCCACGATCCTGGAACAGAAGATCATCGAGGGATTGAAGGGCGACAAGAGCAAGGCCAAGGCGTGGCGCTGCATCAATGTCTATTGCGCTTCCCTCCATAAGCTGCCGATTGATCAGATCGGCGTCGACGAAGTCGAGAACGTGCTAAAGCCGATTTGGCGCAGCAAGCCCAGCGCGGCGCGCGAGACCCGCAGGCATCTGCAAACCGTGTTCGGGGCCGCCAAAGCCAGGGGGCATCTTGACCGCAATGCGATCAATCCCGCCACCTGGGAAGACAATCTCAAACACCTGTTGCCGAAGCAGCCGAAAGCCGGATCGCTGCGTGGCAAACACAAGGCCCTGCCCTATCAGGACATGCCGGATTTCATGGTGGACCTGCGGAACCTCACGGCGCAAAGCGCCAAGATGTTGGAGGTTTGCATACTCACCTGTGTCCGCACCATCGAAGTCGTACAGATGCAATGGGCGCAGCTTGATCTGAAAAAGGGCCGCTGGGTCATTCCAGGCAAGGTGATGAAGAACACCCTGGAAGCCGACGTTCCCTTGACCGATACGGTCATTGCTCTACTGCGCGAAATCCAGGATGCAGGCTGGGATGACACATACGTATTCCCCGGCCTGAAAGCCGGCACCACCTGCTCAAACAACACCATGCTGAAGCTCTTGAAGGTCGACATGGGCCGCAATGCGACCGTGCACGGCTTCCGCTCGACCTTCCGCACCTGGGGCCAGAACGAAACCGCGATTGAGCGCGAAGTCCTGGAATACTGCCTGCACCATATCGAAGGCGGAGCGGCCGAGCTTGCCTATGCCCGTGGCGATGTCTGGGAGAAGCGGAAAGCCGCGCTCAAGGCCTGGGAGACGTTCTGCAACCGCAAGAAGGGGCCAAAGCTCAAGCTAGTCGCCTAAGGCCGGTCCGGCCCCTCTCTGCACCGCGCTAACTGGCTCGCGCTCGGAAGCCAGCAACCGCCTGCACCGAGCCTGAATACCAATAGCGCGTGCCGGCCATTCCCTAAGCTGCGGAAATCCGCTTGCGCTCGCCCTGTGGTTGCGTGTAGGTGGTTACTTGTCTTTTGGCAAGTTGATGACGGATCAGAGAATGGAAATTCGCGGTATCGGCAAAACCATTTGGTTTAAGGATCTCTCTCCCGGTAACGTCTTCGCGTACAGAGTTGGTATCGAGCCGGCGCACGGGATCTCTCTTAAGAAGAACCAAAATGGGTTCGCCGCGGTGGCGCTCACGCATGCACCGGGCAAGCAACTGAGATTGCCGTCATTGGTATCTGATCAATTCTTTGAACTGGGTCAGCCAATATTCGTTTATGAAGAAGCGTACGCACTCGCAGACCAAAAGCTCGCCAATTTCGAAACGGAAAGGCCAAAGACTGGCTCACTCGTTTTGTCAGTGGCCGGCACTTTTCTGAGATGCCACCGCGACGGCAGCGACTATGAAGTAGACCTAACAACGGGCGAGCTGAAGACCCCTGGTCAAACGCCTACCTTTTGGACCCCACGCTGGGCGATCAAGGACCGGCTCGGTAGTTCGATTTTCGAGCACATTGACCCATGAACCTGAACCGACAAACCGGCTGACCAGGCCGGCTGGAGAGATCCGCTTGCGCGCGCCTACCGCTTTTGCCTCATGTGAAAAATTGAGGCGGTGTCCATGATGTTTTCGTTTATCATCAATCGCACCTGTTCCATGTTCGCTTCGGCGATCTCCCTGCTCTTCGAACCATCCGGGGCGCCTTTCACCTGAGTTTCAAAGTCCGCCATGATGGCTCTCAAGCCTCTTAAGCGAATCTTGTTCATGATGTAGGCAGATACATAGGGTCCGATCGCGCCAATCGCCACAGCGAACCACGGAGCCGCCGATTCAAGGACAAGCGTCCATGCCTCGCTCAAGCCGAATTTTTGTGCGGCTATGATCCAACCAGTACCTGCCCCGGCTCCGGCCACCTTGGAAAGCGTGCCTGGCCGATCGGTCGTCTTAAGAACTGGAGTCTGGCTAGGCTGCTCGGGTACTGATGGTGATGTCATGATTGCGCCGAATGCGATCGTGCAGGCGCACCAACTCGTTGGTGTCCAGCTTCTGAACGCTATCGGCGGTAATTTCTTTCACGACCGTTCCGTCTTTATCGATAAAGACGATAGAACGGGGCCTCGAATTTTGCCAAATCCGAAATACCAGGATGGCCGCAGGCACAATCATGGCAGCCGCAGAAAAAACCGTGAGCAGCCTCATTACTTCGACTTCAGTCATGAGACCCACCATGCAAATTACCACCTTCAGCGCTTAAAACGATGCGAACCATGACAAGTTCCCGCAGAAGGTGCAAGTGACAAGCACACAATTGGGCCCCTAGACCCCTTTAAAAATCGTAAACAGGGCCATTTTGATGACCTTTGGTGCTCCTGACCAGCCCAAAGTTCACGGGCGAGTGCCGCGAAGCAGGTGCCCCATATATGGGGGCCGCCTGCCAGTACCAGCCCCGATTCGTGGGGTGGCGCTAATTTGCGATCGACCCTGAATGCGTCGTTGACCTAGATCACGCCGGTTCCAGAACTGCACAACGGCACGTTTGATCATCACGGCCAGGATCGGCCGCACGCCGTCCGCATCGGACCCTGTGTATTCGCAGCCCGGCCGGTCGGCGCCATCATCTGGTCGAGTACGGCATTGCCGCCGACTTCCCTAAAGCGCGGGCCGCGTTCGAGGCGGTTTGGCGCCGGTTCGAGCCAAAGCTGACCGAATCCGATTTCAGGCATACCGGCGCGGGCCCCGCACTCCGGGACTGAAGAGAGGCGATGTGGGATGCGGGCTGCAAGCTGCCGACCCACCCAGGTGGCGGCCGGCCGGTCGACCTCCTTCTGCCGTGCGGAGATGGGGATCGCGGACGTCGACCGGTATGTGCTAGTAGCACACTTGAACCGAGTCAGCAGTTGATCCATCGTCGCATAGCTCGGATCAACCTAGGGACGATCTCTCCCTCATGACTGACGATGTCGTCAAGCACCGCGGCATAGCGTACGCGGAACACTTGTCCTGCCTCTCACCGGAAGAACGATGGCGCATCAATGAGCGTGCTCGCAAACAGGGTGAGGAAGAACACAAGGCGTTCCATGAAAAATTTCAAGCGGGACAATGTTGGGTCTGCGGCGAGTCATTGACGTCGTTTGATCCGGCCAAGCCGTGTCCTCACTGGCTCCTGAAGCCTAATGAATTCGGCAAGGAGCATTTCGAGCTGATCACACAGAAATATAGCCTCAACAAGCTTGAGCACTACTTGCGCTGGGTCGCAAACGAGGAGGCGTTCGCGAAGAACATCAATGACCTGGCTGATGAAGGTAGTGGCAAGCTTGTCGAACTCACGATCAAATACAAGAACCTGCTGTGGTCATTCTCGTGTAGCGCAAGCGATCTCAGCGGGCACGACGGAGGCGGCGAACACTCGAAACGGCCTCACTGGCATTTTCAAATGTACGTCGATGACAAGCCGTTCATCCGGTATAACGATTTCCACGCGGCACTTTCCGACGAAGATGTTGCGCTCTTCGAACACATACGTAAGAACCCTGGAAAGGTCCGGAGGCGTTTCGCGGGCGGCACCGGAATGGGCGACGTGCTCAACGAGTCAACGCTTGAGCAGGTTGTTGCCATGGGTCGATCGGTTGTGACGGACGAGGAGGCTAACGCCGCGCCTATCGACCTCAGCACGATCGTGATTGCGGAGCCCGGAAAGACCATCAGCGGCGAAGATATTTACAATCTCATTCAGGCCGCGAAAGCTGAGAACGTCACTATCACGAGCAAGCTTCGCGGTCTCAAAGGCGCGAACGTTAGAACCATGGTTTCGGCCGGACCCGGTGTCGTCCCACAGGCCGTGCGTTCTGGCGGCCGGAAACGGAAGCGCGGTAACAGACCGCTGATCCAAGAGGACCGCGAATGGCGCGAGCGACTCAAGCGCGAAAGTGATCCGGCAGATTAGCTGCCCTCGGCGGTGCGGGTGTCCGGCGCTCAATACAGCGAACCTTTACAAGCGCTGTGGTTGGTAGCGTGCTACATCCCCGGCCCCCTCGGCCCGGTCATCGCCCCGTCTCGGTAATGCTAGACGGCGTTGCGCTTCACCTTCACGCGAGCCACAAGACTCGCGAGCGATGAACTCTGCACGCGCAGCGAAAACTACCTCTGGGTCTGCGAGGCCAATCCTGATCGACTTTGGCAAGCTGAACGTGCTTGCGGCTACGGCGTGCCCGACGAGCCGTGCCCGCAATATTCCGGACGACGCCACGCCCGACTTGCCCGAAGGCTTCCGTGTTGAACTGGACGAACAAGGCTTCCGGCACTGATGAGTGCCAAGGGCTAGGGCCGCCCCTTCGATGATGAAATCGTCCTGCCCGATGGCCGCGTACTGCGGCTTCTTGGTGATGCCGCCCCGCTATGTCGCCGCGCTGCCCGAGAAGGTGTAGCACCGGCCCGAATGGGCTCTCGCGGCGGAGATGCTGATGAAGGCTTGCGGGCAAGACCCCGCTGATGTTCGCCCATATCGCCATCATGAAGGCGCTACACGCCGGCAAGCAACGCCGCCGCCGGCACCGAGACGGAATGCATCGAAGAGGTATCGGATCATCAGGCAAGTTGACCGAAATATCCGCTTCGATGCAGCGTTCGGACGTTGAACCTGACGTTGCGCAAGCTGAAGAATTGTACAAAATGGATGTATTCAGAATCGGGAGTGGCTGATATGGGGCCAATGTCGTTTAACGATAGGATCGAAGTAATTCAGTCTGGACAGAGACGCATCAAACTCTTTGTTGACTTCTGGAACGTAGTCATCAACGCCCGGAACCAATGCAAGGATTTCGATATCCATGTCCATTGGGATCGACTTGTCGACCATCTCGTCCATCAGACAAGGCAAGGCCACTACGATAGGACAACGGGTGAATTGGCCGGCTGTTACATTTTCGGCTCCAAGTCCCAATCGAACCCACAGGAGTCTAAGTTTGTTCAAGAGACCTTAGACCGATACGGATCGCAATCTGGGCTCTTCTTCACTTTTGCCGAACGTGTCCCGAAGCAGACCGCTACGATGTGCGCGAAATGCGGCGAGCAAGTGAAACTGACGTCCGAAAGCGGAATTGACGTTATGCTAGCAGTGGAGATGATCAAACATGCCTTCATGCGTGAACACGAATACCTCGCGCTGGTGTCCAGCGACCGCGACTTTGTCCCAGTGCTATCCTTCCTAAGGGATCAGGGTCAGCGCGTCTTGCATGTTGCGACGGGAGCCCCAGATCGGGATATGCGCTCCATCACTTGGGCTCAAATCAATCTGCAGGAGCTATATTCGGATCTCTGCACGATTCAGCATGAGCACTATATCGCTCTGACAGCGCCGCCTTGCGAGGAGCAGTTGAAGCAAGTTCTCGATGCCGCCCCTGTCACGCCCGATCAGATCAGAATTATTGATATAACAGAGAAGTCAGAAATCAAGGATAAGGACTTGGATTTCTTGATGTCTAGTTTGCAACTCTACTGGCACAAAAAGGACGGCGCCGGGGTGCATTACAGCCACCGGCAAATCGGCGGCGGCCTTGGCGAGTTTCGACGCCAACTTGCGAGTGGAGATCTGACGGGACCGCTTCCCTGCGTGGTCCGCGATGGGGTAGCTCAAATCCAGTTCCACGGCGGTGCCCGCTGGGTCGTAATGGCTGGCGGCGACATGGGATCGTGGTCAAAATTATTCGCAAATCGGTAGACTGCTGCGAACGGTGGATCAGCACGCTGTGTTCATTCCGGCCAGGCGTCGGCCTTTCGATTCACGCTTTCGAGAGCAATGAGCCGCATCGGCTGCTGCACAGGCCACCTGCGTGCGGATTGCATATGTTGTTGGTTCGGGGCCTCGTCGGTGCCCCACACGGAGCAAGCCCCAGTGACGGAAGAAAGCAAAAACGCTGCAGAGGACTATCGCCGGCAACGGCAATCTGCCGACGCTTACCGAAATGGCTTTAGATATACTACCGAAACATTCGACAAATGGTTGGCGAGGAACGAGCAACTGTTACGGGATATCATCAAGGCAAATGGCACCTCCGATGCGGATGTCGAGCAAGTCTTGGAAGGCTACAAGTCGTATATTGCTGCCGCACCGCCTGGTTCGCAATTCGACGACAAGAATGCGCGCGCAATCCTCGGGCAGATCCTTCAAGATATTGAGCGTCTTTGCCGTGAGCAGAAGATTCCTATCCGCAATGGCGTGGTCTATGGCGTTGCGCCCGAACTTGGGCTGCTCGCAGGCCAGCGCGAAGTAATAGAGACGGACGTCAGCATTATTGATGTCAGTATGCCATTCCTCGCTTTTTGCAACTGCGTGAGCAAGCTCATTGCCCGCACCCTGCCGCACGAAAGAGAGCCGTCGATAGACGAAAGAAAGTCGTTGACCAAGGTGTCCAACGACCCTGCTGCTGTAGTCGCAAGATTGCGAGCGTCGCCAGAACTCATTGGCGAATGGATTTTGATCGTTCTGCATTTCGCTTGCGGCTGGCTGCCGCCCTCACTCATCAAACCGCCGCCGGACCAGGCTGGGCAAGTAACGCGCATCTTCCTGTTGAAATCGATGGAATGGTTTGCGCTCGCCCACGAGTACGGCCATCACGTGATGAAACATGGTCAAGCCACTTCATCGAGCGAAGAGACGTACAACGTGTTGCGTGATGAGCACGAAGCTGACATTTTCGCGAGAGCGGCAAGCATAGCGTTGGGCGATCGCGCTGAGCCTCCAAATCTCTATGCGATGTTCGGCGTGGGCGGGGTTATCGTGCTTGGCATGATGGATATGGTCCGGCGCGCGCGTTGGGTGCTGGAAACGGGTGCCGACAATGTATCTGCTGACAAATCACATCCGCCGCTTGCCGACCGGATCAACGTCTTTGGTCTCTTAGATCAGATGTTGCCAGAGGAACTGCGGCCCATGGCAACTGATATGCGGAATTGCTTCCTGAAAATTATTGAAGGTATTTGGGAGAGTGTGCTCCCGGCTATACAACAAGGACATAGAGACGGCGTACGACCGGCTGAGGCGGCAAATCAGCCCGGTTGGTTGCCGTCGTAGCGAATACTAGGCTCTCCGGTTGTTAGGGCATATCGAAGGAGTACCGCTTCACCTTGTGAATGCCGGCATGCCTCATGAACCTTACAATAGTCTTGGTGCTACCATCGACCAGTGGCTCGAACACGCCGCAGCTCGTTAGAGACAACCGCTCGGTGATAGTACCTGCGATGATGCGTTCGCCCTCGCCCGCGGGCTTGAGCCGATAGCCCAGGGCGCGCAACTCGTCTGGCAAGGCGCTACCCTCCAGACACTCCATCGCGATTTCCGGCGCGGCGGGGATGCTGGTGATCCAGCCGCCGCGCTCGGTGATGAACCGGTTCAGCGCGGCGAACTCCTCCCGCCGGTTCGGCGCCGTCTGGCCAGGCTTGTAGTTGGCCGCCGCTCTGTCGGTCGCCAGTGTCTTGGCGACGGCGCCAGCCGGCCGCGATTGTTGCTTATCGCTCATCGATGCCGTCGATAAAGGCCGCGACGGTGTCGGCGTAGACTTGCAGCGCGCTGCGAATTGGCGCCGGATCGCGGGTCGGGCCGCCGTGCAGATAGTTGCGCAGGCGGATCATGACCACGTTGGCCAGATCATCGATTTCCGCAAGCTGGCGATCTTGGAGCGTCGGAATCGGCATGGCTCAATGCTCGATGAGTTCGAACGAAAGATTGCGGGCGGCGGCGGCGCCGTAGAACCGGCGCACATGATCAAAGACGCGGTCGATGGTCATGACGTCGTCGTTATAGGGGCTGATCGGCTCGCCGAGACGCGCAAGCATCTGCTCGGCCCATCGGGCGATCTCAGGGCTAGAGCTGCGCGCGGTGATGCCGGGGATCATCCACGTTCCCTTTCGGGATAAATGCCCTGGTCGCGCATTCGCGCCAGCTTGGCCTTGTTGTTCGCATACTCCCGCTCGGCCTGCTCCGGCGGCAGCCAGCTCATAGACGTGCGCGCGACGTCGCGTTCCTCCGGAGAAAGCGTAATCCGGCCCGGATCGCGCCTGCCGCTGGCGCTTGGCGCGGTGCGACTAACGGGCGCTGCCATCGGGATATGCTGGCGCGGCGAGGCCGTCGCGGTTGGCGGTGTCGGCGCGGGCGTCGGCAATAGCGGGCGCGGCATGGCCGGCTCATAGGATGCGCCGGATGCCGCCTGCCGCGCATTGGCGGCGGCGGCCTCGATCTGGCGCGCGCGCTCGGTCTCCATTTCGCGCATGCCCGCGATGATACGCTCATCCATGGCGTCGGAATCGTCGGGCACGCCGTCCGAAAGCGCCCGCTGATAGGAAAACGCCATCGCCTGCGCCAGGGCGTGATCGATCAGTGCCTCGGGATGCCGGCGCAGAAATGCTTTCTTGTGCGCCGACAGCTCCAGGCTGTCGATGTGCTGCTCAAGCGCAAGCCGCTGCCGCTCGGCCTGGTCGATTGTCTCGGCGCGCCGGGTCGCCTCAAGCGCATGGCGAATCGCGTCGTCGCCCGCAGACGGAGATGGCGGCGGCGACGATGCCGGAGCCAGTGCTTCCGTGGTCGGGGCATCGCGCGCCGCCGCCATCGGCCCGGCGGCGAGATCAGGCGGGGCGACTGCGCCGCTCCTGGTTTTCCTTAGCTGCATAGTTGCTCTCCGGCCGCGCCAGCTCGCGGTCAATGCGCGCCAGCTCGTCGGTGGCGCGCCTATGGATGTAAGGCCAGCGGTCCTTGCTGCGCTCGGCCAGCCGCATCAGGTGCTCAATGTACAAAGGGTCGAAGGTGGCGCGCTGGAAAACCATTTAGTCCTCGCGCCGCGGCGGGGCCGCGGTCGATTGCAGCCGCACCTTGCCGCCCGTGTCGGGGAGGCGCATTTCGCCCGATCGCGCCCGCGGCGCGATAGCCGAGTTGCGTTCCGCTCTGTCCGCCCAAAAGCGCAGCGCGCTCTTGTCACGGCTCTGACCAGGATGGTCATCCCATAGCGGGCTGGCATTATGGTTGCGCGGGAGGCGCATGGCTATCTCCTCATGCTCGGCTGCGCGTGATCGGCGCGACGGCCTCATTCACCGCCCGGTTCGGGTCGGCCAGATCGGCGCGCGGCCGGTCGCCCCGCGCAGCATCCTGCTTGAATTGCTGATCGCGCGAATTGAGCAATTCGGCTAGCGCGTCCAGGACTCCGCTGTTGCCGTGATAGCGGCCTTCCCAGCGGTCGCCGGACGGGTGGCGCAGCTCCAATTGCCAATAGAAGTCCTGCGGCGCCTTGGAGGCAGTGGCGATCCGGCGCCGGCCTCGGGCATCGGTCCCGATCAGCTCAAAGGACTCCGCGATCGTTGATTGGAAGGTGAGAACCACGGTTACCTCCGGACCATGCCTTGGTCATCGCGATATGATCCATCGGCGCGCATCTGCCGATACTTGGCCCGCTGCTCGGCATAGATCCGCTCGCGCTCGTCATTGGACAGGCTCGCGTCGGATGTCCAATTGTGCGCAACCTCGCGCTCCTGCTCGCTCAATCCGTATTTCGACGCCTGCGGCGCCGGCCGCATGGTCTCGGCATGCTGCACACACATCGCGTGATATTCGTTGGCCTGCACCCGCAGCGCGGCCAGCTCCTGACTGGCGCGAATCTGCTCGTCGACGTCTCCTGCGAGCGTTGCCCGCTCGAAGGCGGCCTGCTGCTCGACGATCGCGGATCGATAGCCGGCCATTGCTTGCCGATAGATTTCATCATAGCTGGCCATTGATGACCTCCCGATGGTGTTGCGGCCTTGGCGCGCGCGGCTGCGCGATGCCGAGAGTGGCAAAGTAATGCGCGAGCGCGCGCCTGATCACGGCCGAACTTGTTAGCTGCTCGGCCTCGGCCAGCGCCTCGACCATCACCGCCATTTCCGCGCTCATCCAACTGTCAATTCGCGCCGGGTATTTCGGTGCTTTGCTCATGCGGCGTTTGTCCGACGTTGTGCGACTAGCGCCGATCGTCGCGGACGCGGCCGTCGTCCAGTCCGCGCCAGCGCTCATAGGCGTCCGCGAGCTGGCGCTGCGCCCGATTCAGCCGGTCCGTGTCGCCGTTCTTGCTATAGGCAGCCATTGCCCGCTCGACCTCGGCCCGCGCCGCCTCGATGCGCTCGACCTGACTATCAATCCGCGTTCGGTGAACCATGGTGTCGCTCCTTCGCGACGTCGCCGCGAACCCGCGGCAAATATCGCTCGCCATTGATAGTGCGAGCGTTCGTTCGCATAATACCAGAACGGAGAAACACGGACAATCAACGGAGGTCTGTCGTTGCATCCGACCAGCGTAACACTGACCAGCTCGGGCGTGAGTTCATGGCTGCCGCTGAACACGGCGGGCTATTCGCCGATGAACGTCACGTTCCAGATCACCGTCGCGGCATTGTCGTCGCAATATACGGTCGAAATCACCTGCGACGATGCGCAGGGCATTTTCCCATCGTCTTATGGCATCGCGGCGTTTCCAGCATCGGCCGTCGGCGGCCCAGCGATCTCATCCGCCAATCAGATCGCCGGCATTGCGGTGCCGATCAGCGCATGGCGATTGCGGAATACCTCGACGGGCGGCGCGGTAACGGCTCTGGCACTGGCGCAGGGCATCGGATGACAGACGGTCCCGATATCGTCGGCGACGGTCGCGCGGCGTGGCGACGGATTCGCGACAGCGAGCGCGTCGAGTTCCTGGAATGGAAGATGATCGGCGAGGCCGCCGCGCTGCGCCAGCTCCAGACCGATCCGCGACGGACCAGCGCTCTGCCAAACCTGCGGGAGGGCTTAGGTTGGACGAAAACTTTGCAGTACCCCTTCGCCTCCCTTTTGAGGATCTTTTTTGGTTTGACCGTCTAACCTTGGTGGTTCTGTCTAGCCAAGGAGAACCCCATGACCAACGGCGTGCTCACCGATGAACAGCTCACCGTCTACCAGGAATACCGAGTGGCCATGAAGCACCTCAAATCGGGCCGCGATTTCTCGGACTGGATGAAGATTGCGCGCGGATATGACCAGGCCCGCAGCGAAGCTATGCGCCGCGCTGGGACCAACGTGCCGCAAGGGGCCACATACAGGGAGGAATTTGCGCGGATTGAAAAGCGCGAGAAACTGATCGACCGAGACCAGCAAGGCACAGAATTTCCCAGCAAAGAAGACCGCACCTATTGCATCAAGGTGCTTGAAAATTACGACACGCCGAGCCTCGATCCGCGCCGCAAGTCCATCAAGGAATGGCGCGCCACCCTGCCATCCAGCGAGGCCGCCAAACTGAATCACCCCAAGCGCGTCTGGATGGCCTATTGGCAGGCGACCGAACCCCGAGCCGAGAAGGATGCAAAGCGAGCCGAGCGCGCGATGCGGGAACCGAAGCAGGACAAGATGCTTGAGGCCGTTGGCCAAGCGGAGGCGGAAACACACGCCGCTCGTCGGGAGACCGAAAGTCTGCGTGAACTACTTGGCTACATCCGCGACCACGTCCAACTGCCCGGCGACGTCGCGGTCAGGATCGATGCGGCGCTCCGCGGGCTGTAATAAAGGCGCCCCCCGCGCGCCCATCGCCGATGCAACAAGCCGCCGCAGCACATAGGCCTCCTTGGATAAACGCGCCGGCGGGCTTCCCCTGGCCCGCGGGGACCCGATCCGGCCAAAATGGGTCCCCTTTGGCGGAGAGGCAGCCCGGAATTCGTCTATGTTGGTGCGGCCCGGCATCCGCCTCCGTTTAATGGCTGATCGAATCGCCGACGGAGGCATGCGGGGTGACGGAAGAATTTGACCCGCAGCGGGCGCCGCCGCCCGCGTACCCGGCCTGCCGCAGATGCGGGGAGATACCGGGCTTCGCGTTTCGGCTAATGGACCCACGAACCGGACACGCGATGCGGATGTTTGAATGCAAGCAGTGCCGCGCAATCAACTGGATCGACCCTGACTGAAAATCAAAAGAATCGGCCGGTGCCGGGAACTCGCGGCGTGGCTGGGGTTAACGGGTCCGTTCCAGCGGCAGTGCCTAGCCCGATCGAACGGCGCGAGCGGCGGCAAAAGCCAAAGGCGCCCATCCAATGACCCAAACCTGCGGCCCAACCGATTTGATAACCGATTGATATCAAGTCATGTTTTCTTGGTCAGCGACCGGCCGAGCAACCGGTCAAAACGATCGATCGATTAGCCTTGGACTAGGCGCTCGGCGGCGCTCGGCCCTGCGCGCAACCGAGTGAGCAGCGACGGCGGGCCAGACGACGGCGGCGGCGGGCGCGACGGCGGGCCGGTTCCGAGTCTCCGGATCGCGGCGGATTCGCTGGCGAACGCGGGAAATCCCGGTTTTTGCCCGCCAGCGCTGGCCGATGTTAGCTCAACCTTACGAAACCTTACCCATCGCGGATTCGGCTAAACGCGCGTTTTGCGCCATTTTGAGCCCTTGAAGGCGCTCCGGAGGGCCGTGGCCGCGCATCTCCGCGATTCCGGCCGTTCTGGCATCGGCGGGCGGGTGTTAAGCTCGCTTGGCGCGCTCGGCCAGGTCGGGGCGGTCGCGCTTGAGACGGCGCAGCGCATAGGTCGCTCCACGCTGGCCGGCAGAGGTAGCATTGCTATCTCTGCCATGCCCGCCGCCGATCTCGCCATGCTCGGCGAGCTGGCCCACCTCGCGCATCAGCAGCGCGTCAAGTTCAGCGGCTGAACTTCCAGCGTCCGGCTGTCGGCGAGCACGGTGCGCGCATGTGAGATCAGAACCTTGACGGCTGCGGCTTTGGGCGGTTCTAAATCGTTATAGATTTCTAACCTTTTCCCGCGCCCTGGCTTTCCTGGTGGGTACATCATCGCCACCGCCATCGCGCGCTGGCGCCCGGTGGAAGATTTTCTTCCGCTTTGTGGAGGATTTTCTTCCAATGCTTGCCGAGCGCGGCGCGGAGCCGCCACCCGCGAGCGAGCGCAGCGCCGCGCGCCGGGTTCCGCTCTGTCCTCATTCTCAGAT
The DNA here is from genome assembly GCF_051167795.1 of Bradyrhizobium sp. HKCCYLS1011. Lineage (NCBI taxonomy): Bacteria > Pseudomonadati > Pseudomonadota > Alphaproteobacteria > Hyphomicrobiales > Nitrobacteraceae > Bradyrhizobium > Bradyrhizobium sp. HKCCYLS1011. The sequence continues at coordinate 393,158 of NZ_JBNPTT010000001.1, read as the reverse complement.
TTTATATTTCTTCCAGTTCTACAGTTCAGGGACTCGGGCGTCCCTTTTATGTCCCTTTGAGGATTTCCAGAAAAGAGACGCGGGCGTCTTTTTTGTGGTGGTCAGGCAGTTTTTTTGGCGCTCGCGACGAATGCGGCTGCTTCTCGCTTGAGTGCCTCGTCCTCAAGTTCCTCAAACTCAAGAAAACATAGGACGCTGTCCATAACGTCGATGGCGCTTTCGGTTCGCTCGACAAGGCGCCGCACCTTGGCCTCGTAGGGTGCCGGCATCTTCTCCAGCAGATAGCGCAGCTCCTTTGTCACGTCGTCGAGAACGTCGGCGCTGCGTTCGAGCTCAAAGCGAATGTTCCTGCTCATTTAATCCTCTTTTGATTACGGGAGGGAACTGCCGGTCGCGATCGCGGGCGGCCATTGGAATCGGAACTGTCCGGCGTACCTTGCGACGTGCTGCGGCTGGATCTGGGCCAACTGCTCTTTGGCGCAGCGGGCTTTTTCCTCGGCCTCGGCCTGCTCGCGCGCCTTGGCCTGCTGTTCCGCCATTTGCCGCATGCTGGGCGGCGCGCTGGCGCCGTTCATCACCAGCGCCGTTCCCTTGACCATGCTGCGGGTGGCACTGGCATAGCTCTCGCGCCGCTCGGCCCGCCTGGCGACGACGGCGGCCTGATGCGCCTTCACCGCCTCGTCGTCGCGAAGGAGCCGATAGCGCGCTGAATGGCCGCGCCCCTGTTTGCCGGGATCGACGACGCAGATGCAATTGGACGCCAACAGCTTTTGGATCATGCGGCGCACGTGCGGCTGGCTCATATGACAGTCGACGGCGAGCGTATTGAGGCTGGGGTTTGCCTCTCCGGTTTCGGCATTGACGTATTCGGTGAGCGCGAACAGCACCAGAAACGCCGCGGCCTCCAAGCCCTTGGCGCGCTGCAGGGCCAGCCAATCCTTGGTTCCGGCTTTCGTCCAGGGCGCGCCGCTCATGGCGACGCCTCCGCGCGGGGCAATCGCTGTTGACAGGACGATGATGGAGGCGGGCTTGCGCCGGGATTCCGGGCGCTGGTAGATTGTTGCCCTCGCTGACGGTTACTACCAGTTATCGGAGGCCCGGCCTGTCGCCTGCAGGCTGGGCCTTTTTTCATCCGCGCTTGTCCTGCGTGATTGTGTTGGCCTGCTCCATCATCCGTTCCATCGCGGCAATCGGCACACGCCATAGGCGGCCGACTTTGATCGCGGGAATCTGTCCGGCGCGGACCGCTCGATAAGAGCTGGCCGCGCAAAGGCCGAAATAACGTGCGCCTGCCGTGGCGACGCTAAGCGTTTTCTCCGTGTCCTTTTTCATTGAGCGCAACTCCGAACTACATGGCGCTGTCGGGCGATACGCTAAGAGAATCGTACGTGCCGTCAAGCATATCCGTGCAATGCAGCACAAAAGAGTGTCAACAGCGCTCGATGGTCGTTGACGACTGAGCGAGCCGGGAGCAAACGCGCAACGCAGCGAGCTGCTGTAATCAACAGCGGGCGCGCTGAAACAAGTAGCAGAGGGTTCGCGTATCATGACCGAGCCGGACAAGACGACGCCTGCCACCAGCATCAAACACCGTTCCAAGAAATTGCATCGCGACTATCCGGTGCCGCCACCTAACAGGCTCTCACTGTCGCTCAACGAGACCTGCGGCTTGACAGGGATCGGGATGACCGCAATCCGGCAGGCAATTGATGCGGGCTTGCTGCCGGCGCATCGGCTGGGCAAAAAGGTTGTAGTCCGACGACAAGATGTAGATGACTTTCTGAAGCGACTCCCGTCTGGATTGCGCAAACGAAATTCACCAAAACACCCCGCGGGTTGAAAAGATTGCCTAGAGAAGCACCACCAATACGCAACCCGCGGTTAATCCTGGCATTCCGATCATCCGAATCGCGCAAAATATCCTCTGCGTCTTCAACTAGTTATGAACATAGTTTGGGGACTGCCGGGATCGCCACACCTAATCCTTCCATCCGAGCTTGGTCGGCGGTTCGCCCGCGACATCACTCTCTGATCCCGGCTTCAACGGATTTTTCTCTCGCATCGTGTCGGAGATCAGGAAGTCCGAACGTCCTACGTTCGCGATGCGGCTTCAATACGATGGGGCCGCCAAGACATCCCAAATAAGGGGCAAACATGCTGAAAATGATCTTCATCAACCTTCCCGTGACCGACCTGGCCGCTGCGACGCGCTTTTACGAGGCGATCGGCTGCACCAGAAATGCTCAGTTCAGCAGCGACGGGGCTTCATGCATGGTCTGGTCCGATACGATCACCTTTCAGCTCCTGACGCGCGCCACCTACGCCACATTCAGCCACAAGCCGATCGCGGACGCGCACAAGACGAGTGCCGCGCTGTTTGCGATTTCCTGCGACAGCCGCCAGGACGTGGACGCGATCGTCGACGCGGCAGTCTCGGCCGGCGGAAAAGGCGACATCCGCGATCGTCAGGACCACGGGTTCATGTATGGGCGAACCTTCGAGGATCCGGACGGCAACATATTCGAGCCGATCTGGATGGACCCCGCCGGAATGGCGGCCGAGCCGGCGATACAAGGCGGCTGACCCCACGGGCCCGACCAGCGGGAAATGGCCGCTCGGCCCCCCCCCGTGTCAGCGCGGCCTGGACGAAACCGAATCCAGGCCGGACGACATCATTTTCCGACCTGGACGAAAACCGATTGAAACGGGCGCGGGGCACCCTGCGTTCGTTCATTAACCCTGGAGTTTGGTCATGTCCGCGCTCCTGAATTTCATCTTTGAATCCTATTTCCTGACTTACGTGGCTCAATTCCCGGAGCTCGATCCTGATCGCATGAGCGCAGAGCCTTGAGAGCCACAACGCGTCCCTGTACGTATGATCGCTCCCTCATTAAGCTTTTCGCTTCAGCTTAACGGCATCTGCAAATTGACGATCGCGCCTTCTTCAGCCACGCCGATGCGAGCTGGAGAATTAGCATGATCGAACTTGCTGTGTTCGCCGCAGTCAGCTGCGCAGTTGGCGCGCTAGCCGTGGCCATCTACGAGCGGCGACAAGATGTGCTGCATGGGCCGTATATCGAGAGGCGCCCTGGCCGTCGAAGTGCTAACAAGGCTCGTCGGTGGATCCGCATCATCCGCCATCTCGTCGCCCCGTCGACCTGAGGGCCAGATTCGGGCTGATCACCGAAATCCGGCTTGGCACTATCTGCCTTGTCTCACCCTCGCTGTAAACAACCCTCGCCGGCTTATCCGTTCGTTAAAAGAAGCCTGCACTCAGATCGAGGCCGTAGCTGGCCAAGAGCAGCGATATCGCCAATCCCGCCAGGCCGAAGATTAAGAGAATTTTCAGCGTCTCGCTGGCGCCGACGATGGTCTCCGAGACGCGGGAAAAAGCTCGAACGATTGCAGCAGCCATTGCCTTGGTCTCCGGGGAGGACACACCGCCTCACTACCACGACGTCAGTCGCGCCCGCTGTGAAGTAGTTCACGCGGCAGCCGAATTGAACCTTCACGAGATCGCGACAGGCCGACGGGCGATGAGTTTCGTTCGCGTCAGCGCATCACGCGTGAGCGAGGATGTTGACCAACCGGCCAAACGGGTCATGAACAAAGAAGCGGCGCACGCCCCATGGCTCCGATGCCGGTCCATACACGATGGCAATGCCTGCCTGCGCGACCCGTTCAAGGACCTCGTCCAGATCATCCACTTCGATCGACAGGTCCGGCACATCGGCGCCGGAGCCTCCCTCGGAGGCGATGCTCACCTGCGCCGGGGACATCGCGTCGCTGGCGAAAGTCACGATCCAACTGAGATCCATCACCACATCCATTCCGAGGATGTCGCTGTAAAATGCCTTCGCCGCTTCAGGCCACCCGCTCTTGATATTTGCGACGACACGTTTGACTGCCATCGGAGACAGCTCTCCTCGAGATAGCCGTCACCTTATCACGGGCGCGATCAGCGCCCGCGAGCAGGTTCGCCAACAGGCGCAAAGCAGCCTTCAGCCCGCCAGATGACGCGCTGCGATGAAGACCGCGGTTGTGCACACCGCCATCGCTGAGAACAGACCGGCGACGCTCCGCGTCAGCCGGGCTCGGGACAGATGCCTGGCCATTTCAAATCTCCGCCACTGTGGAGAGTTAATGGACCTAAAGCTCCGCAGTTCCTCGATGGCCCGTATTGGCTCCCCCCGCGCGGAGCCCGGATAAGCGCAGCGACGCCCCAGGACGACCGCGAACCGGCGCGCGGTCAGTCCTGATTCAAGGACAGGCTGATGCGGGTGACGATATCGTCCCAGGCACGCTCTTCGGCCGCCGGATAGTTGATCAGGACGCAGTGGACGAAATCATGTGCAAAATTGCAGCGGTTGTACCAGACGATGCCGCCCCTGGTGCTCGACACCGCGAAGAAGCGCGGCGTGATCCTCTTATATTGGATGTGGGCGGGCGGGTTCTTCTTGGCGAGAAAGGCGGCCGGTGAATCGTGTGCGGCGTTCGGCGCCGATTGGATCGTAAGGTTGGCGCGGCCGTCGGCGGTCTGAAAACGCTCTCCATAGCCGTCCGGTCGTCCCGACGGTTCGCTGAAGATCGAGGATGGAATGTCGACCGACGTGCCGGTCTCCGGAATTTTATAGGTGGTCCAGCGCGCGGGTTGCGCCTGCGAAGACGCGCTGACGCCGGCCAGGGTGAGCAGCGCGGTCGCGGCGAGGATCAGTTTCATGGCGCGGTCCCAGCTTCCGAAAAGTGACGACGCACGCTAGCGCGACTTCGCGACGTTCCGAAGGCGAAGCCCGTTCCCGTGCCGACCGACGGACAAACGCGTCCTCCTATCCGCAGTTCCGGACATCGTCTGCCATCGAACCTGGCCTGGGTCGCAGATACCCATAAGGACGCGGAACCTCGCTGGGAAGCGCGGGTTTACGTGCATTCGACATGCAACACGCCTGTCGCGACGGAGGAGAATCAAATGTCCATTCGAAATGCTCCGGTGCTCGGCCGAACGGCCGTGATCACCTCAGTGATGGCCCTAACGCTCGGCGCACTGACGCCGACGCATGCGGATGCAAGGCCCCGCCATTGGCATGGCGGAGGCGCGGCTGCAGCAGCGGCCGCTGTCGGCGCGATTGGCTTCGGACTTGCGGCCGCGGCGGCCAGCGACTCCTATGCCTACGACTATGGCGGGCCAGCCTATGTCGACGGTCCGGTCTATTATGGCGGACCTACCTATTACGGCGGCCCGGCCTATTACGGCTATTACCGCTCCGGCCACTATCCCTATCAGCGCTACGGCGGCGACAGCCCCTATGCCTATTGCGCGCAAGGCACGACCTGGAATTGCCAGTAAGCGAGATCGGCCAGACGAGACGCGTGATCCCGGCGCGGCCGATCGTGCGGCCTGGGACCGCCTCTCAATCCGCCAGATGGACTGGCCCGGTATGCCGGCATACCGGGCCGCTCTCTATCCGCGTCTTGCGCGATCTTGCGACGGAATAGTGCTGAACGACCACAACGCTTGAGAAAACTAGGGCTCAGCTGCCGTGTCGTCGTGTTGGACTGTAGCCGATGCCTTCAGCGCATTGATCTTGCCCAACAGCCAAGTGTCGACCGCGAATGGCCCGCTGCCGCCGAGCACCAGCCCGACGAGACAGGCCAGGTAGAGGAGATCGGTCTCGTAGCCAGGCTGACCAAATCGTGCGCCGTCAGCCGTAATCGCCTGCAGCTTGATCGAGGAAAAGCCGTACTGCAGATGCACCGTGAAGATCGCGACAAGCAGGACGATCGCCATCGGAATGCTGATCAGCGGGACCAGGGCTCCCAGAGCGATGCAGATTCCGCCGATGATCTCCGTTGCGATCGTCAACAAGGCCATGAATTTCGCGGCCGGCAATCCGAGGGCGTGCAACAAGCCGGTGAAGTTGTCAGTGCCGCGCAGCAGTTTCGCAAACCCATGTTCGGCGAAGCCGTAGCCCACCATCAGCCGAAGCGGGATCGGCGCCCATCGGGCAATCCCGGACGACATGAGGTCCTGCAGGACGGAAACGATCCGGCCAATGTGACGGTTTCGACCTTGAGCGCTGTGCGGGGCATCTGACATCACCATGAGCTTTTCTCTTCTTGTTGGAGCGTAAGCCGATCGGAGCACGATGCTGCTCGTGCCTTTCGGTCAGCTTTTTGCTCTTCGGCGGAGAGTTCGCCACGTTACCAGCGCACCATCGCGATTTTCGCCGCCTCGCGGCGTCGTGACTGACTGTCGATGCGAGTCAGAAATCGCTTCGCTCGATGCCAATCGTGATTCCGCCGCACCGCTGCCCCGCCATGGTCCGCCTCAACTCTGGATCCACAGCAGCAGCGCTGCGGCGGCGACCAACGGCGCAAGCCCTGCGGCCACCGCAAGCCAGAACCCGTATTCTCGGAATTTCTCCATGGCCTGACAACGCGGGTCGGCGAGACCGGTTGCTCACCCTGCCCCGTGCTGCGCGGCGAGCACAACAAGGCCGACTTCGCCTCGCTTGCGGCGCTCGCGAGCCGCAATTTGATTGCATATTGAAGGGAGATCAGTTCGAAACCGATCGCAGCTTCGCTCGTACCCTCGTTGCGCACGTGCGTTGTCAGACAAGGCTGTGACATCGTGACCAAGATCAAGGACGCGCCGGAGCGCCAGACTGCGACCGCCGAGCCTCGGTGCCCGAACTGCACCGCCCCGCCACGGCTTCGCCATACCTTGCTTGATCCGCGCCGTGGCCGAACCGTTCGGCTGTTTGAATGCAGCACCTGCGGCGAGTGGATCTGGGACGATTGATCCAAAACCAGTTGAGCCGATCTTCAGCCCGTCCGGAACGAATTGCGTGTTCCTGCGTTGGAACGCGTTCTTCGGGAACATCAAATGAAAGACATTCTTGCGCACCTGGACAAGCTCCGGGCCGACGCCGCTGAATGTGCGATGATCCGCGACTTGGCGACCGATCGCGAGAAGCGCGAACTGTTCGCGCGTTTGGCCGATCATCTGCACGTTCTCGCGACCGAGGTCGAACGTGCCATCCAACAGCAGAAGAGCGCGGACAGGTCGCGCTAGCGGCCGCATCATCTGGCTGTGCTGACGGGCTTCATCGCGATGATGAGCGGCGTGTCCTGGCTCTCCTTCGTGTGAGGCCGCAATCATGACGGTGTGATCGGGGCGGCGCCGTTGTGCCGCAAAGCAGGTGGGCGGCAAATTTCATCTGGTCAGGATCTACCTGAGCGCGAGCGGGAGTAGTGGCGGGCGCTTCGGCGATCAGACGCCTCGGTCCGAAACGCGGTACGAGTGCCCCGAATCGGACGTCGCTCCAGGTCTCGGCGGTCACAAGCGAGATTCGGATTTTGCTAAACCGTCGCCTGTGCGGCACGACTATACCGAGGGCGAGTCTCTGACAGCTTAAGACCAGGAGTTTCAATTACAGCGCGTACACGCGCTTTGACACAATGGTTAACTAGTTTTAATTGCATTTCTTAGATGTCTACAACCTTTTCTCTTGATTTTTGCTTCAGATTTCACACGCGTACCTTTGTTTCCGCAACTTCGCCGCAAAAAGTGCACGAAGCTGGGTTCCAAATTCATGATTAGAACCTGTCTAGAACAATCAGTACTGATCTGCTCCGGTCCGGTTCTATCAGAGATAAACTAACTAAGTTTGATGAAGCTCCGTCCTCGCACCGCGTACAGAGATCACATATGACAGTCATCGCAAAATCCATCCCAAGCTTCCAAGACGCCAGTCTTACTCCCGATCAGCTGCGCACCGCTCTGAGGCTCTGCGGTGCCGTGGTATTTGGAGCGCTGCTCCACGCCACCTACGGCCTCGACCTGAGCTACGGCTTCTTCTAAGAAACGAGCTTTTCATCCAGCGGTTGCAGCCCGCCGACCCCGGCGGGCTTTTCTATGTGCGGGCCACATCGGGGGCGCGGGCATGGCGTGGCCGGAGCGCTACATCACATTTCGCTGCCGCTTTTGCACACACTCGCCGCGCTCAATTCACAATTTCGCCGCGCGCGAATTGATGCTTGCGGCTGGTGATGTTGCTGCGTCTGGGGTGGGTAACGTGATGCGTTCGCCAGTATATGATCTCTATCAGATGAAGCCGGAACGTTTGCCGAAGGGCGCACGCTCGGCTTGGCTCCGAACCCGGCCGAATGAGCCGCCGCCGGCGCCGGAGGACTGGATCTTTGTCGGCAAGGAACGGCATCCGAGCAAATGGACCGTCGCCGAGATGAATGAAAAGGGTCGGTGCTACCGGGAAATTCCGAGCTGGCTGTCGCGACGCCCCGGCGCAGCCTCTTCGCCGTCGGCGGAGAACTCGGCCGCGTGAGCGTTTCTGCGCGGGCTCAATGCCCGCGCGGTGCGGCACCGAGATCGATCGACCTGATGGCGAGCGCCACCGGAATCATCAGCATGCCGAGCACGGACAGCATCCAGAACACGTCGATATAGGCGAGCAGATCGATCTGATGCTGCAGGGTCTGGCCGACCCAGGCAATCGCCTGCCCTGCCGCGTCGCTGGCGTTGGATCCATGGGCCTGGAAGTAGCGCGTCACCGCCTCGATCGTCTGCTGGTAACCGAGGTCTGACGGCGCCGCATGCTCGACAAGGCGGTTTTGATGGAATTGCTGGCGCTGGGCCAGCACGGTCTGCGACAGTGCCACCCCCATCGAACCGCCGATGTTGCGGGCGACATTGATCAGTGCCGAGGCCTGGTTGGTCTTGTTCGGCGGCACCCCGTCATATGATGCCGTGGTGACCGGAAGGAACAGAAACGGAAGCCCGACGCCCAAGATCACGCGCGATATCGCCGCATAACCGTAAGTGATGTCGCCGTTCAGCCCGGTCAGATACCACATCGCTGACGCGACGACGCTCGCGCCGAACACAATCAGATATTTCGGCTGGACGATGCTCACGAGCCGTCCCACGATCGGCATCATCATCATGGTGACGATGCCGCCGGGCGAGAGCGCGAGGCCGGCCAGCAGTGCCGTATAGTTCAGCTCGGTCTGCAGCAATTGCGGCAACATCTGCGTGGTCGCGATCAAGACCGCGCCGGTCGCGAGCATCACCACGAAGCAGGCGCCGAACTGACGTCGGCCAAGCAGCCTGATGTCGACGATCGGGTCCTTGCGGCTCAGCTCCCACGGAATCAGCGCCAGCAGGCAGAACACGGCGAGCAAGGCGAAGCCAACAATCATGTTGGAGCCGAACCAGTCGTTGCGCTGTCCTTCGTCGAGCACGAATTCCAGCGACCCGAGTCCGACCGCAACCAGGGCAAAGCCGACGACATCGACGCGCAGGCCGTTCTCGAGCAGTCGCGCCCGTTCCTGCTCCGCGCCCGACGGTTCACCCACCAGCGTGCCGACAAGGAACAGTGACAACATGCCCATCGGCAGGTTGATGAGAAACACCCAGTGCCAGGAATAGGTGTCGGTGATCCAGCCGCCCAGCGTCGGTCCGACGACCGGGGCCACCACGACCGCGACGCCGTAAATCGCAAACGCCTGCCCGCGCTTGTTGGGTGGAAAGGAGTCGGCCAGAATCGCCTGCTCGCTGGTGGCCATGCCACCGCCGCCAAGGCCCTGTATGATGCGGAAGACAACCAGCGCCTCCAGGCTCCAGGCCAACCCGCATAGCAGCGACGCCAGCGAGAACACGGCGACACACATCATGTAGAAGCGTTTGCGGCCGATCACCGTGGCGAGCCAGCCGGAGATCGACAGGACGATCGCATTGGCCACCAGATAGCTGGTGATCACGTAGGTGCTCTCGTCGATGCCGACAGCCAACCCGCCGGCGATATGGCGCAGCGCCACATTGGCGATCGTGGTGTCCAGCACCTCCATGAAGGTGGCGATCGAGACCACGAACGCGATCAGATAGGGATTGTGGCCAGCGGCGGCCGATCGTTCCGGCGACCAGCCACCGGCGGACGCGACGTCGGTCATCGCACCTTGGTCCAGGGCACGACCGACATGCCCGGCCCGACGGCCAGATCCGCCGGCCATTGATCGATCGTGATCTTGACCGGCACGCGCTGCACGACCTTGACATAGTTGCCCGTCGCATTCTCCGCCGGCAGCAGGCTGAAGGCCGTGCCCGAGCCTGGCTGCACCGACGCGACGTGCCCGGTCAGCTTGCGGTTCGGATAGGCGTCGATCCGGATCTCGACCAGCTGTCCGGGGCGCATATCGGCAAGTTGGGTCTCCTTGTAGTTGGCGACAACCCAGAGCTCGTCGGGCACGAACATCATCAGGCTCTGCCCGGCCGTGGCCAGCGTGCCCTTGGCTGCGCTCAGCTTGACGACATGTCCCGCCTCGCCCGCCTCCACGGTTGTGTACTGCAGATTGAGCTTGGCCTGGTCGAGTTGGGCCTGCGCCTGCTGCAGGGACCCCTTGGCGCTTTCGAGCTGCGCCTGCAGGGTCTTGATCCCGAGCTCGGCGGCCGTCAGCGCCGCCTTTGCACGCGTTGTATTGGCTTCTTGCGCCTGCAGGTCTGACCGCGTCTGCTGCTCGCGCTGGACCGTGCCGGCGCCCCGCTCGACGAGATCGCGGGCGCGAGCCTCTTCCTGCTGCGCAAACTGCAGCTGAGCCTGCGCCTGGTCGACCTGCGCCTTGGCCTGCGCGATCTGCTCGCGCTGGCTGTCGATCTGGGCCTGGATATTGTCGACATTGGCTTGACCGACCGCAACCTGGGCCTGCGCCTGATCGACCGCGATTCTGTAGTCGCGCTCGTCGATGCGCGCGAGCACATCGCCGGCTTTGACATGCTGGTTGTCGGTCACCGGAATGTCGGTGACATAGCCGCCGACTTTCGGCGCAACCGAATAGCTGCGCGCGGCCACGAAAGCATCATCCGTGCTCTCGTAGTGTCGCGCATTCAGCCAATAGGAAAGGCCCGCGATCGCCGCGATCAGCAGAACACAGATACCGGCCGCGGTCAGAACCGGATGCGCCCGCAGCCGCTCCGAGAGTGACTGCTTGCCTCCGGTGTCCGCCTGCCCCTCCCCGCCCGGCTCGGTCTTGCGATCCTGCTCCGCGGGTTTCGGCTGAAATTGCGGCTCAAGCGTCCGCGGCTTCTCGGCGGACGACCCTCGCGTTTTCGTCTGGGTATCCACGGTCAGCACCTCGGCCCTGTGTCGGATTGTTCTGCGCACGCCGACGCGCTGAGGCGTGTCACGATCTAATCGTCTGCGATGGGCTTGGTTCCCGCTGAGTGTTGCAGTCGCTAAATTCCATCTCGATCAACAAAAAGAGGCCGCCAATCGGCGGCCTCTCGCACGTATCGATGACAATGCAACAACTAAACGATCGGAACGCCGTAGTAGTCGTTCACGGCACGGGTGGTCGACATGTCGGACCAGTTCCATTCCCGATCATCGCTGTAGTGTGGCGCACCGCGGAGCTGGTTCTCGGTAATACCGGTGACATAGCCGCCGAGACGTGTGTCGTATTTCAACGACTGCCAGGGCAACGGATAATGATCATTCCCGAGACCGAGGAACCCGCCGAAACCGAGCACGGCGTAAGACACCTGCCCGCTCTTCTTGTCGATCATGACCCGCTCGATGTTGCCGATCTTTGCGTCACCGGCGCCATAGACCGCGGTGCCCTCGACCTTGTCGCTGCCGATCAGATTGCCGAATTCGCGTTCGTTGATTGCCATAGCCATATGAAGTCTCCTCCAAAATGAGAGACTGATTAACGACTGCGCCGCGCTCCGCGTTCCCGCGACATTGCCACTCACCGAACGCTACTGCGGCCATGAGAGCCTAGCGACCTCCTATTTGGAGTGCTCGTGCGAGCCGCCGACCCGATCGTCATCCTTTCCGTCCGTCTCCGGATGACGCGTCGCCTCCCGGGACACCGCCTGCGAGGAGTCGGTCTTGGTTGCGCGCTGCGCGCGGTCCTTATCGACGGGCTGTTCCTCGGCTCGCCCGGTTTTCACGATACCCTGGTCTGCATGTGCCATGCGGTGCTCCGACATTGGGCAGCGCGTTGCTGCCAAAAGTCTGAGAACGACGCCGCCACCCGTGGATTGTTCCGCACGGATGAACGGCGTCACACACACGTTGCGCATTGCTGCCGTGTGCCGCCGCACGAGCTCGACGTCACATTGTCAGAAACGTTCGCAGTCCGGCGTTGTTGACAGGCGCAACCTCGGGAGAAGCGAATGGCAGACGATCAGACTCCTTCAATGTCGCGTCGACGGATGGTCGGCGGCGGCGCCACCTTGGCCGCAGCGTCCCTCGTTTCTGCAACAGCAAAAGGACGCGAGCCGATGGCGACAGAGAGCGCAAGCAACCAGGATCTCATCAATCCGGTCGATAGATATCCAAAGCCCCCTTTCAAAAAACAGTCGCAGCCTTGGCCGGGCCTCGCAAGCAAGATGGAGCCACGGCCCGATCACGGCGAAACGAGCTACAAGGGCTCCGGGCGTCTTGCGGGGCGAAAAGCGCTGATCACGGGTGGGGACTCCGGTATGGGACGCGCCGCCGCGATTGCTTACGCGCGCGAGGGTGCGGACGTGGCCATCAACTACTACCCGACGGAAGAGCCGGACGCCCAGGAAGTGATCGCGCTGATCAAGGCCGAGGGCCGCAACGGCCTCGCCATTCCCGGAGACCTCCGCGACGAGAAGTTCTGCCAGGAGCTGGTGCGGCGTGCGGTGGAAGGGCTCGGCGGCCTGGATATCATCGTCAGCAACGCCGGGCGGCAGCAGGCGCGGCAGTCCATCCTCGACATCTCGTCCGAAGACTTCGATGCCACCATGAAGACCAACATCTACGCGCCGTTCCGGATCATCAAGGCGGCGCTGCCGCACCTCAAGCCCGGTTCGGCCATCATCGGAACCGCATCGGAACAGGCCTACGATCCCTCACCCGATCTGTATGACTACGCACAAACCAAAGCCGCAACGATGAACTACGTGAAGTCGCTGGCCAAGCAGCTCGGACCGAAAGGGATCCGCGTCAATGCGGTGGCGCCGGGACCGATCTGGACGCCGCTGCAGGTCTCAGGCGGTGCGACGATGGAGAAGCTGGAGAAATTCGGCGGCCAGACGCCGTTGGGACGTCCGGGGCAGCCGGTGGAACTGGCCTCGATCTACGTGCAGCTCGCCGCTGCCGACGCCAGCTACGCCAATGGCCAGGTCTATGGCTCCTCGGGCGGTTCGGGGCAGCCGTGAGGCTGCCTCTTCCCTATCAGATGCGTGTCACCGGCTGCGGAAGCACATAGGCTTCCGTCCGGACTTGCCGGATGGTCGTAATCGCGGCGAATGCTGAGGCCATTCCAAAGGCCAGGATCAGGACAATAAAAACCAAGCGGGGAGTCATTGGCGTCCTCCTTTCGCTCCCGACGTCTCGTCGCGCTGAAGAACTCCTGACTAAGTTCGCGGATGGTCGGAGCGCGGATCGCCCCATGGCGGCACTTCGCCATCGAGCCAGTCCTGCGCGTTGGCGAGTGCAACCCAGCCCTGCGCCATGCGGGTATAGCGCTTGAATGTGGGTCCACGCGCCGCTTGCTCCGCAAGCTGCAGGCAGTTCTCGGCGTTTTCTCGGAGTAGATCTGACTGTCTCATTGAAGGTAGCTGGGATCCAGCTCGAAGCTGCACAACCGCCTTACGCGATATTAATCTTGGTGGAACCTGTTCGGCGCGCCGCAATTTGAATCATATGAAATCCATTGTCGTCCCACTCTTGGTGGTAATCAGCTGCTCGATGGCGCAGGCGGGCGGTATCGATCGCGTTCCGATCGATGTCGCCGATGCCTCTGGACCTCCCGCCGGCGCGGACGTGATTGCCCGGATCTACGAATTCGACGCGTTTCAGCAAACAGCGATCGACCGCACGGCGCCGTTGCCGAGCTCTGACGTTCAGAACACCGCGGCACTGCGCGCCGATGCGGCTGTGCAGCGCGACAAGGACTTGACCGAGCTGCAGCGTCGGGCCGGAACAAACGTCGAGGCCGACAGCCCGGCGGCTGTCAAACGGGCCGACATGCTCGCTGATGTGGACTCGTCGGAGGGGCCGGCCTTTGTGCGGCGCTTCTACGCGGCACAGCTTGCCCAATATCAGATCACCGTTTCCGTGCTGGAACGATATCTCCAATCGCCTGACAACGATGATCTGAAAGCCTTCGTTGCGGCCCAGTTGCCGCGCCTGCGCAACGAGCTCGAGGACACCCGAACCGCGCTGGCCGAGAAATAGCGAGCCGCTCGCCCCTTATTTATTTGCCGCTGTTCGGCTTGCCCTGTTGGTCGTACGGGATGACGTTCTTGTCACTGTCCGGCATGCTGTCCCTGCCCTGGTCGCCATTGTCGTCGCGCCCGCCGGAACTGGAGGTCCCGCTACCGCTCGGGTTGTTTCGCGCCGCCCCCGTCGTCGGGGCGGTGCCTGGCGTGGCCGAGCTGGCAGCCGGGTCTCCGGTGACCGACCCGCGTCCGCTCGGTCCCCCGTTCTCCGCCAGAGCGGCTGACGCACACGTAAGGAGCAGGGCAACCGCCGTTAGCAACGCTCTCATAGGCATTCTCCAATTCGTGGCTCAAGTGTCCAACGCCCGGCCCGTTCCCAAAGGCCGCTGCGCCGGGTCGAAAAGTTTCGTGATGGTCGTGGAACCTATTCGGAACCGCTGCGTTAGGGCGTGGCTCGTCGCCCGGTTCCGTCGAACTAATTGGACCGATCCCGCTTGATTTGGCGCGTGGCGACAGCTTCTATGCTCGGGTCTGCATGGCAGATTCTTGCGGGCACAGATTTGCGTTGGGGGATTTGATGAGCGACCTCGATTCCGAAGCAACCTCGCCGACAGTTCCGGCGGTTGCCAAACGCAACGCGAATGGCGCAAACAAAGCTGACGCACGTCAGGATCTACTCCATGCTTTGCAAGCGATGCGCTCGGGCGACTTCTCGGTCCGGATGAGCGGCGATTACCTCGGCATCGAGGGCAAGATTGCCGACACCTTCAACGAGATCATCGCGGCCAATGAGCGGATGGCTCAGCAGCTCGAGCGCGTGGGCCAGGTGGTGGGACGCGAAGGCAAGACGCGGCAGCGCGTCAGATTCGGCCTGGCGTCCGGGTCCTGGGCCGACATGGAAGGTTCGGTCAATACTCTGATCGACGATCTGCTCTGGCCGACCCGCGAAGTCACCCGCGCGGTAGCCGCTGTCGCGCAGGGCGACCTGTTGCAGACCGTGAAGCTCGACGTCGACGGCCGGCCGCTGGGCGGCGAGTTCCTGCAGTCTGCCACCATCGTCAACACGATGATCAAGCAGCTTAGCGTCTTCACCTCGGAAGTGACGCGCGTGGCGCGCGAGGTCGGCACCGAGGGCAAGCTCGGCGGCCAGGCCCAGGTGCCGGAAGTCACCGGCGTCTGGAAGGACCTGACCGAGAGCGTCAACTCGATGGCCAACAACCTGACCGGGCAGGTGCGCAACATCGCCGAGGTGACGATCGCGGTCGCCAACGGCGACCTCTCCAAGAAGATCACGGTCGACGTGCGCGGCGAGATCCTGCAGTTAAAGGAAGCCATCAATACGATGGTGGATCAGCTGCGCTCGTTCGCCGCCGAAGTGACGCGCGTGGCGCGCGAGGTCGGCACTGAAGGCCGGCTCGGCGGTCAGGCCGTGGTGCCCGGCGTCGGCGGCACCTGGAAAGACCTGACCGACAACGTCAACCTGCTCGCGGCGAACCTGACCACGCAGGTTCGCAATATCGCCGAGGTGACGACCGCGGTGGCCCGCGGCGACCTCTCCCGCAAGATCACCGTCGATGTCAAAGGCGAAATCCTCGAGCTGAAGAACACCATCAATACGATGGTCGATCAGCTCAACGCCTTCGCCGGCGAAGTCACGCGCGTGGCGCGCGAGGTCGGCACCGAAGGCAAGCTCGGCGGTCAGGCGCAGGTGCCTGGCGTCGCCGGCACCTGGAAGGACCTGACCGACAACGTCAACTTCATGGCGTCGAACCTGACGGCCCAGGTCCGCAACATCGCCGATGTCGCCACGGCGATCGCCAGCGGCGACCTTTCGAAGAAGATCACCGTGAACGTGTCCGGCGAGATCCTTCAGTTGAAGGAGACGCTGAACACGATGGTCGACCAGCTCAACGCCTTCGCCGGCGAAGTCACGCGCGTGGCGCGCGAGGTCGGCACCGAGGGCAAGCTCGGCGGCCAGGCTTTGGTGCGCGGCGTCGCTGGCACCTGGAAAGACCTGACCGACAGCGTCAACTCGATGGCCGGTAACCTGACCGCCCAGGTCCGCAACATTGCCGAGGTGACGACCGCAGTCGCCAACGGCGACCTCTCCAAGAAGATCACCGTGGACGTACGCGGTGAAATCCTCGAGCTGAAGGACACCATCAATACGATGGTCGATCAGCTCAACGCCTTCGCGGGCGAGGTCACGCGCGTCGCGCGCGAGGTCGGCACCGAGGGCAAGCTGGGCGGCCAGGCCATGGTGCGCGGCGTTGCCGGCACCTGGAAGGACTTGACCGACAGCGTCAATTCCATGGCCTCGAACCTGACCGGCCAGGTCCGCAACATCGCCGAGGTGGCGACCGCGGTCGCCAAGGGCGACCTCTCGAAGAAGATCACCGTGAACGTGTCGGGCGAGATCCTTCAGCTGAAGGAGACCTTGAACACGATGGTCGACCAGCTCAACGCCTTCGCCGGCGAAGTGACGCGCGTGGCGCGCGAGGTCGGCACTGACGGCAAGCTCGGTGGCCAGGCCGAAGTGCCGGGCGTCGCCGGCACCTGGAAGGACCTGACCGACAGCGTCAACTCGATGGCTGGCAATTTGACCGCCCAGGTCCGCAACATCGCCGAGGTGGCGACCGCGATCGCCTCCGGCGACCTCTCGCGCAAGATCACCGTCGACGTCCGCGGCGAGATCCTGAGCCTCAAGGAGACGCTGAACACGATGGTCGACCAGCTCAACCGCTTCGCGGGCGAGGTCACCCGTGTCGCGCGCGAGGTCGGCACTGAAGGCCGCCTCGGCGGTCAGGCCAACGTGCCCGGCGTCGCTGGCACCTGGAAGGACCTCACCGACAGCGTCAACTCGATGGCCGGCAATCTGACCGCCCAGGTCCGCAACATTGCCGAGGTGACCACCGCGGTGGCGCGCGGCGACCTGTCGCGCAAGATCACCGTCGACGTCAAAGGCGAGATCCTCGAGCTGAAGAACACCATCAACACGATGGTTGACCAGCTCAACGCGTTCGCCTCCGAAGTGACGCGCGTGGCACGCGAGGTCGGTACCGAAGGCAAGCTCGGCGGCCAGGCCGAGGTGCCCGGCGTCGCCGGCACCTGGAAGGACCTGACCGACAACGTCAACTTCATGGCTTCGAACCTGACGGCTCAGGTGCGCAACATCGCCGACGTCGCGACCGCGATCGCAAGCGGCGACCTGTCGAAGAAGATCACCGTCGACGTCCGTGGCGAGATCCTGTTGCTCAAGGACACCCTCAACACGATGGTCGAGCAGCTTCGCTCCTTCGCCGCCGAAGTGACGCGCGTGGCGCGCGAGGTTGGCACCGAGGGACGGCTCGGCGGCCAGGCCGTGGTGCCCGGTGTCGGCGGCACCTGGAAGGACTTGACCGACAACGTCAACCTGCTCGCCGCCAACCTGACCACGCAGGTTCGCAACATCGCCGAGGTCACCACCGCGGTGGCGCGCGGCGACCTGTCGCGCAAGATCACCGTCGACGTGAAGGGCGAAATTCTCGAGCTAAAGAATACGATCAACACGATGGTCGACCAGCTCAACGCCTTCGCCGGCGAAGTGACGCGCGTCGCGCGCGAGGTCGGTACCGAAGGCAAGCTCGGTGGCCAGGCCGCTGTGCCCGGCGTCGCCGGCACCTGGAAGGACCTGACAGATACCGTGAACTTCATGGCTGCCAACCTGACCGAGCAGGTACGCGGCATCGTCAAGGTGGTCACCGCGGTGGCCAATGGCGACCTCAAGCAGAACCTGACCGTGAAGTCGAAGGGCGAGGTCGCGGCGCTGGCCGAAACCATCAACAACATGACCGAGACCTTGGCGACCTTTGCCGATCAGGTCACAAGCGTGGCGCGCGAGGTCGGCGTGGAAGGCCGGCTCGGCGGCCAGGCCAATGTGCCCGGCGCTGCCGGCACCTGGAAGGACCTGACCGGCAACGTCAACCTCCTCGCCGCGAACCTGACCTCGCAGGTGCGCGCCATCGCTGAGGTCGCCACCGCCGTGACCAAGGGCGACCTCACCCGCTCGATTCAGGTCGATGCGCGCGGCGAAGTCGCCGAGCTCAAAGACAACATCAACACGATGATCACCAATCTGCGGCTCACGACCGACGTCAACACCGAGCAGGATTGGCTGAAGACGAACCTCGCAAAATTCACCAACATGCTGCAGGGCCAGCGCGACCTGACCACGGTCGGCCGGCTGCTGCTGACCGAACTGTCGCCGCTGGTCAATGCGCATCGCGGCGTCATCTATCAGGTCGAGAACGAATATACGCCGCAGCTGCGGCTGCTTGCCGCCTATGCCGATGACGGGATTTTTCCGCATCCGCAGGTGCTGCAGTTCGGTGAGAGCCTGGTCGGTCAATGCGCCATGGACAAGCGGCAGCGGCTGGTCGCCGATATCCCGACCGACGCCGTGCCGGTCGGCTCGGCTCTGATGCGCGCGCTGCCGCGCAATCTGGTGGTGCTTCCGGTGCTGTTCGAGAACCAGGTCAAGGCGGTAATCGAGCTTGCATCCTTGAGCACGTTCACGACGTCGCAGATGACCTTCCTGGAGCAGCTCACCGACTCCATCGGCATCGTGCTCAACTCGATCGAGGCGACGATGCAGACCGAGGGTCTGTTGAAGCAGTCGCAGCAGCTCGCCGCTGAGCTGCAGGCCCAGCAGCGCGAGCTGCAGCAGACCAACGAACAGCTCGAACAGAAGGCGCAGCAGCTCGCCGAGCGCAACGTCGAAGTGGAACGCAAGAACCAGGAAATCGAGCAGGCCCGGCGTGCGCTGGAGGAAAAGGCGACCGAGCTCGCACTGACCTCGAAGTACAAGTCCGAGTTCCTGGCCAACATGTCGCACGAGCTGCGGACGCCGCTGAACAGCATCCTGATCCTCGGTCAGCAGCTGACCGAAAATCCGGACGGCAACCTGACCGGCAAGCAGGTCGAATTCGCCCGCACCATCCACGGCGCCGGCACCGATCTGCTCAACCTGATCAGCGACATTCTCGATCTTTCCAAGATCGAGTCCGGCACGGTCACGGTGGATGCCGAAGAGATCCTCACGTCCAATCTGCTCGATACGGTCGGCCGGCCGTTCCGGCACGAGGCCGACAATCGCCAGCTGTCCTTCAACATCGAGGTCGATCCGAACCTGGCGCGGAGCATCGTCACCGACTCCAAACGGTTGCAGCAGGTCTTGAAAAATCTGCTCTCCAACGCCTTCAAGTTCACAGCAGAAGGCGGCGTCGGGCTGAAGGTATCAGCGGCGCTCGGCGGCTGGAGTGCAGAGCACCCGGTGCTCAACACCGCGCCTGCGGTGATCGCGTTTGAAGTGACTGATACCGGCATCGGCATTCCACAGGAAAAGCAGAAGCTGATCTTCGAGGCGTTCCAACAGGCCGACGCCGGCACCAGTCGCAAATATGGTGGCACAGGCCTTGGACTCGCGATCAGCCGCGAGCTTGCGAACCTGCTGGGCGGCGAAATCCATCTCAGAAGCGCGCCGGGCAAAGGCAGCACCTTCACGCTCTATCTGCCACTGAAATATGCTGGCCCGGCGGTCGCCCCGCGCATCAGCTCTGCGCCCCCCTCGCAATATGTTCAGTCCCCGGCCCTGCAGCAGCCGGCGACCCAGGAGCGTGTGATCGAACAGCTGCCGGACGACCGGCTCAATCTCAAGCCTGGCGACACCATCCTGCTGATCGTCGAGGATGACCCGCATTATGCGCGCGTGCTGATCGACCTTGCGCGCGACAAGGGCTTCAAGGTCCTGGTCGCCAGCCGTGGCGCCGAAGCGCTCGACCTTGCCAAGCAATATCAGCCGGCCGCGATCTCGCTCGATGTCTTCCTGCCGGATATGCTGGGATGGACGGTGCTGAGCCAGCTCAAGCACAATCCGCTGACGCGGCACATTCCCGTGCAGATCATCACGCTGGACGAAGACCGCCAGCACGCCCTGGCGCGGGGCGCTTTCTCCTTCGTCAACAAGCCGACCACGACCGAAGGCGTGAGCGCGGCATTGGCGCAAATCAAGGAATATGCCAAGCCACGTCGCAAGCGCCTGCTCATCGTCGAAGACAATCCGGCCGAGCAGCTCAGCATCCGCGAGCTGCTTGACCACGACGATATCGAAATCATCGCCACCGATACAGGCGCGGATGCGCTCAGCGTGCTCCGTGAATCTCCTTGCGACTGCGTGGTGCTCGATCTGCGCCTGCCCGACATGAGCGGATTCGATGTGCTCGATCAGCTCCGCTCGGACTCGTCCCTCTCGGGCGTGCCGGTCGTGGTCTTCACCGGGCGCGAGTTGTCCGCCGAGGAAGATGCGGAACTTCACACGATGGCACGTAGCATCGTTGTGAAGGGTGTCGAGTCCCCGGAACGCCTGTTAGACGAAACTGCACTGTTCCTGCATCGGGTCATCACGGAACTTCCGGTCGAGAAGCAACGGATGCTCGAGAAGCTCAACAGTTCCGACGAGGATCTCGTCGGCAGGACCGTGCTGCTCGTCGACGACGATGCCCGCAACATTTTCGCGCTCTCGAGCGTGCTGGAGCGGCGCGGCATGAAAGTGTTGACCGCAACGACGGGGAGCGAAGCGATCGAGCTCGTCGAAACCAATCCTACGATCGCAATCGTGCTAATGGACATCATGATGCCGCAGATGGATGGTTACCAGACCATAGGCGTCATCCGGCAAAACCCGATCTTCGCCCGGCTCCCTATCATCGCGCTCACGGCGAAGGCCATGAAGGGAGACCGCGAAAAGTGCCTCGAAGCCGGCGCATCGGATTATCTCGCAAAGCCTGTCAACACCGAACAGCTGCTCCTTGCGATCCGCATGTGGCTGCATCGCTGAACGGCTGATGATGATGGAACATGAAAAGGTCAACATCCTTCTGGTCGATGATCAGCCGGCAAAGCTGTTGGCTTATGAGGTCATCCTGAAGGAACTCGGCGAAAATCTCGTGGTCGCGACCTCCGGCCGCGAGGCGCTGGAAATTCTCCTAAAGACCGAGATCGCGGTCATCCTGGTCGACGTGTGCATGCCCGAGCTCGACGGCTTCGAGCTCGCTGCGATGATCCGCGAACATCCGCGGTTCCAGAAGATCGCGATCATCTTCATCTCGGCGATCCAGGTCAGCGACTTCGATCGCTTGCGCGGTTATGAGATGGGCGCCGTCGATTATGTTCCGGTTCCGGTGGTCCCGGAAGTGTTGCGCGCCAAGATCAAGGTGTTTGCTGAGCTCTATCGCAAGACCCGGCAATTGGAGCATCTCAACACCGAGCTTGAGGACCGCGTGCGCGCACGCACCGCCGAGCTTGAGCGATCGACGGCCAAGCTCGTCGAAAGCGAGCAGCGGCGGAGCATGGCGATTGCCGCCGGAAAGATGGGCTCGTGGGATTGGGATGGCGTGAACGGCGACTGGATGTGGGACGACGGCCAGTACCGGATCTTCGGCGTCGATCCCCGCGGCTTCGAAGTCAACTCGGCGAACATCATGGCGCGGCTTCATCCGGAGGACGTCGCACGACTGCAGCACCTCATCGCCGATTTCAACAAGGGTGTCAGATCGTTTGAAGCGGAGTTTCGCATCAACCGGCCTGACGGCGAACAGCGCTGGTGCGTCGCGACGGCTGCGGCCACCACCGACGCCACGGGGCGCGTTTTGCGCGTGAGCGGCGTTACGGTTGATATCACCGACCGCAAGCGCGCCGAGGAACGCCAGACCCTGCTGACGCGCGAAGTCGATCATCGTGCCAAGAACGCACTGGCCTTGGCCCAGTCCATCGTCCGCCTAACCCGCGCGGAGGACGTCCAAGCCTATGTGCGGGCGGTCGAAGGCCGCATCAGCGCGCTAGCGCGCGTTCACACCATCCTGTCGTTGTCGAGCTGGCAAGGCGCCGAAATTGGCCGCCTGGTGGCCGAAGAAGTCGCGCCGTACACGACTGGAGGACAGATCTCCTTTTCGGGGGCGGAGCTGCAATTGCAGCCGGCAACGGCGCAGACCCTTGCGCTCGCCTTGCATGAGCTCGTCACCAATTCGGCGAAATATGGCGCCCTGTCCGTTCTGAGCGGTCAGGTGTCCGTCAGCTGGAGCATCGAGAATGACCGGTTCGATCTGATCTGGATCGAGACCGGAGGTCCGCTGGTGCAGACCCCGACTTCGCGCGGCTTTGGAACGCGCAGCCTGATGGCGAGCGTCGAGAGTCAGCTCGGCGGCGAGGCCGTGTTCGACTGGCGGCCGGAAGGCCTGATCTGCCGGCTGCTGGTGCCGCTCGGCCGCGCCGCAATCAGCGCGGCCGTGCATCCCACGCCGGCGAGCGTGACAACGGTCGCGTCACGGCAGCGCGCCGTCGGCTAGGCAGCGCGCACCGCGTCCTTTGTGATGCGGACCGGGACCGACTTGGCCGCCGGAACCTTGCTGCCTTCGGCATAGTGCCAGAGCGGGATCAGCCCGTTGCATTCGGGGTAGTAGGCCGCAATGCTGTTGCGCGGAATGTTGAACGCGACCACCTGCAGACCGCTCAGCGATCGTTCGACGCCATCATTCGTCTCGGTTTTCAACGTCACGAAATCATCCTGGTTCAGTCCGAGCTCGGCCATGTCGCCCGTATTCATGAACACGACGTGGCGGCCGCCGGTGACACCGCGGAATCGATCGTCCTCATTGTAGATGGTCGTGTTGAACTGGCCATCGGCGCGCAACGTCATCAGCTGATAGACACCGCCTCCTTCTTGCGGCGGAATGAGCGCCGCCTTGGGCACCGTGAACGTCGCCTTGCCCGTCGGCGTCTTCCACTTGCGCTCGCGGGCGCCGAGCGGCCGCGGAAAACCGCCGGGCTGAAACAAGCGCGCGTTGAAATCCTTGAACTGCTCGGGATAGGTCCGCTCGATCGCGTCGCGCACCAGCGAATAGTCCCCGATCCAGGCATCCCAATCAATATGCGGATTGGGCGGCAGTGTTGTCTTCGCAATCCCGGCTACGATCGCAGGCTCAGACAACAGCCCCTGCGCGACCGGCTTGCGCTGGCCGCGCGAACCGTGGATGCACGTCGTCGAGTCTTCCATCGCAACGGCCTGCGGGCCGGTGGCCTGGACATCGACCTCGATGCGTCCGAGACACGGCAGCAGATAGGTGACCTCGCCCGGCACCAGATGGGTGCGGTTGAGCTTGGTTGCGATCTGTACCGAGAGTCGAAGTTTCGACCACGCCGGCTCCATCAGCGAACGCTCGGGCACCGCGCGCAGGAAATTACCGCCGAGACTGATGAAGCCCTTGACCTCTCCCTTCAGGATGGCTTCGCACGCGTCGACCGTATTCAGCCCGTCCCAGCGGGGCGGCTCGAACTGATAGAGCTCCGCCAGCTTGTCGAGCGGCACCAGCTTGGTTTTCTCGGAGATCCCGACGGTGCGCTGGCCCTGAACGTTGGAGTGACCACGCACCGGCGAGATGCCGGCACCGGGCTTGCCGATGTTGCCGCGCAGAAGCAGCAGATTGACGATCATCTTGACCGTCTCGACCCCATGGCGATGTTGGGTGATGCCCATTCCGTAATTGGCAATCACCGCGTGGGATTTGGCGTAGACCTTCGCCGCTTCGAGAATCTCGGACCGTCTCAGACCAGATGCGCGCTCGATATCGCTCCAGGACGCCTGCCGGCAGCAGTTGGCAAACTCCCCGAATCCGGACGTGTGCTGCTCGATGAACATCACGTCCAGCACGCGCGGGCTCTTGGTTGCCAGCGCCGCGTCATCGGCCTCGATCACGGCCTTGCAGAGACCGAGCAGAGCTGCGCCGTCGCCGCCGACACGCAGCTGATGATATTGCGTGCTGATCCGCGTGCCGCCCGTCACCAGCATCTCGATCGGATTCTGCGGATTGGTGAACCGCTCGAGCCCGCGCTCGCGCAGCGGATTGAAGGTGATGATCGGCACGCCCCGCTTCGCCGCCTCCTCCAGAGGATGCAGCATGCGGGGCGAATTGGTCGTCGTGTTCTGGCCGAAGAACAGGATGCAATCGGCCTGGTCGTAGTCCGGCAGCAGCACCGTCCCGACGGGAACGCCGATCACCTCCGGCAGAGCCACGGAGGTCGATTCGTGGCACATGTTGGAGCTGTCGGGGAAATTGTTGGTGCCATACATGCGCCCGAACAGCTGATACATGTAGCTGGTCTCGAGCGAGGCCCGGCCTGACGTGTACATCACGACCGAGCGTGGATCGAGCCGCTTCAGCTCGGCGCCGATATCGCGAAATGTCTGCTCCCAGGACACCGGCACGTAGGTGTCCGATGCGGCATCGTAGCGCATCGGATGGGTCAGACGCCCCTGCTCTTCCAGCTGATGATCGGACCATCCGCGCAATTCGGTCAGCGTGTGCCGGGCGAAGAACTCCGGTCCGATGGTCTTGCGCGTGATTTCCCAGGCTGTCGCCTTGGCGCCGTTTTCGCAGAACTCGAACGGACGCGGTTTTGCCGGCTTGGCCCAGGAGCAACTCACGCACATGAAACCGTCCGGCTTGTTCTGCTTCAGCAGGATCTCGCTGCCGAGCAGCGCAACCTCTTCCTGGGTCAGGATGCTCGCCACCGCATGCAGCGAGCCCCAGCCGCCCGCCGGTGCGTCATACTTTCCGACCTTGGCCTTCTCTCTCATGGCGGCACCTCCGGGCGCTGTAAAATCCGGCAACAGGTGAGATCAGCGGAAGTTCCGGGCCCGTACGGAACCGTGCGGTCGGTCTAAATCTGTTGAATGGGCTTGTCTGTCGGAGAGCTCGATCCGATCGCGCCGGAGCCAATTTTCCAGATCGAATCCACGTCTGACTGAACGTGGTGCGATCAACCATCATTAGGAACAATGTGAATTGCCGCGCGTCTTTTCTCGGCTCCTGGCGGCGTTCCCCCATCACGTCGGGAGCACTCCGTGTGGAATGCGGCCTCAGCGTTCGACCCCTCGAGCGCTGGGGTCGTTCGCACGTTCAATCTTCGAAAGGTCGGCCCGTCGTCAGGCTCGCGCCCGCCCCAAGCGGCCGCGCGCAACGCGCGGCCTTGAACTGACGGATCGAACTTGGGGCGGCTCAAGCCGCGCTGCGCTGGACGTGCCGGCCTTCCTTGACCTCCTCGATGATCTTTGCGCTGAACGCCTCGAGATCGCCTGGGTAGCGCGAGGTGATCACGCCTTGGTCGACCACCACCTCCGCCTCCACCCAGGAGGCGCCGGCGTTCGCCACATCGGTCTTGATCGACTTGTAGGACGTCATCTTGCGGCCCTTGGCGATCCCGGTTTCGATGAGGAGCCAGGGCGCGTGGCACACTGCGGCGACGACCTTCTTGGCATCGAAAATGTCCTTGATGAATTTCAATGCCTTTGGCTCGACGCGCAGCAGGTCCGGATTGATCTGCCCGCCTGGCAGCACGATGGCGTCGTAGTCTGACGCCGAGGCCTCATCCAGGGTCTTGTCCACCTTGACCGGACGGCCCCAGTCCTTCTTGTCCCAGCCCTTGATCTCGCCCGCAGCCAGCGAAACAATGTCCACGGTTGCGCCAGCCTGCTTCAAACGCTCGCGAGGCACTTCCAGTTCGGACTGCTCGAACCCGTTGGTGGCCAGGATCGCGATCCTCTTTCCCGACAAATCCATTGCCTACTCCCTGATGAGTTGGAATGCCGGTCAATGAGATGCCGATTGCATCGTTCCCCGCTGAGGGCGCTAGGCGCTCTCCAACCTTGTCACAATTCATCGAGCACCCCGTTCATCGAGGGGAACACCCCCGGTCCAGTGTCGTTGACGACTGGCGCGGATTTTCCGTGCGCGGCGGAGATGCTCAAGATCGCGTCAAACGCCGCGATGTCAGGATCCGGAGTGTGCGGTGCCCTACGCTCTGTTCGAGAATGATGAAAGACTGACCCGCCCGTTTCGTACCGAACGAGAGGTCTGGGAGGCTGCCGAGCGCGCCGATCTCGTCACGCTTGGCACGCATGGCGAAAAGATCCTGGACAATGATTTTGAGATCAAGCCCTGCGAGGCAACGCCGGATGAGCTCGCTCTCCCTCACCCGGAT
Organism: Bradyrhizobium sp. HKCCYLS1011; assembly: GCF_051167795.1. Lineage (NCBI taxonomy): Bacteria > Pseudomonadati > Pseudomonadota > Alphaproteobacteria > Hyphomicrobiales > Nitrobacteraceae > Bradyrhizobium > Bradyrhizobium sp. HKCCYLS1011. Next base: position 366,877 of record NZ_JBNPTT010000001.1, on the reverse strand, counting down.
ATCGTTTTCGCCAATGGCGAGCCGGAGGAGCCGACCGAGAGGAACGGCTCCCCGGATCCTAGATTTCCTTCGCCTCCGACGAAAACGAAGGAGCCGTCGTCGTAGTGACCGGCAATAGCAATCCGCCGCCCGGAACTAGCCGTCGAACGGCCCTGCTGTCGAGGCCCCGGTCCAGACCGGGGCTTTCTTTTATTCGTCCGCGCTGCTCCCTAAACGGAGCTACTCAACCGGCACGGCTCGATTTGGAGTCCGGGGCCGTCCGCGGCAGCTGGACTGAGATGTGGGGCGATGTGCTAACGACGCGCGGGCTCTGATCCCAGGCGCTCTGGCTTCGCAGCGTTTCCAGCAGCAAAATGAATTTTTCTGCAAGCATGGCCGTCTTCCAATTCACTGGCGCACCCTGCACCACGCATGTGCGCTCGACCGAATGGGCTAGGATGCTGCGCGGCGTTTGTTTCAACGCGATGTCGTCGGCTGACCAAAGTGATGTCGTCGGACATTCCGAGCGCCGCGGAATCGCAGCGCGGCCAGCAAAAAGCCGAGGTGCGACGCACCCCGGCTTTCAACTAGGTTAATAATTGGTACCGCTTTTCGTCAGTAGCAGGAGCGCGGATCGACCGCGACGTACTCACCGGAAGGATAGCGATAGTAGCAATTGCCCTGGGACAGATAATAGCCGGGACGCGACGCTGCCGTCGCCCCGACAAGCGCGCCGGTCGCTCCACCAACCACAGCGCCGGCTGCAGCCCCGCTCGCTCGTCCCGTCAGCAGGCCGCCGAGCACGCCACCCACGATCGCGCCACCGAGGGCGCTGGCGCCGGGATCTGCCGGCGGCGGAGGCGGTGCCGGTTCGTAGGCGACGGGCGGCGGAGGCGGCGCGTAGGCCCCCGCCGGCGCATAGACGACATCGTCGGCATAGTCCTCGGAGATATAGGTGGGCGGGCCGTCCAAGCGCTCCGGGTAGTAGTACCAGACCCCGCCGACATCCCACCACCAGCCGTCACGGCCATCATGGATTTCGTGGCGCCAGCGTCCGCCTTCCCAGCCGACGCGGCCGCGATAGGCATGTCCGCCGAAGTCGCGCGCCACGATGGCGCCGCGCGCGTAGCGGGCGTCGGGGCCGCGGCCAGCAACTGGCCCGGTCGGACGGGCCACCTGCCCAGGCCCGACGGCATGTACCTGCCCGGGCCCGGTGGCATGCCCTGCAGCGGGGCCCGGGGCAGTCGGGCGCGCGCTTGGCACGGGCCTGCCCTGCAGTCCGGGACGACCTCCCGGGCCATTTTGCTCCTGCGCCTGCGCGGACAGCGAAAATGCCGCCACAAGCGACACGACAGGCAGCAACAGTCTCTTCCGGTTGAATGCCCTCATTCTCGCCTTCCTCGCTCGCCTATCCGATAAGTTCACCGGGCCAATGCCTTGAGCCAGCGATCTCTCTCAAGGGCTGAAACGAAGCATTGCCGGTTCGCATGCCGACAGATCGGCAAGATCACGACGATTTTGCGGCGAATCCCTTAGCAGGATCTCAACTTCCTGCGCTATGTCCATGATTTGCTTCGCAGCCCGCCGTAACAATCCGCCCTATCTCGGCCACGATTGGCAAAGCGGGCTCCGCACATCGCCTCAGCGGGCGGGCTCGATCACGTTACAGTTGGTTCGGCCGGACATCAGGCAATCCTGCAGCTTGCTTGCGGCGGTCAGATCATGCGCCAGCCACAGACCGAAGGCGAGAATCACCGCGGCGATGAGCAGTCCCAGGATTGCGCCTCGCCGGCCATTGTCGGCGTTCGGATCGGTCAATGAAGGCTCCGGGTCATACGTCAGCTCACACGTCGCGCGAGTCGACATGGACCTTATGGATCGGCGTCACCGGCCCAACATAGGTGCACGTGGTCAGCCACATCAACTGCTGGCATTGCCAATCGCTTCCCATCACCCGGCTTGCCACCGATTTGGGATGCGCAACCACGGCAGCCATCACGCTTGCACCGGCAGCGACAACCGCGATAGCGACGGCAAGGGCTAGTCTGATGCGCCTCGACGACGGAGAGGTCATGCCGGAGCTCCTTTGGCCCGCTAATGATACTGCGCGCAGCGCCCAATTTTTGTGATTTTATTCACACCCGGCGAATCTGTCTCACCGCGGGGCTGCTTAGATAAACACGGCGGTCCGCGCTGCAATGACGATAAACCAATTGTCATCCCGGTGTGCGATCCTGTACACACTGGCTCCCGTCGCGCCGCTAGGCTTGATCAAGAGATCGCTGAGTGGCGATTCGACGGTGACAGCCCCACACGACCATCAACCTCAAACAATCAAACCCAAGCAATCAACCCTAACAGCTACGCGAAGTGACCACGTTCGATGAGAGGATTTAAGGAACCCGGATTTGCCGATCGGCAGAAGGCTGCAAAAGACGCGCGCAAGAGCATTTTAGAGAAATTCCGCGCGCAGCCGAGCCCGGACGATCCCGAAGTCGTGAAGCGGCGCCTCGAGCGCGAGGCTGTTGCCGCCCGGCGCGAGCAGGCTCGTTTGGAGCGCGAAGCCGCCAAGGCCGAGCAGAAGCGACAGGAAGAGGAAGCGAAGGCCGCAGAGGCTGAGCGGCTCGCCCGCGAGGCCGAAGAAGCTGAGGCCCGCCTGGCTGCGCTCGAAGCCGAACAGAAGGCGAAGCGCGATGCCCGCTATGCTGCGCGCAAAGCACGCGGCAAGAAGAAATAGCGGCGCAGCGGAGCCCGAGCATCGACGGCACGTCGGTGAGATCGAGGCTTGTCTGACGAGATCAGTTATCCCGCGCCGTGAAATGGCTCAAGGATGACGCGCTTCGGCCTGCAATGCTCAGGCGATAGGCAGCCGCGCAGGGACCTGCGTCCGCAAGGCGCGGCTCCCGCATGTTCCGACAACGGTGACTTAAAGGTCAGATCCGCGGCATGAGCATCGCCGCAGGGTGAGCCTGGCTACGCCCAGGCTCACCGCAGGCATGGCCGCCTTAGTTCTTCTTCATGCCGTCGTCTTTTTTCATGCTGTCCTTGGACATGGCATCGCCCTTCGTCATGCCGTCCTTCGACATGGTGTCCTTCTTCATGCCATCGTGCATTGTGTCCTTCTTCATCGCGTCGTCCTTGCCCATCTTGTCCTCGGCAAAGGCGACCGGTGCGAGCGCGATGTTGAGCGACAGAGCGGCTGCGCAAATTCCAAGCACGATGCGGGTCGGGGTGGCCATGGTTGATCCTTCCTTGACGATTGATTTCGCGAGCGACGGAATGTCGCTCGTGGTATCGACGTCGGCGCACCTGACCTTGTTACGTAGTTCCGAAATTTTTCTATCAGCGACTTTTGACCGCAGCGTTGGGAATTCCTGAATAACGACACAATTCTGCCGGTGAAGAGCATGTTAGTACGGGCCGCGCGCCGGGATGGAGTCGCTGGCGTGCACCGCAGCAATCTCGCCTCTTGCAGTTCCAGCTCAAATGATCTTCGTCATTTGACGAGAGGTATTTCCGGCAGAACCGGGTAAAGTCCCTCATCATCCGGCTTCGGCCGGACCACCAACCAGAAGTTGTCCAGGGGAAGACCATGCTCTCACGCCGCCACGTCCTTGCATCCGCGCTCGCTGCGCCAGCCATTCTGCGCTTGGGAGTTGGCACCGCGCACGCGGCAACGACCTTGAAGATCTCTCACCAATTTCCCGGCGGCACCATCGAAGCAGGAGATTTCCGCGACCGGCTGTGCCGGATGTTTGCCGCCGAAGTCACCAAGCGTTCCGGCGGCGACCTGGTGGCCGAAATCTACCCGAACTCCTCGCTGGTCAAGACGGTCGCGCAGTTCTCCGCGATGCGTAAGGGCGCGCTCGACATCAGCCTTTATCCGATGCCCTATGCAGGCGGTGAGGTCCCGGAGACCAACATCGCCCTGATGCCCGGCCTGGTCACAACCTACGATCAGGGTGCGCGTTGGAAAACCTCGCCGGTGGGCAAGGCGGTGAACGATTTCCTCGCTGACAAGGGCATCATCCTGCTGAGCTGGATTTGGCAGGCCGGCGGCGTGGCCAGCCGCACGCGCGCGCTGGTTGCTCCTGAGGACGCCAAGGGCCTGAAGGTCCGCGGCGGCTCGCGCGAGATGGACATGGTGCTGCAGACCGCCGGCGCCTCGGTGCTGTCCGTCCCCTCCAACGAAATCTACACGGCGATGCAGACCGGTGCCTGCGACGCCGGCATCACCTCGTCGACCAGCCTGATCTCGTTCCGCCTGGAGGAAGTCTCGAAATTCCTGACCTCAGGTGCGAAGGCATCCTATTGGTTCATGCTCGAGCCGCTGATGATGTCGAAGGCGATCTTCGACAAGCTGCCGAAAAACCACCAGGATATCATCCTCGCTGTCGGCGCCGAGCTTGAGACGTTTGGACGCAAGGGCGCGCAGGACGACGACATCGAGGTCGCCAAGGTCTACGAGAAGGCCGGGGCCAAGGTGGTGGAGCTCGATCTCGACACTGTCAACAAGTGGCGCGACATTGCCCGCGATACCGCCTGGAAGGACTATGGCGCGCGGACCGCGACCGCCGGCAAACTGTTGAAGCTCGCATCCGACGTCGCAGCATGACGCACGGTCCGTCACTGGATCGCGAGGTAACCCATGGGATTCCCGCTGGCGGCCCGCTGGCGGGACTCGAAGGGGGCCTTGCGTTGCTCAATCGCGTCATTGTCGTGTTCGCTGCGATCGCCCTGGTCGCAGCCTGCGTCATCTTAAGCTACAGCGTGATCGGCCGCGCCCTGTTCCAGGCGGCCAATTATTGGCAGGACGAAGCCGCCGTCTTCCTGCTGGTCGGCGCCACTTTCATGACTGCGGCCTATGTGCAGGAGCATCGCGGTCACGTCAGCATCGAAGCTTTCGTCGGGCTGTTGTCGCCGCTGGCGAATCGCATCCGTCTTTGGCTCGTCGACGTCGCGAGCTTTCTGTTCTGCGTGTTCTTCACCTGGAAGTCCTGGACCCTGACCTACGAGGCCTGGGAGGACGGTCAGGTCTCCAACTCGATGTGGTCTCCACCCCTTGCTATTCCCTATTGTCTGATGGCCGCCGGAATGAGCCTGCTCTGCCTGCAGCTCCTATTGCAGATCGTAAAGCCGTTGACCGGAGCGCACCGATGAGCGTCTTCGGAATTGGGCTGTCCTACGCCGTCGCGACGCTGGTGGCGATGTTCTCCGGCATGCCGATCGCCTTTGCGCTCGGTGCCGTCGCGGTCGTTTTCATGGCGATCTACATGCCGACCGCATCCTTGGATACGGTGACGCAAAACGTCTATGAGGAGATGGCCTCGATCACGCTGCTGTCGATCCCGCTCTTCATCCTGAAGGGCGCGGCGATCGGTCGCTCGCGGGCCGGCCAGGATCTCTACTCGGCGCTGCATGCATGGCTGCATCGCGTGCCGGGCGGGCTCGGGGTCGCCAACGTCTTCGCCTGCGCCCTGTTCGCGGCCATGGCGGGATCATCGCCGGCCACCTGCTCGGCCATCGGCTCGGCCGGCATTCCCGAGATGCGCAAGCGCGGCTATTCGGGCGGCTTTGCCGCCGGCATCATTGCCGCCGGCGGCACGCTCGGAATCCTGCTGCCGCCTTCGATCACGATGATCCTGTTCGCGATCGCCGCCGAGAAATCGCTCGGACGGCTGTTCCTGGCCGGTATCGGCCCGGGCCTCCTGCTGGTGCTGCTGTTCGGCGGCTATGCCGTGATCCGCTTCCGGCACGAATACGCCAACGCCAAGCTCGCTTACGAGAAAGCGGGCACCTGGTCGCCGATCCTAGCGAAGGACGACTACACCCTCGCCCAGCGCTTTTCGGTGTTGCCGCGCGTGATCCCGTTCGTGCTGTTGCTGACCGGCGTGATGGTCGCGCTCTATGGCGGCTTCGCCACGCCGTCGGAGACGGCGGGCCTGGGCGGCATCCTGGCGCTGGTGCTGATCGCGCTGATCTACAGCGTCTGGCGGCCGACCGACCTCGCCCCGATCATGAAGGCGACGCTGCGGGAATCGACCATGCTGATGCTGATCATCGGCATGTCGCTGCTCTATTCCTACGTGATGAGCTATCTGCACATCTCGCAATCGGCAGCCGAATCGATCGTCGCGATGCATCTGCCGCGCTGGGGTCTCTTGGCAGCGATCCTGCTGATGGTGGTCGTCCTCGGCTTTTTCCTGCCGCCGGTGTCGATCATCCTGATGACCGCGCCGATCATCCTGCCGCCGCTGCGGGCGGCGAATTTCGACATCATCTGGTTCGGCGTGGTGATGACGATCGTGATGGAGATGGGCCTGATCCATCCGCCGGTGGGCCTGAACATCTTCGTGATCAGGAATGTCGCCCCAGACATTCCCTTGAGCGAGGTGATCTGGGGCACGCTGCCCTTCGTGCTCCTGATGATGGGGGCGGTGCTGCTGCTCTGCTTCGTACCGCAGATCTCGACAGTGCTGCCGGACTTCGTGATGGGGCCGGACCTCAGCCGATAAAGCGTGAATGGCGACGAGGGAGTAGCGATGAGGGGAAATGCACCCTCTATTCGCTACTCGCCATTCGCTTGTTCTTCGCATTCAGCGCGGCGGCCACCCGGCTCACCGGTGGCCGGCCGATCAGGCGGCTGATCTCGTTGGTTGTCGCCAACAGTTTTTCCATGTCGACCCCGGTCCTGATGCCCATGCCTTCGAGCATGTAGACGACGTCCTCGGTCGCGACATTGCCGGTCGCGCCCGGCGCGAACGGGCAGCCACCGAGTCCACCGGCGGCGGCGTCGATCACGCGGGCGCCCTCCTCCATCCCGGCATAGAGATTGGCCAAGGCCTGGCCATAGGTGTCGTGGAAATGCATGGCGAGGTGCGCAAGCGGCACGTCGCCGCCGACCGCGCGCAACATCTCGCGCGCCTGGCGCGGTGTGCCGACACCGATGGTGTCGCCGAGCGAGATCTCGTAGCAGCCGAGATCCCACAGGGCTTTGGCAACATCGACGACCGCCTGCGGCTTGATCGCGCCCTCATAAGGGCAGCCGAGCACACAGGAGACGTAGCCTCGCACCTTGATGCCGTCGGTCTTGGCATGGGCGATCACGGGCTTGAAGCGCTCGAGAGATTCCGCAATCGAGCAGTTGATATTGGCGCGTGAGAAGCTTTCCGATGCGGCCGCGAACACCGAAATGACCTTTGCCCCCGCCGCACGTGCCGCCTCATAGCCTTTCACATTCGGTACCAGCACGTGGAATTCGCCGCCAAGCTGGGAGACGCCCCGCATCACCTCGTCGGAGCCGACCATCTGCGGGATCGCTTTCGGCGACACGAAGGCGCCCACTTCGACCGTGCTGAGCCCTGCCCCCACCAGTGCCCGCACGAACGCGATGCGGTCGGCAATGCTGAGCGGCGTCTTTTCATTCTGCAGCCCGTCGCGCGGGCCCATCTCGATGATACGGACGCGGTCGCTCATGGCGGCCTCCCTGATTAGGACGACGGCTCGACTTCCGCGAGCTCGGCACCTTCCTGGACGATGTCGCCGACCTTACACTTGATGGCTTTCAGCACGCCGGCGAAAGGCGCGCGCAAGGTCTGCTCCATCTTCATGACTTCCAAGGTCAGGATCGCGGCGCCCCTTTCCAGGGTTGTGCCCTCCTCGGCCAGTAGGGCCACAACGGTACCCGGCAGCGGCGCAACGATCTTGTCCTCGCCGGTCTGCTCCTCGGCATCACCGCCGAAAGGATCGATCCAATGCAGGTCGAACCGCCCATTGCGGGTACGCAAGTAGAGCTCGTGGCCTTCGAGAACGGCCACCACATGGGACTTCAAGCCGTCGAGCACAAGATCAAGCCCACCGTTCCCAGTCGGACGCGAGGCAAACGAGAATTCCCGCTCGCCGATGGAGAGCGCAGATGGGCCGCGTCCGTAAGCGAGAGTCACCTTGTGCTCAACGCCGCCTTGCCGCTCCCGGAAAGCGAAGACGCGCTGGCGGCGACCGACCGGCATCCAGCCGGAGCTGCCCCATGGCGAGGACCCGTCCTGTGCCGCGTTGCGCTGCTCCTCGGCGAGGATGGCGGCAACAGCCGCGCAAAGCTCCAGATCGCCGGCGACTGCGGCCGGCGGCGTCAGTGCCTGCAATTCACGCTCGATGAAGCCGGTGTCGACCGCGTTGGCGCGCACGCTCGGATGCGTCACGAGCGCCGACAGGAACGGGATGTTGGTGACGATGCCGCGGACATCCGTCTCCTCAAGACCGCCATTCAGCCGATCGATCGCGGCCTGCCGCGTCGGCGCCCAGGCGATCACCTTGGCGAGCATCGCATCGTAGTAGGGCGAGACGGAATCGCCTTCGCGATAGCCGGCATCGACGCGCAATCCGGCGGTTTCGGCGGGCAAACGCCAGGTTTTGATCGTGCCGACCGACGGCATGAAGTTCTTGGCGGGATTTTCGGCATAGACCCGCACCTCGATGGCGTGGCCATTCAGCCTGATCTGGTCCTGCTTGAGCGGCAGTTCCTCGCCAAAGGCGACCTTGAGCTGCCACGCGACGAGATCAACGCCGGTGATCAGCTCTGTGACAGGATGCTCGACCTGCAGACGGGTGTTCATCTCGATGAAGAACACGTCCTTGCCGTCGGAGACGAACTCGATGGTGCCGGCCCCCACATAGTCCACGGCCGCAGCCGCCCGTCGCGCGGCGGCGCAGACCGTCTCGCGCTGCGTGGCGTCGAGTGTCGGTGACGGCGCCTCCTCGACCACCTTCTGGTGCCGGCGCTGCAGAGTGCATTCGCGCTCGAACAGCGACACCAGATTGCCGTGGCTGTCGCCGACGATCTGGACCTCGATGTGGCGCGGGTTCTCGACGAACTTCTCGACCAGCACGCGATCATCGCCGAACGCCGCCTTGGCCTCGCGCTTGGCGCTGGTGATCGCGGCCGCAAGATCGCCCGCCGAATGGACCACGCGCATGCCGCGCCCGCCGCCGCCGGCGGATGCCTTGACCAGCACGGGAAAGCCGATCCGCGCCGCTTCGCTCGCGAGCGTCGTCTCGTCCTGGGCTTCGCCGTGATAGCCGGGCACCAGCGGCACGCCGGCCTGCTCCATCAGGAATTTCGAGCCCGATTTGGAGCCCATCGCCGTGATCATGGCCGGCGTCGGCCCAACGAAGACGAGGCCAGCATCGAGGCAGGCCTGCGCGAACTCCGCGCTCTCCGACAAAAAGCCATAGCCGGGATGCACAGCCTCGGCGCCGGTCAGCTGAGCTGCTTCGATCAGCCGCGCAATGTTGAGATAGCTGTCGCGGGCCCGCGCCGGTCCGAGCAGCACAGCCTCATCGGCCATGGCGACATGCATGGCGTTACGATCGGCTTCGGAATAGACCGCAACGGTCTTCAGGCCCATCGCGCGCGCAGTTTTGATGACGCGGACCGCGATCTCACCGCGATTGGCGACCAGGAGCTTGCGAAAACGTCGATACAATCCGGGATGGGCCATCACTACATCCTGAACAGGCCGAACTTGGTCGGCTCGATCGGCGCATTCGCCGCGGCGGAAAGCCCAAGCCCGAGCACCAGCCGGGTGTCGGCAGGGTCGATCACACCATCGTCCCACAGCCGCGCCGTCGCGTAATAGGGATTGCCCTGGCTCTCATATTGCGCGCGGATGGGAGCGCGAAACTTCTCTTCTTCCTCGACAGGCCAGCTTTCACCCTTGGCCTCGATGTTGTCGCGGCGCACTTGGCTCAGCACCATGGCTGCCTGCTCGCCGCCCATGACGGAGATCCGCGCGTTCGGCCACATCCACAGGAAACGCGGCGCATAGGCGCGGCCGCACATGCCGTAATTGCCGGCGCCGTAGGAGCCTCCGATCACGACCGTGAATTTCGGCACCGACGCAGTCGCGACCGCCGTCACCAGCTTGGCGCCGTCGCGAGCGATGCCGCCGGCTTCGTATTTCTTGCCGACCATGAAGCCGGTGATGTTCTGCAGGAACACCAGCGGAATACCGCGTTGGCAGCACAGCTCGATGAAATGCGCGCCTTTCAGCGAGCTCTCGCTGAACAGGATGCCATTGTTGGCGATGATGCCGACCGGGTAGCCCCAGATATGAGCGAAGCCGCAGACCAGGGTCTGGCCGTAGAGCTTCTTGAACTCGTCGAACTCGGAGCCGTCGACGACGCGTGCGATGATGTCACGCACGTCGAACGGCTTGCGGCCGTCGACCGGAACGATGCCATAGATCTCTTCCGGCGCGAACATCGGCTCCCGCACCTCGCGCATGTTGAGCGAAGCGCGCGGGCCCGGCGGCTTGAAGGTCGAAACGATCCGCCGCGCGATCCCGATCGCGTGGGCGTCGTTCTGCGCATAATGGTCAGTCACGCCGGACTGGCGCGAATGCACGTCGGCGCCGCCGAGCTCTTCCGCGCTCACCACCTCGCCGGTCGCGGCCTTTACCAGCGGCGGGCCGCCGAGGAAGATCGTGCCCTGATTGCGGACGATGATGCTCTCGTCCGACATCGCCGGCACATAGGCTCCCCCTGCGGTGCAGGAGCCCATCACGATCGCGATCTGCGGGATTCCTTGCGCCGACATCTGCGCCTGATTGTAGAAGATGCGGCCGAAGTGCCTCTCATCGGGGAAGATCTCGTCCTGCAGCGGCAGGAAAGCGCCGCCGGAATCCACCATGTACACGCAAGGCAGATTGTTCTGCCGCGCGATGTCCTGCGCGCGCAGATGCTTCTTCACCGTCATCGGGTAATAGGTGCCGCCCTTGATGGTGGCGTCGTTGGCGACCACGACGCATTCGCGACCTGCGATCCGCCCGACCCCGGTGACGATGCTTGCTGAATGCACATCGCCGCCATAGAGGCCGTAGGCCGCGAGCGGCGAGAGCTCCAGGAAGGCCGTGCCGGGGTCGAGCAGCAGATCGACGCGCTGCCGCGCCAGCATCTTGCCGCGCCCCAGATGCCGGCTGCGCGAGGCCTCGCCGCCGCCCTCGGCCACCTGGCCGAGCTTGGCGCGGAGATCGGCGACCAGCGCACGCATCGCCTCCGCGTTGCGCGCAAAATCCGAGGATGCCGGATCAATCGTCGAATGAAGCGTCATCACCGGCGCCTGGGTTGCAAGGTGGGGAGGCCGTTGAAACTCGGGTCCAGCGCACCGGAATCTGGGCCCGGCCGCGTGACGACCGGGTCTACCATCTTTGCGTGCAGGCTGTCCCCACCCGCATGGCTTGGCTCGCCCGGCATGACTCTCCCCTGTAATTAAACGATCATACGTTTTTTTATCAAGCACTCAAGCGGTAGTTTTCTTCACCACATGATTGCTTCAGATTATTGAAATACCAACGTTTTTATGCCAGCATGATACGAACGACCGCCCGTTTCCACTTCATTTTCAGCATGCGCGTTTCGGCGGGCGATTTGCCTTCGGGCAAGTGCGATGGGACAGGCGCGAGATGGCACGCACGATCGGCTCACACGGTCCGACCACAATGGAGGCGATCCGGAAAGCGGGTTTGCGCCTGATCTTCGAACACGGCTATGCGGCGATGAGCCTGCGCCAGCTTGCGGCCGAGGTCGGCATCCAGCCGGGCTCGCTCTACAACCATATCAGCACCAAGCAGGAGCTGCTGTTCGATCTGGTGCAGGATCACATGAACACATTGCTCCGCGCGCTCGAACAGGCGCTGCGGGACAGGCAGGGACCGGCCGAGCGGCTACGGGCCTTCGTGACCTTCCACCTCACCTATCACATGACCAGGAAGCGCGAGGTCTTCATTGCCAATTCCGAGCTGCGCAGCCTGGAACCTAAGAACTACGCCGCGATCGTGGCACTGCGCAGCACCTATGAGCAGCGGCTCGCCGACATTCTTGCCGACGGGGTCGCCGAGGGTGTCTTTGAGGTCGTCGATATCCAGGTCGCGACCTTCGCGATCCTTGCCCTCCTGACCGGCCTCTGCAACTGGTATCGCCCGGGCGGGCGGCTGACCCGGGAGGCGATCATCGCAGCCCACGAGAAGCTCGTCCTGTCCGGCGTGATGCCGCAAGCCGCACAGCTTGGCCTGGACGGCAAGCGCAGCAGCGCGCGACGCGCCGGCTGAGGATCGCATGGCACAGGACGTGACCCTGGACGAGATCGACCGCAGGATCCTGGCGGAACTCCAGACCGATGGCCGGCTGCGCAACAACGACCTTGCCGACCGGATCGGCATCTCCCATTCCAACTGCCTGCGGCGGGTGCGCGCGCTGAGGAGCAGCGGGGTCATCAAGACGATCCGCGCCAACCTCGACGAGAAGGCGCTGGGCTACGAGGTCGTCAGTTTCGTCGCGATCCAGCTCGCGAGCCAGCAGCAGAGCGCGATCGAGACGTTCGAAGCCGCGATCGCGGCGCTTCCCCTGGTCCAGCAATGCTGGCGCCTGTCGGGCGAAGCCGACTTTCTGCTCAAATGCGTCTCGTCCAGCGTAGAAGGCATGAGCCGGCAGCTTCGGCAATTTGCCGCCCTGCCCGGCATCCGCGCGATCCGAAGCTTCCCGGTGCTCGGCGTCGCGAAAGACGCTCCCCTGCCGGTCGAGCCGCCGCCCCTATCGAAATAGCACGCAGCGGCGCCGCCTCAAGGCGTCAAACTCAATGCGCCCAGTTCAATGGGTCCAATTTAATGCGTCCACGGCTCGCCGCGGCGGAACGAAAAGTTGTCGGCATAGGCGATCTGCCGCTTCACCGGCTCCTTCGGCTCGATCACCTCGTACGGGATGCCCTTGCGCTCGCAATAGGCCACCGCTTCTTCCTTGGTTTGGAAGCGCAAGGTCAGCTGCTGCTTCATGTCCGACGAGGAGGTCCAGCCCATCAAAGGCTCGATCGCGCGCGGCTGCTCCGGCTCGTAATCGAGCTGCCATTCCCGGGTCTTGGCCTTACCGGATTGCATCGCGTTCTTGGCCGGCTTAAAAATTCGTGCGGTCATGGATGATCGGGGCCCCTCAGAGCGATAGGAAAGCGCGTGGCGGAAATTTTCGGGATGGGTTAGAGGCACCTTTCAGGAATGTGATCGGTGATTCCTACCCTGGATGCACGTTTTCCTGGTCCGTATAGTCATTCTGCCGCCCCGTGACAATCTGGGAGGATTGCCGCGGGGCTCTCCTGCTTCCGGATAATCGTCATCGAAACAAGCGCGTTGAAGCCGACCCATGGACATCAAGGCCACATTGCCCGAGAAGGGACGCGACCTCCGGCTCGACCTGTTTCGCGGGATCGCCAACTGGGCGATTTTTCTCGATCACATTCCCGACAATGTGGTGAACTGGATCACCACACGAAATTACGGGTTTAGCGACGCCGCCGACCTGTTCGTGTTCATTTCCGGCTACACCGCTTCTTTCGTCTACGCACGAATGATGATCGAGCGCGGCTTCATCGTCGGCGCCACCCGCCTGTTCAAGCGGGTCTGGCAGCTTTATGTCGCCCACATCGTCCTGTTCGTGATCTACATCGCGGCCATCAGCTATCTCGCGAGCCGCTTTGGCGATTCCGACATCATCAGCGAATTCAACGTCGCAGGCCTGGTGGATCATGCCACCGATACGCTTGGGCAAGGCCTGATCCTGAAGTTCAAGCCGGTCAATCTGGACGTGCTGCCGCTCTACATCGTGCTGATGGGGTTCTTCCCGCCGGTTCTGTGGCTGATGCTGCGCCAACCCGATCTGACGATGGCCGCCTCCATCGTGCTCTGGCTGGCGGCGCGCAATTTCGGCTGGAATTTCGCCGCCTATCCGCAGGGCACCTGGTATTTCAATCCTTATTGCTGGCAGGTGCTGTTCGTGTTCGGCTCGTGGTGTGCGCTCGGCGGCGCCCGGCGGTCGATGTCGATCATCATGGCACCGTTCACCTTGTATTTCTGCCTGGCCTATCTGCTGTTCGCCTTGATCATGACCATGGCCGGCCGCTTTCCCGATTTCGGGGCGCTGTTTCCGGATTGGCTGTACAGCGCGTTCAATCCGAACGACAAGACCAACCTCGCCCCCTATCGCTTCCTGCATTTCGTGGTGATCGTGATCCTGGTGATCCGCTTCGTGCCGAAGAGCTGGGCGGGACTGGAGTGGAAGGTCTTCGATCCCTTGGTGGTCTGCGGTCAGCAATCGCTCGCCGTGTTCTGCGTCGGCGTTTTCCTTTCCTTCGTCGCACACTTCACGCTGATGATGAGCTCGGGCTCGTTGCTCGCCCAGATCCTGGTCAGCGTTGCCGGCATCGCCATCATGACCACGGTCGCCTATTACATTTCCTGGTCGAAGCGCCAGGACAAGCCGTTGCCCAAGCCGGCGCCAAAACCGACCTGAGCGATCCGCGCCGCGCTAGCGTCGGGGCTTCCGCGATTCTCGTTGCGGAGACGATCCAGACGCCGGCCTAGTGACGATCCGGCCACGCGAGGCAAAGCCGCCCCACTCCGCCGACCAGCCGACCTCGACGTCAGCCGGCTCCCCGGCCGCACGGCCGACGCGCTTACCCTGCACAGCGAACATTGCGCCCTGCGGATCGATGCAACGGGCAACCCAGATGCCATCCGGCAGATCCAGCGGTCCCTGAACCACCCGGCCGCCAAGTGCCGACACGCGCTGCAGCGCAGCCGTGATATCGTCAACATTGAAATAATAGAGCCAGAACGGGAACGGCGCGCGAGCCAGTTTGGTGAAGATGCCCCCGATGGTCTCTGCGCCCGCGGAGAACAACTGGTAGCCCTCGATCACCCCGACGTCATCTGCGGCCTGCCGCCAACCCAGCCATCTACGATAGAAGCTGAAGGCGGCTGGCCCGTCGCCTGCCAGGAGCTCGTGCCAGCCGACCCGCCCAACCAGGTCGCCCGTCGCCGGCTGCGGCGCGAGCTTCAGCCCTTCGACCAGCGCCAGCGTCGCCGTCTGCGGATCCGCGACCACGGCAATCCGGCCAATGTTGGTGTCCGTCGGCGGGACATAGACCCGACCTCCCATGGCGCCGAGGCGCTCCGCGGCACCGTCCACATCGTCGACAGCGACATAGCCGACCCATCGCGGCATCGCACCACTCTGCAACGCCACCGCCGGCAAGGCCATCAGCCCGCACACGGGCGCTTCGGCGCTCGTCAACAGCCGATAGGGAAACTGCTCTGTCGATGCATCACGCGCGCCCCATCCGAGCACCTCGCGATAAAAGCGCTCCGCCGAGGCCATGTCGGTGGTCAGCAGCTCGTACCACACAAAATGTCCATGATTGTTGGTCATGAGCTCAGCCTCTCACGCACGCTTGCTGCAACGCCGCACCGAAACACGAATGCGCCGCGATCAAGGAACAATATCGAGCCATGATGATTGTGACGATTCCGCTTCGGCACGACGTCGCTCACGTTCACAAAGATGAATGAAAGCAAAACGTTACAACAAGCAAATTCTTCTCCTGCCTTGCATGACTCGAAGGTGCAGCGTACTATCAAGCGGGGCGGATCGGCACAAACCTTCTGGGAATGGAGGACTTTAATGTCACAGACGAAGCCAGCTTCTAAACGGAAGCGTGCGGTAAAGGCCGCCGTGCCCGCGCTGGGTGCGGCCGGATTGGGTTTCTCAATGATCGGCGCCTCGGCCGCGACGATGCCGGCTGCTGACGCTCCAAAGACGGTTGACCTGTCCGCGACGCATCCGATCACGCTCAGCGAAGAGGAAATCGCTGACGTCTCGCTCTCGACATTCCACCTGTTCGACAAGGAGAATGCGGGCAACACGGTGCAGACCGCGTGGCGTGGCTGCGGCGGCTGCCGTGGTTGCCGCGGCTGCGGGTGTCGCGGTTGCCGTGGCTGCCGGTGTGGCGGTTGCGGAGGCTGCGGCGGTTGCTGCATCTCGTGGGGCGCCTGCCGCCTCTGCTGAGCGGCTCAGCCCATCGATCTGCTGATCGAGGAGATTGTCTCATGGCCGGGTCCGACGAGGTCGACCCGGCTGATTTGTGTCTTGACCGCATCGTCAGCCGAGCTCCCCGTTCGGGCCAGATCTTCTCAGCTGACATGCCCTCCCCAACCTTCCCCGCTATGTCACTCCAGCGCCAGCACATTCCTGTTACCGAAACAGGCTGTCCCCGGTCGCGCGGCATCGCCGGCACACACTCGCAGGGACGCAAGCCATGACTACACGCCCGACAAAAACGGCGCGCTCTCGGACCGGTTCGGCCTCACGCAAGACCACGCTGCAATTCGCTCCGAACTTCACCGCCTATGTGATGCCGCCGGATGTGGTCTGCATCTATTCCGAGGACCGAAAATTCTTCCTCCACGGCGAGCTCTATTGTGCACTCGCATCTGCGATCGGCCAGGGCGGAAAAAATCCAGGCGACCTGATCGCCAAGCTCGGGAAAACCTTTCCCGCAGCCAAGGTCGAAGAGGCGATCAACCGCCTGCTCGAGCGTCGCTATGTGGTCAATGGCGCAGCCGCCAATCACGACGTGTCGGCCGGCTATTGGGCGAGCATCGGCTTGCCGCCCGAGGAGGCCGCGCGCAATCTCGCCAACCACAAGGTGCGGATCGAAGCGATCGACGTGAAGGGCGCGGCCGAGCTGACTGCGGCGCTCGGCAAGCTTGGGGTCCGCGTGGTCAATCGCTCGCCCGACCTCACCGTCACGCTGGTCAACGATTATCTGGAAGGGCAACTCATCGCGCTCAACCAGACGCGCGTGGCCGACAAGATGCCGTGGCTGCTGGTACAGCCGTCCGGAGTGGCGCCGCTGGTCGGGCCCGTGTTCAATCCCGGCCACACAGCCTGCTGGACGTGCCTGTTCGACCGCATGATCCGCAACCGTGAGGTCAAAGGCTTTCTTGACCGCGGCGGCGCCCGCGCAGTAGCCACGTCGCCCCTGGCCCGCAACCCGCTCGGCCAGAATGCAATCCAGTTCGCGGCCGTCGAGATCGCCAAGGCGATCGCGACCGGATTCCGCACCGACCTGCGCGATCACATTCTGAGCTACGACCTGACCGGCGCCAACATCGCCAGGCATTACGTCGCCCAGCGCCCGCAATGCCCGACCTGCGGCGACAAGAAGCTGGTCAATCCACGCCGCGCGCCCGAGCCGATCACGCTCGGCCCCGGCGCCAAACTGTTGATCACCTCAGGCGGCTATCGCACCGTGACCGCGCGCGCCACCGTGGCGCGGTTCAGGCGGCATGTCAGTCCGCTGACCGGCGTGGTCAAGCGGCTGGAGCGGATCGATGCCGACCTGCCGATGAACACCAATTTCTTTGCGCAGCATAATTTCTCCGCGCCGGCCCAGAGCGTCGGCCAGCTGAGATCGGGTCTTGAGGGCGGTAGCTTCGGAAAGGGCTCGACCGCCGAACAGGGTGAAGCCAGCGCGTTGATGGAGGCGATCGAGCGCTATTCCGGCATCTTCCAGGGTGACGAGATCCGCGCCACCAAGCGCTTCACGGATTTCGCGGACGGGGATGCGCTCAAGCCCAACGACATCCTGCTGTTCAGCGATGCCCAATATGAGCATCGCGATGACCACACGCATCACGACGACACCCAGCCGGCGCCGGAGCCCTTCGATCCGACCGCGAAGATCGAGTGGTCGCCGGTGTGGTCACTGCGCGACAACAAGTTCAGGTACGTTCCGACCAGCCAGCTCTACTTCTTCTACAGCGGGCCGCGTTCGTTCCATGCCGACTCCAACGGCTGTGCGGCCGGCAACACGCTGGAGGAAGCCATCGTGCAGGGTTTCCTCGAACTGGTCGAGCGCGATTCCTACGCGATCTGGTGGTACAACCGCTCGCAGCGCGCGGCCGTTGACCTCGACCATTTCGAGGACTCCTACGTCAGCGATCTCCGTCACCAGTTTACTGAGGCCGGGCGCAAGCTGTGGGTGCTCGACATCACCAGCGATCTCGGCGTGCCGACCTTCGTTGCCATCATGCATTGGATGCAGGACGGCCACGAGAACATCGAGTTCGGCTCCGGCGCGCATTTCGATCCACGCATCGCCCTGTTGCGTGCCATGACCGAGCTGAGCCAGTTCCTCGCGATCGGACTGATGGGCGGCGGCTCCGGCGAGAAGCCGAGCCTCGACGGCGTGACCCCGCTCAAGCTCGACGACCACCCGTTCCTGCTGCCGGCCGACAAGCCGATCCCGCGTCCGGAGCTTGGGCTTCCGATCCCGCGCAGCACCACGCGCGAGCAGGTCGATGCCTGCGTGGAGATCGCAAGGCGTGCTGGATATGACTTCCTGGTGCTCGACCAGACCCGGCCCGATGTCGGCGTCTCCGTGGTCCGCGTCATCGTGCCCGGCCTGCGGCACTTCTACCGGCGCTTTGCCCCCGGCCGGCTGTATGAGGTGCCGGTCAAGCTCGGCCTGCGCGAGGCGCCGATCCCGGAGCACGAGCTGACACCGTTCCTGCCGCACACCTGATGGCATCATGGCCAAGCGCACGAAAAAGGCGACCGCTGCGAAAAGAACCGCGAAAGCGCCGGCTCAACGACCTGCATCGCTCGTGCTCTCGGTGCGTCTCAGCCCGCATGTTGCGCTTGAGGCTGCAGCCGGCAGCCGCCTGACGGCCGTCGTCAACGACTATCCGCTCGATTTCGGTAGCTTCAGCCAGGCCGCCGCCAAGCGCGCGCTGAGCTTGCGGGATGGTATCAAGCTCTCTGCTCTGGCAGGCAGCAAGCCGGCCGATCATGAGATCGCATGCCTGGTGCAACAGCTCGCGCGTCAAGGCCTGGTCGAATACGCGCTGACGCGCAAGGCCGGTGCCCATGAGGTCGCGGTGATCGAGCCGCAGATGCCGGACTATCAGCCACAGCTGGCGAAGCTTGGTAACAGCGACACCATCGTGCTGTCGCGTTTCGCCTATCTGCGCCGGCGCGCCGGCGAGATGGTGCTGGAATCCCCCCGCGCCAGCGCGCTGTTTCGGATCGGTGACCCGGCCGTGGCGGCGATGCTGACGGTGCTGGCGGCACCGCAGAAGGTCAGCAAGCTGCGGGCGATCTCCGGTTTTCCCGGCACGGACCTGCTCGCTCTGCTGCTGGCGTGTGGCATCCTGTTCCGGCTGGAGCGTCCCGATGATAACGGCCGCCGTCCGAGCGAGGGCGACCCGGCGCTCGTCATGTGGGACTTCCACGACCTTCTGTTTCATGCCCGCAGCGCCGAGGGCCGTCAGGCCAATCCGCTCGGCGGTGTCTATCCCTATGTCGGCTGGATCGAACCGCCGCCTGCGATCCGGCCACCCTGGCCTGGCCAACGCATCGATCTTCAGCGCGTGCTCCCGGAGCCGGCCGAAACGGTCTCACAAGCCGCAAAGCTGTTTCGTGCGCGGCATTCGGTACGCGACCACGACGAGGTCAGGCCGATCACGCTGCCAGAACTCTCGCTGTTTCTGGATGGCACCGCCCGGGTGTTGTCGCGCTGGGAGAGCAGCCTCGACGACGAAGCCGATAGTCCGGTCCTCGACTACACGCGACGGCCCTACCCGTCCGCGGGCAGCGCCTACGAACTCGAACTGTACCTGGCGGTGGCCCGTTGCGACGGCCTGGCTTCCGGCTTCTACCATTACGATGCCGACGCCCATGCGCTCTCGTTGGTTCCAGCCCAGCCCGCGCTCGTCGCCGACATGCTGGATTCCGCCCAGTATGCGATGGATGCCGCCGGCCGTCCGCAGATACTGATCACGGTCGCCTCGCGCTTTGCGCGCCTGGCCTGGAAATACAGCGCGATCGCCTACGCGCTAACCCTGAAGGACGTCGGCGGATTGCTGCAGACCTTCTATCTGATGGCCGCCGATTTGGGGCTCGGCGCCTGCGCCGTCGGCACCTGCAATATCGACCTGTTCGAAAAGGCGACCGGCATTCCGTTCCACGTCGAGGGCCCGGTCGGCCAGTTCACGCTGGGCCGGCCCATCGACCAGGCCGATGAGGGGTCCGCGGCGGAGCCGCGCAGTTGACCTGGGTCAATCGCGGCCGGACAGCCCCGGCTAAGAGTCTGCCATCAACATACCGCCGTGCTCCGCTGCGCGTCTGCTCGCGCGATCCGGATACGGCCCTGCTGACAGGACCAGATCCATGCCGACCCATTTTCATGCCGTTGTGTGGCTCGATCACGCCGAGGCCAAGGTGTTCCATATCGGCCTCACCGGTGCCGATGAGATGACGCTGCATCCGCAGCTGCCGACGCGCCATCTGCACCACAAGGCCAATGCGATCGGCAGCGGGCACGCGGCGACCGACGAGCATTTCCTCGAGGAGGTCGCGAGCGCGCTCAGCGACGCCGGCGAGATCCTCATCATCGGACCGGCCGGGGCGAAGACCGAGCTTGCCCACTATCTACAGGACAAGCATCCGGCGATCGGCAAGCGCGTCGTCGCGGTCGAGCCGGCCGATCATCCGAGCGACCGTCAGATCATTGCCTACGCCAAGCAGCACTTCAAAATGCTGCCGCCGCGCGTTGCGACCGGCACTGCTGGCTGACAGCTGTCACCCTTTCCGCAGCATGTTCTGCTGCCGCCCTTTTGCTTGATGTCCGATGCTTGGCGTCAGGTGCGACGATCGCGCGTAACGCGGTTGATCTAGCGCAAAGACGCCGGATTTCGATTCAAGCGAAGGTAACCACGGCGGATGTTCCTTCCCCGGATTCAGCCGCTCCACTTCGGATGCTCTCGAGTTTGCCGCTCCGGGAGCATCCGAATTTTTATTTCAGACAGCCCCGCACCATTTGCGGATCGCAACTGCCCACGACCGGAAGCGCCATCGCGCGTGAGGATCATGCGCGCATTGCGTGCAGATGATGGTCATCGCCGCCAAGCGCGAGTGTTAAAGTTCCGAGACAGCGCAGTAGCCGCGGCGACCAGATCATCTCGGTGCCTGCGTCCGCGCGCGGTGATTTCAAATGGGGGTGGTCGGGGCAGCTGGATTCGAACCAACGACCTGCAGTACCCAAAACTGCCGCGCTACCAGGCTGCGCTATACCCCGATGCCTTGATGGCCCGACGTCCTACACGCTCCCGGCGTCCGCAGCAAGGCGATACGGACCGGCGGGTTCGGCAGGGGCCGCCGGCTGCGGCTCAACCTGAAGGAGACGGAACGCGCAGTTCACAACTGCGTCATCTCGCACCATTCAGGCAGGATCAGTGGGAGGACAGCGCGGGCGATCCCGTCTCCGGATGGATCTCCGCCGCCATCATCCCCTTGGAGCCGGGCCCATAGCGGACGAGCACATACTGACCGGGACGCAACTCGGTCATCCCGAAGCGGCGCAGCGTTTCCATATGAACGAAGATGTCCGGGGTACCTTCGCCGCACGTGACGAAGCCGAAACCGCGCAACCGGTTGAACCATTTCACCTGCGCACGCTCCAGCCCGCTGGTCGGCGTGACCGTGACATGCGTCCGCGGTGGCAGCATTTGCGCTGGATGGATCGCGGTCGACTCGTCCATCGAGACGATGCGGAAGGCCTGGTAGCCCTTGGCGCGCTGCACACACTCACAGACCAGCCGAGCTCCCTCATACGCCGTCTGATAGCCGTCGCGCCTTAGCACCGTGACGTGCAACAGCACGTCCGGCCATCCATTGTCGGGAACGATGAACCCGTATCCCTTCGACGCGTCGAACCATTTGATCACGCCGCTAATTTCGACAAGATTCTCGCCGAGACCTGACAACGCATCAATCGCCGAATCGCGTGTGGTACCGCCTGGAAACTCTCCCCCGAGCCGGCTTGGTGCTGATCCACCAGGCACCGGTACCCCGAGCTTCTTGGACTCAAATCCGTCCGACCCCATAACCCCGGACCTCACATATGATTGTGAGCCGCCACCCCTGCAACGGCGCCCCCCATGACGCGCGCTTATCACCACTACTCACGATGATTCACGCGAATCTCTCGAATCAAAAGATAACATTCCCTTGCCTCGCGCATAGATAAAAATCGGAGTGGTTAGAACCTATGAACAGCCTTGCGCAGGCGCGAATCAGTTTCGGTTCAGTTGCGGACGAAGGGTGACAGGGTTTCTCCGATGTCGTGACGAATGACGAGATCGGCAACGTCGTCTTGTTCGGTAGGTTCCCGATTGATGATCACAAGCTTCGCACCTGCGTTCTTGGCCATTAACGGAAAGCCGGCAGCGGGCCACACCACGAGCGAGGAGCCGATCGCGAGCAACAGATCGCAATGCTGCGCAAGCTCGGTGGCGCGCTGCATCGCCTCCTCCGGCATCGCTTCGCCGAACGAGACGGTCGCCGTCTTCACCGGATCGCCACAGGCTGGACAATCCGGCGCGGCCTTTCCGGCCTCGAAATGCTGTTTGACCCAGGCCAGGTCATATTCTTGCCGACATCCGATGCATCGCGCATAGGTTGTATTGCCGTGCAGCTCGACAACGTGATCGGCTGCGAAGCCGGAGGCCTGGTGCAGATTGTCGATGTTCTGGGTGATGACCGCGGGAATCTTGCCGGCGCGGTAGAGCGAGGCAAGCGCGCGGTGGCCGCGCCCTGGCTTGGCGTGCGCGAACACCGCCTCCATGGCGAAGCGGCGCCGCCAGGCCTCGTCACGGGCATCCTGGCTCATCACGAACTCATCGAACGGAATCGGCCGGTTGTGGGTCCATAGCCCGCCCGGCGAGCGGAAGTCTGGAATGCCACATTCCGTCGAGATTCCCGCCCCGGTAAAGGGCACGATAACGCTGGCAGCCGCGATCATATCGCCGAGTACGGCGACACCGCTCTGGAGATCCGTTGCAATCATGGACGGCATTCCAAACGACAAAGGCCATAACAATCATAGCACGGCCCCACGCGTTGCAGCCTTCCTGCCGACCGCCGTCTGCGGAGCCCTGTCATGCAGCTTCGGGGACGGGGCCCTGAGCCGTCATTGCTCGCGAGAAGTGACGAGCCTCACAAGAATCGACCCTGCCCTTTCCATCATCAACGGCGCGGCCAGTTCTCGAAGCCGAAATCCGGTGGCGAGCTCGGTGTGAAATCTGTGCATTTCCGCCGCTCGCACCCGCGCCCATCCCGGTGGGCGAAATCAGTGAGCAACATTTCAGTGCGCGGACCGTGTCCGCACTCGTGCCCCAATCACGACCGCTCATCCGCGCATGCGATTCGCGGATTTGGAGATGACCCATGACAAAAAATGAAAAGCACGAGCGCCTTGTGCGGGAGCGCGAGGAGATCACGGCGCGGGTCGCCAGGTTCAAGGCGACGCAGGAGCGATTCGCCCGTGAGCGTGAGCAATATGCGACCGTGACCTGGGCGAAAGCCGGAAAGAACGAGCGCGCAGAATAGCGCGGGGCCGCAGCCAGCCCGAAATGCAGAAGGCCCGGAAGCTGCGCTTCCGGGCCTTGCCGTCACCAGCGGCGCCAATAGTGATGGCGGTAGTAGTAGGGGCCGCCGTAATAGGCGTATGGACCGGGGCCATAAGCGTAGCGCGGACCATAGTAGTAGCCATAGTCCGGCCCATAATAGTATGGATGCGATGCTGCGATCGCGCCGGCTGTCAGCGCGCCGGCCGCAAGACCGAATGCCAAGCCCGGCCCGATGCCATGGGCTTCAGCCGGTGCCGATGTGGCAAGCGGGGTCGCGGCCACGGCGCCGACGGTCGCCAAGACTGCCACTGTTTTTGCTGCCAGTGTTTTTCTCATGCACATGTCCTCCAGTTGAACACGCGCGATCAACGCGAACGGCCTGGTTTTGGTTGCGGGAACAACACGATGTTGCGGGAACGACGTGATCCACCACCACGGAACGAGTCGGCTGTTCAATCGTTCTAGTTGACGGCGAGGTGCAGCAGATGCCGTCATGGTTGGAACTGGTGTTGAATATCATCGGCTATGGAGGCTTCGTCGTGATCGCCTCCCGGCATTGGCCGCAGCGCGCCGATGGCGCCTCAGAGGAAGTTCGCCGGGACGAAGGATGATCGGCGGACCTTCGACGCGCCGCGTGCAACCCGTCTGAGCGCGCTGACCGCGCGGTTGTTCACCGTGCTTCGCTCCCCAGGCTGTCCACCGACTTGTCCGCAGCAAATCCACAGCCGCCCGATGACCCGAATCTCCCGTCCGACCCGGAGCTTGCTGCGCAAAATACCATAGCTTATCCCCAATCCGGGCCAGGCCGAACCTCGATCTCCCCCGATGTTCCGGCGCGACTCGGCTCCTTTGGAAGCCACGTCAGCCAACATGGCACGAAGGTCGCGGGTGCTCCCGCTCTCCCGCTTGGCGAAATTCCTTTGAACCTTTTGCCGGGCATGGGGACTTACGGATGCTGGGGATTTCAGGGCCCAGTCTTCGAGGCAGCGTCACGCGGCGAGCATATTCCGCCGTTGTGGCGCTGCTGTCGTTTTCGCCACCTGCAGCGCCGCTTGGCGTGCTCGATGCGCCGTGACGGATCGCGACATTGATCCATTCTAATTTCCCCGATCCGTCCGAACACAGCAGCAAGCCGGCGCGCGTTCACTAAGACCCGGCAAAAGTAAAAGGCCCCCTTTTCAGGAGGCCTCTCACGGAGCGGATTTGGCGTTTGCGACCTTCCTGCCGGAAGATCGAGATGCGAAGGCCAAATCAGAAGCTCCGCTCGCATCAGCAAGATCGCTGGCGGCCCGTGACGCCAACATTCGCCAATGGAATGCGAATGTTGGCGCCGAACCGTCGATCTCAGGCCACCGCGTCCTTGGCAGCCTTGACGGGGCGCGCCCGCACGATCTTGCGCGCCGGCTTGGCCTTGAACATCATCTCCTCGCCGGTGAAGGGATTGGTGCCCTTCCGCGCCTTCGTGGCGGGCTTCTTGATCACCACGAACTTCGCAAAGCCGGGGACCAGGAACACTCCGGTCTTCTTCAGCTCCTTGTGGCCGACATCGGTGAGCGTCTCCATGACGTTCTTGACGTCGCGCTTGGACAGCTCAGTCGTGGTCGCAATCTTCTCGATCAACTGCGACTTGGAAAGTTGGGTAGCCATCGTATCTCCTTTGAGTGGTACCGACGAAAGATTTAGACGACTGCGCGGCTCTCGCACGCATTTCAGCGCGGATCGGTCGGGGCTTTCTGGCTGCATTGCGCAGCCGGGACTTTCAGTCGTCTGGTGGTATGACCCCGCGTTCTTTCGGGAATCTCCTGGTTTTTAAGGGCCCCGAAGCACCCACAGCGTCGCCAAAATTCCAACGGCGCGCGCAGAAGTCAAGGATGGATGCTCACATATGGCACCCCGAGTTTCATTTTTCCCTATGTTTTAAGGCATTTTCGGCTGTTGCGCGTGATTTCAGCGACACTTTCCTCACGCAATTGCGGCGAAATGACCTGGAACGGACGCTGCCGGCACCACGGCTGATGCGCGAATCACTGCCAAAATAGGCCTTTGCGACACATGGACGCGTGCCGCGGCGGCGCGAGATCCGGCCCCGTCCAAGCTCGCGACGGCGGCTTCCAGCCGGTACTTCTAGCCCGTAAGGAGATTCGTCCGGCCGTGTTGCAGCTGCACGCGAACGTCCGGCATCACGGCCAGATCTGACGCGGGACAGATGAACAAATCCGCGCGAGCCCATTTAAAGCTCAGTCGGACCCACTGCCTGACATTACCTTTTGCTGCTATGGACGGCGCGGCCGACAGTCCCCGTCGAGCACCAGCTTTCGTCCAAGGAGACAAGAACAATGCGCTATCTCCACACCATGCTGCGCGTGCGCAATCTCGATGTCGCGCTCAAATTCTATTCCGATGCGCTCGGGCTGAAGGAGGTCCGGCGGATCGAGAACGACAAGGGCCGCTTCACGCTGGTCTTCCTGTGCGCGCCGGAAGATGAACATCTGCTGAAGAGCCTGCCGCCGACGCGCGGTGCGCCGCTGGTCGAGCTCACTTACAATTGGGATGAAGAGACCTATGGCGAGGACCGCTTCTTCGGCCACCTCGCCTACGAGGTCGACGACATCTACGCCACCTGCCAGCAGCTGATGAAGCTCGGTATCACCATCAACCGTCCGCCCCGCGACGGTAACATGGCGTTCGTCCGCTCGCCGGACCTGCATTCAATCGAGCTGTTGCAGAAGGGCGAGCCGAAGCCGCCGCAGGAGCCGTGGCTGTCGATGCCGAACACCGGCCACTGGTAGTTCGCCCGAGAACCTCCTTGAAGCCGGAACATCACCGCCGCCACTGCGTTGTCCCTCCGATTGAATGGAGAGGAATGCGAGGAGGCGGACATGGGCCGAGGACTTCTGTTGTGGCTGTTGGGCGTGCCGATTCCGGTGATCATTCTGTTGTGGCTCTTCTTCGGCCACTGATCCCGATATCGATACGTGCCGCGAAAAGCCCCGCCCCGCCGGCGGGGCTTTTTGCATGTGCAGCACGCAACGGCTATTCAACGCGCGAACAACGCTGGAGCAGGAGAGCCACGTGTCAAACGCAAACCGGCTGACGATCTGGGGCCGCCCTAATTCGGTGAACGTGCAGAAGGTGCTGTGGTGCGCAGCCGAGCTCGGCGTGGGTTATGACCGCATTGATGCCGGCATGCAGTTCGGCCGCAACGGTGAGACCAACTATCTCGCGATGAACCCGAACGGGCGGATTCCCACCTTGGTCGACGGCGATTTCGTATTGTGGGAATCAAATGCGATCATGCGCTACCTTTGCCTGGCCTATGGCTCTGAGACGCCGATCTACCCCAAGGAGCCGCGGCAGCGCGCCGGCGTCGAGCGCTGGCTCGACTGGACGCTCTCGACGGTGCAGCCGATCGAGCGGCCCCTGTTCTGGGGTTTGATCCGCACGCCACCCGAAGCGCGCGACATGGTCGCCTTGCAGACATGCGCAGACGAAGCCGGAGCGCTATGGCGGATCCTCGATGCGCATCTCGCGAACCGGCACTACATCGAGGCCGAGACCTTCACGCTTGCCGATATCGCGCTCGGCACCTTCGCGCGGCGCTGGTTTGGCGTCGAGGGCGTCGAGAAGCCCGACCTGCCGCACCTGGCGCGCTGGTACCAGACCCTCGCCGGCAGGCCGGCCTTCATCCGCTACGTCGCACCGCCACTTTCGTAGAGTGCGTCACGCCGCAGTCGCGATCATCAGCGGCGGAGTGAACTCCCCGCCTCGACGCTCACGGCACCTCCGACCTTCACGCAGGTATCGGTTCCCGGAACACGCGCGAAGCTTGGGCCATAGGCGGCACACGGATTGGCCGTCGTGCGGGTGCGTGGAGCCGGCTTTGCAATGGTCGTGTTCGCTGTCGGATTGTCGGGCCTGAGCAGAGATGGCCCGGGCGACTGCGCAAGTGCCGCCGTCGCCCATGACAGGCAGAGCACCGCGCCGAGGAAGAACAGCTTAGACATGCGCGACGTCTTAGTCGCATCGGCGGCTATTCGCCAGCCACTCCTGACGCTCAGCCGATGAACTTGACCCCGGCCGAGGTTCCGCGCCGCCACACCACCTGGCAAAGCCGACCGGTGCGCGCATCGCGCGCGAATGCCAGCCGGATCGTGGCAGGCAACGCAACCGCGTCATCGAGCGTAATCTTGGCGCCGGCGCTCGAGATGTTCTGCACGAGGCAGTGGCGCACGGCGAAGCCGCCATCCAGCGTGACCCACGCCGGCTGCTTCATCGATTTCCGCGCTTCACGTTTCTTGGGAGCAGGCATTCTCTTGGGAGCAGGCATTCGCATCGATCTCCTTCGCGCGATCCCTATCGCAGGAGCTCCTAAGATCGAGTTGATATCACTCAGGAAAGGTCGTTAAGCCAGCCTTGAGCCGGCTGCAGCCTTGGCGCGGAAAGCAGCCAATAGAAGATTCACGCACCTGGCCCTTCACAGCGCCCTTCAATGCAATCCGCATGTGCATTCCGACGACAGGGGCGCGTTTCCCCTGCCAAGAAGCGGTTCGTTACCAAACGGTTAAAATCGACGGATAGGAAGGTCCGGACGGCCTTCGCATCTCAGATCAGCGCAAGGCTGCGCGCAACAAAATGAGCCGGCTTGGCTCAGCAATCGAAGATCCTGAGGTTTTTGAATGTCGTCCGCGTCGTTGAAGTTTTGGAAATATGCAGCGCTCGGTGCTGTGCTCATCCCGTTCGCCGCGCAGGCCGGCAGCATTCCAACCACGCCGCCGGTCAATTTCACCAACAGCTCGACCGCGTCGGTCGGCTCGACGATCGTGAACCTGCTCGATTCCTACGCCAATCTGACGCAGTACGATCCCCGACTCGCCCATGGCCCGGGCGTCATGGATCAGAACATCGAGACCGTGATCAGGATGACGCGGAATCGAACCCCGGCGCAGACCCTTGCCGCCATCCACGATGACCGCACGGCGCAGCCCTACAGTGTGCTCAACGGGCTCGGCGCTCTCACCTCCTATTTCATGACGGGGATCGGCTCGTCCACGACCGGCACGGCGC
Source organism: Bradyrhizobium sp. HKCCYLS1011 (assembly GCF_051167795.1). Lineage (NCBI taxonomy): Bacteria > Pseudomonadati > Pseudomonadota > Alphaproteobacteria > Hyphomicrobiales > Nitrobacteraceae > Bradyrhizobium > Bradyrhizobium sp. HKCCYLS1011. The sequence goes on along the minus strand of NZ_JBNPTT010000001.1, from coordinate 338,543 downwards.
CGGCAAAGCTGACCCCAACCTCTTACGTGATCACCTCGCTGCAGGATTACGCGCCGACCGCGCAAGGTATCAACTACCTCAACGGTGCCACCATCGGCTTTGCGACTTTCGGTGACGGCAGCGCGACACCGCTGGCGGCGGCTGCGAACTTCCTCAACAACACCATCCGCAACAACGCCTCGACCGAACCGCCGAAGCGCACGTTCGAGCGCTACATGGGCTCGACCGTTCCGGTGACCAATCCGAGCTCCATCACGTCAGGTGTGATCAGCCCGCTCGATGCGCGCTACGGCAACTACAATGCGGCGAGCAACAAGGCCGGCCTCACCACCGCCGACACCGCGCAATTCGTCGTGCCGACCTATTTCAGCAATTTCGCCGTTCCGCGCGCCTACGGCACCACCGTCAACTGGGTGCGCGGCTTCACCGTTACCCAGGCCATGGTGAGCGCCAATAGCGGCAAGCCGATTACAGTGCCCAACGTCGGCTCCTATGACGCTTCCGGCAATCTCACGCCGACCACGTTCAATGCCGGCGATTATGCCCCTGGCGTCGGCACGGCGCCGCGGCCGTTCCGGCTCTCGGCCGATGTGAACGTTCCCACTCTGCTCTGGCAGATCGCCAACGGCACCAATCCCTATGGCGACGGCGCCTATATCAGCGGCCACACCAACCTCGCCTATAACCAGGCGCTCGGCCTCGCTTTCCTGGTACCACAGCAATATGAGAGCCTGTTGGTGCGCGCGGCCGATCTCGGCAACAACCGCATCCTCGCCGGCATGCACTCGCCGCTCGACGTGATCGGCGGCCGCATCGAGGCGACCGCGATCATCGCGACCAACATCTACAACGCGCTCTACGATGCAAACGGCAACCGGGTCGATTGGACCAATCCTGCCAATGCCGCTGCCTACGCGGTCTATCAGGCCTACACCCAGACCCAGAAATATCTGGCGCAGTCTTGCGGCACCAGCAGCGTCGAGAAGTGCCTCGACAAGACTGAGTCCAGAGCCGATCACGAGCGCGATCGGGCCTGGAAAATGTTCGACTACAATCTCGATCCCGACGACGCCCGGGGCTACACCTACCGCATGACCTACGGGCTTGCGCTCGCGAGCCATATGCGAACGCCCAAGGTCGTGCCGGTGCAGGCCCAGGTGCTGCTGCTCACGCGTTTTCCCTATATGACGGAGCAGCAGCGCACCGAGCTCCTGCGCGACACCGCGCTGCCGGCGGGCTACGCGCTGCTCGATGGTAACACCTGGGACGGCTGGGGCCGCCTCAATCTCTATGCCGCCGTCCACGGCTACGACTCGTTCTTCCGCGCCGTCAAAGCCGCGACCCTGCCGTCATTCGAGACGATGCCGCAGTGACCACGAGCGGGGGCGCGCGGGAGACGCGTGCGCCCCTGCTTATTGCCGTCGACCTATCCCATCATTTGCGCACGGTGAGGCTTGGCCCCACCGCATTGCGCTGTTCTGGGCAGGCTCATCCGAGCACTTCTCGGCAAGACACCGCGGCACGCATTGCGGCCAGTGAGGCCATTTCATCTCGATCCCGTTCAATAGTGATATTTGCATTGAGCAATATCGAGCTGTTGAGTTTCGCCTTTACCGGCGACGCGATAGACCAATCGATGTTCGCCCGTGATGCGGCGAGACCACCAGCCCTGCAGAGCATGTTTAAGGGGCTCCGGCTTCCCGAGCCCCTTGAACGGATCGCGCTTGATGTCCCTGATCAAGGCGTTGATTGCGTCGAGAACTTTCTCGTCCTCTTTCTGCCACTCAAGATAATCTTGCCAAGCGTCCTCGGTCCAAGCGGTTATCATGCCGCCGCTCAGCCTGCTTTCGTCGGCTCAATCAACTCGCGCTCGGTCAATTTGCCTTCGTCGGCCTCCTTGATCGAGCGCAGAAGACGAGCGGCGTTTGCCGGGCTCTTCAGGAGATGGACCGTCTCCATAAGCGCCTCATACTCCTCCTCCGATATCAGCACGACGCTTCGCGCATTTTGGCGCGTGACAACGAGCGGCGCGCGATCGTCGCACACCGCGTCCATATAGGTTGCAAGATTATTACGAAGCTCGCTGTAAGATACGTGAGCCATTCCGCTCTCCCTCCACACCTCTATGCATGTCGTACAAATATTTGTACATCATACAGATTATTGTCAACCGCGGCCGAACTATGCGGGCGGCGGATTGGGCGGGCGTCAGGCGTGCAATCGTCTGGCGGTAAGAGCACGAGGCGAACAGAACTCCCCAAACAGATGGGCTCCGTTTGGCAAAACCGCCAAAAAGTAGAGCGCAGCCATCTCAGCCGCACGGTCCGGACGCTCTCAATGGCAGACCGCAGTCTCAGCCGACCGAGGTCGCATATTCCTCGTCGGTGACATGTTCCATCCAGGTCACATGCTCGCCGTTGAGCGATTCATGCATCGCGACGTGAACCATGCCAGTGGTCGGCGCCGCGCCGTGCCAGTGCTTCTGGCCCGGCGGAATCCAGACCACGTCGCCGGCCTTGATCTCGCGGACCGGCTCGCCCTTGGCCTGCACCCGGCCGACGCCCTGGATCACGTAGAGTGTCTGGCCGAGCGGATGGGTGTGCCACGCGGTGCGTGCGCCAGGCTCGAAGGCCACGCGCGCCGACGCGACGCGCGCCGGCGCCTGCGGCGTGATGATCGGGTCCTGCCAGACCGTGCCGGTGAAGCTTTCCGCCGGAGCCTGGCGGGTCGGGCGCGAACCCGCGAGATAGATATCGACCATGACGTTTCCTCGTCCTGCTTGCGCTTCGATTTGCCCTTGGATTGCTCTGTCAGCTCACTTCTTCGACGCGGCGTAGCGCGCCTTGGTCTCCGCATTCATCGGATAGAGACCGGGCAGCACCGCGCCCTTGTTGACCTCATCGACGATCCAGGCCTCCATGCGCTCCTGCTCCGGTCCCTCGGCCAGCACGTGGTCGAGCAGCGCTTGCGGGATCAGCACCGCGCCATCCTGGTCGGCAACCACCACGTCGTTGGGGAACACCGCGACGCCGCCGCAACCGACCGCCTCGCCCCAGCCGACAAAGGTGAGTCCGGCGACCGAGGGCGGCGCGGCATAACCATCGCACCACACCGGCAATCCGGTGCCGAGCACGCCTTCGAGGTCGCGCACGACGCCGTCGGTGATCAGCGCGGCGACGCCGCGCTTGACCATGCGTGCGCAGAGGATGTCACCGAAGATGCCGGCGTCCTTGGTGCCCATCGCATCGACCACCGCGATGCAGCCTTCGGGCATCGCCTCGATCGCGGCCCGGGTCGAGATCGGCGAGGCCCAGGATTCCGGGGTCGCCAGATCCTCGCGCGCCGGGACGAAACGCAGGGTGAAGGCGGGCCCGACCAGCCGCTTCTGTCCCGGCCGCAGCGGACGGGCGCCGCGCATCCAGACGTTTCGCAATCCCTTCTTGAGCAGGACCGTGGTGATGGTCGCGGTGGTGACGTTGGAAAGGATGGCGATCGCTTCGGGGGTCAGGGACATCGTCGGACTTCGGCTCCAATGGAGGATGAGACATGCGCGCGCATCTTGCGGGGAGCGGCGTCAGCGTCAAGGGCTGCTGTCACGCGTTCAACGGATGGTGTCATGCACGCGCGCGATAAAGCCGATTTATCGCACGACATCGGTTTAATTTATTGAACTAACGACAGATTTTCGCGTGAACCAATTCCGCTCGCGGCGAAAAGAGGCTACAGCAGGAGCAATCGATCGCTGACGTTCCAGAGGCCATGGCCGACACGCTTCCACCCCCTCGCCTGCTGCCCAGTGGCGATAGCGCCATCACGGTCGAGTTCAGCCGCACCATCGATGACACGGCCAACCGCAAGGTGCTTGCACTGGATCGCGCGCTTTCAGCAACTCCGATTGCAGGTATCACCGAGACGGTGCCGACCTATCGTTCGCTGCTGGTACATTATGATCCCCTGGTGATCGACTACGACGCGCTGGGCTCACAATTGCTCGCACGCGCGAGCGGCCCGCTTGCGCTGGAAGCCACGACGCGGCGCTGGCGCATTCCCGTCTGCTACGGCGGCGAGAACGGCATTGATTTGGAAGACGTTGCGAAGTCGCTGAATACGACGCCGGACGATATCGTCGCGCGCCATGCGGCTGGCCGCTATCGCGTTGCGATGATCGGCTTCACGCCGGGCTGGTCCTATCTTTCGGGACTCGACAAGTTCCTGCACATGTCGCGGCGCGAGAGCCCGCGGCTGCTGACCCCTGCGGGCACGATCGCGATCGGCGGCATCCAGACCGGCATTCAATGCCTCGCCGGTCCAAGCGGCTGGCACCTGCTCGGACGCACGCCCGTGCGGACCTATCAGCTGCATCGCCAGCCGACGTTTTTGCTCGAGCCGGGCGACGAGGTGACGTTCTACGACGTCGACATCAAGATGTTCACCGAGCAGGAGCGCGCCGCAGCCGCCGGCGAAATCATCGCCGAGCGGATCGCGGCATGAGCAAGCTCGTCGTCTCCAGCATCGGTCCGGCAAGCTCCGTTCAGGACGGCGGCCGCTTCGGGGCTCAGCGTTATGGCCTCACGCCGTCCGGCGCGATGGACAAGCTCTCGCTGGCGGCCGCGAATGCGCTGGTCGGCAACGCACCGCTCGCGGCCGCAATCGAGATCGGACCATTCGGTGCGGCCTTCACCGCCAAGGGCGGCGCCGTGCGCGTGAGCCTGGCGGGCGCACCGCGCCCGGCCGACATCGCCAAGCGTCCGGTCAAGGTCGATACGTCGATGACCCTCGCTGACGGCGAGACCCTGACACTCGGTTTCGCGCGCGGCGCTTCGTTCAGCTATCTCGCGATCGAAGGCGGCATTGCCGGCGAAGCGGTGTTCGGCAGCCTGTCCGTCAATGCGCGCGCCGGCCTCGGCAGCCCCTATCCGCGCCCGCTCCAGACCGGTGATGTCTTGGAGGCCAAATCGGTTGGCGACGTCATCGAGCGTAGGATCGAGTTGCCCAAGCCATCCACTGGTCCGATCCGGGTCGTGATGGGACCGCAGGACGACGAGTTCAACGACGAGATGAAGGCGCTGTTTCTCGACAGTGAGTGGAAGATCTCGGCGACCAGCGACCGCATGGGCTATCGGCTCGAGGGCCCCGCGATCCGGCACATTCATGGTCACAACATCGTCTCCGACGGCACCGTCGATGGCAGCATCCAGGTCACCGGCAGCGGCGGCCCGATCGTCCTGATGTCGGACCGCGGCACCAGCGGCGGCTACCCCAAGATCGCGACGGTCATCACCGCTGATTATGGCCGGCTGGCACAGACCCCTGCAGGAACGGCGTTTCGGTTTGCGGCCGTGACAATGGCCGAGGCGCAGGCCGAGCTGCGCAAGTTCACGGATCTACTGCGCAGCCTGGCTGATCGCGTCAGCGAGGTCGTGAATACCGATCTCAATCTCGATACACTGTTCAGCGCGAACGTCGCGGGGACAGCGGTGAGTGCCACCGATCCCGCGACTTGGCTCACGGTGACGCCGGACTAAGGCCAGCCCATCACCCAACTCTGACGAGGCCCATGCCATGACAACCATCGATCTGAACTGCGATCTCGGTGAAAGCTTCGGTCCCTGGGAAATGGGCAACGACGCCGCGATGATCGAGCTCGCCACCTCGGTCAACGTCGCCTGCGGCTTCCACGCGGGCGATGCCGACATCATGCGCAAGACGGTGGAGATGGCGAAGGCGCACGGCGTCAGCGTCGGCGCGCATCCGGGCTATCGCGATCTGCACGGCTTCGGCCGGCGCCCGGTGCCGGGCCTGAAATCATCGGAGATCGAGAATCTCGTCGCCTATCAGATCGGGGCGCTGCAGGCGATCGCGACCGCCGCGGGCTATAAGGTCACGCATGTGAAGGCCCATGGCGCGCTGTCCAATGTCGCCTGTGAGGACGACATGACCGCAAACGCGATCGCCAGCGCGATCAAGGCCGTCGACCCGAACCTGATTTTCGTCGTGCTCGCCAATTCCAGGCTGGTGCAGGCCGGTGAGAAGGCCAACCTGCCGATGGTGCATGAAGTGTTTGCCGACCGCGCCTATGGCGATGACGGCCTCCTGGTGTCGCGGAGCAAGCCGGGCGCGGTGCTGCATGATCCCGAGGTGATCGCCGATCGCGTGGTGCGCATGGTTCAGGATGGTGCGGTGGTGTCGGTGACCGGCAAGGTCATCAAGATGCGCACCGACACGGTTTGCATTCACGGCGACACTGCAGGTGCAGTCGAGATCGCCCGCGAGGTACGCAAGGCGCTGGATGCCGCCGGTATCAAGGTGGCGCCGTTCAAAACGGCGCCGTAGTCAGAACGGGTGAACAGAGGCGGTGCCGAGCGTGATCGCCGCGATCAGGGCAAAGGCGCTGAAAAACGCAACGACCGGCCATGCCGCGCCGACGCGCTCGGCGCTTCGCGTTTGCATCTGACGTAAGGGCGCTGACGACATCCGCATGACCGGCCTCCTGAATTTCCGGTCATGAGAAAAGCGTTCTCGCGGCCGGGTGCAAGACAACCGGCAAAATAACGACGATCCCCCTCCCTGCGGTTCCGGCCTTGTGAAAAAATTCTCGCCCGGTTCCGCAGTTGAGAATTTCCTTGCCCCGATCTTTCGGGGCAGAGCGGCCTCAGTACACGTCCAGCTGGAACCTGCCCTTCTTCTTGAGTTCCCCGACGAATGCGACAGCCTCGTCAGTCGAGCGCGCACCGAACTGGGTCACGATATCGACCAGTGCACGCTCGACGTCCTTGGCCATGCGTTTGGCATCGCCGCAGATGTAGAGGTGTGCGCCTTCGGCGAGCCAGTTCCATACCTCGCGGCCGACCTCGCGCATCCGGTCCTGGACGTAGAACTTCTTCTCGCCGTCGCGCGACCAGGCGAGCGCCAGGCGCGTCAGCAGCCCCGACGTCTTCATTGCGTTGAGCTCATCTGCATAGAAGAAATCGCAATCCGAGCGCTGATGGCCGAAGAACAGCCAGTTCTTGCCCGGCGCGCCCGCTGCCCGGCGATCGAGCAGGAAGGCACGGAACGGAGCGATGCCGGTGCCGGGCCCGACCATGATGATCGGCGTCTTGGGGTCGGCCGGCAGCGCGAAGCCGTGCGCCCTCTGTACATAGACCTTGACCTGGTCGCCGGGATTGATGCGCTCAGCGAGGAAGGTCGAGGCAAGCCCGAGCCGCTTGCGCTTGCCGATGACGTAACGGACGCTGTCGACGGTCAAAGAGAGCTTGCCTGGCGTCGCATTGTGCGACGATGAGATCGAATAGAGCCGCGGCTGCAGCGGCTCCAGCGCCTCGATGAACGCTTCCGGATGCGGCCGGACGCCGGAGAACTTCTGCAAGACCGCCATCACGTCCAGCGTCGCGGCGTCGCCATCGGGATCCTCGCCCTGCGCCAGGCGCCGCGCCTTTTCCCTGATCGTGCCACCGGTGACGAAGGAGATCAGCTCGAACAGCGTGTCGGGGGCCGGCGACAGCGAGACGTCTTCGATCAGGCACTGCCGCAGCGTCTTGCCTCTGACCTCGGTGGTATGGGACGCGCCAAGCAGCGCGATGATCTGGTCGACCAGCCCCACATCGTTCTGCGCGAAGATGCCGAAGGAATCGCCCACGACATAGTCGAGGCCGCTCTCAGCAAGATCGAACTCGATGTGCCACGTTTCCTTCTCCGAGCCGGGCTTGTTGAGAAGCCGGCGCGACAGGAAGGTCGCTTCGACCGGATTGTCCCGCGAGCGGCCGGGCTCGCTCACGACCACCGATACCTTCGCCGACGAGGGCGCCTCCTTGGACGGCTTCGTGGCCTCCGGCGCCTTGTCGAGCTCTTCGTGGAGTGTCTTGAGCATCCGCGCGGTTTCCTTGCCGCCGGGGACGCAGAGATTGAGCCGCGCCTCGCTGCGGCTGGAAATCGCCTCCGAATAGTCGCGGCAATTGTAGCCGCACTGGCCGCAATCCTGCTGCGCCATAGCCGCCATCATCCGCCGGCGCAAGGGGCGCCCCTCGGCCAGCTTCATGCGCTCGGCAATCGGCAGGGTCTGGTCGTGCCAAGGCTCTTCGCCATCATCGACCTCGCCCGCTGGCGCCAGCACCGCGCCATTCTGCGCGGACGACAGCGGGACCGAGCCGTCGAACCCAAGGGCGCCGGCGAGGAAGCCGTTCAGCCAGGCGCGCTGCGCGTCCGAGAATGGCGCGCCGGGCGGGATGATCTCGATCTTGGACGGCGGCGTGATCTGGTTCATGCGGACACCTCAGCTTCGGCAAGCTTGCGCAGGGTTTCGCCGTCATGCCGGCGGGCAAATGTCAGGAAGGTTTCGTCTGGAGAGGCGCGATGGGCGAGATAGGCCTTGAGCAGCTTCTCGACAGTGCGCGGCGCATCCTCGGCCTTGAGATCGCGATAGACCTCCTGGCCAATCTCGGCCTGCGGCCCGAATCCGCCGCCGGCGAACAGGTGGTAGCCTTCGACGGTGTCGTCGCTGTCGCCAACCGGCACCTTCGCCGCGATCAGGCCGATATCGCTGATGTAGTGCTGGGCGCAGGAATGATGACAGCCCGTCAAATGGATGTTGAGCGGCGTATCGATTCCAACCCGGCTCTCGCACCAGTCGCCGATCTCGGCGGCATGGCGCTTGGTGTTCGACGCCGCGAACTTGCAACCGGCATTGCCGGTGCAGGCGATCAGGCCGGCGCGGATCTGCGACGCCTGCACCGACAAGCCAATCTGCTCGATCGCGGCGCTCGCCAGCGCGACATTCTCGTCACGCACGCCTGAGATCAAAAGGTTCTGCCAGACGGTCAGTCGGATTTCGCCGTCGCCGAGGTCCTGGGCGACCTTGGCGAGCCCGCGCATCTGCGCGCAGGTAAGCTTGCCGACCGGCAGCACCACGCCGATCCAGTTCAGCCCCGCCTGCTTCTGCTCGTTCACCCCGACATGGGCCATTCGATCGGCTTCAGGCCGCGGTAGCAGCGCCTCCTCCGGCACGCGCGCGAGCTTGCGGCCGAGCTTCGCCTCGACCGCCTCCATCATCTTGTCCACGCCCATGCTGTCGAGCACATATTTGAGCCGCGCCTTGAGGCGATTGGTGCGATCACCGGTCTCGATGAAGACCCGCACGATGGCATCCGCCACGGCGGTGGCCTCCTCCGGCCTGACCACAATCCCGGTCGGCTTGGCAAAATCCTTGTGCCCGGTAATGCCGCCGACGCCGAGCTTGAACCAAACTCCCGCCTCGACTCCAAAGCCGTCCTTCACCTCGACCGCCGAGAAGGCGATGTCGTTGGTGTCTTCGAGGGCGGCGATCTTGCCGGCACCATCGAAGGCGACGTTGAACTTGCGCGGCAGCCCGTAGAGCGAGCGGTCGTTGAGAATGTGATAGTGCCATTCGCGCGCGTAGGGGCGCGTGTCCAACAGCTCCTGCGGATCGATGCCGGCAGTCGGCGTGCCCGTCACGTTGCGGATGTTGTCGGCGCCGGAGCCGCGGGAGCACAGCCCCAACTCCTGGATGCCCTCGAGCAGCGCCACGGCATGCTTAGGCGGGATCTCACGCAGCTGCAGATTGGCGCGGGTGGTGACATGACTGTAGGGCCCGCAGAGCTGCTCGGCGAGGTCGGCCAAGCCCGACAGCTGCCAGTGCTTCATAATCCCGTTCGGAATGCGCAGCCGGCACATGTAGGAATCCTGTGCCGGGGCCACGTGGAATAGCCCGTAATAGCGCCAGCGGAAATTGTCGGCCCCCGACGGCGCGGCATTGCTGCGCGCCTGCTCCTTGAGCCGCTCATAGGCGTCGAACGGATGCAGCTCGCGCTTGAACTTCTCCTGGTCGGCAAGCTTCTTGCCGGCCGCGATCACCCTGTCCTGCGCCTTGATGTGGATGGCGTCAGGCCCGGTCGGCTCCGCAAGTGCAGAGCTGCCGCCGACGGCGCGGCCCGCCTGGCTGACCTTGAGGCCGGCGGCAAGTCCTTCCAGATAGCGCTTCTGCTCGTCGGTGAAGTCGACTGAGAGCGTTTCGATTTTCATGATCGCGACGAAGCTCCTGCGGCCACGTCAAGTGGCATCAAAGGAATTGGGAACTGACCACGTCTCGACCGATCGGTATGTGCCGAGGCGATCTGAGGGGGCGGTCCGACCAGCTTCGTTGCTGCGGAAATCCGACATGGATTGCGGTCAACGGCATCTGTGGCGGCTGACCGCACTGCAATATTCAAATTGCGTGCCAGCTGCGGCGCCAGAAAATATCTTGAAAAATCAACGGTGTGATCGAATCACTTCACGCGGCTCGGAGCGACGAGCTCACGGCAATTGGGCAGTCAGCACAAAAACTAGTCGGCTTGAGCCCCTGCCTCGTTTCCGTGCGCTCACCCGCTCAGGCGGTCCAGCGGCCGATCTTGAAGGCCTTCAGATGGCCCAGAACATCGTCCGCCGCGAAGGGCGGCCCGGCGAACGCGCCAATTGCCGGCGCCTGAGCAGGGGCTTGAAGGCCAAGCGCGCTGTCGTAGATGTCGGGCCTGAAGACGCCCATTGCCGTCTTCAGGGCCTCCGGGCTGAGCGGCGTCTGTCCCCAGCGCACCATCTGGGCATAGAGCCAGGCGGCTTGCACCGGATCAGGCCGTCCGGCGCCCTCCCGCCCCACCAGGAGATAGCGCGGGTGTTCGCGCAAGGCTCCATCCGGCGCGACCTTCAACCGGCCATCGAGCGTGCGCCGGATGACGTCGGCATCGACGCCGATCCGTTCCGGCTGGGCCAGGATTTGCGCCGCCTCGGCGTGGTCCTGTTCGATAAAATCGGCGCCCCGCGAGCAGGCGCGGATCAAAGCCGCAACCACGTCGGAATTCTTCTCCGCCCAGCTCTGCCGCAACGCCAGCACCTTCTCCACGCCCCGCACCAGGATGTCGGACACGAAGTGCAGGATGTGGCCGATGCCCAGATCGACCGCGATCGAATTCCAGGGTGCGCCGACGCAGAAGCCGTCGACGTGACCGTTCTTGATGCTGTCGACCATGTAAGGCGGCGGCAGCACCACGAGCCGCACGTCCTCGTCCGGATCGACGCCGCCGGCAGCCATCCAGAAGCGGAGCTGGTAATTGTGGGTCGAGAACGGAAAGGTCATGCCGAAGGTCAGGGGCTCCGCGCCATCGCTGCGGCGCTTGGCCACCACGCGGGCGAGCGCCAGCGCGGTTGCCATCGGATCGAAGCGATCGCCATCGAGATGGGCCATCAGATCAGCGTGCAGCGCCGATGTGACCGTGATCGCGTTACCGTTCACCCCGAGATTGAACGGGGCAACGATCGGAACCTTGACATGGCCGATGCCGAGACTGGAGGCGATCGCCACCGGCGCCAGCAAATGCGCCGCATCGAACAGACCAATATTGAGCTTGTCGCGGACATTCGACCAGGAGACCTCGCGCACCAGGGTGACGTCGAGCCCCTCGGCCGCCGTAAAACCCTTATCGACCGCCACGATCAGCGCGGCCGCGTCCACCAGGGGAATGAAACCGATCCGAAGCGGCGCACTCATTTCAGCATCTCCGATGCGGTCAGGATCGACTGCGCGATCTCGCCGATCTTCTTCTTCTCGCGCATCGCGGTGGAGCGCAAAAGGACATAGGCCTCCTCCTCGGTGAAGCCTTTCATTTTCATCAGGATTCCCTTTGCGCGGTCGATCACCTTGCGGTCTTCCAGCGCCGATTTGGTCCGCTCCAGCTCGTCCTGCAGCTTGGAGAAGGCGTTGAAGCGGGAGATGCAGAGGTCGAGGATCGGCTTGATCCGCTCCTTCTTCAGGCCGTCGACGATGTAGGCCGACACGCCGGCCTCGACGGACGCCTGGATCGAGGCCGCGTCGCTCTGGTCGACGAACATTGCAATCGGCCGGCGGACCGCGCGGCTGACCTGGAACATCTGCTCCAGCACGTCGCGGCTTGGGTTCTCCAGATCAATGACGATGACGTCGGGATCCAGCGCGTAAATGCGCGCGAGCAGCCCCTGCATCTCGCTGATATGGACCACGCCGGTGAAGCCGGCCTCGCGCAGGCCCTCCTGCAGGATGGCGGCACGAATCGGGCTTTCATCGACAATGACGATTTTGGGCGATTGCTCGGCAGTCATCGCTTGACGGGTCTCCGGGCTGCCATCCATAGCATGGTCTTCGCTGGCTTAAAGCCTTGTCTTTATGAGGAATTAGGACTAGCTGGACGCCTATTCACCAGGCAGTTCAGGTATGTCGCAGGCCACAGCGCCGAAAATCAGCTTTGTCTCGCTCGGATGTCCCAAGGCTTTGGTCGATTCCGAGCGCATCATCACGCGGCTGCGTGCCGAGGGATACGAGCTGGCCCGCAAGCATGACGGGGCCGACGTCGTGATCGTCAATACCTGCGGATTCCTCGACAGCGCCAAGCAGGAATCGCTGTCGGCGATCGGCTCCGCCATGGCGGAAAACGGCAAGGTCATCGTGACCGGCTGCATGGGCGCGGAACCCGAAGCGATTGAGCAGGCCTATCCAGGGGTGCTGTCGATCACCGGCCCGCAGGCCTATGAGAGCGTGGTGGAGGCCGTGCACCGCGCGCTGCCGCCGGCGCACGATCCCCTGCTCGACCTGGTTCCCCCGCAGGGCATCAAGCTGACCCCGCGGCACTACGCGTATTTGAAGATCTCTGAAGGCTGCAACAACCGCTGCAGCTTCTGCATCATTCCCAAGCTGCGCGGCGATCTGGTGTCGCGCCCGGCTGCGGACGTGCTGCGCGAGGCCGAGCGGCTGGTGGCTGCCGGGGTCAAGGAGCTGCTGGTCATCTCCCAGGACACCTCGGCCTATGGTCTCGACCTGAAATATGCCGAAAGCCCATGGAAGGATCGCTCCGTCCGCGCCAAGTTCATCGACTTGGCAAAGGAGCTCGGCGAACTCGGCGCCTGGGTGCGGCTGCACTACGTGTACCCCTATCCCCATGTCGATGAGGTCATCGGGCTGATGGCCGATGGCAAGGTGCTGCCGTATCTGGATATTCCTTTCCAGCACGCCAGCCCGAACGTGCTGAAGGCGATGCGGCGTCCTGCTGCGCAGGACAAGACGCTCGACCGCATCAAGGCGTGGCGGACGCAATGTCCGGATCTGGCGCTGCGCTCGACGTTCATCGTCGGTTTTCCCGGCGAGACGGAGGCGGATTTCAACTATCTGCTCGATTGGCTGGATGAGGCCGAGATCGATCGCCTTGGCTGCTTCAAATACGAGCCTGTAGCGGGCGCGACCTCGAACGCACTGCCGGATCAGATCCCCGACGAGATCAAGCAGGAGCGCTGGAATGCGCTGATGGCGCGTCAGCAGAAGATCTCGTCACGCAAGCTCAAGCGCAAAGTCGGCACGCGCCAGCAGATCATTGTTGACGAGGTCGGCCCGACCGTGGCCAAGGGCCGCTCGAAGGCGGATGCGCCGGAGATCGACGGGACGGTCTATCTGTCCAGCCGCCGTCCGCTGCGCGTCGGCGAGATCGTCACGGCCAAGATCGAGCGCGCCGACGAGTACGACCTGCACGGCACCGTCGCCGGCTTCTGATTGATGCAGCGTGCTTCTCGTTTTTAGTGCTTCTTGGGCGGCGCAATCGTTCGTACGGCCCAAAGCTTCAAGAGACGGTGCGCCTCCTCGGCCGTCAACGCGATATATTTCGCCCTGAGCTTGTCGAGCTCGCCGGGATTGGTGGCGCCTGATATGAAGCGGCTATCGAGAACCGCGCACACGGTGTCCCACTGCAAGTTTGCCGCCTTGCAGGGGACCAGGATGCCGTCGCTGCGCAGGCTCTGCATCAGAGGCCGCACGACCTCGATGCTCGATTTCGAAAGCTCGGCGAGCGCAGCGATGGTGTCCTCGTAGCGGCGCTGGGTGGCAAGCTCATGCAACGTGGTCTCGTTGAGGTTGCCCTGTTTCTTCAACCGCTCCGCCGCCAGCTTGGCGCCCGCGAAATCGCGGCCTCGCGACATGTCCCTGGCGGCGCCCGCCGCAGCGACAGCGATCGCGCTGCGAATCTCCTCGTAGAGATGCGGCGGCGCTGACGACAGCAACCGCGCCCTCACCGCCTCCGCTGCATCCCGCAACAGCTGGAGGCGCAAGCCCGCCGGCAGGTCGGCGCGGATACCGGTGATGACGGCCAATTCCGGATCTGCAACAGCCTGCGCGACAACCACCGCGAAACCTGCGGCCGAAATCCGCGCGCCTGGATTCTTCATCAGCCGGCGACTGACGCTCGGGTAGCGGCGGGCGAGCAGCGCGTCGGTGACGATCTCTTGCAGCCACCAGCGGCCGGCAATCGCCAGCAGGTGCTTTTCACTTTTCGTCTGCGCGATCTCGATCAGGTCGGGCGCCGCCAACCGCGGCGATTCCGACAGCACCGGACCTGCGACCGCAATGTCTTCGTGACGGGCCAGTCGGCGGATGACCGGCGCCGGGGCCTGAGACACCGGCGCCAATTGCGCGCTCAGCTCGGCGAGCGCGATGCGCGCGCTCGCATCGGCCAGTGCACGCAGCTCGATGGTGTTGACCAGCCGCTCGAAAATGTCGGCGAACAGGGCATGCTGCTCGATATCCAAATGCCCGGCCGAGGCGGCAAACAGCGAGCCGACGCGTCCGGCCATTTCGCAGCAGCGATCCGTCGAGCCCGCGGCTATCGCGGCCTCTACTTCATCAGCGATCGTTCGGTTCGGATCGACATCGCTCATCCCGAGCGCCTGCATTCCCATGATCGCAACCATGGTAAATGTGTTGCCTAAATGTTTCGTAAAATTGCGTTCTGACGGCGAGAGCCCCCCCTTTCTGCCGCTTGCGCCCTCAGTCAACGGCGGATCGTACCTTGACACCACCCGACCTCCGCCTGTATGGCGACGGCATGATCATCATTCGGACCAACCGCCGCGCCGCCGCTTGCCGTCGTCACCGTCGTGACGATGCCGGGGCGCGCCATGTCCGAGAACGATGCTGATCAGCTAGCTGCACATCAGCTTCAGGTTTCGAGAAGGCCGCTCCCGCAAGGAAGCGGCCTTCTCGCTTTTGGCCCCCGCTCATTCCCATCCCTCGTCCCAGCCCAGGAGTGTCCGCAATGCTGACTGCCCCCTACCCCTATGACGCGCTGATGGAGATTACCGCGCGCCCGAAAACCGTGTTCGTCCAGGGCAAGGGCTCGCGCCTCTGGGACGATGGCGGCAAGCGCTATCTCGACTTCATCCAGGGCTGGGCCGTGAACGCGCTCGGTCACGCCCCACCTGCTGTGGCCAAGGCCCTGGCGGACCAGGCAACACGGCTGATCACGCCAAGCCCGGCCTATTTCAACGACACCAGCCTGAGGCTTGCGAAAGCACTGGTCGATCAGTCCTGCTTCGACCAGGTCTTCTTCGCCAATTCCGGCGCTGAGGCGAATGAAGGAGCGATCAAGCTCGCACGCAAATATGGCGCGCGGCACAAAGGCGGCGCCTATGAGATCATCACTTTCGCCGGCGGCTTCCACGGCCGGACGCTTGCTACCATGGCGGCCTCCGGCAAGAAGGCGTTCGAGCCGCTGTTCGAGCCGAAAGTACCTGGGTTTCCCAAGGCGCGCCTGAACGACGTCGCCTCGGTCGAAGCGCTGATCTCAGATCGCACCATCGCGGTCATGCTCGAGCCGATCCAGGGCGAAGCCGGCGTGTGGCCGGCAACGGACGCATTCCTGCGCGAGCTGCGCACTTTGACCCGGCAACACGGCCTGCTCCTGATCGTGGACGAGATTCAGACCGGCATCGGACGAACCGGAAAGCGATTCGCCTATGAGCATGCGGAGATCACGCCCGACATCATGACGCTCGGCAAGGGTTTGGGCGGCGGCGTGCCGCTGGCGGCGCTGCTTGCGACCGAGCAGGCCTCCTGCTTCGAGCATGGTGATCAGGGCGGCACCTTCAACGGCAATCCGCTGATGTGTGCGGCGGGGCTTGCGGTGATCGAGGAGATCGGCCAGCCGGCTTTCCTGAAATCAGTCACTGAGACCGGCCTTTATCTCGAGGCCGAACTGCAGCGGCTGTCGGCACGGCACGGGCTTGGCGAGGTGCGCGGCCGCGGGCTGCTGCTTGCGCTCGATCTGAAGCTGCCGATCGCCATGGCGATCGCAAGCCAAGCCTTCGAAGCCGGCCTTCTCCTGAATGCACCGCAGGCGGACACGCTGCGCTTCATGCCGGCGCTGAACGTCACGCGGGAGGAGATCGTCGAGATGATAGGTCTGCTCGATGCGATCCTGACCAAGGTGGGCGCCGCCCGGCGCGTTGCCTGAGCCTCCCGCTTCGAAATGCAACAGGCTCGCGTCGTTTATCGACGCGAGCCTGTGATTTGATCCAGGTCAAAGACAGCGTGAGCGGTTCGCGCGGATGCTTCACACGCCGAAAGCCTGCGGACGGTTCGCCAATCGTTATATCACACTGAATATAACGATTGCACGGAAAATGTCCAGCCTGCCGGGGAAAGAGGCATTGCCGGGAGCAAGCTGCTCATCATGGGCCGACAACGAGGTCGGCTGGAAAAAGGAGATAATGAATGGCGAGAGACAATCTGGCGCGAGCGTTGCCGGTCGGCGATGCCGTGGCGCCGAGCCCGGCAATGGAGGACGTGCTGATCCACGTCCGCTTCTTCCCCAGCTCCGAGATCAATTCGATCGGTGAGAGGCCTGCCCATCTGACGGCCGACGCGTGGTACAAGCTGCTGCTCGAGAAGGCGCGCCCACACTACCAGACCTTTGCCGGCGGCCGAGGCTTCTTCCGGATTCCGCGTCTGCGCTTCGAGGCGATCCTGAAGGACGTGGCCGCCTGACTATTCTCCTAGCGGCGGTGAGCGCCCTCACCGCCTATTGGTCGACCGCAGCGTGCCGGGCGCCGCGGTCGACGCTCATGTGAGCTGTACGCCGGAGAGCGCCCGTGAGCGATGCCGCATCTGTTCGGCTGGAAACAATGTTCGGCGCGATCCTGGCCACGCGATCAGCTTCAGGCCAGCTCATCAAAGCATTGGCCGACCGGGCTTTCGACCTGTTCGAAGCCAATATCGAAGCTCAGACGGCGCATCTGCCGCCGCTTGCCTGCCAAAAGGGCTGCCCGTCCTGCTGCGCGCTCCGGGTGAGCGCAACCGCGCCGGAAATTTTCCTGATCGCCCGTTACGTCCGCAAGATCGACGCGAGCCCCGCAGGTTCAACCATCGGCCTGTCGCGCCGGATCGCCCACGCCAACCGCGCCACGCGCGGCCTGAGCGAGACGGAACGCATGACGCGCCGCGAACCATGCCCGTTCATCGTCCGCGGCGCCTGCATCATCCACCCCGTTCGACCACTGGCCTGTCGCGGCCATGCCTCATTCGATCGCCGCGCCTGTGCGCAGGCCATGGCTGGACGCGATGTCGATGTCCCGGTCTCAGCGCCGCACCGCGCGCTGCGCAGCCTCATTCAGGATGCCCTCAGCTCTGCCTTGAGCCGCGCCGGATTGCCGTCCGGCCTTTATGAGCTGAATCACGGCCTTGCCCTCGCGCTCGCCGATGAAGCACGCGAACGCGACTGGACGCTCGGGACGGACAGCCTGGCACCCGCACGGATCGCGACAGACGCTGCAGCGTGATTGGAGTTCGACAGCCGAACGCTAAAGCACGGACCCCGATCCGGCGCGAGCCTCGCTAGGGTTTCAGGATCGACGCGCCGGTGGTGGCGCGGCTTTCGAGATCACTGTGCGCCTTCGCGGCATCCTTCAGCGCATAGGCATGATTGATCGGAACATGCAGCTTGCCGCTGATGACCGCCGCAAACAGCGTATCAGCGCCTTCGAGCAGCTCGGAGCGCTTGCCGATGTAGTCATTGAGCTTCGGACGGGTCGCAAACAGCGAGCCGTGGGCGTTGAGCTCGGCAATGGAAAACGGCGGCACCGGACCCGACGCATTGCCGAAGCTGACGAACAACCCGCGCGGCTTCAGGCAGGACAGTGAGCCGGGAAAGGTGGCCTTGCCGACGCCGTCATAGACGACATCGCAGAGCTCATTGCGGCTGATCTGCTTGACGCGGGCGACGAAGTCCTCCTCGTTATAGAGGATGACGTGGTCACAGCCATTGGCGAGGGCAAGTTCAGCCTTTGCCGCCGATCCGACCGTGCCGATCACATGCGCGCCCATGGCGCGCGCCCATTGGCAGGCGAGCAGGCCGATCCCGCCTGCCGCCGCATGGATCAGCACGCGGTGGTGTGGCTCGACCTTGAAGGTCTTGTGCAGGAGGTACCAGACCGTCAGCCCTTTGAGCATCAGCACCGCGCCCTGCTCATAGGTGATGTGATCCGGCAGCTTGACCAGCCGCTCCCAGGGAATGTTGCGTTCGGTCGCGTAGGCGCCGAGGTTGTGGTAATAGGCGACGCGATCGCCTGGATGGAAATGGGTAACGCCTGGGCCGACCGCGACGACCTCGCCGGCGGCCTCATTGCCGAGGATGAAAGGCAGCCCCGGCGCCTTGTAGAGGCCGGTGCGGTAATAGACATCGATGAAGTTCAGGCCGACCGCGTGCTGGCGGATGCGAACCTCTCCCGGGCCGGGGACCGCAATGTCGACGGGTTCGTAGACGAGGGCGTCCGGACCTCCCACCTTGTGCACGCACACCGCCTTGACCATTGCGTCTGCTCCTCCAGCCCTGTGGCCGTGTCCTCCGGTCCGGCCGAAACTATTACAACAAATACCTGATTCTCATCGGACATCAGGCCCGGCCGATCGCAAGCCGCGTGCCCGGAAGGACGAGGCCCCATGGCCGATTTCGTCCAGCGAATGCGATCACGCGCGCCTTGTCAACTTGGGCCGGGTCAAACTGGCTGCCGGCTAGCTGCCGTGCTTCCTGCGGTTGCGCCCTGCCAGCACATTGAAGAACTCGACCGCAACCGCAAAGAGGATCGCGAAATAGATATACCCGCGTGGGATGTGGAACTTGAATCCGTCTGCAACCAGCGCGACACCGATCAGCACCAGGAAGGCCAGCGCCAGCATCTTGGTGGTCGGGTGCGCTGCGACGAAACGCGCAACTGGGCCGGACGAAAGATACATGATCACCACCGCGATCACGACCGCAGCGATCATGATCTCGAGCTCCTGGGCCATGCCGATCGCGGTGATGATCGAGTCCAGCGAGAACACGAGATCGATGATGATGATCTGCAGGATCACCAGCAGGAAGCCGCTGGCTCCCCCGCCCTTCTGTTCCGACTCCCGCGCCTCCACTTCGGCGTGAATTTCGTGCGTCGCCTTGGCGATCAGGAACAGCCCGCCGCCGATCAGGATCAGATCACGCCAGGACAGATCGAGACCGTGCACCGAGACTACAGGCGCGGTCAGTCCGATCAGCCAGACCAGGACGCTGAGCAGCAGGATGCGGAAGATCAGTGCCAGCGCAAGCCCGATCTGCCGCGCCCGCGTCGCCTGCGGCTGCGGAATGCGCGAGACGATCACCGACAGGAAGATGACATTGTCGATGCCGAGAACGATTTCGAGCGCGGTCAGCGTGAGCAGTGCGGCCCATGCTTCAGGATTGGTCAGAAGTTCGGTCATGCTTTGAGGGATCTCAGGAGCCGGATCGCGGAATCGCTCGCGACGACGTAGATACCAATCGCACTGAGGAGCGCGGTGATCGGCACGCCGACATCGAAGTCCCGCGCCAGGACGTCGATCGCGAGCACCGCCCAGACCACCATCAGCGACAAGGTCAGCCGGCGCAGCCGGACGACGCGAACGGGATGGATGACATGGAACGGCACGAAAGTCAGCGCGATCAGCGTCGCCACAGCCAGACTGGCCAGAACAGGCTGCGGATGCAGCAGGAAGAGATAGAAGGCGGCGATATTCCAAAGCCCAGGAAAGCCGCGGAAATGATTGTCGTCGCTTTTCATACGGCGGTCGGCGAAGTAGAGCGCGCCGGTCACCGCAATCCCAACGCCGAGGATCGGCGCAGCCAGCGGCAGCAGCATGCCGCTGGCTGTGATCGCATAGGCCGGCACGAACACATAGGTGGCAAAATCCACCACCAGATCGAGCACGTCGCCGGACCAGTGCGGCTGCACCGTCATGACGTCCAGGCGTCGCGCCATCGGACCGTCGAGACCATCGATGATGAGGGCCACACCCAACCACCAGAACATCGCGGTCCAGTGCTCGCGAACAGCTTCCAGCATCGCCAGCAGCGCCACGCCGGCACCGAGCGCGGTGAAGACGTGAACTGAGAACGCCGCCGCTCGATGCGCCGGCGTCGCCAATGCGTCGCTGTCTGGTTTCAAGCTGTCCATGACGCCGGCAGTGCTAGCAGGAATCGGAACGATTTGCACATCGGTGGCTGCGCTCTATCGCCGCGTGTTTGCTACATAGCGCGTTATCCTTACGCGGGCTTGAAAAAGCCCGCTAGAAGGTCGATGTTCCCCTACATGACTGATACACCCGCCTCTTTCGATGTCGCCGTGGTCGGTGGCGGTCCCGCGGGGCTCGCGGCCGCAATCGCACTGGCGCAAACAGGTGCCGCAACCGCTCTGGCGGCCCGCCGCGCCCCCTATGCTGACAACCGTACCACCGCCCTGCTCGGCGGCTCGGTCGACTTCCTCGAGGAGCTCGGGGTCTGGCAGCTCTGCAAAGATCGGGCTGCGGGATTGAAAGCCATGCGGCTGGTCGACGATACCGGTCGCTTGATCCGCGCGCCTGAGGTCCGCTTTGTCGCCGAAGAGATCGGGCGCGATGTGTTCGGCTATAACGTCGCAAACAGTGTGCTGGTGGAGGCGCTGGAGCGGCGCGCAGCCGAGCTTCCGGGATTGGTGCGGATCGAGCAGGAAGCCGAACGCGTCCTCGTGCAGGAGGATACGGTCACCATCACAACTGCGTCGGGCCTCACCCTCTCCGCTCCGCTCGTTGTCGGAGCCGACGGGCGGCATTCGCTGTGCCGCGAGGCCGCCGGGATCGGTGTCTCCACGCGGGCGCTGAACCAGACCGCGCTGACCTTCAACATCACCCATGCGCGGCCGCATCACAACGTCTCCACCGAGTTCCACACGCCCCATGGGCCATGCGTGTTCGTGCCGCTCCCCGGCGACCGCTGCAGCATCGTCTGGGTCGCCGCGCCCAAAGAGGCGGATCGGCTGTTCGCGCTCGATGACGACGCCCTGTCGGCGGCGACCGAACGCCAGTCGCATGCCATTTTCGGCCGCGTCCAAGTCGAACCCGGCCGTCACCTGTTCCCGCTCGCGATCGAGCGGCCACATCAATACGCGCGGCAGCGCATTGCGCTGGTCGGCGAGGCCGCCCATGTGGTGCCGCCGATCGGTGCGCAAGGGCTCAATCTCGGTCTGCGCGATGCCATGGACATCGCATCGGTTGTGAGCAAGGCCCGAGCCGCCGGTGAGGATCTCGGTTCGGCTGCCGTGCTCGCGCGCTATGGGGCGGCACGGGGCGCCGACATTCTCAGCCGCACCTTCGTGATCGATGTGGCCAATCGCTCGCTGCTCAGCGATCTCCTGCCGATGCAGTCACTGCGCGCCGCCGGGCTACATCTGATCGGATCGATCGGACCGCTCCGTCGGCTTGCCATGCGCGAGGGACTGGCGCCCTCCTGGCGGCCTGGCGCTCAGGGGACAAGCCGTCGCGCCGGTTAGTTCAGGGGAACACCAGCCGACCGCTCTGGATCAGCCACATCGCGCTGGTCAGCGTGACCACGGATGCGAAGGTGCCGATCAGCACCGTGACCGAGGCCGGCTCGATCCAGGTCTCGTTCTGGCGCGCGATCACGAACACGTTGAGCGCCGGCGGCAACGATGCCATCAACACCGCCGTCGCCGCCCAGGGCTGAGCAAACGGCCCGAACGCGAGCATCAAGCCGAACGACAGCAGCGGGTGGATGAGAAGCTTCACCGCGATCACGGCGGGCACCTCCCACGGCACGCGCTTGAACGGGCGGAGCGCCACGGTCACGCCCAGCACGAACAACGCGGTGGGCGCGGCCGCATTCTGCAGGAACTGCAAGGTACGATCGAGCGCAACCGGCGGCTGAAAATGCACCGCAGCGGCGAGTGCGCCGGCACAGGTCGACATGATCAGCGGGTTGAGCAGGATCTGACGCAGCACGACGCGCAATGCATGCAACAGCGACGGATGGTCCCGGTCGGTCAGTTCGATCAGGAGCGGCACGATCGAGAACAGGAAGATGCTGTCGCAGCAGAAGATGAGCGCCGTCGGTGCCGCAGCCTTGTTGCCGAGCACGGCGAGTGCCAGGCCCGGTCCCATATAGCCGATATTGCCGTAACCTCCGGCGAGGCCGGCCATGGTTGCCTCACGGAACGGCAACCGCCCGACGATGCAGCCGATCACGAGCGCCAACGCGAAGGCCAACATGGTCGACAGCGTCGTCGCAACCAGGAATGGCGGGTTGTTCAACTCCGAGAACGGCGTGCGCGCCATGATGCCAAACAGCAGCGCCGGCAACGACACGTAGAGCAGGAAGAAGTTCATCCAGGCGAGGCCGGCGTCGGGCAGCCGCTTAAATTTACCGCAGGCGAAGCCAATGAAAACCACGCCGAAATACGGCAGCGCCAGGTTCAGGATGTCGATCATGGAGAAGGTCGGGGGTGGGTATTTGCGATGCGGGATTGCGACAGCTCTAGATTAAATCCGCCGCCCGGGCACTAGCGTCGGCCGCAATCCTGGTCTATTCGGAACGGATGATCAAAGCGCGAACCGCCAAGTTCCAGATCGGCCAGATCGTGAAGCACCGGATATTCTCGTTCCGGGGCGTGATCTTCGATATCGATCCGGAATTCAACAACACTGAGGAGTGGTGGCTGTCGATCCCCGAGGAGGTGCGCCCTCACAAGGACCAGCCGTTCTATCATCTGCTCGCGGAGAATGCGGACTCCGAATATGTCGCCTATGTCTCGGAGCAGAACCTGTTGCCCGACAATTCCGGCGAGCCGATCCGCCACTCCCAGGTCGCCGAGATCTTCATCAAGGACAAGTCGGGCGGCTATCGTCCGCGCAATCCATCATTGAATTGAGCCGCCTGCGCGCGGTGTGCTGCCTGCTACCCGCGGCCTCACAGACGTCGCACACAAACGACCTCGCAGACAAAAAAGGCGCTCGTTCGAGCGCCTTTTTGCTGTCGCCACTTGTTGACGTCGTCACTTGCCAGCTTGTGGCTGCGGCTGCGTCGATTCGAGCTTCTTGCGCTGCTCTTCTGCGCGCTTCTGCAGCTCTTCCTGCAACTTCTTCTGGTTCTCTTCGAACTGCTTCGGGTCGGTCGGCGGACCATCATAGGCCTTGCCGAAGCTGCCGCCCGTATCCTTCTCCTGCAGCGGCAGCGGCAAGGTCAGCGCCGCACCGTTGGAGTTGATTGCCTGCACGTAGAGATTCTGCCCCTTCTTCATGGCCGCGATGAAGTCTGGCGTCGCCTCGTAGTCCGACATGCAGCCGTTCTGGAAACAGATCACATAGGGGTTCTGCATCGGCTGGTTGTTGTCGACGACGATGCGGGTGCCCGGCTGAAGCTGCATGCCGAGCGGCAGGGTGACGCGCAGGATCTTCTTGGGCTCGCCTTCCGGCTCGATGATGACGGCCGCAACCACCGGCTGGCCGGACTCGATACGGCCGTCTTTGCCGATGAAGCAGACCTGCTTGGCGTTTGCGTCCTGCCCCTTGAGACAGAACTTGGTCCACGGCGCGTAGATCAGCTGGATCTGCTGCTCAGGCGGCTGCTGGCCCTGGGCCTGCGCGCCGGCAGCTGGAGGAACGCCGCCAGGCGCCTGGGCCTGGGGAACAGGAGCGGGAGCTGGTGCTCTGGGCGCAGCCGGAGCCTTCGCTTTCGGCGCGCCAGGCGCCGGGGCCTGGGCTTGCGCGCTCGATGCGAAGGAAACAGCCAGCGCGGTGGCCGCCAGCAAGGCGACGAGCCGCCCACGCGGCCCAACCGACGAGGCCAAGTCACGGAAATTCATTGCGGAAAACCCTTTCTGAACGGCAGCGCCCGAGACCGCCAAAGGCGCCACACCAAGCCGTTTCGCGCGGCTGTCTCCTCAGGAAATGAGGCGGTTAAGTGACAGGCGTTGCCACCTTGCCCAATTCGCCCGCCTTCTTAACGTGGCGTGCGGAAAGATCAATGCCGCGGCACCCTGTGCGGGCGCGGTCTATGCCTTCACAGCCTGTGCTAAAAGGTGGTTGTGAGCGGTTCCGAATCAAATGCTTGCGTTCCGATGTTAATGCTCTGGCGCATGCGGCTCGCCGCGGGCCTGCTCTGTGCTGTTCTGGCCGCGCTGTTGCAGCCGATCTACACCCCGCGCGCAATCGCAACCGAGAGCCATGCCATTGCCATGCACGGCGTCCCTGCACTGCCTGCCGATTTCGACCACCTGCCTTATGTCGATCCTGCCGCGCCAAAAGGCGGTCGCCTGACCTGGGGATTGCTCGGAACCTTCGACAGCCTCAACCCCTTCATCGTGAAGGGCGTCGCAGTGCAGCAAGTACGAACCTATGTGGTCGAGAGTCTGCTCGCCCGCGGCAATGACGAGGCGTTCACGCTCTACGGCCTCCTGGCCAAGAGCGTCGAGACCGACGACGCAAGAACCTTCGTCACGTTCCGACTGGATCCCCGCGCCCGCTTCTCCGACGGTCAACCGGTGCGTGCGGAGGATGTTCTGTTCTCCTGGGCTCTGCTGCGCGACCACGGCCGGCCCAATCATCGGCAGTATTACAGCAAGGTCGCGAAGGCAGAAGCGCTGGACCCGCTCGCGGTTCGGTTCGATTTCGGCGGCGTCGAGGATCGCGAGCTGCCGCTGATCCTCGGATTGATGCCGATCCTGCCGCAGCACGCGACTGAGGTTTCGACCTTCGAGGAAACCACCATGACGGCGCCGATCGGCTCCGGCCCCTACCGTGTCACGGCAGTGAGGCCCGGGTCGAGCGTCACTCTTGCGCGCAATCCCGACTATTGGGGACGCGATCTGCCGATCAACCGCGGCTTGTGGAATTTCGACGAGATCCGGCTGGACTTCTATCGCGAGGCGAATGGCGCCTTCGAAGCGTTCAAGCGCGGTCTCTACGACTTCCGGGTCGAGGACGAGCCGCTGCGCTGGCACGAGGGCTATGGCTTCCCTGCTGTGAAAGCCGGCGAGGTCGTCCGCGACACGGTCATCTCAGGCATGCCGCAGCCCTCGCAATTTCTCGTCTTCAACACCCGCCGGCCGGTCTTTTCCGACATCCGCGTACGCCGCGCATTGACGCTGCTGTTCGATTTCGAATGGATCAACCGCAACTATTTCTTCGGCCTGTACCGGCGCAGTGGCGGCTACTTTGCGGGCTCGGACTTGTCGGCCTATGGACGTCCTGCCGACACGGCCGAGCGGGAGCTGCTCAAGCCGTTTGCCGGCGAAATCCCTTCCGACATCCTCGACGGCAGCTATCGCCTGCCGGTTACCGACGGCTCGGGTCGCGACCGTACGACGCTCCGAGCCGCATTGAACCTGCTGTCCGAGGCAGGATATCAGCTCGACGGCGCCGTGCTGCGGCAACGCGCGACCCATGCGCCGCTCGCTTTCGAGATCCTGGTGACGACACGGGATCAGGAGCGCATCGCGCTGGCCTATTCCGACAGCCTCAAGCGTGCCGGAATCGCAGCCGCTGTGCGCGTGGTGGACCCCGTGCAATTCGATCAGCGCCGGATCGGCTTTGAATTCGATATGATCCAAAATCGCTGGGACCAGTCGCTGTCGCCCGGCAACGAGCAGGCCTTCTACTGGGGCAGCGAGGCTGCGGACCGGCCTGGCAGCCGCAATTACATGGGGGCGAAGGACCCTGCCATCGATGCCATGATCGCCGCGCTGTTGCGCGCGCGCGACAGGCCGGATTTCGTTGCAGCCGTCCGGGCTCTGGACCGCGCCCTGATGGCTGGCTTCTACGCGATTCCGGTGCTTAATGCGGCGGAAGAATGGATTGCACGCTGGAATCGGATAGAACGGCCAAAGCGGACGGCTCTGACGGGATCGCTCCCCGAGAGCTGGTGGCAGCGGCCGGACTCGGCACCGAAATGATCGACTGCGGGCGGGGCTATTTTTCGGGGACCCGGATGTCAGGCACCGGGGAAGCACGGGGCAGCAAGTGAATCAGGTCACGACATCGCCGACGCTTGATGCATTGTTCCAACGCATCCTGGCGCGCAAGCCGGACACGGTCGCGCTGATCGATCCCGTCAACAAGCCGCGGGTCACCGGCCAGCCGCCGCGCATCCTGACCTACGCCGAGGCCGACCGGATCATTTCGGCGATTGCCGCGCATTTCATCGACTCCGGGCTTCCGGCAAATTCGGTGATCGCGGTGCAGCTGCCGAATACCGTGGAGTTCATGCTGACCGTACTCGCCGCCCATCGGGCTGGGCTGGTGGTGGCGGTGTTCCCGTTGTTGTGGCGGCAGGCGGAGCTGGTGGCCGCGCTGAACCGCGTCAGTGCGCGCGCGATCGTCACCACCACCAAGGTCGACGGCGTGATCCATGCTGACCTCGCGATGAATGCCGCGGCGGAGGCGTTCTCGATCCGCCACGTCTGTGGTTTCGGTCCCGATCTGCCGGAAGGCATGTTTTCGCTCGACCAGGCGATTGCAAAGCCTTCCCGCTCGGCCCGCAACGTCCTGCAGGACGGCCGCAAGGCGGCGATCATCTCGTTCGACGTCACCGGCGAGGGCTTCCGGGCCGTGCCGCGCACCCATTTGAGCCTGATCGCAGGCGGGCTGGCGATCTCGCTGGAAAGCGACCTGCCGCAGGGCGCCAACATGATGTCGGCCTTTGTGCCGTCGTCCTTTGCCGGCCTTGCCGCCTCGATCGTGACCTGGTTGCTGTCGGGCGGCAGTCTTGCGCTGCATCATCCGTTCGATTCCGAGGCGCTTGAGCAGCAGATGAATGAGCTTGGCTGCGACACCCTGATCGCGCCGGCACAATTGGCGTTGCGGCTCGACGAATGCGATCTCGCAGCCCGCCTGCCGACCTTGCGCCACGTGATCGGCATGTGGCGCGCGCCGGAGCAGGTGAGCTCGAGCCCGACCTGGAGCGCTCAACAGGTCGAAATGACCGACGTCTATTTGTTCGGCGAGGCCGGGCTGTTCGCCGTGCGCCGCACCACGCCGGACGGCGCGCCAGGTCCGGTCAAACCCGGACTGCAGGGCGCGCCGCGCGACCAGCCCGGCTCCTCCATTGCAGGCGAAGTGCTGGTGACGCCGAAAGGCACGCTCGGATTGCGCGGACCCATGGTCGTGATCGCAGCCTATGCTCCGCCGCCACCGCCGAGCGACTCGATGATGCCGCCGCAGCCGCGCGATTATGTCGATACCGAATACGCCGTGCGTCTCGACCGCACCCGCGACGTGATTTCGATCACCGCGCCCCCTTCCGGGGTGATGGCTGTCGGAGGCTATCGTTTCCTGGCGCAGGACCTGCACGAATGGTCGCGGCGGCTGGGCCAGGGGGCGCTACTGACCGCCCTGCCCGACCGGCTCAGCGGCCACCGGCTCGCCGGGCGTGCCATGGACAATGCGCGCGCCCGCGAGGCGCTCGCGGAGCTCGGCCTCAATCCGCTGATGGTGGAGGCATTCCGGGACCGGAGCAACTCCCCCGCCTAGCTCGCCGGCAGCGTGTATTGCTAACGGCGCGTTAACGCAGGCGACCTAGGATCACAGGCCTGTTCGCTTGTGCCCTTGAGTTCCCAGTATGTCGCAGCAAGGCCCGCTCCTCGTCGTCTCGAATTCCGCGCGGTCTTCGCTTGTCGCCGCCCTCTCGGCAGCGAAGATCTTTCCTTCGATCGAAGCCAATTGGAGCGAAGCCCCACGCGCCATGTCGGACTCGCGACCGGCGGCGGTCGTTGCGGTGCTCGATGGCGCGAGCGAAGCCGACGTCGCGGTCGTTGCGCGAGAGGCTGCCGCGCGAAAGCCTTATATTCCCGTGATCGCGCTCGGGCCCCACGGGACGCTGCCCGACAATACCGTGCCCTTCCGGAGCGAGAACGACACCGATCGGCTGGTGGCGCGTCTGCGCGCCGCGCTCCGGCTTCGCAGCCTCCATGCGACCGTGTTGCGCCGGCTCGATGAGGCCAGGGCTGAACCTGTCAGCCTGCCCGACACCGATCCGCTGAACGACGCCACGGTGCTGCTGCTCGGCCGCGGCGCATCCTATCCGGCGCTCTCGGTGGCGTTCGGCGAGCGCATGGTGGTGGTCGGCGCGCTCAGCATCGAGGCGGCGGCGAAACATCTCGCGAGCCGAGACATCGACGGCGTCGTGCTGGGAGACGGCTTCACGCCGCGCGTCATCGACGCCTTCCTGACCGTGCTCGCCGAGGATACGCGCTTCCGCAACCTGGCCGTCGTAGCCACCTCCAGCCTGCAAGCGCCGCCAACTGAGCTCGCCAATCTCGAGATCGTCACTGGCGACCCTGCGCACATTGCCGCCAGTGCCCTGCCGCTGATCCGCCAGCATGCCTTTGAGGCGCGGTTGAGCCGCGCATTAAGGGCCATTGAAGCCGGCGGACTGCTCGATCCGCAAACCGGCCTTTTGACCAAGCCCGCTTTTGCCCGTGACTTCGCGACCGCCGTGACCCAGGCCCAGAAGCAGCGCAGCGGCCTCGCGGTGGCACGCTTTGCCTTCGACCCAACACATCCCCGCGCCCAGTTCGACGGCGCCCGGATCATCAGCCGACTGATGCGCCGGATCGATTTCGGCACGCGCGAAGACAACGGCTCGGTGATCATCGTCTTTGCGGAAACCGACCTGCGCGCCGCCCACGGCATCACGCGTAGGCTGTTAAGCGTGATGCGCCACACATCGCACGGCAAGCGCGACACCCGCGCCGAGCCGTCCATCACGGTCGCCGCGCTGGAAGCCGGCGACACCGCACGCACTCTGCTCGCGCGGCTTTATGGCGAGACGCGACGCGCGGCGTCTTGATGTAGTCGCTTTCCGGCTTCCGAGCATCGGGACCGCCGAGCCTGAGGCTGCAACCCGCCGCTCGAGATCTGCACCGACGACGCGAGGACATACGCCGCCGTCGCGGCTTTGCCCTACTTGTCTCGCAAAGACGAGACTGGAAGCGAAGCGCGTGGGATACCGGCGGATGCAAAACGGAAGATCTCGCGATCAGACCGACTGGATCGGCGTCATCGGAATCATCCTGGTTTTCCTGATCGCGACCATGGCGATGCGGTTCGGCTGGCTGCTCCGGTGACGCGCCGCGAACTTGGGACGATAACAGGCACGGAGTCGGTCCAACCGCCGGCGGCGCAGCCGTAATGACCTGACGAGAGGCCATCAACTTTCGATTGAGTTCATACCAAATTACACATAGCCTGATGGTGCTGATGCGGCAGCAGCACCCCGCGTCCAGGGAGGGGCCCCATGGAAACGATCATTCTGGTGCCTGGTATCGAAGGATCGTGTCTCAGTCTTGGCCAGACGCCGGTATGGCCGCCGACGCTCGACGAGATCGCCTGGGAGGGCTACCACCGGATCAGCGAGTTGCTCGACCCTGCCGTGGTGGCGACGGCGATCTGGGCCGAGCTCCCGGTCTGGGAGGGCTATTCATATCCTGTCTACCGCCCCATCATGACCAAGCTGGATCAGATCGCGGGCCGGCTCGGTGCCAGCCGTGTCGACTTCTACTACGATTGGCGCGTCGACCTCTGGCAGACCACGCCCGCCTTCACTGCCTCCTCCGAGATGCTGGCGCAGCGGATCGCCAAAGCAGTCAGCGACGGCGCGACATTGATTACGCTCGTGTGCCATTCCATGGGCAATCTGGTGGCGCGGCTGGTTCTGGAGAGCCAGAAATATCGGAATGCGGATTGGTTCGCGAAGATCAGCCGTCTCATCTGCATTTGCGGACCGCATCTGGGTGCAGCAGCCGCACTCGGACACGCGCTGGGCTGCGAGGACGGCGCGCTCGGACTGAGCAGCGACGACTACCGTCAGATCGCAAACAACCCGCTATATCCGGCCGGCTTTCAATGTTTCCCGAAACCGGGCACGGAAGTGCTGCTCGACACCAGCCTCGGGCAACGCCAGCAGAATCAGGATGTGTACGATACTGCCGTGGACGAGAAGTATCAGCTCATGCCGTCCAACGCCCGCGCCGCGGCGACGTCGTGGCACGAACTGGACTTTAAGAACCGTCCCGACCACGTCACCTATTATCTGATCGCCGGGACCGGTTATCAGACCTCGAACGCCTATCTCTATCGCGGTACGACGTTTGTGCAGACCATCACCGTCGACGGCGATGGAACAGTCCCGGTGTTCAGCGCCTTGGCGGGAAGCTACTCCGGCAAATATACGATGCCCGGCGACCACGTCGGAATCCTCGGCACCGTGCAGCTTGCGGACGCTTTGGACGAGATCTTTGGGCTGTCGCAGATGAGAACCTTCGTGATGGCCAAGGCGGGCATCACCATCAATCTCAACAAGCGCACCTTTGCGCCGGACGAGATTATGCAGTTACTGATCATCCCGGATACGCCGACGACGGCGATCCGTGGCCGGCTGACCGTGAGCGCTGTGCCACGAGCCGGCGCGCATAGCGGCGCGGCGGCGCTCGACCTGGTGCCGTATGGCGGGGGATTGCCGCTCGAATACCAGGGACCGGAAATCGCGCAGATCTCGGCGCGGTGGACCGCGCCACGTCTCCCGGGCGCTTATGTCATGCGCTTCGAGGGCGACTCGCACCAATCGAGCGAGCAATCCAGCGTCGTGTTCTTCGTCAATGCACGGTCCAAATCGCCATTGCTGCGGCGGACTCCCTGACGGGCGCAGCACGCCCGCCAATTGACCGCTCGCAGCTCACGCCGCCTTCTTCTTCTCGGCGAGTTCGGCAAGGTCCTTCAGGATATCGGTCGCCCCGGCGAGCCGCTCTTCCGGCGTCTCCCAATCCTGCAGGAACACGACCTTCATGTCGGGCCGCACCCTGGCGGCCTGGCCATGGCGCTTGATGAAGGCGACGAGGCGGTCGGGATGGGCAAAGCTGTTGTCGCGGAAAGCGATGACGGCGCCCTTTGGCCCCGCATCGACCTTCTCGACATTGGCCCTGCGGCAGTAGTTCTTGATCGCAGCGACCTTGAACAGATAGCGCGTCTCGTCCGGCAGCTTGCCGAACCGGTCGCGCAATTCGGCCGCGAAATTCTCGATCTCCTCGTCCGTCTCGAGATCGGCCAGCCGGCGATACAGCGACAGCCGCACCGAGAGATCGGAGACATAATCCTCCGGGATCAGCACGGGCATGCCGATCGTGATCTGCGGCGACCAGCGGTCGACGGTAGGCTCGGTGACGCCAGCCTTGAGGTTGACGATCGCCTCCTCGAGCATCGACTGATAGAGCTCGAAGCCGACCTCCTTGACGTGGCCGGACTGCTCCTCGCCCAAGAGATTGCCGGCGCCGCGGATATCGAGGTCATGGGAGGCAAGCTGAAAGCCGGCGCCGAGCGTCTCCAGCGACTGCAGCACGGTGAGCCGCTTCTCGGCCTGCGCGCTGATCTTGTGCGTCGATGGCAGGGTGAACAGCGCATAGGCCCTGAGCTTCGAACGGCCGACGCGGCCGCGCAGCTGATAGAGCTGGGCGAGGCCGAACATGTCGGCGCGATGCACGATCAGCGTGTTGGCGCGGGGAATGTCGAGACCGGATTCGACGATCGTGGTCGACAGGAGGATGTCGAACTTGCCGTCGTAGAAGGCCGAGATGATGTCCTCGATCACGGTCGGCGCCATCTGACCATGCGCGACCGCGACCTTCATCTCCGGCACGGTCTTGTCGAGGAATTCCTTGACCTCGGCAAGATCGTCAATGCGCGGCACGACGTAGAACGCCTGGCCGCCGCGGTAGCGTTCCCGAAGCAGCGCCTCGCGGATCATGACGGGATCATGCGGCGCGACGAAGGTGCGGACGGCAAGCCGATCCACAGGCGGCGACGCGATGATCGACAACTCGCGCACGCCGGTGAGCGCAAGCTGCAAGGTGCGCGGAATCGGCGTGGCCGACAGCGTCAGCACATGCACCTCGGCGCGGAGCTGTTTCAGCCGCTCCTTGTGGCTGACGCCGAAATGCTGCTCCTCGTCGACGATCAGAAGACCGAGATCACGGAACTTGATCGACTTGCCGAGCAGCGCATGGGTGCCGACCACGATGTCGACCGAGCCGTCGGTCAGTCCCTTCTTGACCTGGTTGAGCTCCTTGGTCGAGACGAGGCGCGAGGCCTGCGCGACATTGACCGGAAAGCCGCGGAAACGCTCGGTGAAAGTTTTTGCGTGTTGTCGGGCCAGAAGCGTGGTGGGCACGACGACCGCGACCTGCTTGCCGTCCAGCGCAACGGCAAAGGCGGCGCGCAAGGCCACCTCGGTCTTGCCGAAGCCGACGTCGCCGCAGATCAGCCGGTCCATCGGGCGGCCGCTTTCCAGATCCTTCAGCGTTGCCTGGATCGCGGTTTCCTGGTCCTCGGTCTCGTCATAGGGGAAGCGGGCACAGAACTCGTCATAGACGCCGGCCTGCACCGGCAGCTTCGGCGCCTCGTGCAGCATGCGCTCGGCGGCAATCTTGATCAGCTCGCCCGCGATCTCGCGGATGCGGTTCTTCAGCTTCGCTTTGCGGGTCTGCCAGCCGCTGCCGCCGAGCTTGTCGAGCTCGACATTGGTCTGGTCGGAGCCGTAGCGCGACAACAGCTCGATGTTCTCGACCGGCAGATACAGCTTGGTTTCGCCGGCATAGCGCAGCTCGAGGCAGTCATGCGGCGCGCTGGCCACTTCCAGCGTCTGCAGGCCGACGAAGCGGCCGATGCCATGGTCGACGTGGACGACGATGTCCCCGACGGCAAGGCTCGTGACCTCCGAGATGAAATTGTCGAGCTTGCGGCTCGCCCGACGCGGCCGCACCAGACGGTCGCCCAGGATGTCCTGCTCGGAGATGACGGCGATCTGGTCGGTCTCGAAGCCGGTCTCCAGCCCGAGCACAGCGAGCATGGTCTCGTTGCGCGGCGTCGCCTGCACCATGCGCCAGGTGTTGACACTGGTGACCAGCGCCAGTTTGTGATCCCTGAGCATGCTGGTCATGCGGTCGCGCGAGCCTTCGCTCCAGAGCGCGATCACGACCTTCTTGCGTTGGGCTAGCAGCGCTTGCACATGCGCAACCACCGCTTCGAATACGTTGACGGCGGCGTCGTTGCGCTCGGGCGCGAAATTGCGGCCCTGACGCGCGCCGATGTCGACCACGCCGCTCCCTTCGGGCACCGCAAACGGCGTCAGCCGCGCCAACGGCGCCGCATCGAGCCGTGCCGCCCACTCGGATTCGCTGAGATAGAGCCGATCGACCGGCAAGGGCTTGTAGATCGCGCCGCCGCCGGGATGCTCCATCGCTTCCCGCCGCGCGTCGTAATAATCGGCGATCTGTTTGAAGCGCTCGCGCGCGGCGTCTCCGCCCTGCGGCTCGATCACGACGGGCGTGCCCGGCAGATAATCGAACAGCGTCTCCATCCCGTCGTGGAACAGCGGCAGCCAATGCTCCATGCCGGGATAGCGGCGGCCCTCGCTGACGGCCTCATACAGCGCATCGTCGCGCTCAGGCGCGCCGAACTCGGCGACATAGCCCATGCGGAAGCGGCGGATGGTCTCAGTGACGAGCTGGAACTCGGAGACCGGCACCAGGTCCAGCGAGCGCATGTCCAAGAGCGTGCGCTGGGTCTCGGCATCGAAGGAGCGGATCGACTCCAGGCTGTCGCCGAAGAAGTCGAAGCGGACCGGCTGGTCGAGCCCGGCCGGAAACAGATCGAGGATGCCGCCACGCACGGCATATTCACCGCTCTCGCGCACCGTGGAGGAGCGCGTATAACCATTGTGCTCGAGCCAGGCGACCACCGAGTCCATCGGCACGACATGGCCGGGCGCCACCGACAGCGCCTGTCCTGCCATCGTGTCCCGCGCGGGCACGCGCTGAACCGCGGCGTTCACCGTGGTCAGCACGATCAGCGGCTTGTCGCTGCCGGCAAGCCGCGACAGTCGCGCCAAAGTGGTGACGCGCTGGGCCAGGATGCCGCCATGCGGCGAAACGCGGTCATAAGGCTGGCAGTCCCAAGCCGGGAATTGCATCACCGGCAGGTCGGGCGCGAAGAAGTCCAACGCACGGGCCAGCTGCTGCATCCGCGCGCCATCGCGACAGATCACCGCCAGGCTGACCGCCGGCGGCTTTGGCCGTGCGGCCACGGCCCGGGCGAGGTCGGCGGCAACGAGACCTTCGGCCCCCTCGGCGACATTGGCGAGCGTCAGCGTGCGTCCGGGCGCGAGCAGCTCGGCGGGAGATTTGACAGGGCTTTTCATCAATCCACATCCACGGCGCGGAACGCCTTGATGCGCGCAAACAGCGCCCCGCCCGCCTCCGGCGGCAGCGGCAGGCTCCCGGTCAGCGCGGCATAGAAATCCGGGTCCGGAATCTCGAGCAAGCGCTCGAGCTCGGCCAATTCCTCGTCGTTCAGCGTCGCGATCTCCGCGTCGGCGAAACGACCGAGGATCAGGTCCATCTCCCGCGTGCCGCGGTGCCAGCAGCGGAACAGCAGCCGCTTGCGGTGGTCATCAAGGCCTTGGCTCGATCGGGTGGTCCCAGTCATCGCGATATCCTGAAATGCAACGCCAAAAGCCCGGACGGAGCCGGGCGCGCTTCATATAGCGACCGCCCTTGGCCCTGTCAGCCCTGTCCGCCGCAGAACCGATATGTTCGGCCGTGTGGTCCGCGAAAAAACAGGTGGATGTCGGCGGAAGGGCGGGTATGCCGGCTCGCAAACAGTCTTAAGTGTCGCCCATGCGCCCTGCTCTGCTCAATCCGCTGTTCGCGCCGGTCACCAGCCTCACCGGCGTCGGGCCGAAACAGGACCAGCTTCTGCGCTACCTGCTCAGCGCGGACGATACGCCGCGTCTGGTCGACCTGCTCTTGCACCTGCCGTCGAGCGTGATCGACCGCCGGAACAGGCCGAAAATTCGCGATGCCGAGGTCGGGACCGTGGTCACGCTCGAGGTGACGGTGGAACGACACCGGCCGTCGCGCAATGCCCGCGCGCCGTACCTGGTCTATGCCAGCGACGACACCGGCGACGTGGTGCTGACCTTCTTCCGCGCCAAGGGCGACTATATCGAGAAGCAGCTGCCGGTCGGCGCCAAGCGCTATGTCTCTGGCACCATGCAGCGCTATGACGGCATGCCCCAGATCGTCCATCCCGACCGCATCCTCGATGAGGCGGCGTTTGCGAAGCTCTCCGGCATCGATCCGGTCTATCCGCTCACCGAAGGTCTCGCGCTCGGATCGCTCCGCCGTGCCATGGGCCAGGCGCTGACGAAGCTGCCAGCCTTGCCGGAATGGATCAGCCCGGAGGTGATGAGCCGCTGCAACTTCCCACCTTTGAAGGACGCCTTGACCCGCGTTCACGTCCCGCAGGAGATGACGGACATCCTGCCCGATGGTCCATTCTGGTCACGGCTCGCCTTCGACGAGCTGCTGGCGGGACAGCTGGCCTTGGCGCTGGTGCGGGCGCAGCTGCGGCGGCCGGCCGGCAACCGCCATGCCGGCGATGGCCATTTGCGCCGCAAGATCATCGACGCCCTGTCCTATGCGCTGACTACCTCGCAACAGCAGGCCATGGCGGCAATTGCGGAGGATCTCTCCAAGCCGGTGCGCATGCTGCGGCTGCTGCAAGGCGATGTCGGCTCGGGCAAAACGGTTGTTGCGCTGCTCGCCGCGGCGGCCGTTGCCGAGGCCGGCAAGCAGGCTGCGCTGATGGCGCCGACCGAGATCCTGGCGCGCCAGCATGCCAAGACCATCGCGCCATTGGCCGAGCGCGCCGGCATGAACGTTGCGATCCTGACCGGCCGTGAGAAAGGCAAGGAACGGCGCGACATTCTCGCGCGCCTCGAGGCCGGCGAAATCGATCTTCTGGTCGGCACCCACGCGCTGATCCAGGACGACGTCGTGTTCAAGGCGCTCGCGCTCGCCATCGTCGACGAGCAGCACCGTTTCGGGGTGCGCGAGCGGCTGGCGCTGACCTCGAAGGGCGACGCCGTCGATGTGCTGGTGCTGTCGGCAACGCCGATTCCGCGGACGCTGGTGCTGACCTATTTCGGCGACATGGATATTTCCGAGCTGCGCGAAAAGCCGGCTGGGCGGCAGCCGATCGACACCCGCGCCGTACCTGATACGCGGCTCGGCGACGTGATGGATGCGATCGGCCGCGCCCTCGACGCCAGCAAGCTGGCCTATTGGATCTGCCCCCTGGTGGAGGAATCCGAGGCCGAGGGCACCGATCACCTCACCAACGCGACCCAGCGGTTCGAGAGCCTCTCGAAGCGCTTCGGCGACAAGGTCGGTCTCGTCCATGGCCAGATGAAAGGCACCGAGAAGGACCGCGTCATGGGCCAGTTCGCAGCCCATGAGATCAGGCTTTTGGTCGCGACGACGGTCGTCGAGGTCGGCGTCGACGTGCCGGCTGCCACGATCATGGTGATCGAGAATGCCGAGCGTTTCGGGCTGGCGCAGCTGCACCAGCTGCGTGGCCGCATCGGCCGCGGGTCGGAAGCCTCGACCTGCATCCTGCTCTATCGCGAGCCGCTGGGGCAGATGTCGAAGGCGCGGCTTGCCGTGATCCGCGAGACCACCGACGGCTTCCGCATCGCCGAGGAAGATCTCAAGCTGCGCGGCGAAGGCGACGTGCTCGGCATCCGCCAAAGTGGCCTGCCCGGCTATCGCATCGCGCGGCCCGAGGTGCACGCGCAGCTGATCACGCAGGCGCGCGACGAGGCGCTGCGCGTGTTGAAGGAGAATCCGAAGCTGCAGGGCCCGCGCGGCGAGGCGCTGCGCTGCCTGCTCTATCTCTATGAGCGCGACGAAGCGATCCCGCTGCTGACGGCGGGTTAGATCGCTCCGCCGTTGCGCATCGTAGGGTAGGCAAAGGCGCCTTCGATGATGCCCCCTTCCATAAAGGCGGACGAGCGGCGTGCCCACCATCATGACCCAGGTACGTGGTGATCCAGGTGCGTGGTTTCCAGCGGTGGGCACGCTTCGCTTGCCCACCCTACGCTTCTCAACTCATGCCGGCTTCGTCGCCTTGCAGCTTTCTGCAAAAGCCACCAGCTTTGCACCTTCCGTCCCCTCGCCTTGCGCATCGGCGGCGATGTGCTCGAACAGCCGCGCGAAGCCCTCATAGATCAACGCGGCCGGATGGTCGCCGCCGAGAAAACCCGCGATCTCGCGCATCTCGGCCACCCAGCGATAGGCTTTCGGCAGCATGTCCGGCAGCGAATTGGCCAGTCGCGCCTGCACCGCGGGCGCGCTCAGCGCAAGTTCGTCGCGCAGCGCGTCGGCCGCGCCGGCCTCCGTCGCGGCGAGCACCATCGCCGCGCCAACCCCGGTCAGCCCCTTGTTGATCCCGGCATAGGACATCTTCAGCGCCGACGCGGCGCCGACTGGGCCATCGACGATGCGCAAGTCGAGACCAAGTTCGCGTAGCGCGACGACCTCCTTGGCGTCCTCGCCGCTGACATAGAGCGCGGGCCCCTTGGTGCCGGGCTTCGGCGGCAGACCGATGATGGCGGCATCGACGAAGCGCGCGCCTGAGGACAGCACGATCTCCTCGACCTTGCGGACCGTCTCGACATTGACCGCGTTGCAGTCGACGATGACGGGCTTGTTCGCATTCCTGGTGATCAGTGTCGCCAGCTGCTCGGCGAGCGCCAAAGCCTCGCCCGGCGGCACGATCGAGAGGATGATGTCGGCGTTCGCGATCTCGGCCGGAGCCGCCGCAATCATGCCGGCTGCGACCGCGCGCGCTTTGGTGGCATCGCTGCGGCCGTCAAGCGAGGTCAGGATATTGGCGCCGTGCTCAGCGAGGCGCGCGGCGACCGCGCTGCCCATGGCGCCGGGCGCGAGGATAGCAATGCTGGGGATCATAGATCGCTCCGATAGCGGGTACGGCGGTACTCTAACCGTGTTCCATGGATTGGCTGAAGTCACGAAAGGTGAAGGCAGCATCTCAAAATCGGAGCAGGAAGCACGGATATGGGGAGGCGCCCCGCCCTGATCGCCGGGCTCTCACGCTGCTGACAGGTTCTGACAGTATGATCCGCTATCTCCTTCCCGCGGCGCCTGTCGCGCCAGTCAAGGAGAGAGCCGTCATGCCCGACTTCAGCTTCCTGATCCTTTATGTGGACAATCCACCTGCTAGCGCGACTTTCTATTCCGGCCTGCTCGAGCGGCCGATCA
This sequence comes from Bradyrhizobium sp. HKCCYLS1011, assembly GCF_051167795.1. Lineage (NCBI taxonomy): Bacteria > Pseudomonadati > Pseudomonadota > Alphaproteobacteria > Hyphomicrobiales > Nitrobacteraceae > Bradyrhizobium > Bradyrhizobium sp. HKCCYLS1011. The sequence continues at coordinate 300,257 of NZ_JBNPTT010000001.1, read as the reverse complement.
TCGAGCAAGCGCCTACTTTCGCGATGCTGCCGCTGCGTGACGGCATCATGCTCGGCCTGTGGTCGCGTCAGGCTGTCGAGCCGCCGGCGAACGGAGCTGCCGGTGCGGGCGAAATCGCCTTTGTGGTCATCGACACGGGCGAAGTTGACCGGCTGCATGCCGACTGGGCCTCGCGCGGACTTACGATCGCACAGCCACCGACACGCATGGATTTCGGCTACACCTTCACCGCGCTCGATCCCGATGGACATCGGCTGCGCGTCTTCAGGCCGGCGGCCGAATGAGCCGAACAGGCTCCCCTGGCACCGCGCCGGAGAAGACGCGCCTATTCGACCTTGGCCGGCTCGGGCTGCAGGTTTGAGGACGCCTCGGAGCCGGCGTGGGCGATCCGCGCCGCCTGGGCCATGTTGGCCAGCGCGGCGACCTTCTTCTGTGGGTCGGAGCCCGGCTGCACCACGCCAGCCGACATGATCAGCGTCGCGGCGTCCTCCGCGCTCATGTCGATCTCGATGATCTTGCTCTTCGGCACGTAGAAGAAGAAGCCGGTCGTCGGGTTCGGCGCGCATGGCAGAAACACTGAGATATGGTCTTCCTGTCCCGGCAGGCTGTTCGCAATGTCGGTGCTGGGCGGCTGCGAAATCAGCACGATCGACCACATGCCCGGCGACGGAAACTCGACGAGGCCGACCCGGCGCAGGCTCGAGCCCTTGCCGGAAAACAGCGTCTCGAACACCTGCTTCAACCCGCGATAGATGGCGCGCACCGCCGGGATGCGGCCAAGGATGCGCTCGCCGAGGTCGACCAGCGTGCGACCGATCAGGTTGGCGGTGAGAAAGCCGAGCAAGGTCAGGCCGACCACGGCGACGATCAGGCCCGAGCCGGGAATGCCGAACGGAAGATAGGTCTCCGGGCGATAGGCCGAGGGCACGAACGGCCGCACCAGGCCGTCGACCCAGGTGACGAACCACCAGGTGATGTAAAGCGTGATCGCGACCGGTCCGGCGACCACGAGGCCGGTCAGGAAATAGTTGCGGAACCGAAACATCAACCCGTGATGGGTTGTCTCGGCAGGCGGATCGGCCGGAGGCTCAGGTTGGGGCGGCGGGTCGTCGCGGGAACTCATGCGGACTTCCAGATCGGATCAAATCTCAGCTAAGGCTCTTAGCAGATTTTTGAAGGGGGTGGCCCCCTTTCCGCCACCAACCGTCCCAAACCGTCCTATTTGCCCCGCCGCCGCTCGGGGCCGCAGGAAAAGCGACCTGCCGCGACGAATTGTCCTGCAGCGACAAGCGCGGGAGCCGCCGACCGTGGCTATTCCACGGTCACTGATTTCGCGAGATTTCTGGGCTGGTCGACGTCCGTGCCCATCACGACAGCGGTATGGTAGGCCAGAAGCTGCACCGGAACGGCGTAGACCATCGGCGTGAAGGTCGGCGCCATGTCAGGCAGGGTGATGGTCACCAGCGAATCAACCGTCGCCTCTGCCGCGCCCTTGGCATCGGTCATCAGAATGATGTTGCCGCCGCGGGCGGCCACCTCCTGCATGTTGGACACGGTCTTCTCGAAGACACGATCGTGCGGCGCGATCACGACCACCGGCATGTTCTCATCGATCAGCGCGATCGGCCCGTGCTTGAGCTCACCGGCGGCGTAGCCTTCGGCGTGGATGTAGGAGATTTCCTTCAGTTTCAGCGCGCCTTCGAGTGCCAGCGGGAACGAGGTGCCACGGCCGAGATAAAGCACGTCCTTGGATTTCGCGATGTCGCGGGCGAGCCTTTCGATCTGCGGCTCGATCGACAGAGCCGCCGTCATCAGCCGCGGAATCTCGACCAGCCCGTGCACGAGCGTGGCCTCGTCCTCCTCCGACAATTCACCGCGAGCGCGGCCGGCGGCCACCGCAAGCGACGCCAGCACCATCAGCTGGCAGGTAAACGCCTTGGTCGAGGCCACGCCGATTTCGGGGCCGGCGAGCGTCGGCATCACGATCTCGCTTTCGCGCGCGATGGTCGAGGTCGGCACGTTGACCACCGACAGCGTATGCACGCCCTGCGCCTTGGCGTAGCGTAGCGCGGCCAAGGTGTCGGCGGTCTCGCCGGATTGCGAGATGAAGATCGCAAGGTCGCCCTTGCGCAACGGCGCTTCCCGGTAGCGAAACTCCGAGGCGACATCGAGTTCGACCGGCAGCCTCGCAAAGCGCTCGAACCAGTATTTGGCGACATAGCCGGCATAGCTCGCCGTGCCGCAGGCGGTGATCGAAATCCGCTGGATGTCCTTGAAGTCGAACGGCAGGGTCGCCGGCAGCGCGATCCGCTCGCTCGCCATGTCGATATAGCGCGCCAAGGTGTGACCGACGACTTCCGGCTGTTCGTGGATCTCCTTGGCCATGAAGTGGCGGAAGTTGGCCTTGTCGACCAGGGAGGTCGCCGGACTATGCTTGACGATCTCGCGACTGACCACGGCATTGTTGCGGTCGTAGACGGTGGCGCCCTGATGCGTCAGCACCACCCAATCGCCGTCCTCCAGATAGCTGATAGTGTCCGTGAACGGCCCGAGCGCGATCGCATCCGAACCCAGATACATCTCGCCCTTGCCGTAGCCGACCGCCAGCGGCGGACCGTTGCGGGCGCCGATCATCAGATCGTCCTGGCCTGCAAAGATGAAGCCGAGGGCGAACGCGCCCTTCAGTTTGGCCAGCGTCTCCTTCACCGCATCGACCGGCACCATGCCCTGGCTAAGCAACTCGTCCACGAGATGCACGACGATCTCGGTGTCGGTCTCGGTCGCGAATACCGTGCCCTTCTTCTGCAGCGCTTCGCGCAGCTCATGGAAGTTCTCGATGATGCCGTTGTGGACGACGGCGACACGATCGGTCGCATGCGGATGCGCGTTGTTCTCGGTCGGCTTGCCATGCGTCGCCCAGCGCGTGTGCCCGATCCCGGTGAAGCCCTTGAGCGGTTCGGCGCGCAGCCGCGCCTCCAGATTCTTCAGCTTGCCTTCGGCGCGCCGGCGCTCCAGCTGCCCGCCCTCGAGCGTCGCGACACCGGCAGAGTCATAACCGCGATATTCGAGGCGCTTAAGCGAATCAACCAGTTGCTCGGCGACCGGCCCGCGTCCCAAAATGCCGACAATCCCGCACATTCCGCGCCTTCCCCAATCGTCGAAAAGATTCAAAAGCGTCGGATTCTCTTAACGAAACCCGATCAGCTTCAGGATTCAATAATTATTGCGGATTGCGACAGCGTTAAGTGGCAAGCTCAACCCTGGCGAACCGCATGGCTCACGAACCCTCCCGTGCTGCGGGCGCAGCCTTAACGTTCGGTCAAGGCTTTGGGCAGACAATGCCGCACGGAGGCATGTCCCCATGACCAATCGCAAATGGCCTGACCCCAAGGGCACGAGCCCGCTGCATGCGGATGAGACAGGCGGCAGCCATCTTGCCCATTGGCCGCCGCCGACTGTCGGCCGCGAGCTGAAGCCGATGCCGATCAAGCACAAGAGCAGCGACCCGATCAAGCGTGCGACGAAGCGCGGCTGGCGTCTGACGCGTGCGATGTTCGCCGAGTTTCAGGACGATGAGGGCTAGGTCCAAGTAGCTCCAAGTCGGTCCAAGCCGCTTCCTCATGACTTCGGCTTCTTGTTCCTGGTCTTGATTTCCCGATAACGCGCAGCACCGCCTTCGCGGATGGTCTGCTGGGTGCGCTCGAGCGCCATCGCATCGTCGGGCACGTCGCGCGTGATCACCGAACCCGAGCCGATATAGGCGCCCGCGCCGATCTTGATCGGCGCAACCAGCGAGGAATTGGTACCGATAAAGGCACCCTGCCCGATCGTGGTCTTGTGCTTGCCGAAGCCATCATAGTTGCAGGTGATGGTGCCGGCGCCGATATTGGCTTTGGCGCCGACCTGGGCGTCACCAATGTAGGAGAGGTGATTGATCTTCACGCCCTCCTCCAGGATTGCCGCTTTGGTCTCGACGAAATTGCCGATCTTTGCGCCGTCGCCGAGCGAAGTGCCCGGCCGCATCCGCGCATAGGGCCCGACCGAGGTGTTCCGGCCAATCGTCGACTGCACGATATGCGAGAAGGAATGGATCACGGCGCCGTCGCCGATCGAGACGCCGGGGCCGACCACGACAAACGGCTCGATCGTCACGTCCGTGCCGAACCTGGTGTCGGCGGCGAGATACACCGTCTCCGGCGCGATCAAGGTGACGCCGGCATCCATCGCGGCGCGGCGCAGCCGGGTCTGCATCACGCCTTCCGCTTCCGCCAGCTGCGCCTTGGTGTTGACGCCGCGCACTTCATCTTCGGAGGTTTCGATCACGACTGCCTCGAGCCCCATCTCGTGCGCGATCGCAACGGCATCGACCAGATAATATTCGCTCTTCTTGTTGGCATTGCCGATCCGACCGAGGATCGCGAGCGCACGTGCGCCGCCGAATGCCATTACACCGGCATTGCACAGCGTGATCCGGCGCTCGTCCTCGCTGGCATCGGCATGCTCGCGGATGGCGACCAGCCGATCACCCTCCAGCAGCAGACGTCCGTATCCAGTCGGATCGGCGGCGCGAAAGCCGAGCACTGCAAGCGTCGCACCTTGCGCCAGCGGCGCGCGCAGGCGCGCAAACGTTTCGGCCGAGATCAGAGGCGTATCGCCAAAGGCAACCAGGAGATCATCGGCGCCGCGCGCAATTGCCTCGCGCGCCGCAAGCACAGCATGCGCCGTGCCGAGCCGCTCGCGCTGAACGAAAATATCAGCATCCGGGCGCAAGCGCTTGACCTCATGCGCCACAGCGTCATGCGCGGGACCGATCACCACCGCTAGTCGCGCGTTCGCATCGTGCGGCGTGGCCGAAAGCACATGCGCCAGCAGTGACTCGCCTGCTATCGGATGCAGCACTTTCGGCAAGGATGTTCGCATCCGGGTCCCCTCGCCTGCCGCGAGCACAATTGTGAGGCTGGATCGAGTGTTCATGACATACCTGGTGCGGTGGATACCGGACATGGCGCCGTCATAAAGCGGATTTCTGTTCGCCGCAAACCGGGCCGGGTGAGGCCACCGGTGCATTTCCTGTTAATGTTCCCAGCATGATTCGGCAGGGCTTCAGGTGAATGGCAAAGGACTTCAATAAAACAGCCGGCGCCCTCGGGGCTGAGAAGACCGGTGGCAAGCTGTCCGGGCTGCTCGCCGAGGAGAATGAATTCGACCGTCGCACCTTGTGGCGGATCGGCTGGTGGGCTGCAGCGGCGCTGTGCGCTGTGGTGATTGCTGTGCTCGCCAACCAAGCGGCGCTGGGCTGGCGGCGCGATCATGTCTCCGGAGCGGATCTGGCGCGCCAGGCACAGCTCCTTCAGTCGCTCGCCCGCGAAACCCAAAGCGAGCAGCGGCAGCTGGCGTCTGCCATCGAGACCCTGAACAATGATCGGGATCGGCTGTATGCCCGCGTGACCGTGCTGGAACAGGGCTGGGACTCCATGACCGGTGCACTGGCCAAGCCGGGTTCGGGGCAAGGTTCCGGCTCGGGCACCAACGCGGCCCAGGCCGCCGCTAAGCAATCGCAGGCGTCAACCGCGTCGATCGAATCGCAGCCCTCGGGATCCGCGAGTCCCGTGCAAGCTCCGGCAAGCTCGAACGGCGGCAGCCCGGTCGGACAGAGCGCGACTGCGACCTCCCCTGCCAGCCCGTCGGCTGGCGCGCTGATGGTGGCGCCGGTCGCCACCACCGCCCCCACCCTTCCCGCATGGCCTCAGGCCGATAGCGCCAAACCGGGCGCCGGTTTGGCCCAATCCTCCCCAGCCGGCCAGGTGCAGGGACCCGCGAGCCCGTCGCAGGGACCGAGCCAGCTTGCTTCGAACGGCCCGATGCCGTCATCGGCGGCGTCGCTCGTCGCGTCCAAGTCGGCCATGGGCGCCCCTGATCCCGCGGCCGGCAAGCTGGTCGAACCGGACAAGCTGGCCGCGGCCGACCCGGACGCAGCAGCCGACGGCGGTAGCTTAAAACCGGCCGATTCCGCCGAGGCCGGCGCCGTACCCGCGCGGAAGACCGAATTCGCGGTCGATCTCGGCGGTGCCAATTCACTGAACGGGCTGCGCGCATTGTGGCGCGGCCTCTCCAGGACCAACAAGGAGCTGGCGACGCTCCGTCCCATCATCATCGTCAAGGAAGGCAATACCGGCCTCGGCATGCAGTTGCGGCTCGGCGCCGGACCGCTCGCGGATGCGGCGGCGGCCGCCAAGATCTGCGCCAACCTCGCGGAAAGCCAGCGTGCCTGCGAAACGACGGTCTATGACGGCCAGCGGCTGGCCATTCGCGGCGACGAAGCCGATCAGTCCGATGCCGCCAAGGCGGCGGTCCCGCCCATGCTCACGAAGCCGACCTATCAGCAGCGACGCCGCGCCGCGCCGCCCAGTCAGCAGCAGCAGCGCCATGGAGCGGTCCGCGAGGAGCCGCCAGCAGCGGCGGCCCCTCCGCCACCGGCCGCGGCACCCCCACCGGCGGAATCATCGACGCTATCGTCCTTCTTCCGGCGCTCCTGACCACGAATCGTGTCGGCTGTTGACGGGCTCAAGCCGGGCTGCGGATGCAGTCCGGCGGCTCCGTCCGGCCCTTGTCGGCCTCGCCTTTCCGCAGCATAGTCCGCCCATGAAGAAGACCCCGTTCCGCCTCACCCCGTATCAGGTGCAATGGCTCCTGATCGTCGGTTTCGTCACCATCGGCTATGCGCTCTATGTGCGTTACCTCGCGATCGAGTTCTCCACCGTGGCACTGGCCTGCGATGCCGGCTTGCAGACCACGATCTGCAAGGCTCGGCTGGTCGCGACCGGCCTGTTCAAGAATTCGGTGTTCGGAGGCACGGCGCTGGTGATCGCGATCCTGCACGTGATGCGGCCGTCGATCGTCCTCCTGACCGGCGGGCTGATCGCGGCCGGCCTTGGGATCGTGCTTTATAACATCGTATTGTCGGGGCTCGCGATCGGCCTGCTCATTCTGGGCTTTGCGCGGCCCGCGCCCGCCACAGCGTGAAGGCGAGCACCAGATAGGCCGTGCAGGTCCACAGCGCCTGCCAATTCTCCCGACCCTCGTTGAAGAGGATATAGACCGCGGACCCCGCCAGCAGCCCTGCAAAGGTTGCCTCCGCGATTGGCCGCTTGCCCTGCGCGGGACGGTTGCCGAGCAAGAGCGCAAACGGCACGACCGCCATGGTCAGGCTAGCAAAGGGAAAGTCGCGGTAGCGCGGGTCGAACACGAAGCCGAGCGCGGTCTCGGCGCCGATCAGCACGGTGACGATCAGCGTGAGGCCAAGCAGATAAGTCGCGGGCGTGTGCTTGCGGCCGTCGGCCGGCCCGAGCAGATCGAGGAAGGTTGGCAGCGACCGGCCGACCATCGCGGCATTGGCGCCGAACAGCGGCGCCAGGACACCGGCACCAAGCAGCGCGCCCCATTGCAGCCAACCGCCGACACCGAGGCTCTCGTAGAACATCTTGTCCGCCGCAATGCCGAACAGGATGCCGGTCGAGGTCGCCGAGATCGCAACGCCCAGCCAGGACGACCAATGCGGCGCCCAGGGCCGACGCCGGACCGTGAGCCAACCGGTCAGGAACACGGCAAAGCTCAGGATCATCCCGCCGCCCATCTGCAGTTTCCAGAGCGGATAATTGCTGACGGGCACCCCGGGCGGATATTTCAATGCACGATTTGCGGCGTCGAACAGGCCCCAATAGCCGCCGACGGTGCCCTCGAGCCGGCGCTTCCAGGGCTGGTCATAGGCCTCGATGAGGTTGACGCGGAAATTCTCGCGCTTGGCGAGATCGAGGATCTCCGAGACGATGCGGGCCTGGTTGGTGCGCGACGGCAGCGCGCCTTCACGCATCCGCCCTGCGCTCGGCCAGCCGGTCTCGCCGATCAGGATCTCCTTGTTCGGAAAGGCGACCGCGACCTGCTGCCGGATCGCGTCCACATGGCCGGCCGCCAGCTTGGCGCGGACCGGAAAATCCTCCCAATAGGGCAGGATGTGAACCGTCACGAAATCCACGAGGTCGTACAGTTCGCGGTTGCGCAGCCAGTACTCCCAGACGTCGGCATAGGTGACGGGAACCGTGACCTGCGCCTTGACGCTGCGGATGATCGCAGCGAGATCGGCGGTGGTCATCTCGCCCCGGAGCAGCACCTCATTGCCGACCACAACCGAGGTGATGACCTGGGGATAATGCTTCACCAGCCCGACCACGACCGAGATCTGCTGCTGGTTCTTCAGCTTGTTGCTGCCGAGCCAGATGCCTTGAATGACCTTGATGCCGACCTTGGCCGCGATCGCCGGGACCTGATCGAGACCGTTCTCGATCGAATAGGTGCGCACGCATTCGGAAATCTTGGCGAGCTGTGTCAGATCCTGCTCGATCTGATCAGCGTCGATATAGGTGCTCGGATCCAGCGGGGTCTGCGCGCCACGGAACGGCGCATAGGAGACGCATTGCAGCTTGGCGTCGGGTTCAATGGGGGCGCGCACAAGCTTGATGGGCGTGGCCAGCCACCACCACATGGCAGCAATTGCCCCCAACGAGACGAGCAGAAGCGCCAGCGGTGTACGAAGAGATTTCAGTTCCATGCTCCAGCCAGGGCCCGGTGCTTAGCCGGTTGCTGACCGTCTGCCAAGACCCCGTGCCAAGACCTGCGGCCAATCGCTTCTACCTGCGACGTTCCGCCCCGCAGTTTCCGGCCCGGCTTTACGATGCAGCGACAATGACCCGATAAAGTTGTGGCTTTGCTGGACAAAATCGGAGATTCCGGTCATGGGATTCAGCCAGCGGCGCACTGTCGCAACGCCGTCGTTAGGAACGACGGGCGGCGGTCGGAATCGACCACCCGCCGCATTCGGGACCTATTTGATCGGCATCAACACTGCGTCCGCAGCGGGACGGCATAAGGGCAACAATCGGGGAATTTATGGGTCGACGCGTGCTTCAGTTTAAGGTTTCTCTTTTGCGCCATCTCGCTGTTTCCCTGCTCGCTGTGATGCTCGGCACTGCCGGTGCCCTGGCCCAGAGCGGCAATGACGCGCACGGCCAGGATCAGAGCAAGCAGCAGGGCAATCCGGCTGACGCATCCAAGGAAAATCAGCGCAAGGCCGACGAGTTCACCGAAGCGACCCAGGCGCTCAACGGCGGCCCGGCCGGCAATCCCGAATGCATCTGGCTTGGCCGCCGCGTCGTGCAGCTGATGTATCGGGATGACCTCGATACCGCGTTCCGCCACCTCGACCTGTATGACCGCTTCGGCTGCCCCGGCGGCCATGTCCAGGCCGCCTTCCGCTGCCTGACCCGCTTCATCGCGCAGATCGACGACAAGGTGCCGAACTCTCTGAACAATCACGTTCACGCCTGCTGGATCAATCCGGATGCGCGACCGCAGGCCGCAGCCGCGGCGACGCCTGCCCCAAGCCCGGTGGCAGCTGCGCCGCAGGGATCGGCTCCGGCGCAGCAGCCGGCTCCACAGGCTTCCTCCTCATCGCCGCAGCCCGCCAAATAGCGGAGCGGAGGCGCGGACCGCCGAACGGAATTGGCCAAGCCGCGAAAGGCTCGAAGCCCGCAATGGCGTCATACCAGTTGCGACATAGTCCAGTTTGACATGGCGTGGCAGTATGACGCTTGAAATCGCGGCTGCACTGATCGAATCTCGGCTGCCGGTTCAGGTCCTGTTCAGCGACGTCGCGGTAGCGCTTTCAGGCCCTTGAGTTCTAAGTAACAGAGCGTACGTGAACCGAAACGCACGCAGATCAGCAGGTTTCTGGTGTCCTTTCTCAATCCACGTTCGCTGACGCGTTGGCCAGGCGATCGGGCGGGCCTCGGGACGGGACAACAGCGGACTGCTTCGCTTGGTCCTGTCGTCTAATCCCGGAATGGTTGCCTCATCGATGCGCGCGATCGTCGCCGTCCTGCTGTTTGTCACCGCGGCCCACGCCGCGCTTTGGGGTCTCCTGCAGGAGAAGGAGCAGGCGCCGGACTTCAACGGCCTGCTGCCGAGCGTCTCCTACGATCCGCACGAAGGCATCGCGCATCCCGATGTCGACACCGTCGCGCCGGTCGAGCGCATCCGCGCCGACATGAAAAAGCTCGCGACGGTGACCCGCGCGATCCGGCTCTATTCCTCGACCGGCGGCGTAGAGCTGGTACCGCCGATCGCCGCCGAATTCGGGCTGAAGGTGATGCTTGGCGCCTGGATCGACAAGGATCCCGACCGCAACGAGCGTGAGATCCAGTCGGCGATCCAGCTCGCGCGTCGCAACAGCAACGTGATCGGCATCGTGGTCGGCAACGAGACCATTCTGACCGGCACCCAGAAGGTCGATGAGCTGATCGACAAGATCAAGCTGGTCAAGAAATCCGTCAATGTCCCGGTGACGACGGGCGACGTCTGGAACACCTGGCGCGACAACCCGGAGCTCGCCTCCAACGTCGACTTCATCGCGGCTCACATCCTGCCCTATTGGGAAAACTTCTCCGACACCCAGGCCGTCGACCAGGCGATGTATCTGTACGGGCTGTTGCGGGAGAAATTCCCCGGCAAGCGGATCATGATCGCCGAGTTCGGTTGGCCGAGCGCCGGCTACAACCGGCTGAACGCCGTGCCCGGGCCATTCCAACAGGCGCGCGTGCTGCGCAATTTCGTCACCCGCGCCGAAGCCATCGGCATGGAATACAACATCGTCGAAGGCATTGATCAGCCCTGGAAATTCTTCGAAGGTGGCGTCGGTCCCTATTGGGGCATCCTCAACGCCGACCGCGAGCCGAAGTTTTCCTGGACTGGTCCGATCGTCAATCCGGATTACTGGAAGCTTGCGGCGATCGCGCTGCTCATTGGCGTGCTGGTCTCGCTGCCGATCCTGCGTATTGCCGAGCCGACGGTACTGCAGGCGCTGGTGCTGGCGATCTCGGCGCACGGGGTCGGCGGCTGGCTCTCCAATGTTTTCGCCTATTGGAACGGGCATTATTTCGTCTGGGGCTCGGCCTTCGCCCTGACCCTCGGCCTGATCCTGCTGGTGCCGTTGATCCTGATCGCGATGGCGCGCATCGAGGAGATCGCGGCGGTCGCTTTCGGCCATCAGCCGCGTCGGCTGCTGACCAAGGACAAGGTCGAGAAGGACGCCGAGGCCGCACCAGAGGGCTACTTCCCGAAGGTCTCGATCCACGTGCCCGCGTATTTCGAGCCGCCGGAGATGCTCAAGCAGACGCTCGACGCCCTGGCGCAGCTCGATTATCCGAACTACGAATGCGTCATCATCATCAACAACACGCCTGACCCGGCGTTCTGGCAGCCGATCCAGGATCACTGCCGCCTGCTCGGCGAGCGCTTCGTGTTCATCAATGCCGAGAAGGTCAAGGGCTTCAAGGCCGGCGCGCTGCGGATCGCCATGGACCGTACGGCTGTTGACGCCGAGATCATCGGCATCATCGATGCCGACTACGTCGTCGACAAGAACTGGCTGAAGGACCTGGTGCCGGCGTTCGCCGACCCGACTGTCGGCCTGGTGCAGGCGCCACAGGACCATCGCGACGAAGACCTGTCGCTGATGCACTACATCATGAACGGCGAATATGCCGGATTCTTCGACATCGGCATGGTCCAGCGCAACGAGGAGAACGCGATCATCGTGCACGGCACGATGTGCCTGATCCGCCGCGCGGCGATGGACGTGGCCGGCGGCTGGTCAAGCGACACGATCTGCGAGGACACCGATCTCGGTCTGGCTATCCAGGAACTCGGCTGGACCACCCACTACACCAACACCCGCTATGGAAGCGGCGTGCTGCCCGATACCTATGAGGCCTTCAAGAAGCAACGCCACCGGTGGGCCTATGGCGGCTTCCAGATCGTCAAGAAGCATTGGCGGCGTTTCCTGCCCGGCAAGAGCCGGCTCTCTCGCGACCAGAAACGCGAGTTCCTACTCGGCTGGCTGAACTGGCTCGGCGCCGAAAGCCTGGGGGTCGTGGTCGCGATCCTGAACCTGATCTGGGTGCCAATCGTGGCCTTTGCCGGCATCGCCATTCCCGACAAGATCCTGACCATCCCGATCACCGCCGCCTTTGTGGTCTCCCTCGCCCACTTCCTTGTCCTGTACCGACTGCGGGTCAGGGTCGGGCCGTGGCAGATGCTGGGGGCCATGGTGGCGGCAATGAGCGTACAATGGACGGTCTCCCGCGCGGTGGCGCAGGGCCTGATCACCGAGCACATCGCCTTCGCCCGCACCTCCAAGGGCGGGTTATCGCGGATGTCGATCGAGTTCCAGGCGTTCTGGGAGGCGGTGATCGCCACCCTGCTCCTGATCGGCGCCGGCATCCTGATCGGCACCAACACCTACCAGATCACCGAGCTCTATATCTTCGCCGCCGTGCTGATCCTGGAGAGCCTGCCGTTCGTGTCGGCCGTGGCGATCGCGGTTCTCGAAATGTCGCGGATCAATTCCTTCGAGTTCTGGCGCTACAGCGCGGTGCGCACGGCCGAATTGATCGGCTTGCGTCCGGTCTATGTCCCGGAACTGGCCGCGCTGATCTCGCAGAAGCCGGCCACCAAGGTCGCAGAGAAGGTGTAAGGGCCGGCGACACGGAGGGCGAGGTGCTCAGTGAGAAATAACCGGTCGCCGGTCCAAGACCTCAGGATTCTGTGCCAATCGTCTTTGGACCTGCGATAAACCGTTCATAGCCCCTCCTTGTGGGTTGGCTTGGCGACGCTATTGACCGAATAGGCCGCACCCCCTACACAGCGCGGGCGAACGGCCATTCGGCTTTGGGCGCGGCTGTTGCCTTTCCCCAAGCTGGTGAACCGCCGGGCGACCGCCGACGTTTCAGATCGCGGAAAGACACACGACCGGGCCCGACGGTTCCCCGTCGGTCAAGCCCTTGGGAGCGAGCGCGTAGCTCAGCCGGTAGAGCACGTGACTTTTAATCACGGGGTCCTGGGTTCGAGCCCCAGCGCGCTCACCAAGCCAATCAATCATTGACTGCATGCAGCTCGCCAGGATGCGAGCGACAAAATGATCCGTGCACACCCGCGCAGCCGGCTTACCTGCCGTTCCGTACGCCTGATCATCGCCGCCACATTGGGACGCTCGGCTTCCGGTTTAAATGGTTGTAGCGACGGTATTCTAAAGCTTCAAATTGTTATTCATCCCGAACGGTATCGGAATAAAATGCAGCTTTAAATTGCTTTTCTGGACTGCGCTGGGGTATCCAGAAACCGACGAGACACAATCTGAAATCAACTGAAACGGAGCAGACCTCCATGGCGGAGCCTGCCATAGGCACCCTATTGCCAAATCTGCTTCGCAACCTTCCGGGCCTGTCTGCAGAGCGAGGGCTGCTCAAGGCACGCCATGGCGAGGATGGCGTGCTGGCCTGGTCCTTGTCCGGCTGAACTGGCTTGTACTGACCGTTCTCCTTGCGGTTTTCGATCTGAGCCTGATGCTCACGGATTTCCGCGTCCAACCACTTGGCTATCTGTTGGCGCTGGGGGTCGCAGCCCTTTACGGCGTTTCAGGATACTTGAATGCTCAGTCTGCGCGTCGCGCGCACCCGCGTCTGTTCTCATTGCTGATTGGGCTTGCTCAGGCAATTCTAGGGATGAGCATCCTCACGTCTTTGACTTATGTGGCGACGGCCGCCAATCTGCCGCCACAAGACGCGAACCTGCTGGCGATCGATCGCACTTTGGACTTCGATTTTCGACAGTACCTGCAGTTCGCGAACAGTCATGAGTGGTTCATCGTCATCCTCGCCTTTGGCTATCGCTCAATTTTCTGGCAGGTCTTCCTCATCGTCATCGGCCTTCCTCTTGCCGGCTGTTGCCGCAAGACCGCCGAATTCATTCTCGCACTCATGCTTGCTCTCGTCTTGACATGCTGTATCACGACGATAGCGCCCGCAATTGGTGTTTATCACGCGTTGGGGCCGCTCCCGTCGGACTATCCGAACATCGTCCCGGACTGCTATTACGATACGGCCCGCGAGATGCCACTCATTCGGAATGGGACGTTACGCTTGCTTGATCTCGGCCGTCTCGTTGGTGTCATAACGTTCCCGAGCTTTCATGCGGCAAGTGCGATCTTGTATGCGTGGGCCTTGTGGCCCTGGCGCTGGTTTCGTCCGTTCAACATCACCATCAACGGAACCATGTTGACTGCGACTCCGATCGGCGGCGGACATTTCCTCGTCGATATGCTTGCGGGAATTATCGTCGCTATCTTGGCAATCTGTTTGACGCGAATTGCTGCTTCCACGCTTTCGTTTCGGACAAAAAGCTGCGAGCCCAGCGAAGTTTCGCCTGGCACGGCTCGGAGCCTGGAGGAGCCACGCGGATCTGCGTGGGTGCAGCGTGCAACGATCGGCGCGGCTGGTTCGGGTTGATGAGCAGCCAATTGATCGTCTGTTGGTGAATGCGGCGACAAAGGCCACGGTTCTCTGGCATTTGAACGACAACTCTGAACCCTGACGAGATCGCCAGCACGTGACGATCAGACATCGGTGGCAGCCACCAAACTTTACAGCTGCACACACACGATCACACTTCGACCGGCTATGCTCCGTCGATCATGAGCGTTGGTCGGCACAGTACTTTTTGGCAGCGGCTCCGGCCACGCGCGGCCGCATCGCCGGCGCGCATCGTCGCGGACTGCTCGACAATCCGGTTGGAGATCCGGACGAATGCCTTGCGACAGTTGGCGCTTACTGACCCAGCCGCGGCCGCCCTGCTCGAGGCGTTTGCTCCGACCAACCACGGCGACTGGGGCGGCCCGGACTATCCGGCAGTTTCACTCGATGTCGAGCAATTGCGACGGCTGCTTGGATGGTTGACTGTTGCCACACGAACCTGAAGCCTCAGCCATCAGATTGCGCATGTGAGCCGTGGCTGCATATTCCGGCCCAGCAATAATTCCGACAGCCTGTAACCAACGTTCAATTGTCTCGTCCGGCCCAAGATCGGGGTCCGTACGGCGAATAGCTGAGGCCGGCTTGCAAGCCCTGTGCTATCGTCCAAGGGCCTTCCGCGCTGACCGTACCCCTCCTGTTGGATCCTCCGAAGCCAGAACACAGCATGCCCATTTCTGATTATCTCAAGGCGATTCGCGCGAAGGTTGGGCATGACCTGGTCACCCTGACCGCGGCCTCGATCTCGATCTTTGATGTTGACGGCCGCGTCCTGCTTGGCAGAAGCAGCGAGACCGGAATATGGGGGCTTCCCGGCGGAGCAATTGACCCGAATGAACACCCGGCGGATGCCGCCGTCCGGGAATGTTTCGAGGAGACCGGCCTGCTCGTCGAGCCAACAGCGCTCATCGGCGTGTTCGGAGGGGATGAGTTTCTCGTCCATTATCCAAATGGCGATCTCACCTACTACACCGTCATCGCCTTCCGCGCAGAGGTGATCGGCGGCACTCATCGGCCCGAAGATGGCGAGATGTCAGAACTTCGCTATTTCAGCGAGCTTGAATGCACCCGCCTGGACGATATCGATGCCGCCAGCAAGGTCATCTCGCAACAGGCGTTCGCAACGTCCGCGAGCTCCTATTTTCGCGCAGCGACGTGGCGGCCTCAGCGAAGCTGAGCTTGCCATCATCCTGAGCCAAGTTGGTTGCGTGCGGCTACTCAGCGTAGCGAGGGACAATTGTTGAAGGCGTCGCGCCCCGGCTACGCCGTTGTCTGAACCAAACAGCCAGCGCCATCAGTCCAAGCGCGGACGCGAACAGCCAGCTACTGTTAGGAAGCGGCGTCACCATTTCAGCGGAAAGGCCCGCTGGCAGTCCGATGTTCAAGTTGTAGGCGAGCGTGATGATGTCACTTGCCGGGAGATTGTCGACCGCCCCGATTGCGGAGAGGTTTGCTGCAAGCACAACCGAAATGTCTCGCTGAGCGTCAGAGATGGAGTAGCCATTCCCCGAGATGGGATGAAATGGTCCACAGTTGAAGCAATTGCCGACACCGGCACCCGCCGAGCTGCCGTTTACGCTGGCGGAGGCGACACCAAGTATAAACGGCGTGATGTCCGTGGTCGTGGCAGTGGTCAGTGGCGCTCCTATCAGGTCGACCGAGAGCGTGTAGCCGAACGTAGTCGGAGCGAGTATCGAACCGTTGACCAGAAAGTCGAAACTACCGGACGGCCCGACTGCGAACGACTGACCGTCGATGTTGACGGTTCCCGTGATGTCGAAGGTTGCAGGAAGCGCCGGGTTGGAAAGCCCGAAATAGCCGAACATTGCGGCGACGAGAATACGCTTGAGACCGGACATGGCACGACCCGTATTCAACCAGAGGTATTCAGCTCGCTAATTGTGGCGGAAAATCGTTCTCCGAGTTGAACGAAGGCCAGCCACCTCAGCTCACGCGGCGGCTCGGAGGCTTCAGCGCCTGCGACCGAAGATAATTCCGAGCAAAAAGGCGACCGCCAACGAGTGAATGGGCGCGGAGCGGGTCCATGCGGCGATCCTGTCCAGCGGTGCGCCGGGCCGGCGGCCCGCTTCGATCGCGTCGACGACAGTCTTAGTCGTCGATTGCACTGTTTCGGCGACCGTTTCGACCGCCGCTGTTGCCTGCTCAAGTCGACTGGGTCCGTCCAGTCCCTCGCTGACGCTCATATCTAGGCTCTCCACACGTCTGCGGACAATGGAGTTCTGACGTTATGGTTCCCGATCAGGTCGACTGTGGAGCGAGCAAAAAAGGCCCGCCGCGGCGAACCGCGAGCGGGATCAAGTCGCGAGGCTCTGTGATCAGAAAAGGACCCCAGAGCAATGGAGCCTTATCATCCTCCAATGCACGATTGCGTTCAAAAGTGCACAAAGCCAGATCCCGTAATAATACGGCCTCTCCGCCGCGCGTGAGCTCTACACGGCAGCCGACGATGATGTACGACTCCGATGTCATGGGAGCCCCCGACCCGCCCCCAGGCTTTCCGTGGGACCGGCGCGGCCGATCGCATCCCGCGGCTAGTTGGACCATTCCGACTCGCGTTGACGCAATCAGCCGAACCGCGCTGCGCTTCAGTCGAGCGCGGCAAACTGCGAGCCATCCCGCGCCTTCCGGTCGCAGGCAGTCACCGCATCATCGAACTCGGCATTGCTGCTCCAGATCGTTTCGCGGCGGGAGTGGCGCCGCGATTTGGATCTGTCGGTAACGCGGACGAATGAGCCCGACGACCGCTCCTCGAAGCTCGCGTACCCTCGCCAGCCGCTCCAGATCTGTCGCCAGCTTGAGCCACGCGGCCCTATCGGCAGGATGCTCCGTCATCTCAGCTTTGCGAGCGCACTCCGCGGCGTCTCGACGGAGTTCGTCAGGATCGAGGCTGCACATTCAGACCTCCATTCTGGAGGGGTCGCGAGGCACATGCGTATTGGCCGCTTCTGCCCGGGGCCGGGCCTAAGCCATGCCACATCTGGTGGACACCGCCAGCGGCGAGGCGGACGTTTTCATTTTGCGGTAACAGCCAAAAGCGCCGAGCCCCGCAAAACCGATCAGCATCATGGTCCAACTCGCAGGCAAAGGCGTCGCACTGATATTGACGTTGACGTCTGCGATCCCCCAGCCCTCATCTCCAAGTCCCTGAAAGCCCGCGTGTCCGTCGGCTAAGCTGAGATAGCTGAAGGTGAGCTGGTTGGAGCCGATGTTCAAAGGGATGCCCGCGAAGCTGAACACCTCCTTGCCCCCGCCTGAGGTGATCGACGTGCCATTGTTCGTGGGGTTGGAAAGGCTGGCATTGAAGGGATTCGAATAGATATTTGCCTGAGTTCCGCTATCGCTGCCGCCGCCCAAATTGAATGTGCCGAGAAATATCTGGCTGCCATTTAATCGGACCGAAAAATCGTCTTCATAAAAATTCTGGCCATCGAGGCTTTGATAGCCATCAAGGACAAGCGACATCTGGCCCGCGGTCGCAGCCGAACCGAATTCGACGGAAAATGAGCTGTTCGTGGCCAGGACGGGGCTCGCCCCCGGATATATTGTGCTCGCTTGTGCGCCAATCGCCAAAGCCGCTGCTGCAGCCAGACAGCACCCGAACATCAAACGCATCACACCCCTCCCTTAAGAGCGATTTTTTCATTAGTTGAAACGCGTGATGCACAAACAAGAATTATCGAGAGTTGGTTTCCTGTAAATCACATATATTAGAATTTAGAAGAGGAACTCTCCGGAATCGGATTTTGGTTGCTACCTTTTTAATCTGCAACCAACGCATTAAATGCGCCGCGGAAATGCAACCGTCGGTTATTTGCCTGTGTGCAAACGTCCGACAAGCTTGGTTTGCACTTTTTCAAGGTTTCTTGTGAGTTCAACGAGATCCGTCTCGCTCATGGTCACGCGAGAGCCCGTGCGTTTGAGTTCGGCGACCTCGACCCGCACCCGCCTAAGCTGTTCTTCACACCTGTTCAGCAGCTTGATCAGGTCCGATGCCTGGCACTGCCCCACCATGCTCACGCGATCCAATCGAGATTTTTGCGTCGACAAACAGAATGACCCATCGGCGTTTTGCATCGGTCCGAACTCTCCTCCGGGCAATTGCCCGAACCTCTCGAAATCGCGAACTGCGGCATAAGTTCCTAGTCCTGGACTGGAACTTTTCTCGAGCCAGGTCGCGTGAAGGTCGGCCCATTGCGGCCACGCCCAGGCGTGGACACCCCGGAAGCATCAGACTTGCTCGCGGCAAAAGTCGCGCTTGGTCGCCCCCGTGCTTTCGTCGCCGTCGCACCTGCCCCGCTCCCCGACCGCGACTATATCCGGCCAGCGCGATTCGGATCGAATGATTCGACGAAAGCCGTGACATTCGACAAGGAAAATTCCGGCGCGCATGACCGGCATAGGCAACGGATGCGTTGGGATTCTCATTCGCTGCTCCGCTCAGGCCTCACGCGGACGGAGCCGGCGAGCCTGGCAGCAATCGTTTAGATCGAGAGCGTCCTCTATCGCACTGGTCCGGACGAAGCAGCCGAACTGAAGGGGCGCCAATGGATTGCGACCGAGCCGTTGAATTTGGGACGCGACGCGGCCTGAAGATAATCCGCTCCCGGTCTTTGAACCCCAGCGTGCTCACCGACACCGCTCAAATCGACTTCAGTCAAAGCCCAATCAAATCGGAACCCCGGCAGCCGATGGTTAATCACATCTGAGAAGATGAAAATACCGGGCCTTGTTCGGGCGCGTGCTGCGCGTCAAGGTGTCGCATGCGTGTTTGCAAAGGTGACCCGATTTGTCTGATCTATTATTTCCAATGATGTCCACTGCTTATGACGAATAAGTTTTCGAACCATTCTAATCTTGGCAATTCATTAGGTCGATCGTGGAAAGTTCTCTTTTTCATGAGCCGTGGTGGCTGTCTGCCGCAACCAACGGACAATACGAAGAAGCGATCGTGAAGCGAGACACTTCCATCGTGGGTCGTCTTCCTTACGTCACTACCTACCGTGGCCCCTTCCGTCTCATTCGAATGCCCGCCCTTACACACATATTGGGACCGGCCGTCGATGCCGGTTCGGGCAAGCCGCAAACGAAACTGATTCAGCGGGCGTCAATCACCCGCGCGCTGATCGACCAGCTGCCGCCGCGGTCTTTCTTTTATCAGCACATCGATCCCTCGTTGGACGATGGTCTCGCGAATGTTGACGGCCTGGTGTTTCAGGAGCGCAAGTTCTCTGTCGGGCCACAATATACGTTCGAAGTCGATTGCCGACTGGAACCGAGCACTCTTTGGTCTTCCATGTCGCAGAAGACAAGGCAGCCGATCCGCCGGGCAGAAGAGAAATATACCGTCCAGGACATTTCCGACCCGGCGAGCTTCGTGAAGTTCTATCTCGCCAACCTAAAGGCTCGCGGGCAGCGAAACCGGGTCGATCTGGCCAACTTTCCAGCCCTGTTTTCCGAATGTCGCACCCGACAATCCGGCACCATTCTCGGCGCGTTCGATCATGATTCAACCCCGATCGCGATGACCTTCGTCGTGTGGGGCCACGGAACCATGTACTATCTCCTTTCAACACGAGCCCTCGCTGCGGACTATGGCGCCGTCAGCCTCTTGCTTTGGACCGCGATGCAGGAGGCGCACAAGCTGGGGCTCGTCCTGGATCTTGATGGGGTTTACTCCAGCGGCACCGCGCGGTTCTTGAGCGGGTTCGGCGGGCGCCTCAAGACGCGCCTGGTGATCAGGCAAAGCCAGCCGCCTTACAGTCTCTTGCAGCTCGCGCACCGATACTACGCTCGTGACGAGACCCATTATTTCACATGACCTCGCCGAGTTCCGTCATCGATCTCTTCATGTCGCGCAGGACCTCAACGATGAGTGACAATCTGTTCGGTGTCCCCGGCCTCGACGCGCGTTCGCACGTCGTCGAATTGCGACGATCGGATCGCGGCACGCCGCTTGTTTGCTTTCCCGGATCCGGTGGCGATCCGCGGATCTTTTGCGAGATGGCAGCAGCGCTGGGGGAACCGCAATCAGTTTATGCAATCAATATGGAATGGCTGTGCCACGCGCGCGGTCGATTTACCGTCGAGCAAGTCGCGGCGCTTTATCTGGACGTGGTCCGCTCGATCAAGGGAGCCGGGCCTTATTGTCTTTGCGGATACTCCTTCGGCGGGATCGTTGCCTATGAAATAGCACGGCGCCTACAAGAGCAGGGTCATCGTGTGGCGTTTGTCGCCTTGCTTGACTGTCCAAACCCGTCCCTTGAAGCCGATCTTTCGCCGGCCGCTTCGGCGGAGTTTCGACGCGCCTATCTGGCGGACCGGCTCGGTCGCTACGCCCACCATCTCCTTCGCGGCGATCTGCGCGCATTCGCCGGCCGTGCCCTTGCATTCCTGATCTCGCGTTCGTCCGAACGGCTGATGCCGCTTATCAAGGCCGCATTTCGGATTGCGAACAGACCCCTCCCCGCCATCGTCCAATCCAATGATCCCGGCTTCTTGCATGCGTGGAAATCGTATAGGCCGCCTTCCTCGTCCAGCGACCTGGTTTGCTTCCGTATTGAAGACCGCGGTGCCGAGCACGATCGCGATCCCTCGATGGGTTGGGCGGGATACACTTCGGGCAATATCGACGTACATGTTGTCCCTGCAGATCATGTGGGAATGATGAGCGCACCGTCCGTCAACATGATCGCCGAGACTCTGTCTAGTTGTCTGCGAGACTCAAACTCTTTCGGTTTGGCTCCCGGCCACTCTAAAAAGCCCTTAGCACCGTCCGGGTAAATAGCGCGAGCGAATAGAACTCCAATGCACCGTACTTCTGTCGATAGTTTGCTTGCATCTGCCGACGCCCCTGGAGCTCCTGTCTTGCTTGCTCCTCGGTCCGCTCAGGTGAGTGCATGAGCGACGGGCTGCCGACACGGTATCGGATCGCGGTGCGATCGAGGAAAAGAGCACCACATTCGCGCATCGCGCGCACGTGAAAATCCGCATCCTCCATCAGTCTTATGGCGGGGTCGAAGCCGCCAATCCGTGAAACGCACTCACGGCGGATGACCGATGCGCTGCACACGAGAAGCGCGTTGTCGAACAGCATTGATCCGACATAAGCCAGCCGCGCGCCAAATCGCCTGCTGCTGGCCGCTTTGCGGGCAGCCTCGGCGAAGTATCGGCGTTCATGCTCCAGTTGCTTCGGTGAGGCAGACCCGAATGGTTCAATCTGTCCAAAAACAAGCCCGACGGACGGATTGGCTTGTAACGCGCTCTTCACTGCGGCGTAGTGGCCCTCCGTGACCACGTCATCGTCGTCCAAAAAATGGACAAAAGCCCCGCTGGCAAGCGGCCAGCCAAGATTACGGACAATGCTAGGAATACCGCCGGTCGGGTTCGGGTTCTTCAGATAGACGATGCGCTCGTCCCTGAGATCTCGGATCGGTTCCTCGGCCGATCCTTCGGGACTGTCGTCAATGATGAATACTTCGACGGAAACGTCTTTTTGGCGAAGAACACTTGACACCGCTTCTAATAGAGGAAGCGGCCGGCGGAAGGTTGGGATCACAACCGAAAAATCGCAATTCATAGTCTCTAAAAATCGCGAGCTAACAACTATGCAATTAACTATTAATAGCTCTGCTCCCCAGGCTTGCCAAGCTCGGTCCGCTGCTGTTCACAAATGCTTTGGAGAGGTAACCGGTGCATCGAGAAGCGGCGCACGGAACGCAGAGACCTCGGTTAGAACGGAACTCCGGTGGCCCCGAGAGACGCCCCGCCTGCGCTCGCTCGAACTGATCCTCAGCAGCCGGTATAACGAGGGTCGGGCTCCAGCATTTCCTTGATGTAGGCTGCCCCCAGGCTCGCGAGAGCTTGCTCGTCCCGCTTACCCGTCGAGGCGAGCAGGTCCAGGTACAGCTTCAATCTTGTCCGAGCGAGCTCCGAAGAAACACCGGACGAGTGCAGAATTGCTTCGACAATGTCATTCACGCTCGCGCCCCATGAACAATGCACGCACCTGCAATAGCGGCAGTGCAGCATCGTTCATTCCGGCCGTCAATAAACCTTTGGTCGTCACATACCGAGATCACCCCGGGTCCGAGTGTCGACCCGCTTCGTCGGACCGTGATCGTGCCGGGCTGATGCCCAGATGGTATTTGAATACACAGTCACTTCGCGTGGATCAGGACGCGCCGAGGACCTAAGCGATGGCCCTCGGCCTCCACCAGTCGTTGATCAGGCCTTCGCGGACGCACGCGTGATCGAGAAGATCGGGTCGATATTGCTTCGGAAGCGCGGCTTCCAATCGGCTCACAGCACGAGACGCCTCGATGGCGTCTTCCTTGTCTGCGAATCGCCGCGCATCAATCAGCCGAATATTCGGCATCATGTGCTGAAATCCGAAGTTTGCGAGGCCGCCCAATTGAAGGATCTCGACCAGCGAGAGATCCAACCGGATCCGCCCCTCAGCGGGGGCTTTGCGCCTTACTCCCGCGGAATGTCCTTTGAGCCAGCAGGCGTCTCCGAGCGCCGCGCCCAGAGCCCAGAGCCGCGCATGGATCGCATCTTCAGTGAGGTCTTGCCGTCGCGCGGCCTCGTCTAACACGATCTTCAGCTCTGCTTCCGCTTTTGCCACATCGCTGGGAAGCGTCTTTTCATCGAGCTGAGATGTCATCCCTAAACGAATCTGCTCCGTGGCCTCTCGTATCCCCCGGATACGCCCTCTTTCGTAATATGAGCGCCCGATCGACCAACTGCACCACGCCAGAGTGGCAGTTAACCCGAGCAGTATCCAAAGCAGTAAATCCACGGCCCCACCCCAATTCTGAACATACCCCCATGGTTAAGAATAGCTCGTCCGAGTTAAGGACTTATGGAGCAACTAACGCAAACTTCACCAACTTACCTCGAAATTGGCGCGAATTTACCTAATCACAAGTCATGAGGAGAACGATCGAGCAGTAAGGGGAGAAGGTCATGGCTGATCCTATTGCCTGCAGGTGCGACAACACTCACATTCAGGCAATATGCGAGGAGCTCGGCGATCGCCTTCGTATGCATCTCGATCGGACGGCTACGCCAGCTCCGCCCAGGCTATTGTCCCTTTTGCTGCAGCTTCAGCTGACTGATTTCGAAGTAGCGTCGAATCCGGCGACCCCAGCAATCCCCCTCCGCGCAGGTCGACGTGATCGATGATACCGGCGCAAGCGTGCGACCGGGGACGGTACTGACATTCAGCTCAGCAATGACGCCCCCCTGCTAACGGGCGTATAGGGCGAACTTTCAGATTTCACCGAAACATGCTGGAAAGATTTATCCGTTAGTCTACTCGTGTTCATTTCACATTTGAGATTTCACATGACGGCAATTGGCTACAGTTTGGTTGGCGAGACCACGCGCGAGTCAGAGCTCGCGATCATCCTCGCTTTCAGTCTCGCCGGGCTCGTTCTAAGCCTCGCCTGCGTCTATTTCGGCTTCGACTTCGGGACCAGCATTCCCGGTTGATGCGACCGGAAGGCTGCACAGCGGTAGCGATGCTCATCGTCACTGGTGCGCGAGCTTCAGCCTGGCCGTAGCAGCCAGATGGTCCAGCGACGCCGCGCATGAAATGATTAGTCGCTAGCGCGACGGGGGCTTTGGCAACCTGTCGGGATCGAATTTGACGGGAGCCCACTCGCGGCGCGGTTCGGAATCGTCCGGCTGCGACAGGATGAGCGTCGCCTCGAAGGGCATGCCGGGCACTTCGTCCGCAAAGCCCGTGCAGGTGGCCAAGGTGCCCTTGAAGCGCCCGGTGACTCGCAAGGTCAAATCGTCAATCCCGAAAACGGTCGCGTGGCCCGGCGTGTGGCGTTTGGTGCGAAGCACCGCAGTGAATTGCTCACCGTCGGTTTCGTAGGTGCCGTCATAGGTCATGATGCTGTCCCGGCCCGAGATCCTGCCGGCCTCGCAATGAAGGACTCCTGTTCCCTCGCCAATCGGCGTTTTGAACCAGGAAGCGTAGGTCCCGTCTCTCAGCATCCGCATCACTTTCGGTTTCAATTGGACGGACTCTGTCAAACGCCCATTAATGGGCGATGAACCAACTTGAACAGGAACTTGCGGCAGTGATCTCTGTGCCTGCCGCGACAAGTGTATGAGGCCAGTGTCTTGGGCGTTGCGAGCGGCTTCAAGCTCCGAGCTCGAGCCAGTTCATGATGCCGCATGCCCTGCATTTGAAGATGCGCGCCGACTTGCCCGTGCGAGGAATCAGGATGCTTTGCACCCTCTCCGGAAGTTGGCCGCATGCCCGGCAAGGCGGACCGTCTCCCCGCTGGGCCGGCGCGGTGCAGGTATGATCGGTCATGATCGAGCCCTTCAGTTGCACCCCGCTCCCCTGACCAGTTGAATACGAAAATCCGCAACAAGACTATTGCGGTAAATTACGGAGCATCCCGATCAGTCTGTCGAACGAACCAAGTCATCTCACCAAGCCGTTGCGCAGCGTGCCTCCCCGTTCCCGCCGACGTGACGGATCGTGAGGCCCGCTCGGGTTGGAGCGACGCGGCGCCTGCCCCACATGAAGTCCGAAGCTGTCGCCTGGAGCCGGTTCGATGCGTCGGATTGTTGCCTTGGTCTTTCCTTTGGGCGTTGCGATCAGCTTGATCGTGCCGGCTGCCGCTGCACGGGTGCATCATCCGCGCGCACGCCATCATGCGGTGCCTCGTCCTGTTTCTGGCGACGTGATCGTACCCGGCTGGTACAGGTTGCCCGGCTACCGCCCAATCCCGCCGGAGGAAAACCGGAATCTCGACCCGTCCAATTTCGGTGGCGGCTGACTACCACGCGACCGGACGGACAAATCTGGATCGAACTCGATGCCCCTTCGCGACCGAGCCACGCGCTCGCCCGGGCGCGTTGAAGAGGCCGGATGCTGTCCGTAACAGAAAGCGCAACTAAGGCACGTCGCCCCGCTTGCGGCTGCCGCCGATCGCATGCGGCTTGTTCCAGAAGTACTCCCGGTTGCCCGTGGCGGCTTCCGCATATTGGTCGATCGCGACAATGATCGCCTGAACGTGGTGATAGCACCAGCCTTCCCGGGTTGCCTGGCGGCGGACCTCATTGAGGACTTTCAGAAAAGGCGGGGGATCCGTTTCGTCGTCAAACCATCGGCCCTGCATGTCGACCTCCATCAGCGAAGGCCAACTAGAACAAACAGCGAACATGCAATCAAGCATCCAGAGGTAGTTCAACGACCCATGGGAGCGCAGTAATCATCAGCACGCGGGCGCGTTATGAGTGATGGCGTGCACATAAACCAGCCCGGCACATCGGAATACCGATCGCGCCGAGGAGACAAGGGAAATCTCCTGCAGAGGATCTCGCGCCGGCGCTGCGCTGACGCCCGCCGCGCGGCGCGGCGCTATGCGATCCGTCGACAATGCTTCTCGCGGTTGGCTGAAGAGTGGTTTGCCCCGACAGGTACGTCGTCACATTCTGACCTTGCCAAGCCCGGCCGTAGCGGCCCTTATCGGCGTGCGCCAAAAAAATCGTTTCGATAGCGCATCAACAAATCATCGCGCAGGGGCGTCCGCGTCTATTCGCTTCTGCCGAACGGTCACCGCAACCTCCAATCTCGAGTGTTTGCAAGGATCGCATGAATCCGCCGGTTGATCTGGTTGAGAACGTCGTTGTCTGCTGCAGTTAGACCCGCAATGCGCGATCGTTCTGCCCTTCACAGCCCACGAGGCGTGGAGATCGCCGCCGCAATAAGCCGCGCGGATTGACGCAGATCAACGCGTCGGCCGCGCGCGGGCGGTTGGCTCATCATGAGTGAAACGAGACGATACGCAATGACATCAGCCGACGCCACAGATGACGCCGCAATCCCCGAAGCCACGCCCTATGAGTTGATCGGCGGCGAGCCCATCGTGCGGCGGCTCGCCGATCGCTTCTACGAGATCATGGATAGCGATCCGGCTGCGCAGCGCATCCGCGCCATGCATGGAGCAGACCTCGGCCCGATCAGACAGATGCTGTTCGAATTCCTGAGCGGCTGGCTCGGCGGCCCGCCGCTCTATTTCGACCGCACCCCACACCGTTGCATCATGTCGGCGCATCGGCCTTATCCGATCGGCGAGGTCGAACGCGATGAATGGATGAAATGCATGCGCGCGGCGATGGACGATTGCGATCTGCCGGCGGACATGCGCGCCCTGCTCGATCAAGCCTTCCAGCGCATGGCCAACGTCTTGCGCAGCCGCTGACCACGCGTACTCGGTTAAGGAAAGTTTGCATCAGTCGCCGCGCCAGGCGGTGACATGCTACTGCGCCTTCTGAGCCTCGCGCGCGAGCCGCTCCGCCCTGAGGCGTTCGCGGTTGGCGTGAAATGCCCGCTGCGCCTCGCGATATTCGCGCATCGCCTGCTCGGCATCGGCCCTGCGCGCCGCATCGCGGGCGCGGCGCTCTTCGGGTGTCAGAATCCGCGGGGTCCGGTCTGCAATCTTGTCCGACATGGACTGTTAACGCAAATCGCGGGCAAGCGTTCCAGGCGAAGGTCAATTCGCACCTCGGCGACAGCCGTTCGGCCGCGACAGCCGCGAACAAAACGCGTCCTGCTTGACGAACGGGGTCACAAGCCCGACAAATTCATTGCGCCCAATTGTCACAGCGGAGGTGGCGCGTGAGACATATCGATGCCGTCGTCATGTTCGTCAGCCTGTGGCTCCTGGCCTCTATGCTGCTCGACGCCCTGACCCCGGTCGAGCTGACCGTCTATATGATCGGCCCGGCATTGGCCCCGGCCATCATCGCCACGGCTGTCCTGTATTGGCTGCGGATTCCGCCGCTCGATTTTGCGGTGGCGTTCGCAACGGTCTGGATGGCATCCGAGATGGTACTCGAAATGATCACGCCCAAGCCGCTCTCGCCGCTGCTGGCGATCATCGCCGTCGCGCCGCTGCTGATTGTCGGCGGCGTCCTCAACGTCCAAACCTGGTACCGGTCAAAGCGCCGGCCGCAATCGGTCCTGCCCGCATCGATGCCCGACCTTTCGCCATCGCCGGGCCCCGCCTCCAAGCGTCCCCATCCCGTCTGAACACGGGCCTTTTAATCGCGCTCCTTCGGAAACAGCCGGTCGCAGATGTAGCGCGAGGTTGCGGTCAGGCGCACTGCGCGAGGCTTCTGCCAGTCGGCGCGATCGAGCTCCCTGGCGTCCCCGATCTCGAGCCGGCCCTTGGCGTCCTTGGCGATGAAGATCGCGTCGTTCATCTTCCGTCCAGAACGCTTATTCCTGGCCTTGAGCTCCTTCCAGAGCTGCAGGCGACCGAGCTTGAGCTTGGGCAGCTCCTCCTTGATCTCGCGCTTGAGACACTCCTTGTCGGTCTCCCGCGGCCGCTTACGCCCACCCGGAAACATCCACAAGCCGTCGGCTCGCCGCCGCACCAGGAGAACCTTGCCGCGCCGGACGGCAACGAGCTTGGATGACTTCGCCATTTCCCTTCAGAGCATCTCCTGATCGAATAATGGTCGGCATTTTCGCAGGTTCTGCTTGATTTCGCGATCCAAAATCGTGTCGCAACCTGGCGGCTGTCCACACCTCGCACGAAGAGAACATATTAGGAACATTTGGGTATTGCCGCCGTTGAGGTGTGTGAGCAATTTGGAGGTTCGAATGACCGACAATACGGAGAAGGATCCGCAGGATTGGGTGTCCGGTGATGACCCCATGACCGGTGCGCAGGCGTCGTATCTCAAGACCCTGAGCGAGCAGGCCCATGCTCCTGACCCCAGCGAGCGGAAGGTGACCAAAGCCGAGGCATCCGAATTAATCGATCATCTGCGTGCGCAAGCCGGGATCGACAACTAGCGCGGCGGTTTGAGGGGGCAAGTCGCCCCCTTCGAAAACTTCTTCTTCGTTCTTCCGGAGTTGAGGGGCACAGTGTCGCGCGGGCCTCGAATTAGGCCGCGCTGATCTGGCATGACACCGGTATGACCGCGGAACGAAATGACATCCAGCTTTGGCTGATGCAAGTCGAGGCACCACTGCCCGCGCTGCTGGCCCGCTGGCGCATCTGCCTGGACGAGCAGGAGTGCGCCCGGGCCGATCGCTTCTATTTCGATGTCGACCGCGAGATCTACATCGCCGCCCACTGGCTGCTCCGCTACGCGCTAAGCCGCGCCGCGCCCTTGGCTCCTGAGGCCTGGCAATTTACGACCGAACGATATGGCAAGCCGTCCATCGCTCCGGCACTCAGTTCGCTCGGCGTTACTTTCAATCTGTCACATACCAAGGGACTCGTTGCCTGCGCGGTCGGCCATGGCATCGAGATGGGAGTCGATGTGGAACGGATCGCGCCTGAACGCGCAGAGCTCGACATCGCCGAGCGGTATTTCAGCGCCGACGAAGTGGCCCTGATGCGCGCTGCGCCTCTCGCGCAGCGGACGCAGACTTTTTTCCGTTTTTGGACATTGAAGGAGGCGCTGATCAAAGCCACGGGCGAAGGCCTGAACCGCGCGCTCGATAGTTTCAGCTTTTCGTTCAATCCCACAGCGGTCAGGTTTCATCCGGACGATCCGACCGAAGCGGCGAGATGGAGATTTATCGAGGATCAGCCTACTCCAAACCACGCGCTCGCAATGGCGATCCGGTCGGGACCTCCGCAGACGGTGGTTTCCGTATCGCGCGTGCATATCGAAAACGGAGAGATGACCATCCTTGAGGGTACGGTCCGATGAACGCCCGAAACTGTCGCGAATCACCTTTCGCTTGTTTACTCTTGGGCTGACCGAGGAGTTCAGCATGGTTGCGGACAGTGACAGCAGGATCGCCTGGCATCGCGCACAGCTCAAGAAGAACCGTGCGGCGCTGAGACAGATCGAGACCGCACGGTTCACGGTCGGCGAGAGTGCTGACTCCAAGGCCTTCGAAGGGGCCAAGCGGCAGCTTTCCGAACTCAAGGAGAAGATCCGCGAATCCGAACAGGTCGTTGCCCAGCACGACCGGCAGACGCGGCGGCCGCTCGGAACTGATCTGCGCAGTCTGTCCAGCGTGTCCTGGCGCGATTGGACCGGCAACGGCCAGCGCTGATCCGGTCGCTCACGCCGCGACCTTTCTTCAGAAGCCCGCCCGCGAGGTCGGTCCGCGCATGCGGCTCTCCACGACGCCGGGCGCTGATGTTTCGACAGGCTTTCCCAGCCGGCGTCGCAGCCGCTCCTCACTGCGCGCCAACGCAATCAAATCAAGTTGGCCGTGTTCGAGCGCCCGGCGCGCGCAGCCGAAGATGCGGTAGAACTGCGCGCCATCATAGGCGACGAGCAAGAGGTCAGCTCCGCCGTTCAGCGCTTCCACCACCGCCTTGCAGACGTCGCCGCCATAGATCGCGCCCATCACAAGATCGTCGGTGATGATGACGCCGTCGTAATTCCAGGCGTGCCTGATCAAACCATCGAGCACCGCTTTCGAATGCGAGGCCGGACGATCCGGATCGATGGACTCCAGGATGACGTGGCCGACCATCAACACCGCGCTCGTGCTCTCGATAACATCGTGGAATGGGCGCCAGTCCGCACCCTCGAGCTCTGCCGTCGGCGTGTTCAGTCGTGCCGCGAAGTGATGCGTATCGGCCGTCACCCGCCCAAGGCCGGGAAAGTGCTTCACCGCGGCGCCGACGCCGCTGGCCGCAAGGCCGCGCACATAGTTGGTCGCAATCTCGCTGACGACAGTGGGATCATCAGAAATTGCGCGTTGACCGATCAGCGTATTGAAGTCGAAACGGGTCCGGCTCCGATCGGGACGCAAATCCAGCACCGGCGCCAGGTTGAGCGTGACCCCCATCTCGGCAAGCGCCGCACCCTGGCGGCGTCCGAGCGCCTCGGCCGCACGGCGGCGCGGCTCTGACGCGAGATCGGCAAGGGTCGAGAGCGCGTCCTCACGCGGCAATGGCGGTGACAGGTGCGCGACGACGCCGCCCTCCTGGTCGGCAGCAACGATCAGGGGCGGCAAACCAGCGCCGACGCGCGCCGCCTGCAGCTCCGCGATCTCGCCCTTGAGCTCGGCTGCGGTTCGATCGCCGGCGTTGTGGCGGGTAACATAGACGCCGCCGATCAACCCCTTCGCGGCCAGCATCGCCGCCTCTTCCGAGGCCGCATAACCGACCACGAAATGCGGCCCGAGGAGATGCGCGATCGCGGCATCGGTTGCCAGGACCTCGTGCTTGCGCCAGGCAAACCACGTCTGCGCCAGGATGAAGGCGAATGCCGGCACACACCAGAGCAGTAGCAGGAGCCGGTCGCCCAGCTTGCGGCTGCGCCATGCGCCGCGACGGAGCAGCAGGATGGGAACGCCGACGCTCACGCCGAGTATGATCAGATTGCCCACGCCTCGCAGCCGAACCAGATATGGTTCGTTGCTGTTCATGGTGACGACGATCAGGGCAAGCGCGAGCAACCACAGTGCAACGATGCCGATACGTTTGATCATCCGCTGAACCGATCGCCGGAGATGGACTGAAGCCCGCCTAGCAGCGCGCCCGCGCGCATACCAGCCGCCAAATGCCGGCTGCACAAAATCTGCAAAAGAATCCTGGAACCCTGCAGAACGGCTCCCCCACCGCTGCACGGCAGCGGGTCATGGTTCACGTCATCCGTCCACCGTGGCGGCTGAACCAGGACCTGCGAGGATCAGAGATGACGAGTTTGGCCACACCGGCTGTCGAGCGCGCTTCCGACCGACCATTTGCATTGAGGCTCATGATCGTCATTGCGCTCGCCGCAATCGCAGACGCGCTGTTCTACGATCAGCGGATCGGACTATCTCTCGTACTATTTTTGATCGTGCTGACCGCGGCCTCGCTCATCGCCAATTTTGCGCAACTCGACCACAAGCGCGCGCGTGCGGCGAGCGCCATCTTTGTTGTCGGCGCGCTGCCCGCTATCGAGGACTTGAACCTGCTCTCGTTCCTCTTCCTCCTGCTTGGAACCATCAGCAGTATCACCTTGTGGACCAATCCGGCGGCCAGCGGCTTGCGAACCCCGCTTACGGCTTTCCGTCAGCTGCTGCTGATCGGCCCGTTCAGGCTGGGCCCCGACGTCCTGGCGGCCATGCGCGGGCCGGGCTTGGCCGGCGCAATTCTCGGATGGTGCGTACCGCTCGCGTTCGGGCTTGTGTTCCTGGCACTGTTTGCCGCGGCCAATCCGCTGATCGAGCGATGGCTGGGCACACTCAGACCTGACAGAGTGATCGCGGATTTTGACCGGCTGCGTGCACTGTTCTGGCTCGCAATGCTGTCGCTGATCTGGCCGTTCATCCAGCTCAGATGGCGGCGCAAGGTCGTGCGGCCAGTCGATCTCGCCGGACCGGCTGAAATACCGGCACAGGGCCCTGCCTCGACAGCATCGACAGATCTGCTCGGAGCCGTGACGGTCTTGCGCTCGCTGATCCTGTTCAATCTGCTGTTTGCGGTCCAAAGTGCGCTCGATCTGGTCTATCTCTGGGGCGGGGTAGCGCTGCCCGACGGTCTGACCTATGCGAGTTATGCGCATCGCGGCGCATATGCCCTGATCGTGACGGCGCTCCTTGCAGCAGCATTCGTCCTCATCGCCATCCGACCGGCCGATGAGAAACGGCCACCGCGGCTGCTTCGTCCCCTGCTCTATCTCTGGGTTGGGCAAAATCTGTTGTTGGTCGTATCCTCGATGCTGCGGCTGAAACTTTACATCGACATCTATCTCCTGACCTATTGGCGTGTCGCTGCGCTGGTCTGGATGGGCCTCGTCGCGATCGGCCTGATTCTGATCGTTCTGCGGATCAGGCTCAATCGTTCGCACCGCTGGCTGGTCCGGATGAACCTGTTGGCCTTGGCGGCGACTCTGTATGTATGCGCGCTGACCAATCTCAACGCCATCATCGCCGGCTACAATGTCGCTCACAGCCAGGAGGCAGGGGGCAAGGGGGTCGTCCTGGATATCTGCTATCTCGCGAGCCTCGGCCCCCAGGCGCTGCCGGCCATCGATCGGGCCATCGCATTCCACCTCTCCGACGCCCACCTCTCCTTGCGCCGCGCTGGGCTGCTCGAGGTGCAAGCCGGCGACATGGCGTCCTGGCGAACCTGGAGTTTCCGCAGCTGGCGGCTGCAGCAATATCTCAATACTCATCCGCCATTATCTCCTCCGAGCTGAGAAAAGTCCCTGCAGGCTGCCATGCCCACTCGCATCCTCGTCGTCGATGATGACCCTCACATCCGCGAGGTGATCCGGGTCGCGCTCAGCAAGGCAGGCATGACCGTCATCGAGGCCGCGGACGGCAAGGCTGCACTTGCGCGCTTCGCCAGCGATCAACCTGATCTGATCGTGCTCGACGTCGGAATGCCCGAATTCGACGGGCTCGAAGTCTGCCGGCGCATTCGGCGGACCTCCGACGTTCCGATCCTGTTCCTGTCGGCGCGCGACGAGGAGATCGACCGCATTCTCGGCCTCGAGATCGGCGGCGACGACTACGTCACCAAACCGTTCAGCCCGCGCGAGCTGACCGCCCGGATCAATGTCATCCTGCGTAGGACGGCATCACGCAGCGTCGATCGAACCGCGCCGGTCGAATTGATTCACGGCAAGCTTCGACTTGATCCCGAGCAACACGTCGCTTCCTTCGGCGAGATGCGGCTGGGCCTGACCGCGTTGGAATTTGGTATTCTCCGGACTTTCTTGAGCCGTCCCGCCGTGGTGTTCAGCCGCGAGCAGATCATGGCGGCTGCCTACCAGATGAACATCCAGGTGTCCGACCGGACGATCGATAGCCACATCCGCAACATCAGAGCCAAGCTCACCGGCGCTGGGTGTGATGATGCGATCGAGACCGTGCACGGCGTTGGCTTTCGGCTCGGCCGCTGCGGTGGCTCGTGATGATCGTGCCCCGCCGCAAATGGCGACCGTCGCTGCGCCAGATCCTTTTCGGCGTGCTGACACTGGTCGCCACCCTGCCCCTGGTCGGGCTGTTTTTCTTCCGCATCTATGACAATCAGCTGATCCGCCAGACCCAGGCCGAGCTGATCGCGCAGAGCCGGGTTTTGGCTGCCCTCTATGCCGAGGAAGTGACGAAGCGGCTCGACGCTGGAATTCCTCTGGGCGCCGAGATTCCCCCTGAGCTGCGTCCCGACCCGCCCGACGCGGTCACGCCGATCCGGCCCCTCCTTGATCTCGCCGCTGACGATCTGTTCGTACGGCGCCCCGACGCGCGCCCGGCTCCGCAAGTGGCTGACCCCGCCTATGTCGCGGTTGGTGCACGGCTGATGCCGATCCTGCTCGAGACCCAGAAGGTCACCTTGGCCGGTTTCCGCATCCTTGATCCGCGTGGGGTCGTCATCGCCGGTCGCGACGAGGTCGGACAATCACTGGCCCATATCGACGAAGTCGCAGCCGCGCTGCAGGGCCAATACAAGGCAGCCTTGCGCATCCGCATGCCCGACAAGGCGCCGCCACCGATCTATTCGCTCAGCCGTGGCGTCGGCGTGCACGTCTTCTCCGCGATGCCGGTGGTCGTCGACAATCATGTCGCCGGCGTGATCTACACCTCGCGCACACCCCGCAACATCTTTGAACATCTGTATCAGGAACGCGGCAAGTTCATCGCGGCGGGATCGGCGGTGGCGCTGACGACCTTGCTGATCGGCTTCATCGTCGCGCGTACGATCACGCATCCGATGCGCGAACTGGTCGAGCGCGCCGGACGCATCGGCCGCGGCGATCCCGAGGGATTCCGTCCGCTCGCACATTACGGGACGCGCGACTTTGCCGAACTGTCGAAGCACTTTTTCGCCATGGCCGGGCAACTGGCCCGGCGCTCCGACCACATTGCGAGCTTCTCTGCCCACCTGACGCATGAGCTGAAATCCCCGCTCACATCGATCAAAGGGGCGGCCGAACTGCTGCTGGATTCGGTTGGCAGCCCCTCAGATACCCTGACCCGCGCCGAGCAGGAGAAATTCCTCAGCAACATTCTCGGCGATGCCGAGCGTCTCGAAGTCATGACGCAGCGCCTGCGCGAGCTCGCCCGCGCCGAAATCGCCTCGCAGAACGAGCGGGCCAATCTGGCGGCGGTGACTGCGAAACTGCGCGAGCGCTTTGCTCTGCCGAACGTCGTCACGCCCGGCTCACTCGACCACGCAATTGCGATGTCGGCGGAGACCGCCTCGATCGTCCTGACGCATCTCGCCGACAATGCCCGTCGTCATCAGGCCCGCACTATCTTTCTGGAGGCGCATCAAGACGTCGACATGCTCGTCCTCGAGGTCAGCAATGACGGCGAGCCGATCTCGCCCCGGAACCGCGAACGCATCTTCGATGCCTTCTTCACCACGCGTCGCGATAGTGGCGGCACAGGCATGGGGCTTGCGATCGTGCGCACGATCATGACCAGCCATCGCGGCTCGATTGCGCTCAGGCCGACCGAGCACGGCGCGGCCTTCACATTGCGTTTTCCGAACGCATAGACCCCATAGGCCGGTCCGGCGCTGAGGCGGCAGATCACCCGCGCCAAGCCGAGCGCTGCTATTGCCGGCTACGTGAGGTCAGCCTATGTCATCCCGGCGAGCGAAGTTGAGGAGAGCAAATCCGTGGCCCTGGAAAATGTCATCGGGATCGATCACGCCGTCATTGCGGTCACAGAGCTCGACGAGGCGGCCGAGACCTGGAAGCGGCTAGGCTTCACGCTGTCACCTCGTGGGACCCATAGCGCCAAGATGGGAACGGGCAATTACACGATCATGCTCGATCCTGACTACATCGAGCTGCTCGGCGTGATCTCGGAAACCGATCAGAACGCGCCGACCCGGAATTTTCTCGCCCGCCGCGGCGACGGCATCGAACGGATCGCCTTCACCGCAGTCGATTCGGCCGAGGGAGCCAAGGAGATTCGCTCCCGCGGCTTTGAGCCGATCGGCCCGACCGACTTCGAGCGCCCGGTGGCGATGCCGGACGGCAGCATCTCGCCGGCGAAGTTCCGGGTCTTTCATTGGCCGATCGCCGAGGCGCCCGGTGGCCTACGCATCTTCGCCTGCGAGCATAAGACCCGCGAGACCGTCTGGATACCTGAGCTGATGACTCACGCCAATGCGGCCAAGTGCCTGAAACAGGTACTGATCGTAACGCCGGAGCCGACCAAGGATGCCGCGCATCTGTCGCGGCTGATCGATCGCGAAGTACATGTTGAAGCGGACGGCGCGGTCACGATCGCCTCTGGCGACACACGCGCTGCCTTTGTCTTCGTGACGAGGGATCAGTTGGCGAGCCGCTATCCCGGCGTGCCGCTCATAGGCTTGCCCGACCGCGGCGGCGCTGGTCTGGTGATCGTATCAGACGATCTCGCTGCGACCGAGACCGCGTTGGGCGCAAATGGCGTCCGCAGCGGCACGAGCCTATGCGTCCCACCTGCGGCCGCCAGCGGCACGCTGGTCGCGTTCGTCGCCGGCTGACGCGGGCCGCGCCAGCCCAGCCGTTTGCGTTATTCAGCCGCCTGCAACATCGAGGGCCGGCCGCGCTGGCTTTCCAGCCAGCCGGCGAGACGACCCATGAGATTGCCGCCCTGCTCCGACGGCTGCGCCGACGAAACGAACGGATCGCAATGGCAGCGGGCACCAGCAGCGCGGGCGATCTTCGCGACCGCATCCGTCATGGCGGGGGCGCCGCAGGTATAGACCACGTCGTCAGGCGTCAGATCGGGCATATGCTCGGTCGGACGACCGGTCCGCAGCGCCGGCGAGACGTTCTGCGGCTCCGAGACAATCGGGATGATCTTGACATTGGGGAAGCGCGCCAGCCGGCACAACGCCTGGTGCATATAGAACGACTGCAGCGTGCGCGCGGTCACGATGAACACCATGTCGCGCTTCGGGTTCTCGGTGATCGCGGCGACCGCGATCGACCACATCGGCGCAAAGCCGGTGCCGCTTGCGACCAGCACGACACGACCGCGATGTTTGGGACGGAAGAACGCGGTGCCAAGCGGGCCGGTCAGCTTGACGCGATGGCCGGGCTGGATCTCGCGTCCAAGCGCCGAGGAGACCAAGCCATCCTTGAGCTTGCGGATATGGAGATAAAGCAGGTGACTGTCCGGCGCACCGACCATCGGATAGGTCGGGCTGTAGCAGCGCGCCGGATAGCCGCGGAACTGCACCTTGACATACTGTCCCGGAAAATGGCGCAACGGCTTCGGCAGGTCGAGCGTGACGCCCATCACGTCGGGCGCAAGGCGGACAAGATCTCCGACCTCGGTCGACATCGTCACGGTATCCGGCACCGGCTCGGTCACGATCTTGAGGTCGGAGACGACACGCGCCTGACAGGCATGCGCCATGTCACCTTCCGTGCCCCCGAACAGCTTGCCGTCGACGACGCGGACCTTGCAGGAACCACAAATACCACTGCGGCAATCATGGGGCAGTTCGACGCCGCTGGAGATCGCACTGTCGAGCAGGAGATCGCCTACATTGGCGTAGAACGTTTCCTTGTTGAGCTGGACCTTGCAAATCTTCCCCATCATTCCACCTCTAGTCGCATTGGCCGAATCTGCCGCGTATGCCGGATCTGAGTGTGATCGAACGCGGCCACCCGCATAAACACCCCATTCTTGATCGGAACGTCATACTTGCTGTGTGTGTCCATTTTGCGGGCAATTTCGAGCGTCCAGTGGCCCGATGCCCAACGTGCGGCACAGCGGATATCCGCCCGGTCGCCGGTAAAGTCACCATTGATGACGACACCGGGCACCAATGTGCCGACTGGGATCTGCGCGTCAGCCTCCATTGAATAAGGCACCGATTCGGCCTCGGTCATGAACCAGCGCGCCCCGTCGTTCTCGCCGATATTCGGATCGAGATTGATCTCGCCCATCGCGGCCTTCATGGCGGCGACGTCCTTCGGCAGCCGCTTCGGCCTCACGCCGCGATTGCCAAGCATCGCCGCATCGCGATCGATGATGAAGTTGTCGGAGTAGTTTGCCTCGCCCGGGTCCGGCGCGAACCCTCCCTTATAGGGGACGAGACCCTTGACCTGATCCGGGGTGGGCTCCGCCGGCGGACCGAAATGATCGTCATCCATCCAGCCGGTCGGACCGCCGCTCGTCGCCTTCCACTGCCATGCATCTGCATAGAGGTCGGGAGCCGGCGTGTAATGGATGCCGCGCCCCGACAACGTCGCCGGCTTGTCCGGCAGCGGCTTCGAGCTCATGTGGAAGGTCCGGTCGGCCGCAAGCGTGATCGGCAGCGTCGTGAACAGCAGCGAGAGCTTGTCCTCGTTGTAATCGTTCTCGTCGCCCTTCTCGTAGCCGTTATGCAGCAGGTGCCAGCCGTCGGCCCGCTTGATCAGTGGAAGCTGCTTCAACGAACGGGTCGGATCTTCCCAGATGACGAGAAAATAGACCCAGGTGTCGTCATGCGCCGCCTTGATCCAGACGCGCGATTCACCGGTGCCGTCGAAATTGTCGCCCTGGTTGGTGGTGACCATGTGAGGCTGGATGTTGCGCCAAACCCGATCCGAGGTGTCGCCGTCGAGCGTCGGAGCATCCGCGTTCGCGATCCGATGCACGGTGACCGTGTCCTCCGCGTAATAGTCGGCTGCCACCATCATCCAGCCGGCCACGATCGCGACCGCCGCTGCGACCACGAACGGGTTTGCCTGGAAGGTCGGATTGCGCCGCCGCGCATTGCCTTTGTTATTGCTTCTGGTGCCGCTCTTGGTCGGCGCCGACGGCCGTGCACGCACCGGGCCGTTGCGTGACTCCGCGCGCGTGCGAATGAGATCATCCGAACGATTTGCGGCCTTCGCCGGCTCGCGCCCTCCGGATTTGGCGGCCGGAGCCATCGGCGGCGCCGATCGGACTGGCGCCTCACTTTCCTCAAGCCGTTCGGATTGTTCAACAAGCATCGTCAGCAACTCAACTGCATCCAGGCGTGGCGGTGGTGGTGGAAGCGGCTGCGGCCGGAATACCCGGTACAGCTGCGATGTGCCGCCGATACCGAAGTGAACGAGAACGTGCATGAGGATGAACGCGGGCACGACCCAGGTGGCGTACCAGTGAATCATCATCGTCACGTATCCCGACTCGATACCGAAGAACAGCAAGCCGCCGGTCACGATCAATGCGGCCATCGAGATGAAGAGCACCCAATGCAGGAGCACGCTGATGGAGCCCAGCCGCGCCGGCCTGCGGCCCATCAGGCCCTTGATGCGCATCTTGTCCACGGCCACGCGCCGACCGAGGCCGGATTTGGCGACGTAGATCATGTAAGCGACGGCGACGCTCGTCAGCACCACGCCGGCCGGCATGTGCCATGTCCACGTGTGCGCTCGCGGCAGCAGCAAATCGAGATACTCCGCGATCCAGGCGTGCCCGGGCGCCTCCGTCGCCATACGCAGTCCGGTCGCGAAGTCGATCACGGTCGCGCCGACCAGCAGCCAATGCAGAATGATTGTTCCGTAGTCTGTCTTGCGGATCTTCATGCGCGGCCGCCTCCTCGCGGGCCTGCGCAAATGCAAGTGCCGGCATCTGCCACGCAAAGAACGGCGCTATATCGGCCGCGCGACGGGACGAGTTGCGCGCGGTAGCGGGTCGAACCCTTGTTTGCATCGAGCCCCACGTCGATCCGGTAGCTAGTCGTGTCGTTAAGCAAGAGGTCCCCCAGATGCCTGTTCGGCAATCGAGCATTCTTCTCTGCCGTCGCGAGGAGATCCTCGCGAGCGGCCGGACAGCCCTCTACGACGCGCTCTCTCAGAGTAGCGCCTCCGTGCTCGGGTCTATCAGCATGGGCGCGAACGGCATCAGAGCCCTTGCATCGCGCCAGTACGCTTTCCCCTAAGCGTATCCGCTCTCGGCATCAGTTCCGCGCGGCCGCATGCCAGCTCCGCAGCGGACTACGCGGACATCGATCGCAATCATCACGAGTCTGACTGCGCCCCGCCTGGCATCGTCGTCATCGCCATAGTCATCCCTGTTCTATCCTCGGATACCGAAAACCAAGAAGTGATCGGCGCATCCATTGCATTTCACGAAGATTTATTTGGCTTCATGGCGTCATTCGGCCCGCACGGCGACCAATGCGTGCAGAAGCAAGGTTATAGGCGGACCAAACTGTGACATCGGCGGTTCGCTCGCGCGCCGATCGGGGTGCAACTATCGACGTGATCTCTAGAAATCGACGCGACCACATTTTCGCCGATCGGCCTGAAATTTTTTTTGCACTGCATCGCTGTGTCCCATGCGCCACGCGTTGGCGGCGTCACGCACAACCGTTTTTCCAAGAGAAATCTCCCCTTGTCCCATTGTTGCCGGAAAATCGTCGGCATCGGCTGTCAACACGGCCCGAACGATTGTGGTCCCGGCAATATATGGAGAGCGCGACCGGATGAGTGTCGCTCAAGACCGTCCGCGAATGAAGCCGGCGGCAGGCTTAGCTGATTTTCTTGGGACGGGAGACGATCCCGTGACACGCGGCCTGCGCCAGGCGGCGCGGCGCATGGCCGGCATCGGCGTATTCAGCGGTGTCATCAACATCCTGATGCTCTCGGGCTCTGTTTATATGATGCAGGTCTACGACCGTGTCATCCCGAGCAAGAATCTGGCGACGCTCGCCGGCCTGTCGGTCATGATCCTGACCGCCTACGTGATCCAGGGTTATTTCGACGCGCTGCGCGCGCGCATGCTGTGCCGCGTGGCGACCATGTTCGACGCGGGATTGCAGGAGGCGATCCATCACGCGCTGGCAACCCTGCCTCTGCGCGGCACCAAGCCGATGCTGATGCAGCAGCCGCTGCGCGATCTCGACCAGTTGCGCGCCTTCATGTCGAGCATGGGACCGACCGCGTTCCTCGACATGCCCTGGATTCCGATCTTCCTGATCGGCCTGTTCCTGTTTCATCCGCTGATCGGCATCACCGCGATGGTCGGCACGGCTGCCATCATCTCGATGACCGTGCTGACCGAGCGCCTCTCGCGCCAGGCGAGCAAATCGGCCAGCGAGACCAGCGCGGCACGCCAGGTGCTTGCGGACGCGATGCAGCGCAATGCCGAGGTGATTCGAGCGCTCGGCATGATGCAGCGCTTTTCCACGCGCTGGACCGATGTGAACGAGCGTTATCTCAAGGAGAATATCCGCTCCAGCGACGTCTACGCCAATCTCGGCTCGGCCGCGAAGGTGCTCCGCTTCATCCTGCAATCGGGCATGCTGGGGATCGGCGCAGCCCTCGTCGTCTCCGAGCAGGCCTCAGGCGGCGTGATGATGGCGTCCTCAATTCTGATGGGGCGCGCGCTTGCTCCGGTCGAAGTCGCGCTCGGAAGCTGGAAGCAGCTGGTCGCCGCACGTCAGGGAATCGCGCGACTGCGCGACATCTGCAAAGCCACTGCGAAGCCGCCTGCCCCGCCGGTGTCGCTGCCGCGACCGGGTCGCGACCTCACCGTGCAGGAACTCACGGTCGCCGCGCCCGGCCA
The DNA here is from genome assembly GCF_051167795.1 of Bradyrhizobium sp. HKCCYLS1011. Classification (NCBI taxonomy): domain Bacteria; kingdom Pseudomonadati; phylum Pseudomonadota; class Alphaproteobacteria; order Hyphomicrobiales; family Nitrobacteraceae; genus Bradyrhizobium; species Bradyrhizobium sp. HKCCYLS1011. Next base: position 259,382 of record NZ_JBNPTT010000001.1, on the reverse strand, counting down.
GGAGAGGCCGATCGTCTCGAACGTTTCATTCGCAGTCCCCGCCGGTACCGGCCTTGCGCTCCTGGGCGCGAGCGCGTCCGGCAAGACGTCACTCTCGAAAGCGCTGGTTGGAATCTGGCCAGCACAGCAGGGTGTGGTCCGACTCGACGGCGCTGCGCTTGATCAATGGAGCAACGAGGATCTTGGCCGCCACATCGGCTACCTGCCGCAGGACGTCGCGCTGTTCGACGGCACGGTGGCGGACAACATCTGTCGGTTCGACGATGACGCGAGTTCGGACTCGATCCTGCAGGCAGCCCAGATCGCGGGCGTGCACGACATCATCCTGCGGCTGCCGGACGGCTATTCGACGCGAATCGGCCAGGGCGGCATGTCATTGTCCGCCGGGCAGCGGCAGCGGATCGGGCTTGCACGTGCCGTGTTCGGCGATCCCTTCCTGATCGTGCTCGACGAGCCGAACGCGAATCTCGATGCTGACGGCGAGAACGCGCTCAGCCGGGCGATCGCCATCATGCGCCAGAAGCAATCGATCGTCATCGTGATCTCGCACCGGCCGAGCGCGCTCAACGCGCTGAACATGGCGATGGTGCTCTATGAAGGCCGATCCATTGCCTTCGGCCCCTGCCAGGAAATCTTTGCGCGGATCGCCGGAGGCAAGGCCACTCAGATCGCCGGAGGCAAGGCCACTCAAGCGCCGCCAGCGATCCAAAAGGCGGCACCCGCACCGAATGCGAGAGCTATTCGTCGCGCAGCACCAGCCGCGGAGGGCGCCCCTGCATGAAACATGTCAACGACCTCCGCCCGTATGACGAGAACGACCCCAATTGGAGGGGGATGCCGCGGAGCCGCACGGTGGGGCCTCAGGGCGATGCCCTGATCCTGGAGCTGCAGCGGCTGCAGAACGCCTTCGACGACGACGAGCCGGATGATCCGCGAACCCGGCGCGCTCCGCGCGAGGACGCCAGGAAGGGCCGCAGGCCGGCGCCGGCCGGTGGCCGAAAAAAAACGCCGCAACGCGTTGCCAAGAGAAAGAAAGGCAAGGTGGGGCGGGCCTTCGACATCTCGCTGTCGCTGTTCGGATTGAGCCCTGCCCGCGCTCCGCAGCGCCGTCCCGACGCCACACGCGAGAATCGGCGCGAGAATCGACCGGCCTGGGTCCGCGAGCCGGAGATAACGCCTCCGCAGCGGCCGCGCTCGGGGCCGAACGACGCAGCGCCGTCGATAGATTTCAGAGCGGTTGCGCCGACGCTTGATCTGCGCTCGGAGGGCAGCCAACGATCGCGCTCGCTCGCACCCGCGCAGGTGCCGGCTTTGGCCGAGCCGCAGACGAAAATGGGTCGGCTGGTCGGAACCGCAAGCGTTGCCCTGACCACCGGCATGACCTTCATCGCCAGTCAAGGGACCGCAGCTCAGCTCGACGACCCCTCCGGCGAAGCGCTGATTCCCCGCGTCGGCTTCATGTACGAGAATGAGTTGCGCACCGGACTGCGCGTTCTGCTCGTCGCCGGCGTTCTCGGCGGTGGCTGGCTGACGCTGGTGCCGCTCGCCGGAGCCGTCGTGGTGCCAGGAAATCTGGTCGTGCAGTCCGATGTCAAGGCGATCCAACATCCGACTGGCGGCGTCGTTGCCGCAATCAAGGTCGAGAACGGCACACATGTCGCAGCCGGCGACCTCCTGGTGCGATTGGACGCAACCCAGACGCAGGCGGCGCTGCAGACGATCACCAAACAGCTGAACGAGCAGCGGGCGAAGATCGCCCGCCTCACGGCCGAACGTGACGGCAAGGAGCAGCCGGAATACCCGTCGGAGCTGACCTCGCGCACGGACGACGCCAATGTCCGCGCCGTGATTGCGTCGGAGAACTCGCTGTTCAAGGCGCGCCTGCTCACGCGGCAAAGCCAAAAGGATCTGCTGCAGGGGCGGATCGCGCAGCTGAATCAAGAGATCAGTGGCATGGAGGCCCAGGCGGATTCCAAGAGCAAGCAGATCGAGCTGATCAACGGCGAACTTGCTGGTGTCCAGGATCTCTATGACAAGCGGCTGGTGCCGCTGACCAGGCTCACGACACTGCAACGCGAGGCGGCACGGATCGACGGCGAGCGCGGTCAGCTGACCTCGAGCGTCGCCGAGACGCGGTCGAAGATCAACGAGGCGGAGCTGCAGATCGTCAAGACCGACCAGGACTTCCGCACCGAAGTGGTCAAGGATCTCGGTGAAGCGCAGGCCAAGGAAGGCGAGCTGATCGAGAAGGGTGTGGCCGGACGCGACCAGCTCGACCGGATCGAGATTCGCGCGCCGAACTCCGGCACGGTCCATCAGCTCTCGGTTCACACGATCGGCGGCGTCGTCAAAGCGGGCGAGACGATCATGGAAGTGGTGCCCGATTCCGACGAGCTCCAGGTCGAGGCCCACGTCCAGCCGAAGGACATCGATCACGTCCATACCGGCCAGGACGCGTTTGTTCGTTTCTCCGCCTTCAACTCACGCACCACGCCGCAGGTCACCGGCCAAGTCTCGTTCGTCTCGCCCGACATCACCACGGATCAGCGGTCGAATTCGACTTTCTATACGGTCCGCGTCGTCATGTCGGACGATGAGCGGCATCGCCTGGGCAACGTGCAGCTGATCCCTGGCATGCAGGCCGAAGTCTTCGTGCAGACCGGCAAGCGCACGATGCTGAGCTACCTGATGAAGCCGATCATGGAGCAGTGGCGCCGCGCCTTCGTCGAGGAATAGCCGGTGCGGCACTCCCTTGGGGCCGAGCCGGGCACTGAGACTGACAAGGTGATGCATGAGCGGGATAGTGCTGGCGCAAGCACGGCGCAAGGAACAAGCCGTCGGCTGCCGCGGCCGGCGGCGCAGCCGACCCAGGCCGGACCGATGGGCCTGCGTTTCGATTTCAACGATGGCTGCCGGGTCATGCTGCCGGAAACGGGCCGGCCGTGGCGCGTTCGTCTGAGTGATCTCGACACCGGCAACGTTCTGTTCGAAACCTCCCTGCGATCAGGGTACGTCAACAGCACCAAGCGCTATTTCGTACGCTTCCGCCTCGAAGTCTGGATCGGCAACGAACAGGTGCTGTGCCACGACTACGACGCCGCGGGCCGCGATGTGCTTGTTCAATTTCCCGTCGGCACCATCGGTGACATCATCGGCTGGCTCTCCTACGCGATTGCGTTCAAGGAGCTGCACCGCTGCCGCCTCACCTGCGCGATGGGCGAGCCGCTCATTCCATTGTTCCGCGACGCCTATCCGGACGTCCGCTTCGTCTCCCACGCCGAGGTCGAGCCCGAGCGCCAATATGCAACCTACAGCGTAGCGCTGTTCTTCGACGATCATGAGCAGGCGTACCAGCCCTGCGACTTCCGCCAGGTCGGACTGCACCGCACCGCCGCTTACATCCTCGGCGTCGATCCCGCCGAGCAGCCGCCGCGCCTCGCATTGCGCAGCGCCAGCCGGCCGATCGCCGATCCCTATGTCTGCATAGGCGTTCAGGCCACGACGCAATGCAAGTACTGGAACAATCCCCGCGGCTGGGCGGAGATCGTCGACCACCTCAAGGGACTCGGCTATCGCGTCATCTGTATCGACCAGAAGCCGATGCACGGCCGCGGCGCAATAACAACCGAGATCCCCGATGGGGCTGAGGACGAGACGGGCGACCGGCCATTGCAGGAGCGTGCCCGCTGGCTCAAACATGCTGCGGCGTTCGTCGGCCTGTCGAGCGGACTGTCATGGCTCGCCTGGGCCGCCGGCACGCCGGTCGTCATGATCAGCGGCTTCACGCACCCCATAAACGAGTTCATGACGCCCTACCGCGTCATCAACTATCACGCCTGCAACAGCTGCTGGAACGATGTACGTCAGCAGTTCGACCATCACGACTTTCTTTGGTGCCCGCGTCACCGCGACACGCCGCGGCAATTCGAGTGCACGCGCCTGATCACCGCAGATCAGGTCAAGGCAGCGCTGGGAAGGATTCCGAGTTTCGCTGCTGAAACGGCCGGTCCAATGCCGCGGACCGCCATCCGATGAGTCCGCCGTCACGTCAGCGCTGGCCATGGCCTGAGGCTGAAGTGGTCAGTGGCGGCATCGTCCGGCCGCTTGCGCGTTCTGAGGCCGAAGACGCGTGCCAATCGTGCACTCCCGCGCCACGCGCCGACGAGGCGCTGGCGGCGAGCACGCTGCATCTGCCGCAGCCAATCGCCGTCCATCGCGGCGGCATGGCGGTGGGCATAACCCCGCGCGCCGGCGCGCTTCGCGACCTGGCTGCAAGCCATGTTGGCCAAGGCGATCGCGCGACTGCGCGACGTGAGCACGGCGACGCGCTAGACCACTATCGCACCGCTGCGGCCATCATGCAGCGCCTCGCCGCTGCCGATCCCGACAACGTCGCCTTCCTGCGCGACCTCTCGGTTTGCTGGAATCGGATCGCCGCGGTGCTGTCCGCATCGGGCGATCATACCGAGGCAACTAATCACTATCGCCGCAGCCTCGGCCTGCTTCAGCGCCTCGTTGTAATGGCGCCGCACCACCCGGACCTGCCGCGCGATCTGGCCTGGTCTCAGGCGCAACTCGCGGAACGGATTTAGCGTTCGTATCATTTTGCGCGGCGCGCGTGTTTACGAAAGTGTGAACCGAAGACACCCGCACAACTGCGGTTCCAATGTGGCTTTGTGTCTGACGTTCGCTTGGGACAGCGAGCGAAATACGAAGCGGATGTCGGGCACGCCACACGAGTGGAACGGGATTTGACGTTCACCCCTGCGTCGACATCGGAAATTCAGCCGATCTGCCGCACGCCAGCGAAACGCTGTGCACTATGAGCACCATATCACGTGTTTGGAACCACCGGAGCCATCGCCCAATCTGCCCGAACAACATCATATTTGCGAACCGCGCCCTGCTTCTTTCAGCCCCATTGAGGAAATTAGTTCAGCCGCGACAGTTTGACACATCGTGGCGACACTCTGACCCATGCCGCCGTCTGTCAGTCGACGAGCGAGACTACTGGAGGACATGATCAATGGCGAATAATACGTTCAATCCGACTGCGTTGGCGAACGGCACGTCGAACCTGCTGGTGCGCGCTTCCGCGCTCAATCAGTCGACAGACCTGGTGCAGGCCGGCGTCGTCTTCAACGACGCGGTCCGTATTTCGCAGGGCCTGTTCAGTCTGGCAGGAAGTGGCAACTCCAACCCGTTCCTCAGCAGCTACACGACCGATATTCACGCGGTGCAGAATGATATCGCTGCTATGCTGGCCAATCCGGGCCAGGTCACACTCGGCGGCCAGACCTTCACGCTCAACACCACCGACACTGCTGTTCTCACCAATGTCCAGGCGCAGCTGGGCTCGCTGATTACCGCGGCGGCCGGTATTACCAACGCCGCCACTTTGGCGACGGCCGAACAGACCATCCACGCGGTGCAGAGCGAGATCCTCGGCGAGATCAACAACGACGCCCACCTCTCGTCCGCGTTGAACAAAGTGACGTTCCTGGCCACGACCGGCGCCCATGACGTGGCCTTCCAAAACGTTCCCGCAGGTGCAGATGACGCCGCCACCCTGGCCGCAGCAACGGCCGGCACCAGCCTCAAGGCTGTCGGCGCTGTGTTCAACGCAGCCGAAGCTGCGGCGGCCGGCGGCATCAATGCGGGCAACCTGCAGGAGATCACCAACGATTTCACTGCGATCTCCACGGGCCTGACCAACATCCTCAACAACAAGACCATGCTCGCCCAGATCGAGGCCGGCGAGACCGCAAACGCGGCGGCACTGACCACGGTCCACCTGCAGACAGTGCTCGGTCAGGTCAACCTGCAACTCAACAAATACGACGCTGCCGCTTCGACTGGTAACCAGGCTGCGCTACGCGGCACAGCTGACAATCTGCTCGACATCATCGACATCGTGCAGAACGATGCGAACTTGAACATGGCAGCGGGCGGCAATGGAACTGCTGGCCACGCCGGCGGCTTTGCCGAGGATCCGGGCGGGCTGACGGGTACTGTCACCAAGTTCCAGGACAATCAGGTGCAGACCAATTTCTGGGCCTCGTTCCTGGCCGAGGCCAACACCATCAATGCGACCTTGCAGAAGATCGCGACCGGTGGTGCGCAGGCCAGCCAGACGTTGATCACGCAGATCCAGAACTATCAGCACTTCGGCGCCGCCTTCGACGCGGCGCAGGGCGCGGTGTTCCAGGGCCGCTTCGACAACGAACTACTCAGCGGCACGCTTGAGGCAGATACGGCAGCCGCTGTGAAGGGCCTGCAGGGCATTCTGAACGGTGACACCGGTGCGGCGCTCGCCGCCGACAAGGCGATGGTCGCAGCCGCCGGCCAGGGCTTCGCGGCCGACGCGATGGACGTCTCGGGCAATAACATCGCCGTCGGCGGCGCAACCTATGTCGGCACCGCGACCACGGTCTCGGCTGCGACCTCAGTGCACGGCTTGGCCCACGGCACCATTCCAGTCACCGCCAATCCCAACATCGCCAACGGCACCGGTGGCACGGCGGCGGCCGCCACCACAACTGCTGCTGCGGGAGCGACGACGGCTGCGGCAGGAGCCACTGCGGCCGCCGGTGGGACCACGACGGCAGCTGGCGGCTCCACGGCCGCAGCAGGTGGCAACGCCGCCTCGACCGGTACTACGACGACCGCTACCAACAATGGAACGGCCGCGAGTCATCACCACAGTCATCATTCCGGCCACAGCCACACCGCGGCAACCTCATCGAGCACGGCTGCCAGCCATTCGACCGCCGCCGCGCACCATCACGCGATGGTCCATATGTGGGGCTGATCTGTCCTGTCGAAGAAAATCGAACGATAGCCTTCCAGTGCAGAATGCCCTTCTGCACTGGCCTGTTTTAGAAGGACCGCGCGACCCTCGGCCCAGCTCGAGTCGAAATGGCTGCCCGGCGGCGATTGAATTGAGTTCCAGGCCGGGAACGCCGTCGGCATTGTGAAGATCAGGGCGACATCTTGACGACAACATGCAGGGCGCGTCGGACTGACGCAGCCTGTGTTCGAGATGCACCCGAGAGATCAAGCACTTGGCTGCAGTTCGTCACCGAACAGCAACAATCGGAAACTGCCCGAACAACAACATGGTTGCGAACTTGGCCACGCTTCTTTTGGCCCCAATAGGGCGAATAATTCGCGACTGGCATACGGGACGCACGGTTCCGTCCGGCCGGCTGCGGGGGGTTTGTTCTACTCATTTCGGCTGCCTGTCACGCGCGTCAGGACCAGGTGCGAGCCGGGGTGAACTTGGGGAGATTTATAAATGGCCAATAACACCTTCAATCCGACTGCCCTTGCAAACGGCACGTCGAACCTGCTGGTGCGCGCAGATGCACTCAACCAGTCGACCGATCTGGTGCAGGCGGGTGTCGTATTCAATGACGCGGTCCGCGCCTCGCTCGGCCTGTTCAGCCTCGCCGGCAGCGGCAACTCCAACCCGTTCCTCAACAGCTACACCACCGACATCCACGCGGTGCAGAACGATATCGCCGCGATGCTGGCCAATCCGGGCCAGGTCACCCTCGGCGGACAGACCTTTACGCTGAACGCGACGGACACGGCTGTCCTCACCAATGTGCAGGCACAGCTGGGCTCGCTTGTCACAGCCGCAGCGGGCATCACCAACGCCGCGACTTTGGCCACGGCAGAGCAGACCATCCACGCCGTGCAGACCGAGATCCTTGGCGAGATCAACGGCGACGCTCACCTTTCCGGCGCGCTGAACAAAGTGACGTTCATGGCCAATACCGGCGCCAACGACGTTGCGTTCCAGAACTCGCCCGCCGGCGCGGATGATGCAGCCACCTTGGCCGCCGCGACCGCGGGCAACAGCCTCAAGGACGTCGGCCTGGTGTTCAACAAGGTCGTCGATTTGTCCTCCGGCGGGATCAATGCAGGCAATCTGCAGGAGGTCACCAACGATCTCACCGCGGTTCAGCAGGGTCTCACCAACATCCTCAACAACAAGACCCAGCTCGCCCAGATCGAGGCCGGCGAGACCGCCAACGCGGCGGCACTGACCACGATCCACCTCCAGACCGTGCTCGGTCAGGTCAACCTGCAGCTCAACAAATACGATGCTGCCGCGTCGACCGGTAACCAGGCGGCCCTGCGCGGCACGGCCGACAACCTGCTCGACATTATCGACATCGTTCAGAACGACGCGAACCTGAACACTGCCGCTGGCGGCAACGGCGCAGCAGGTCATGCCGGCGGCTTTGCCGAGGATCCGGGCGGGCTCACCGGCACCGTCACCAAGTTCCAGGACAACCAGGCGCAGACCAATTTCTGGGCCGCCTTCCTGGCCGAAGCCAATACCATCAACGCGACCTTGCAGAAGATCGCGACCGGCGGCGCGCAGGCGAGCCAGACGCTGATCACGCAGATCCAGAACTACCAGCACTTCGGTGCCGCCTTCGATGCCGCCCAGGGTGCGGTGTTCCAGGGCCGCTTCGACAACGAACTGCTCAGCGGCACGCTCGAGGCGGATACGGCAGCCGCGGTGAAGGGCCTGCAGGGCATTCTGAACGGCGACACCGGTGCGGCACTCGCTGCCGACAAGGCGATGATCAACGCTGCCGGCCAGGGTTTCGCGGCTGACGCGATGGACGTCTCCGGCAACAACATCGCGATCGGCGGGGCGACTTATGTCGGCACCGCGAAGACGGTCTCGACTGCGACCTCGGTGCACGGCCTCGCCCAGGGCACGATTCCTGTCACTGCGAACCCGAACATCGCCAACGGCACCGGCGGGTCAACGACCACGCCTCCCTCCAGTGGTGGCCATCCGATCAACTTCAATCCGACCGCGCTGGCCAACGGCACATCGAACTTGCTGGTGCGTGCATCTGCACTCCAGCATTCGACCGACCTGGTGCAGGCCGGCGTCGTCTTCAACGATGCCGTCCGCGCCTCGCTCGGCCTGTTCAGCCTCGCCGGCAGCGGCAATTCGCCGACCTTTCTCAGCAGCTATCAGGCGGATATCACTGCGGTGCAGACCGACATCGCGGCGATGCTGGCCAATCCTGGCCAAGTCACGCTTGGTGGGCACACCTTTGCCCTGAATACGACCGACACCGCCGTTCTCACCAATGTCGAAGCTCAGCTGGGAACGCTGCTGAAGGCTGCGGGCGGGATCACCAACGCTGCGACTCTCGCAACGGCTGAGCAGACGATCCACGCTGTGCAGCAGGAGATCCTGCAAGAGATCCACAACGACGCGCATCTCACGACTGCCCTCAACGGCGTCACCTACCTGGCCAATACCGGTGCGACCGACGTCGCCTTCCAGGCGTCGCCTGCGGGCGCCGACGATGCCGCCACCTTGGCCGCCGCGACCGCAGGCCATAGCCTCAAGGACGTCGGCTCGGTGTTCAACAAGGTGGTCGATATCGCCTCTGGCGGCATCAACGCCGGCAACCTGCAGGAGGTCAACAATGACCTCACGGCGATCTCGCAAGGCCTGACCGCCATCCTCAACAACAAGACTCAGCTTGCGCAGATCGAGGCCGGCGAAACCGCGAATGCGGCGGCGCTGACCACGATCCATCTGCAAACGGCGCTCGGCCAGATCAACCTGCAGCTCAACAAATACGACGCTGCAGCCTCGACCGGCAATCAGGCGGCGCTGCGCGGCACCGCAGACAACCTGCTCGACATTATCGATATCATTCAGAACGATGCGAACCTGAACACCGCCGCCGGTGGCAACGGAGCTGCAGGCCATGCCGGCGGCTTCGCCGAGGATCCGGGCGGGCTCACCGGCACGGTCACCAAGTTCCAGGACAACCAGGCGCAGACCAATTTCTGGGCCTCGTTCCTGGCCGAAGCCAACACCATCAATGCGACGTTGCAGAAGATCGCGACCGGTGGCGCGCAGGCGAGCCAGACCCTGATTACGCAGATCCAGAACTACCAGCACTTCGGCGCCGCCTTCGATGCCGCTCAGGGCGCGGTGTTCCAGGGTCGTTTCGACAACGAACTGCTCAGCGGCACGCTTGAGGCGGATACCGCCAATGCGGTGAAGGGCCTGCAGGGCATCCTGAACGGCGACACTGGTGCGGCGCTCGCCGCCGACAAGGCGATGCTCGCTGCCGCCGGCCAAGGCTTCGCGGCCGACGCCATGGACGTCTCCGGCAACAACGTCCCGGTCAATGGCGGGACCTATGTCGGCACCGCGACCACGGTATCGACTGCGACCTCGATCCACGGCACGGCTCACGGCACCATCCCAGTCACCGCAAACCCGAACATCGCCAACGGCACCGGCGGCACGGCGACCACGCCTCCCGCGACCGGTGGCGGAACGGGTACCGGTGGCAACAACGGCAACGGTGCGGGCGGCTCGAACAATGGAACGGGCTCTGGCGCGAACGGATCGTCAGGCGGCAATAACAATGGCGGCTGTTCGCACCATTGCGGCGGTCACCACGACGATCATCACCATGACGAGCATAGCAGCCACCACGACGCGGCAGTTGCTCAAGCGGCGAGCCAGCAGGCCGACATGTCTCATCATCAAGCCATGACCCATATGTGGGGCTGACGCCCGGCCTGCATTCCCACAATCAGCCGGCGCAGAACGGTAAGTTCTGCGCCGGCTTCTTTGTGTCTGGTCTGACCGTCCGATGCTGTTGCGAGGGCGCTCGACACAACTTCGCGACAGTCCCGGTAAATTTCCGACCACCGTGTGAGCTTGCGAACGGTTCTAACGCCTCGCCACACCGAAGCTCGCGTGAAGCCTCCGTTTCGCTCAAATCTGTCCTGACAACGGTTCGCGTCCAACCTCTGAGCAAGTCTTTCTCATGACCGAACATGCCGTTGCTTTCCGTCCGCGTCTGGTTTCGACGTCGCCGGCGTCCTCCCCTTCGATCAGCCCGGCCGTCGAAGAAAGCACGTTGCAAGCGACGGAGCAGGCGTTTCGGCAGCTCCTTGCCGTACAGCCACGCCACTTCCGAACGCTCTGCAGCCTGGCCATGGTCCGCGTCCAGCGCGGCGACACGGACGAAGCTCAGAATCTGCTCGCACAGGCCGCAGATCTCGCCGACCAATCCGCCGACGCACATCTGATGGTGGGCAAGGCGTTCGCGGGTCTCGGCGACATCGACAAAGCCAGACTGCATTACCAGCGCGCGATCGAACTTGGCCTCGACGGTGCCGAGCCGCACCTTCTCTTGGGTCATGCGCTGTGCAGCGTCGGCGAGGTCGCGAATGCCGTTCCGCATTTCGAGCGGGCCATTGCGACCGACGACAAGAACGCCGACGCGCACCAGAGCCTTGGCATCTGCTACCAGCTGCTGGGACAGTTCGAGCGCGCCATCGCCCATCATGGAGCCGCCATCGCGGTCAGGCCGAATTTCGCGGCCGCCTTTGCCGGGCTTGGCGATGCCTGTCGGCAACTTGGCCGTCATCAAGACGCGATCGCGCAGTATCAGCATGCGCTGTCCATCAATCCGCAGGCGCCGACCCTGCTGCTCAATCTGGGCGGCTGTTATCATGCGACCGGTCAGCTCGATGCGGCGATCCGCAGCTTCCAGCAAGCGCTCGCATTGAGCCCTCAGTTGGCCGACGCGCACTATAATCTCGGCAATCTGTATCTGCAGATGAACAGCGGGCTCGCGGCCGTCTTCCACTATGAACGCGCCCTGGCGGCTCGCCCTGTCTTCCCTGAAGCCCACAACAATTTGGCCAATGCGCTGCAGTCCCAGGGCAAGCATCAGCAAGCGCTCGCGCATTATGATGAGGCAATCCGCCAGCATCCCGGCTACCCCGATGCCCATCGCAATCGCGCCGATGCGCTGCGGGCGATGAACCGATACGATGATGCTGTCGCGAGCTATCAGGCCGCGCTCGCTCACGCGCCGCGTGATACCAAGACATTCAACCATCTCGCCAGCGTATTGATGGTCACCGGCCGGCTCGACGAGGCGGCGGCCGCCTATGAGGCCGCGCTCAAGATCGCGCCGCAAAATGCCGGCGTCCATCTCAACTACGCGGCCATCAAGCGCTTCACCGACGACGATGCACGCTGGCCCTATCTGCAGGATTTGGCGCGACGCGAGGAAAGCCTGACGGACGGCGAGCGCATCGCCCTGCACTTCACCCTGGGCCGCGCCTATGCCGACATCAAGGACGGCGAACGCTCCCTCTTCCATCTCCACGCCGGCAACCGTCTCGAGCGTCAGCGCCTCAGTTACGACGAGACCAAGACTCTGCAGCAGCTGGAGCGTATCCGCAGCGTCTTCAACAAGGAGGTGATCGCGCAGCGCTCCAAGGGCGGCGAGCCGTCGAACAGGCCTGTCTTCGTCATCGGCATGCCGCGCTCGGGTACCAGCCTGATCGAGCAGATCCTGGCGAGCCATCCGGCCGTACACGGTGCCGGTGAGGTCAATTATTTCGCCGCCGCTGCGGAGGCCTATACCGGTGGCGGGCGCGGCGACTATCCCGAGATGCTGGCCAAGATGCCGGACGACGATCTGCGCGAACTTGGGAAAGCCTACCTGTCGCGCTTCGCCGGATCGGAAGCAGCCGCCGAGCGCATCGTCGACAAGATGCCCTCGAACTTCCTGTTCGCAGGCCTGATCCATCTCGCGCTGCCGAATGCTAAGATCATCCACGTCAAGCGCAACCCGATCGACACGTGCCTGTCCTGTTACTCCCTTCTGTTCGCCGAACCTCAACCGTTTGCCTACGATCTCGCCGAGCTCGGACGCTACTACCGCGCCTATGACGCGTTGATGGACCACTGGCGCGCGGTGCTGCCGGACGGCGTCATGCTGGAGGTGAGCTACGAGAACGTGGTGCGCGACCTCGAGTCCGAGGCCCACCGGATCGTCGCCCATTGCGGTCTCGACTGGGATGATAAGTGTCTGTCGTTCCACGAAACCGAACGGCCGGTGAACACGGCGAGCCTGGTTCAGGTTCGACAGCCGCTCTTCACCGGTTCGGTCGGGCGCTGGCGTCTTTACGGCGACCGTCTGAAGCCGCTGCTGGAAGCGCTCGGTCCCCGTGTCGTACTCACCGACCTGGTCGCGGCCACCCAACAAGACGCAACCGGCCGGGCCGCCCCTAGCAACCTTGTGGCTCCCGTCGTTACCGAGCCGAACCGCGCGCGTCCCATCGATCTCGTCGCCGCGCAAGGCGCCCTGAAAGCTGAAGCCGAGCGCGCCTTCACTGTAGCCAAGAAGCTGCAGCGCCGCGGCGATCACGACGACGCCGAGAAGCTCTTCAGCTTCATCCTGGCAAGCCAGCCTGATCATTTCGGCGCGCTGGTTGGCCTCGGCACCATCTGCACCCAGGCCAATCGACTGGATGAGGCCAGGCAGCATTTCTTGAAAGCCGTGGCCATCGATGATCGCTCCGCCGAAGCTCACGGCAGCCTCGGCGCGGTCGAAGCCGCGGCCGGTCGGTTCGAGGCGGCTGTCGGCTATTATCTCAAGGCGCTGACGCTCGCTCCGGATCATCCCGGGATCATCTACGCTTATGCCATGGCGCTGCAGAGCCAGGGCAATAACGACGAAGCGATGGCGATGCTGAAACGGGCCATCGAGCTTAAGCCGCAGCACCTCGATGCGCATTTTGCGCTCGGCAACCTGCACTATGCCGCCGGCAAGGACATCGAGGCGGCGAAATGCTACCTGAAGGTTCTCGACTACAGTCCGCAACATGCCGAGACCCACAACAACATCGCCAATGTTCTGTTGCGGCAAGGCCATGCCGAGCGCGGTATCGAGCATTATCGAAGGGCGATTGCGAGCAAGCCGGACTATGCCGATGCCTATGGCAATCTCGGCAACGCGCTGCTCGAGCTCAATCGCCTGGAGGAATCGATCGAGCAAAACCTGCTCGCACTGAAGATCAAGCCGGACCGCTTCGGTTCCTATAACAATCTCGGCGTCGCCTATCAGGCGCTCGGGCAGTTCGAGGAGGCGACCGCGGCGTTCGAACGCGCGCTAGAGCTGTCGCCGGACGAAGCCCCGATCCACCTGAACCTCGCGAACATGGAGAAGTTCAAGCCCGGCGACCGTCGCCTGCCCGGCTTGCAGCGCCTGCTCGGACACGTCGATCTGCTCGACGAGGAGAAGCAGATCGCGGCGCATTTCGCGATGGGCAAGGCGCTTGCCGACCTCAAGGACTATGACGTCGCGTTCACGCATCTGCAGAAGGGCAATGCGCTGAAGCGGAAGACGTTCGAGTATGACGAGGCGCAGCGACTGGCGATGATGAAGAATGTCGCCGCCAAGTTCACGCCGGAGTTCTTCCAGTCGGTCGCGGGACATGGGGATACATCGTGGTCTCCGATCTTCATCGTCGGCATGCCGCGCTCAGGTACGACGCTGATGGAGCAGGTGCTGGCCAGCCATTCCAAGGTGTTCGGTGCCGGCGAACTCGAGACCTTCAAGGATCTGATCGGAGACTGCGCCAAGCGCCAGCGCGTCCTACCGGCTTATCCAGAGCTGATCAATTTGCTTCCGCCGGAGCAGATGACGCAGCTTGGACAGGACTACACGGCCCGGGTGCGCGCGCTGGCGCCCGAGGCCGAGCGGATCGTCGACAAGATGCCGCTCAATTTCCTGTTCGTGGGGCTGATCCATGCCGCGCTCCCGAATGCACGGATCATCAATGTCAAGCGCGACCCGCTGGACACCTGCATCTCCTGCTACTCGCTGCTGTTCACCGGCAGTCAGCCCTTCGCCTATGATCTGGCCGAACTCGGTCACTACTACCGGGGCTACGAGGCGGTGATGGCGCATTGGCACAAGGTGCTGCCGCCAGGCGTCTTGACGGATGTCCAGTACGAGGATCTGGTCGACGATCTCGAGGGAGCTTCGCGCGGCGTGCTGGCCCATTGCGGCCTGAACTGGGAAGATGGCTGTCGCGATTTCCACAGCACGCAGCGCGCGGTCCGCACGGCAAGCCTGATGCAGGTGCGCGAGCCGCTCTACCGCCGCGCGGTCGGAAGCTGGCGTCGATACGAGAAGTTCCTCGGGCCCCTCCAGGAGGCGCTCGGGCCGGATCGTGAGCCTTCGTAAGCGCGCAACCCGGGCCGGCAAATAACCGGGTGCACAGGCTCCAGGGACATGTGGAGGAGCGGGCACCCGGCTATTCGGCCGCTCGGCGGAGGCGGCGTTTTGATATTAGCCTCAACATTTTAACGAACTGTCTTGAGGAACTGGCGCAACCTGGCCGTAGGGCTACGTAGAGCAAGCCTGCGCAGTCCTCCCCCGCGCGAACTTGAGCCGATCGTGGCCAGCTCCGCCACCCGGCCGAACTGCTGATTCCTGCAGCACAATTTCGATTTTGGCGCGACTTGCAACCTTTGCGCGGCGCCGGAGCTGTGATGAAAGAGCACGAGCCGCTTGACCGGCGCGTCCAGGATTGATTTGACCCAGTAGCGCCGCAGTCCACCCCTCTTGGCCCGCCCCCCTGAATCCAAACCTCGGAAGACACTCCAGCCATGCGTATCACCCTCGTCGGCTCCCGACATTTCGGTGTGGCCACACTGAACATGCTGCGCGACAAGGCCGTCGAGATTGCCCGCGTGGTCGTCCACGATGGCGAGGACCGCTTGGCCGCCGCGGCCCGGGCCGCGGGCATCGAGGTCGTGGTCCAGGCCGATCCCAAACTGGTGACGCCGCAGGAAATCGCTGCTGGCACCGATCTGATCGTCACGGCACATAGTCATGCGCGCGTGGCGCAGGCGGCGGTCAGAGCCGCCAAGTTTGGCGGCGTTGGCTACCATCCCTCGCTGCTGCCGCGCCATCGCGGCAAGGCCGCCGTCGAATGGACCATCAAGGAGGGGGACGCGATCGCGGGCGGCACGATCTATCACCTCGCCGAGCGCATGGATGCGGGCGCGATTGCCGCCCAGGAATGGTGCTTCGTCAAGAAAGGCGAGACGGCACGCGAGTTGTGGGAGCGTGCACTGGCACCGCTTGGCTTGAAGCTGCTTGGCGAGGTCATCGACTACGCCAAGGCGCATGGCACCATCCCGGCCAAACCGCAGGATGAGCAGTTCGCCACCAAGGCGCCGAGCCTCCCGCCCCAGTGACGGCGGCTCGCGCTCAACGGCTTTGAGCCGAGCGGGCTTCGTCACTGCAATTCCAAGACAAGTGGCCGCAGCCGCCTCAAGCCTTGCGATCTCGGCTGCCGCGCTGCCGCGCCGGCTCCCTGCCCGAATTGGAATTAACCTTTATCTCTTTGGTATTACTCAGAAATTTCAAGATATCGCGCTGCGGCAAATTTTCGTCACATTTCTTCCAAATAAGCTTTGGCCATCACCCACATTTGAGGAATTGATTCATGCGTCACAACCGCATTGGAATGGCTCTTCTCGCGGCGATTTTGGCTGGCAGCGCTGCCGCCCCTGCCCGCGCCCAGACGCCCTATGACGGACAGTGGCAGGTTACAATCGTCACCAACAGCGGCAGCTGCGAGCCGTCTGCAAGCTCGACCTTGACCGTCGCCGACGGTAAGATTTCGGCGCCAGGCGCCAATGTGTCCGGTTCGATTGGGCGCGAAGGCCTGGTGAAGGTCTCGATCAACGGTGCATATGCGAATGGTCAGCTCAGCGGCAACTCCGGTTCGGGCAAGTGGAATGGAGCTTCAGCAGGAATTCCCTGCAGCGGTCGCTGGCAGGCGTCGCGGATGTAAGAGACGTTATTCTCATTCGAAGATGGTTCGGCGGCTCGTGGCAGCCGCCGTATTGTTAGGGGCGTTGGGCGTCGGTGCGCCCGGTTACGCCCAATCCGGCCCTTTCGCCGGAATGGCCGGCAGCTGGCATGGCGCTGGTACGGTCGCCCTCGAGGATGGTTCGACGGAACGAATCCGCTGCCGCGCGATCTATGCCGTGTCCGGTCCGAACATGAATCTGTCACTGACCTGCGCTAGCGACGCCTACAAGTTCAACCTCTCAGGCAATGTCGTTGCCCAGGGCTCGGCGATCTCCGGCAGCTGGAGCGAGTCCAGCCGCGGCATCACTGGTGTGCTGCAGGGCCGCGGCGGCGGCGGCAATTTCCAGCTGGCGGCAAGTGCAGCCGGCTTCAACGCTAATATTGCGCTCTCGACCCGCGGGAACCGGCAGTCGGTCTCGATCCGGGCCGATAGCCAGTTCCGCGGCGCCAATATCTCACTGTCACGCTGAGTGTCGTTTAGCCGCGGCGCGGGGTCCCTGGCTTGGGCGCGGCGAGCTGCGCCGCAGTCTGCTTGATCGTCTTCGCAATCAGCAGCGCCTGCTCCTTGGTCATGGCAAAGTCCTGCACGCCTTTGTGCGTGGTCAGGGACAGGACCATCAGATGCGGGTCCTGCTCGGGCCAGCCGGTCGCGAACGCCGTGAGAAAATCTGCGGAGGTGGGACGGTCGGACATGGCGTGATCTCACTTCGAGTTGCTTTCAGGACCGCCGTTTAGGACGGAACACGCCGGCGCTCCACGGTTTTGTTGCGCTTGAGGAGTTCCGCCCTCGCTCGGCGAGCGCGCAACTGTCGATTTCGTTTGCAAAGCTGCACCTCGGAGGCGATACAGCCCTGCCTTGTTTGAGGCAGTCACGTCCCCTCCCGCCCATGCACAAACCCGCTTCCAAGACGATGGCCGCCCTATGGATGGCGGGCTGGCTCAGCCTGATGCTGGTGATGGCGGTCGCCGGGCGCGAAGCGCTGCGCGACCTCAACCTGTTCGAGCTGATGGAGCTGCGCTGCCTGCTCGGGCTCGCAATGTTATCCCCGGTGGTCTGGCTGAGCGGCGGCCCCAAGGTGTTGCGGACCAAACGGCTGCCGCAGCACATCGCGCGCAATCTCATTCACTACGTGGCGCAGCTCGGCTGGTTTTTCGCGCTGACCCTGATCCCGCTGGGCCAGGTCGTGGCCATTGAATTCACCATGCCGATCTGGACCGCGCTGCTGGCGGCGAGCTTTCTCGGCGAGCGCATCACGCCGTTCAAGCTCCTGGCCATTGCGCTCGGCCTGATCGGGGTCCTCATCATCGTCCGTCCTGCGACTGGCGCCATCAATCCGGGCCAGCTGATTGCGCTGGGGGCCGCGGTCGGCTTCGGCATCTCCATTGTGCTGGTGAAGTCGCTCACCCGCACCGAAGCCACCGTCTCGATCCTGGTCTGGATGCTGTCCATCCAGGCCGTCGCAGGCCTGGTGCCGTCGGTCGCGTTCTGGAGCTGGCCCTCGGGCAGTGTCTGGGGCTGGATCGTCGTGATCGCGTTCTGCGGCACCTTCTCGCATTTCTGCATGGCGCGCGCGATGCTCTATGCCGACGCGACCATCGTGGTGCCGATGGATTTTCTGCGCGTGCCGCTGACGGCCACCGCCGGCTGGCTGCTCTACTCCGAGCGGTTGGATGCGTTCACCGTATTGGGGGCAGCCCTGATTCTCGGCGGCAACCTGCTCAACCTGCGCCCCGCGCAGCCGGTCGCCGTGGGCGCCCGGAGCTGACGTCAGGCTTGTCTCGGCCGCCTTCGTCCGGACGATCCTGGGTCAGAATGTGATGTGATCACGCAAGTCACACGTGCGCGATGCGTTGGCATCGCGCAACAGTCCCAGAAAAACCTGCGTCCGAGGCGGCTTTTTTGCATCGGGATCAAGACCTTTTCTCGTCAGCTGCGACTAATGTCGCAGTGATCAATTCGCTGCTCATGGGGGATGTCCGGATGCGTTATCTCACCATCGGTCTGTCGCTGCTCTGCATGGCGCTGACGGCAAACGCCGCCAAGGCGGATCGCCGTGTCGCCTTCGTGGTCGGCAATGGCGCCTACAGGAACGTCGCGCAACTGCCGAACCCACCGGTCGATGCCAAGGCCATGGCCGCGACATTGCGCAATGTCGGGTTCGATGTGGTGGAAGGCACCAACCTCACCCGCGACAAGATGACCGAGAAGCTGCTCGATTTCGGCCGCAAGGCGCAGGGTGCCGACATCGCCGTGTTCTATTACGCAGGCCACGGCATCGCGATCTCCGGCAGCAACTACTTGCTGCCCGTTGATGCTGATCTGAAATCCGAAATGGACGTGAAGCTGGGCTCGGCCATCAACATCGACGTCACGCTCGATCAGACGATGGGCGATGCCAAGGTCAAGCTGGTGTTCCTCGACGCCTGCCGCGACAATCCCTTCGCGGCAAAGATCAAATCGAACTCGCCGACCCGCAGCGTCTCGGTCCAGGCCGGCCTTGCGGAGATGAAGTCTGGCGAAGGCACCCTGATCGCCTTTGCGACCGGTCCCGGCCAGACCGCGCTCGACGGTGAAGCCGGGGCCAACAGCCCGTTCACCCGCGCCCTGATCGCCCATATCGCCCAGCCCGGCGTCGAGATCCAGCAGGCGATGACGGCGGTGCGCGCCCAGGTCAACGAAGAGACCAGCAAGGGCCAACTGCCTTGGGGCCACACCAACCTGATCGGCGCAGTCTATCTCAATCCCAGCGCAATACCTCCGGCCACGACGGCCGCGATCCCAAGCGGCCCGGCCAACGCCGCCGCCTCGTCATCAGGCGAGGCCGAGCTCGAATTCTGGCGCTCGGTCAAAGACTCCAACAGGCCGGAAGAGCTCAACGCCTATCTTTCCGCCTATCCGAACGGGCAGTTCAAGAGTCTGGCTCTGGCTCGCATCGCGTCGATCGACAGCGGGACCTCCAACAACGCCACACGCGCCGTCGCCAAGGGTGTCGACCCCGCCGTGTTCACCGAGGAAGGCACCCAGGTCAGCGAGGACCAGATCGGTCTCGACAAGGCCAAGCGGCGCGACGTGCAGCGTCGGCTCACCGGGCTCGGCTTCGACAACAAGATGACCGGCATCTTCGACGACGAGACCCGGAGTGTCATCAAGCGCTGGCAGGCCGCACGCGGCTATCCCTCGAGCGGTTATCTGACCAGGCTGCAGCACAAGGCGCTGCTGGCTGAGGCCCAACCCGCGCCGGCTACGGCTTCGGTGGGTGAGGACGGCACCAGGCTCCGCCGCGCGGCCAAGCCCAGCGGCAATGTGGCAACGGGCAGCGCTCCACCGCCGAGCGGCGCGCCGGTCTACCGCAACCCGCCGCCGCCGGACAATGCCGGCAATGCTGCCGGCGCCGCCTTCATCGGCGGCATGATGGGCGGCGTGCTCGGCGGCGCATTGCGCAGGTAGTCGCTGCTCGGAGGCAATAGCGAAAAAGCTCGGGCCATGCCGTCCGAGCCTTTTTGCCGTTTGCGCATGCCCGTTACAGCCCAGCCGCCTTGCGCAGCGCCGCATTCATGCGGTCCTGCCAGCCGGGACCATCGGCCTGGAAATGCTCGAGCACGTCCTGGTCGATCCGCAAGGTCACCTGCTCCTTGACGCCGGGGATGGCCGCCTTCTTCGGCGGTGCCTCGACCGGCTTGGCCGTGACTTTCTTGAAGGCGGCTTCCGCCTCGGTGCGGGCGTCGGCGAGCGTTCTTGGACGGCGGGGCTGGTCGGCCATGATCTAGATCCCTTCGAACAAGGCGGTCGACAGATAGCGCTCCGAGAACGACGGCACGATCGCAAGGATCGTCTTGCCCGCGCTCTCCGGCCGCTTGCCGATCTCGAGTGCCGCCGCGATCGCCGCGCCAGAGGAGATGCCGCCGGGAATACCTTCATTGCGCGCCAGCGCGCGCGAGGTCTCGATCGCGGTGGCGCTGTTGATCTTCACGATCTCATCGATCACCGAGCGATCGAGAACGTCGGGCACGAAGCCTGCACCGATGCCCTGGATCTTGTGCGGAGAATGCGTTCCCCCCGAGAGCACGGGGCTTTCCTCCGGCTCGACGGCGACCACCTTCAGCGACGGCTTGCGGGGTTTGAGCACCTGGCCGACACCGGTGATGGTGCCGCCGGTGCCGACACCGGCGACGAACACGTCGATATTGCCGTCGGTGTCGTTCCAGATTTCCTCCGCGGTGGTACGGCGATGGATTTCGGGATTGGCGAGGTTCTTGAACTGCTGCGGCATCGCCGAGTTCGGAGTGGTTCGCAGCAACTCCTCGGCGGTCGCGATCGCCCCCTTCATCCCCTGCGCTGCCGGCGTCAGGACAAGCTCGGCGCCGAGGTAGGCGAGCATCTTGCGCCGCTCGATCGACATCGATTCCGGCATCACCAGCTTGAGCCGGTAGCCGCGTGACGCCGCAACGAACGCAAGCGCTATTCCGGTATTCCCGGAGGTCGGCTCGATCAGCACGCTGTCCTGGTTGATGACGCCGGCCTTCTCCATGGCGATGATCATCGCCGCGCCGATGCGATCCTTCACGCTCGCAGCCGGATTGAAGTACTCGAGCTTGGCGAGGATCGTGGCATTCACGCTGTGCTGCTCCGGCAATCTTCGCAGCCGCACAATCGGTGTATTTCCGATCGCCTCGACGATCGAGTCGAACACGCGCCCGCGGCCGGGTCGTTGCACCTTTTCGGTCACTGATGACGCATTCATTGAGACACTCCAGCGCGAGCGCGACGGTTGACGTTTTCGTAAGGCATCATTGGTCACAGTGTTGCGCCGCGCAAGCACGTTTCTGTGAGTCCGGAGCCGCTGCGCCGCACAAGCTTTCAAAGCTAAATTACGCAAAAACAACGCATTTGTGTTGCGACATGGTCAAACATTTGGGAGTATATTGACTGTGACATCGAGGCCTCATCCACCTCGTGCTCTCATCACAGACAGACTAGGTCACCACGTCGAGATCGCCATTTCCCGACCGCAACGGAGGTCCCCATGTCAGCAGTTGCTGAATTCATGTCGACCAAGATGCAGAAGCCGGATCCGCGCGGCAGCGATCTTCCGACATGTCCAGTGTGCGCAGATTCCATGATCGCCGCAGAGGCATCCGCCTATCTCGCGGATAACGCGATCAGCTATCTCTGGACCTGCGACACCTGCGGGTACGGCTTCGTGACCAAGCACAGTGTTCACAAACGTTTCGCCTGCAGCGCTCTGTCATCCTAACGTCATCTCACTCTGTCAGTCATCGCGCGGCGATATCGCCGCGCGACCAGTTTGTGCGCGTCTCAGCATAGAATTGTTCAAAAGTTCCTGTCGCGATCGCATCGCGCAGGCCGGCCATGAGCTGCTGATAGTAGGCGATATTGATCTCCGACAGCAGCATCGCGCCGAGGGTCTCGCCTGACTTTACGAGGTGGTGCAGATAGGCCCGCGCATAGCTGCGGGCCGCCGGCCATGGGCTCTCCTCGTCGAGCGGCCTCGGATCGTCGGCATGACGCGCATTGCGCAGGTTCACCGGCCCGAAGCGCGTGAACGCGACGCCATGGCGGCCATTGCGAGTCGGCAGTACGCAGTCGAACATGTCGATGCCGCGCTTGACCGACTCCAACAAATCGTCCGGCGTGCCGACGCCCATCAGATAGCGCGGACGATCCACAGGCAGCACCGGCGCGGTGGCCTCGATCATCGCCAGCATCACGGCCTGCGGCTCGCCGACGGCAAGACCGCCGATCGCATATCCATGGAAACCGATCTCGACCAGGCCGCGCGCGCTCGCTTCGCGCAGAGTTGGGATGTCGCCTCCCTGCACGATGCCGAACAGCATGTAGCCGGCGGGCGCAGTCTCGAAAGCACGACGGCAGCGCTCCGCCCAGCGCACGGAGAGGCGCATGGCCCGCTCGATGTCGTCGGGCTCGGCCGGCAGCCGCACGCATTCGTCGAGCTGCATCGCGATGTCCGAGCCGAGCAGCCGCTGCACCTCGATGGCACGCTCCGGCGACAGCTCGATTTTCGTGCCGTCGATATGCGAGCGAAACGTCACTGCACTCTCGGTCACCTTGCGCAGCTCGGACAGCGACATCACCTGGAAGCCGCCGGAATCGGTCAGCATCGGCCCGCCCCAACCGGTGAAGCGCTGCAGGCCCCCGAGCGCCGCGATCCGCTCCGCGCCCGGCCGCAGCATCAGATGATAGGTATTGCCGAGCACGATATCGGCCCCCGCGTCGCGGATGTCGCGCCAGTGGATGCCCTTCATCGCGCCGGCGGTGCCGACCGGCATGAAGGCGGGCGTACGCACCACGCCATGGGGCGTGGTCAGACGGCCGGTGCGGGCGTTGCCGTCGGTCGCGAGCAGCTCGAAATGATTGGGAAGGTGCGTCTCGGATAAGCTCATGGCGGGCTTATTGCGTCAGCACGGAGCCGGTTTCAACCTCGTAAGCCCCCAATTCCCGTCACAAAGCCCGTTGACGGCGGTTCCGACCGCCCCTATGGTCCCGCGCCATGTTCACCGCGACCAAACGCACGACGAAAACCACCAAGCCCTGCCGGGCCTCGGGAGGCGTGCGCGCGTAGACGAACCTAGCCGCGACATCTTCGAACCGAAGCCCCGCCTGATGCCAGGTCCGGGGCTTTTTTATTGCCTGAATTCCAACTGGAGACTGAGACGTGAAGAACGACCCCGTTGTTGCCATCGTCGGCGTGACCGGCGCTGTCGGCGCCGAATTCATCGCCACCATGGACCGCCGCAATGTCCGCGTCGGCCGGCTGAAGGCGCTGGCGAGCGCGCGCTCGGCCGGCAAGACGCTGAGCTTCCGCGGCCAGACGATCACCATCGAGGAGCTAAACGAGCGCTCATTCGAGGGCGTCGACATCGCCCTGTTCTCTGCCGGCAGCGGCATCTCGAAGAAGTTCGCGCCGATTGCGGTCCGCTCCGGCGCCGTTGTGGTCGACAACTCCTCGGCCTTCCGCATGGACCCGAACGTGCCGTTGGTGATCCCCGAGATCAACGCCAACCGCATCCGCGACCACAAGGGCATCATCGCCAATCCGAATTGCGCCGCGATCACCGCCCTGGTGCCGCTGTGGCCGATCCACCAGACCAACCGCATCAAGCGCGTCATCATCGCAACCTATCAGGCCGCCAGCGGCGCAGGTGCTGCCGCCATGGACGAGCTCGTGCAATCGACCCGCGCCAGCCTCAACGGACAGGTCTACACGCCGCAGGTGATGCCGCATCCCTACGCCTTCAACCTGTTCAGCCACAACACGACCATCGACCCCGAGACCGGCTACAACGACGAAGAAACCAAGGTCATCAAGGAGACCCGGAAGATCTTCGAGGATGATAGAATTGCAATCGGCGTCACCTGCGTCCGCGTGCCGGTGCTGCGTGCCCATTGCGAGGCCATCACCTTCGAATGCGAGAAGCCGATCTCGGAACACGACGTGCGGCGAATTCTCGCCACCGCGCCCGGGGTGCGGATCGTCGACGATCGCGCCCAGAACTACTTCCCGATGCCGGTCGATGCCTCCGGCCAGGACGACGTGCTGGTCGGCCGCATCCGGAAGGATCTGTCCGACCCTTCCGGGCATTCGATCGCGATGTTCGTCGCCGCCGATCAGCTGCTCAAGGGCGCAGCGCTCAACGCAGTGCAGATCGCGGAGCTGTTGCCGGAACGCGTGATGGCGTAGCTGTCTCCGGGCGTCATTGCGCGCAAACAACATCAACACGAAGACTGTCATCATCCGCGAAGGCGGATGATCCAGTACTCCGAGACGTTTGTGATGAGTCGAGACGTTGCGGAGTACTGGATGCCCAGCATTCGCGGGGCATGACGATCGAGAATTAGGCGACGGCTTGCGCTTACGCTTCCCGCAATGATCGCGCATGCCGCACGCTAGGGAGTCCGCACCTCTTCCTCGGCACGGCGGAACAACAGGCACGCATCGCCGTAGGAATAGAACCTGTAGCCTTCGGCGATCGCGTGCGCGTAGGCCGCCTTCATGGTGTCGAGCCCCGAGAACGCCGACACCAGCATGAACAGCGTCGAGCGCGGCAAATGGAAGTTGGTCAGCAGAATATCGACGGCGCGGAAGCGGTAGCCGGGCGTGATGAAGATCGAGGTCTCGCCTTCGAACGGCGCGATGGTGCCGTCGCCTGCCGCGGCGCTCTCCAACAGGCGCAGCGAGGTGGTGCCGACGGCCACGATGCGGCCGCCTTGCGCGCGCGCCTCGCACAGCG
Organism: Bradyrhizobium sp. HKCCYLS1011; assembly: GCF_051167795.1. Lineage (NCBI taxonomy): Bacteria > Pseudomonadati > Pseudomonadota > Alphaproteobacteria > Hyphomicrobiales > Nitrobacteraceae > Bradyrhizobium > Bradyrhizobium sp. HKCCYLS1011. The sequence continues at coordinate 234,405 of NZ_JBNPTT010000001.1, read as the reverse complement.
CAGCGGCAGTTGCCGCCGACAGGCTGCCCCACTCCGCATGCATCCTGTGGCCCGCGGTGTCCTCGACCTTGACCGGCAGGAAAGTGCCGGCGCCGACATGCAGGGTGACGCGCTGCAGGCCGATCCCGCGGGCGCGCAAGCGCTCCTCCAGCGCCGGCGTGAAATGCAGGCCGGCGGTCGGCGCCGCCACCGCGCCCTCCTTGGCCGCAAACATGGTCTGATAGTCGTCGGCGTCACGCTCGTCGGCAGCGCGCTTGCCGGCGATATACGGCGGCAGCGGCGGCCGGCCGAGATCGGCGATCGCCTGATCCAGGGCCGGGCCATGAAACGAGAACGACAGCGTCACCTCGCCCTCGGCGCCCTTGGCCTCGACGGAGGCATCCAGGTGCCCGAGCAGGCACACTTTGCCCTCGTTGCCGAAGCGAATGGTATCTCCGGCCGCGAGCTTCTTCGCCGGCCGCACCAGCGCTTGCCAGCGCGAGCCGTCCAGCCGCTTGATCAGCGTGGCCTCGATCTTTGGTTCGGTGTCGCGCCCGATGCGGCGGCCTGACAGCTGCGCCGCGATCACCTTGGTATCGTTGACGACGAGCTGGTCACCCGGCTCGAGCCAATCCGGCAGATCGCCGATCAGCCGATCGCGCAGCACGCCGTCGTCCTGCACCACCAGCATGCGGGCGGAATCGCGCGGGCTTGCCGGCCGTAGCGCGATGTTCTCCGGCGGGAGATGGAAATCGAAGAGATCGGTGCGCATTGGCCGTATCTGTCATCGCCCGCCACCGGGTCTCGCCTTCGGCGAGCCCGATGACAGGCTCCGCCGGGCGATCCAGTACTCACGATTTTTCATGATAACACGATCTGTGAGTACTGGATGCCCCGCCTTCGCGGGGCATGACACCCGTTGTTGCTGCAGCTGCGATGCTATTCCGCGTCCGCGGCCATATACGCCTTGACGATCTTGTCGGGGTTCTGCACCGGCTCGCCGCGCTTGATCTTGTCGACGTTCTCCATGCCGTCGGTCACCTTGCCCCAGACCGTATATTGCTTGTCCAGGAAGCGGGCGTCGTCGAAGCAGATGAAGAACTGGCTGTCGCCGGAATCGGGGCTCGCGGCGCGGGCCATCGAGGTGGTGCCGCGCACATGCGGCTCGGCGTTGAACTCGGCCTTCAGCTTCTTGCCGGAGCCGCCTGTCCCGGTGCCATGCGGGCAGCCGGTCTGAGCCATGAAGCCGTCGATGACGCGATGGAAAACGATCCCGTCGTAGAAGCCATCCCGCACCAGCTCCTTGATCCGCGCCACGTGATTTGGCGCCAGATCCGGGCGCATTTCGATCGTGACGGGGCCCTGGGTGGTCTCAAGGATCAAGGTATTTTCGGTGACAGCCATGCTTGTCTCTCAATGGTTTGAGTTCGACGCGCTTACGAAAAACGCGTCCAAACGAGGGAACTTAATGCCCGCGGGCGTGCAATCGCACCGGCCCCTCTTTCGATAAATGGCATTGTCGGCGGGCGTACCAAGAGCCGAGGCGCTTGGCAAAGATTTCGTTAAACGCGCAGCGCCGGTTCGGTTCCAACCGGCGTTGGCAATGCCAAATGCCAAGTCGCTTCAAGTCACTTGATGTCGGCGGCGACCTGAACCTTCACCATCTTGTCCGGATCGGTGACGCTGCCGGAGGAGGAGCCGGGCGGCGCCTTCTTCAGCTTGTCGACCACGTCCATGCCCTGCACGACCTCGCCGACCACGGTGTACTGGCCGTTGAGGAAGGCGGCGTCGCCGAAGCAGATGAAGAACTGCGAATTGGCGGAATCGACGCTATCCCCGCGCCGGGCCATTCCAACGGTGCCACGCTTGAATGGCACGTTGGAGAATTCCTGCTTCAGGTTCGGATATTTCGAACCGCCGGTGCCGTTGAAATTCTGGCCATCGCCGGTCTGGGCCATGAAGCCGTCCATGACGCGGTGGAATGGCACGTTATTGTAAAAGCCCTCCCGCGCGAGCTGCTTGAGGCGCTCGGCGTGTTGCGGCGCCAGGTCGGTGCGCAGCTTGATGACGATACGGCCCTTGGTGGTGTCGATGACAAGCGCATTCTGCTTGTCGAGACCGGCCGGCAGCGACTGCGCCAGAGCGGGCACCGCAAAGACCAGGGCGAAGACAAAGGCGATAGCTCGGATCATGAGAACTCCGGGGAATACTGGGCGGAAAGTCTGTGGCGCCGCTCATCGCAGGCGCCTTCGCAGCGCATCACTGAAACTTGGCTTTGAGGCTGGCTGCGACGGAGGGCGACACGAAAGACGATACATCGCCGCCCATGGCAGCGATTTGACGGACCAGTGTGGCGGCGATCGGGCGGGTCTCGAGCGAGGCCGGCACGAATACGGTCTGGATACCAGGCACCATGGCGCTGTTCATGCCGGCGAGCTGCATCTCGTAATTCAGGTCGGTACTGTCGCGCAGGCCGCGGATCATCAGGATCGCCCCGGCCTGTTGTGCAGCCGTCACCGTGAGATTGTCATAGGTCGTCGCCTCGAAGCCGCAGGACGCCTGCGCCGCAACGGGGGCGAACACCTCGCGGACCATGGCAAGCCGCTCCTCGGTCGAGAACAGCGGCTTCTTGCTGGAATGGACCCCGACGGCGACGATCAACTGGTCGCAGAGGTGGACGGCCTGGCGAACGACGTCCAAATGGCCATTGGTGACGGGATCGAACGATCCTGGATAAAGGGCGATACGCGGCATAAGCCCCTCCTATACCCGCCGGAAACGGCCGGCAAGCCGGCCTTTGTTTCATCGGAAGGCGGCCGATGAAACAAAACCTTGATGCAATGAAACCATTTCGCGGTTTTCGCGAAGGGATCTCGAAACCAGCGCCCAGTATGCAAGTCCCAACACGCTAGGCCAAAGGCCGAGACAGGGGATCGTCATGCTCAAAGCGCTTTCTGCCATCGCGGTGGCCGCGTTCGTGGCCGCCGCGCTCACCATTCTGCCGGGTTTCGAGGTCGAAGCCAGCGTGCCGCAGCCTTTGGCCAAGGGTGACCGGCTCGACGTCCACCCGATCGGGCGCGATTGCTCCGAGCAGGCCTGGCCGAATTTCGAGGCCTCCTGCCTGCGCCGCGCCGGGACCAAGGCGGTGGTCCGCGACGCTCGGATCGTGGCTGTCGACAGGCCCCAGTGACGGCTTGCGACTAGCGAGTAGATTGGCCGTATGTCCCTATCCGCTAATCCCTATTCCCCCATTCGCTACTCACTACCTGCCTGATCGCCACCTTGGTCGCCGTGGCTGCTGCCATTGCCGCCATTCTCGGTGTCTTCCCCGATATGCTCGACCGAGACGACCTTCTCGTCGTCGGCGGTATTGAACACGATCACGCCCTGGGTCGAACGGCCGGCGATGCGGATGTCCTCGACCGGACAGCGGATCAGCTGGCCCTTGTCGGTGACCAGCATGATCTGGTCGGCGTCCTCGACCGGGAATGAGGCCACCAGCTTGCCGTTGCGCTCATTGACAGACATCGCCACGATGCCCTTACCCCCGCGGCCGGTGGTACGGTACTCGAACGACGAGGTCCGCTTGCCATAACCGTTCTCGCTGATGGTCAGCACGAACTGCTCGGCCGCCGACATCTCGACATAACGCTGTTCGCCGAGCTCCACGGTCGAGCCCGCCGCGGCATCCTCGGTCTCTGTGCCGGCCTCCTCCTCGGCCCCGCCGCGGCGCACGGCGCTGGCGCGGCGCAGATAGGCGGCGCGCTCTTCGGAATCGACCTCCATGTGGCGCAGGATGGAGAGCGAGATGATCTTGTCGCCCGACGGCAGCGCAATGCCGCGCACACCCATGGAGGTGCGCCCGGTGAAGACGCGGACCTCGTTGACCGCGAAGCGGATGCATTGCCCGCCAGCCGCGGTCAGCAGCACGTCATCGCGCTCGGTGCAGATCTGGACGTCGACGATCTCTTCGCCCTCGTCGAGCTTCATCGCGATCATGCCGGAGCGGCGGACCTCGACGAAATCGGACAGCTTGTTGCGGCGGACGTTGCCGCCTGTGGTGGCGAACATCACATCGAGATTGGCCCAGGAGGATTCGTCCTCCGGCAGCGGCATGATTGTGGTGATGCGCTCGCCCTGCTCCAGCGGCAGGATGTTGATCAGAGCCTTGCCGCGTCCGTTGGGGGCCGCGACCGGCAGCCGCCAGACCTTCTCCTTGTAGACCTGGCCGCGCGATGAGAAGAACAGGACCGGCGTGTGGGTCGAAGCCACGAACAGCCGGCTGACGAAATCCTCCTCGCGGGTCTGCATGCCGGCGCGGCCCTTGCCGCCGCGGCGCTGGGCGCGATAGGCCGACAGCGGCACGCGCTTGGCGTAGCCGGCATGCGACACCGTCACCACCATGTCCTCGCGCTGGATCAGGTCCTCGTCTTCGACCTCGCCTTCCTGCTCGATGATCGTGGTCTTGCGCGGGGTGCCGAATTCGGCCTTCACAGCGGCGAGCTCGGTCTTGATGATGTCCTGGACGCGCGCGCGTGAACGCAGGATGTCGAGATAGTCGTTGATCTCGATCTTGAGCTTGTCGAGCTCGTCGGAGATCTCCTCGCGGCCGAGCGCGGTGAGCCGCTGCAGCCGCAGGTCCAGGATCGCCTTGGCCTGCTCCAGCGACAACCGGATGGTGCCGTCTTCGGCGAGCCGATGCCTAGGATCGTCGATCAGGGTGATGATGGCCTCGACATCGCGCGCCGGCCAGTCGCGCGACATCAGCGCATCGCGCGCGGTCGCCGGATCGGGCGAGGTCCTGATCACGCGGATGACCTCGTCGATATTGGCCACCGCAACAGCCAGGCCGACCAGGATATGGGCGCGGTCGCGCGCCTTTCCGAGCAGATATTTGGTCCGCCGCGTCACCACCGTTTCGCGGAAGGCGATGAACACCGTCAGGAGATCCTTCAGGTTCATCGTCTGCGGCCGGCCGCCGTCGAGCGCCAGCATGTTGGCAGCGAAGCTCGTCTGCAGCGGCGTGAACTTGTAGAGCTGGTTCAACACAACGTCAGGAACCGCGTCGCGCTTCAGCTCCACCACGACGCGATAGCCTTCGCGGTCGGACTCGTCGCGGAGATCGGCGACGCCCTCGATCCTCTTCTCGCGCACCAGTTCGGCGATGCGCTCGACCATCGTCGCCTTGTTGACCTGATAGGGGATCTCCGAGATGATGATCGCCTCGCGGTCCTTGCGGATCGTGTCGATCGTCACCCTGCCCCGCATCATGATCGAGCCGCGGCCGAGATGATAGGCCGAGCGAATGCCGGCGCGGCCGATGATGATGCCGCCGGTCGGGAAATCCGGTCCTGGAATGATGTTGGTCAGTTCGTCGATGGACAATGCGGGATTGTCGATCAGCGCGACACAGGCGTCGATCACCTCGCCGAGATTGTGCGGCGGGATGTTGGTCGCCATGCCGACCGCGATGCCGCCGGCACCGTTGACCAGCAGGTTCGGAAACTTGGCCGGAAGGACCGACGGCTCCTTGTCGGAGTTGTCGTAGTTCGCCACGAAATCGACGGTGTTTTTGTCGATGTCGTCGAGTAGCGGGATCGCCGCCTTGGCCAGCCGCGCCTCGGTATATCGATAGGCCGCTGGCGGATCGCCGTCGACCGAGCCGAAATTGCCCTGGCCGTCGATCAGCGGCACCCGCATGGAGAAGTCCTGCGCCATGCGGACCATGGCGTCGTAGATCGACTGGTCGCCATGCGGGTGATATTTACCGATGACGTCGCCGACCACGCGGGCGGACTTCACGTATTTCTTGTCCGGCGTATGCCCCTGCTCGTACATCGAGTACAGGATGCGCCGGTGCACCGGCTTCAGGCCGTCGCGCGCATCGGGCAGCGCCCGCGCCACGATCACGCTCATCGCGTAATCGAGGTAGGAGCGTTTCATCTCGTCGAGGATGGAGACGGGGCGAATATCGGAAGGGCCGCCCGGCTCGCCGGGCTTCTCATCTTCAGTGTCGGACAATGGGGGATCCGGTCAGTTTTGCACGCGGAAATCGCTGCGACTCATATAGCGCATCAGATCGCCGCAAACCACCCCCGAGCGGTTAATCGAAGCGCTTTTTCTCTTCGATTTTCCAGCCACTTAAGCCCCTGGCCCGGTCCCGAATACATAGGCCTGCGGCAGATCTCCCCGGGAGCCGTTCTGTCCTGCGCGCAACGTGCGAGATGACGCAGGATTGCCGCATAAAAGAAGCCCCGCACATCCGCGGGGCTTCCCAAGCACATGCTGGCAACGACCGGTCAACGGTCCAACAAGGATGATCTCAGTAGCGCATCTGCTCGAGGTCAGCGATCAGCCCTGGGCCGGTCGGGTGCCAGCCGAGCCGTTCTTGCGTCTTCGCGCCCGAGGCCCACAGATCCATCGCGACGAACATCGCCATCCAACCGAAGTGGTCCTGTGCTTCTGCCGGCGACAGCGACTTCACCGGCAGGCCGAGCCCCTTGCCGAGCACCTCGGCAATCCGACGCGCCGGAATCCCCTCCTCGGCCACCACGTGGTAGCGCGCACCGGCTTGGCGCTTTTCCAATGCGAGCCGGTAGACACGGGCGACGTCGGTGACGTGGGCCGCAGGAAAACGATTGCTGCCGTCACCGACATAGGCCGACACGCCCTTGGCGCGGGCAATCTCCACCAGCGGGGTGATCAGCCCCTGCTTGACCGTATCGTGCACCTGAGGAAGGCGCACCACCGAGACGTTGACGCCCTTTTCGAGCAGCGCATTGCCGGCGATTTCAGACGCCGAACGCGGGTTCGGGTGGCTGGCATCGAAAATATCCTCGTCCGCGGGCTTGCCCGGCCCGGCGCTGCCCATGCCGGTGCCGGAGGTGATGAGCAGCGGCCGGTCGGAGCCCTTCAGCACGGAGCCCAAAGCGTCGATCGCGCGCCGGTCCTTCTCGCAATTGGCGACGAAGTTCGAGAAGTCATGATCGAAGGCAACGTGGATCACGCCATCGGCCTTGGCGGCGCCGCTGCGCAGGCTGTCGAGATCCTCGAGCGTCCCGTGATGCACCTCGGCGCCGGCCGCGGAAAGACGCGCCGCGCCCTCGTCCGAGCGGGTCATCCCGATGACGTGATGACCAGCCTGAAGCAGTTCCGGCACGATGCGCGAGCCGATAAAGCCGGTCGCACCAGTGAGAAAAACACGCATGAGAGTCTCCAATCGATGTCCGCGATGGTGTTCGCCGGCGCATGATTGGGCTAGGTCTTCATCCTGTTAAAGACGTGAGATTATCCCGGTATAATGGGTAACAGGCACGGCATGAGCGACATCACCGACAATCTCCTCGGCAACTATCTCAGAGATCGCCGCATGCGGCTCGATCCGGCCGCGTTCGGCTTTTCCGGTCGGCGACGAACGCCGGGCCTTCGCCGCGAAGAGGTGGCGCAGCGCGCCAACATCAGCGCCACCTGGTACACTTGGCTGGAGCAGGGTCGCGGCGGTGCGCCATCGCCTGAAGTGCTGGACCGCATCGCCAGCAGCCTGATGATGACCGAGCCCGAGCGCGAGCACCTGTTCATGCTCGGCCTCGGACGGCCACCCGAGGTCCGCTACAAACCCTTTGAAGGCGTCACGCCGCGGCTGCAGCGTCTGCTCGATAGTCTCGAGATCAGCCCTGCGCTGATCAAGACCGCCACTTGGGATGTCGTCGCCTGGAACCGTGCTGCTTCCGTGGTGCTGACCGATTTCGGCAAACTGCCGCCGGCCGAGCGCAACATTCTTCGTCGCATGTTTTTCGACCCGCATGTCCGGAATGCCCAACATGACTGGGAAGGGCTGGCACGTTTCGTGGTCGGCGCGTTCCGGGCGGACGTGGCCCGCGCCGGCGCGGTCTCCGAAGTCACGCAACTGGTCGACGAACTGTGCCGAACCAGCGCCGAGTTCAGGGCGCTGTGGCGTGAAAATGACGTTCTCGCGCATGGTGAGGGGGTCAAGCGCTTCAACCATCCCACGCTTGGCCCCATGGAGCTGGAACATTCCTCTTTCGCCGTCGACGGGCGGCCCGATCTCAGCATGATCGTCTACAATCCGGTCGGCAGCGCCCTGGCCGATCGCATTCGCGCGATCGTCAGCCCGCAGCGAGCCGCGAGCCACAGGCGAGCTGCCGAGTAGGACGTGGACTCATTAGCGCCGAGCCATAGCGCGATTGAAGCGAGTTGGATGAAGGCGAGCCTCGCATGACACCGCAGGAGCTGGTTTCGGACGCGCTGGACGCTGTTGCAGCCGGAACCAACGATGAGATCGTTGCGGGCGCTCAATCACGACAAGTCTACCAGCAATTCGTTGCCGATCCAGAAGCGGTTCAAGCAATGATGCCGATCCGACTGCCCAAGCAGTCGTGACGATGTCGCTGGGCGCGAAGGCGAAGACAATCAAACCAACCTAGCCCTCAGTCAAAAGGGGAAAATAAATGAAGTACGCTCTCACCGCCGCTCTCGCAGTGGCGCTTGGCCTCGCCGGCCTAACAATTGGATACGGACAAACCGCCATGCAGCCGACACCAACCACCAAGATTCTCGCCATCGGAACCATCAATCCCGGCGTCGAGCCAGCGAGGGTATTTGCAATACTTCCAGAAGAGGTTCGGGAAACCGCAAACCTTTATCTGGATGGCAAGATCGACCAATGGTATTCGCAGCAGAACGGCAAGGGGGTGGTGTTCATCTTGAACCTCACCGATCCCGCCGCCGCCCATGACATGCTCGAGAAGCTGCCGCTCGGCCAGGCCCATCTCATGAGCTTCGAGCTGATCCCGCTCGGCCCGCTTGCTCCACTTCGTCGATTACCGGGGATGGCCCCAAAACCCTAGCAGGGACGATCATCTTGCTGAGCGGCCGAGTATTTGGCCGCTCATTGAGTAGTGGCGAGCCGCGACCTGCACGAGTCTGGAGTTGGCACCAACTCGGACCTTTGACCCCAGCAATTGCACATCTGGCGATATGGGGCGACCTCATGCTTTTCCGCGAGCAGCTTCGCGTTGGGCAGTGTCATCAATGCGCCCCCCGCGATCAGGCAGTTCCCAGGCAAAGTCGTAGAAAACGCGAAGCTGATTGCCGTCCAGGTCTGCCGCGGTGAACTCATGCAGATTCGAGGGCGTTGATTCCGGCGCCGCAACTATTCGTGCGCCGCTCTTGCTCCACGCCTCGTGGAGCTCATCCACTTCGGCTTTGCTGTTGAGATTGATCCAGATCACCACTGGCGCCGTCGGACTCGTGCCCTCGCGATAAGCGCCGTCGGTCAGGAAGAGCCTGCAACTATCCCTTGATACTTGGCCAATCCCTTCCATGCCCCAGTCCCAATTGAAACCCAAGCATCTCTCGTAGTAGACGGCGGCCCGGGCTACATCACGGACAGGTATCTCGGGTACTGGACTTGGGAACGGCTTGCTCATTGCTGCTCCTTAGCATCTCGATCGGGATGTCACCTTCGGTAGCACGGCGTCGCTACGTGGACCAAGTTGCGTATCCGCGAGGGCGCTGCGACGAACATCCCAAGCAACCAACCGTGTGCGGAACAGCTTCAAGGAACGTTATGTCGAAAGTCGCCAAATGGCCCCGCCTCAAACGTCTCGGCCGGCGCCAAGGATGTTCGCTCTGAGCGAGCAATCAGAAGTAAACGGTCGGAGAATTGATAGGTTCCGTTTTGACACAACCAAGACCTACAACGGACATCCGGTGCTGAGCCATTCCCTAGGTTGAGCTAGGGCTTGTCTTAATTCGATGCTCGCCGAACGTTCCGGTGAACGCCGTCGGCTTGGCTAGCCCAAGCCGCCTTCGCACGAGCCGGACAGCATCGTAGGACTTTGACGCACGATGCCGCTCTAGATCAGAGCAAAGCGCATCCACTGCCGCCTTATCAAAATCGATTTCGGGAGGGTCTAGTTGCAGGTCCGTCTCGACCACGAGGATCATCTTGGTGCCATTCGCGTCAATGACGTATTCGACATCAACGGACAGCGCGTTTCGGTCGGTTATCATATGAACCTCATGACTTAGGCAGTTGGCGGGCTTGCCATACCATGTAGCACCTGCGATGTTTCCTGTTGGCCCATCTGCGACGTTGAGAATGTCCGCCCTTGTGCTGCTGTTGGGTTAATCGGACATCAATCGACCCGGCGCTTAATGAGTCCATGCCCAAGCAAACGCCTTCGCGAAGCCAGCCGCGCCGCTTCTGGCCCATCCTCCTCGGCTGTCGATCGACGACAACGGACCGAAACGAATGACTAAGCCTTGTTAACTAAGCCTTGCTCTGAATCGTTCGCGCATAGCGGGCTGGCGCCACGCCGGAGTGACGGGCGAAGGCAACACTGAAGGCGCTGGCCGAGCCGTAGCCCACGCGTTCTGCCACCTCGTCCATCCCGAGTTCGCGCTCACGCAGCAGTCGCCTGGCGAGCGCCATGCGCCATGCCTGGAGATACTGCATCGGGGGCAAACCCACAGTGCGACTGAACCGGGCGAAAAAGGCCGAGCGGGATAGCGCCGCTTCGGCGGCGAGCTCCGCCACCGTCCAGGGATGTTCGGGCCGCGCGTGCAACGCGCACAGCGCCGCTGCGAGGCGCTCGTCGGCAAGTCCCCGGGAGAGGCCCGGCGAAGCCGCGGTTTCGGCTCCGCACCGCAGGGCCTCGATCAGCAGCACCTCCAGCAGCCGCTCGAGAACGAGTTCGCGTGCTGGACGTTGCGCGCGCGTCTCGTCGCTGACCAGCTGCATCAGCGTGACGAGCCGGGACTGGCCGCGTACGAGCACCATCTGCGGCAACAAGGGCACAAGCAGATCGGCATTCGGCGAGCCGAAGCTACAGTGCCCGATGCGCATGCGCAGGTCGGCCGGTCCATCCTGGCGACCGACGCGGACATGGCCGTCGCTCACCTGCCTCGGGACACTGACTGAGCGGCCGGCAGGCGGATCCAGACTTTCATTGATCAGATCGCGCATGGCGGGAACGAGCACGAAGTCGCCGGCCTGCAGGACCATTGGCGGCTGCCCGTCGACCGCGACGCGGCACTCCCCGTCCAGAACCGCACAGTAGAACGGCTCCCCGGTGGCCTGACGGTGGATGCGCCATGAGCCGGCGCACTCCACCAGCTTGGAGAGGCGAGCCGCCGGCTGCAGCAGGGTGACAATCTCAGCGAGCGGATCGACGGTCATGGCAGGACGGGCATGGGAGGACTGACGCTAAAGAAACAGGGACGCTCGATCATAGTAAGTCTTGAGCGCCATCTCTAGCAATGGGCTATCCGTTTTCCGAGGAGGCTCTCATGAATACCGTCTTGATCACCGGCTGCTCGTCCGGATTTGGCCTGGAGACCGCGAAGCTGTTCCTCGAGCAAGGTTGGAACGTCGTGGCGACCATGCGCACGCCGCATCAGGAGCTGCTGCCCTCCTCCGAGCGGCTGCGCGTGCTGCCGCTTGACGTCACGAATTCCGACAGCATCGCCCAAGCGGTGAACATTGCGACGCCGATCGACGTGCTCGTGAACAATGCCGGCTTCGGCGCACCTGCGCCGGTCGAACTGACGGCGGCGGATACCGTGCAAGCGCTGTTTCAGACCAACACGATCGGCACGCTCGCGATGTGCCAGGCGGTGCTGCCGCAATTTCGCAAGCGGCGCGCAGGCGTCATCATCAATGTTACCTCGTCCGTTACGCTCAAGCCGCTGCCGATCGTGGGCGTCTACAGAGCGAGCAAGGCAGCGGTGAATGCCTTCACCGAGTCGCTCGCGGTCGAGGTAAGTCCGTTCGGAGTCCGGGTGCATCTTGTGCTGCCGGGCCGTTCGCCCGAGACGCGCTTCGGCGACAATGCCCGCCCGCACTTGCGCGGTCCGGATAATCCCGACTATGCGCCCCTGATCGAGCGCTTCGTCGCGAGCGTCCGCGACAGTTCCAGTCCAGTCACCCATGCAACTGATGTGGCCAAGGCGATCTGGCGGGCGGCCACTGAGCCAGCTGCGCCGTTGCGGCTTCCGGCCGGCGCTGACGCCGAGGCCTGGATGGCAGACGCGGACCGATGACCGAGACTACGATATCGGGGCGACGGGTGATTGCGGTCTAAGCCGGCGATCAGTCCAGTCCCAGCAGATCGGCACAACCGTGTTGACCGGCCAACACGATAAACACGGATGATGGGCAAAACCTCGCGCGAGCGCGCGAGGTCTGCCGTCGTCTCAGCTGTGAATCGATCAGAACGGAATGTCGTCGTCCATGTCGCTGTTGCGTCCGCCGCCGCCGGCCGAAGCAACCGCGCGGCGCGGCGGCGCCATCGACGGACCGCTGCTGCCGAAATCACCGCCGGGCTCATCGGCGAAGCTGCCTCCACCGCCGCCGCGGCCATCGAGCATGGTCAGCGTCGAATTGAAGCCCTGCAGCACCACCTCGGTCGAGTATTTCTCGACGCCGCTCTGGTCAGTCCATTTGCGGGTCTGCAGCGCGCCCTCGATGTAAACCTTCGCGCCCTTCTTCAGATACTGCTCGGCGACCTTGCAGAGCCCTTCGTTGAAGATCACGACGCGGTGCCACTCGGTCTTTTCCTTGCGCTCGCCGGTGGCCTTGTCGCGCCATGTCTCCGAGGTCGCGATGCTCAAATTGGCGATCGGCCGACCGTCCTGGGTGCGCCGGATCTCGGGATCCTTGCCGAGATTGCCCACCAGAATCACTTTGTTCACGCTTCCCGCCATCGCACTCTCCCGCGGTTCGAATTGCTGGACCGGTGTCCACGCCGGCCTGTCGGCATGCGGTGGCTCATCCCTTCCTCTTCGGCGGACCCTATACGCTTGCCGGCCGGGTCACCCGCCTTCTCCTAGCTTATCCACATATAGCAGCCGCGGCGAGATGTTCCAGCTTTGTTCGTCGCCTGTGTTCGCAATCGTGCGTTGAGTTCCGTCCAAAACGGAGTTGATCAAGGTTCCACTTCAGGGCGGAGATGCGGGTTCCAGGCATGCCAGAGAAACACAAGTACTATCATTAACTTATGCTAGTTTCCGACAGCCGATTTCACGGCCTCTATGTGGCTTTTGGGCGACAGTCTTTTTGGTTGAATCACGTATCCTGCTCAAGGAATGACAAGCCGCTTCGGCGGTCGTGCTGATCTGTTACTGGGCGCTTTTCGGGGGGACCGATCATGAAAGCGCGCGATGCGGGAGAACTTCCAATGAAAAAGATTATGCTTGGAGCTGTAAGCCTGATTGTCCTGGGACTGGTCACGCCCGCGAGCGCTGCCGATCTCGCTGCACGTCCCTATACCAAGGCGCCGCCAGCGCCTGCTCCCCTGCCCCCGACCTGGGCCGGGTTCTACATCGGTGTGCAAGGCGGCGGCGGCTGGGGCCGTACCAAGGAGACATTCTTCGGCGCGCCGAACACTGTGGGCTTCCTTGGCACACAGAACTACGACACCTCCGGCGGTTTCGTCGGTGGTGTGGCCGGCTACAACTGGCAGTTCGGCAACTACGTGATCGGCCTCGAGGGCGACTATCACTGGTCGGATATCAACGGCCGCTCGGCCGTAATCAACCCGGCGCTAGGCTTCGGAGATACCTATTTCACGAAAATACGGAGCTTCGGCGATATCAAGGGCCGCCTGGGTTGGGCGACCGGGCCTGCCCTGCTCTTCATCAGCGGTGGTGCCGCTGTGGGAGATCTGCAGCATCGGTATGATGCCGGTCTTAACCCGCCGAGCTTCGTCCAAAACGATTGGCGCTGGGGTTGGACCGTCGGCGTGGGCGGCGAATACATGTTCGCTCCGAACTGGTCGGCCAAGCTCGAATACAACTTCATCGATTTTGGCCGCAGCACGATCCAGTTCACACCGGTCGCGACCGATCGCTCCGAGTTCAAAGACACCGTCCACACCGTCAAGGCCGGTATTATTTGGCACTTCGGCGGCCCGGTCGTCGCCCGCTACTGATCGCGCAGCACACCCAACTCGCGCAAAAAAGGCCGGCCTCTGCGCCGGCCTTTTCATTTGGCGCCGGATTGCTCGACGGCTGGCGCTTGCTCAGCCGTTGTGGCATTTCGGTGACGGCATGTCGCAGGGAAAGCGGCTATAGAACGAGGGCGTCGGGGGGCGTTGGTGAGTGTGCGTGCGGGCGTCGGAAGGGATTTGGGGACTGCGATGCGAGGAATGCTGCTGGGGGCGGCAACCCTATTGGCGCTGGGGGCAGCGCCGGCCATCGCAGCCGATTTGCCCGCGCGCACCTACACCAAGGCGCCAGCCATGGTGGCCGCCATCTATGAATGGGGTGGGTTCTATGCCGGCCTGAACGCCGGCGGCGGCTCCGCTCACAGCTGCTGGACCAACACCGCGGCCGGAGCCTCCGAAGGCTGCCACAATGCCACCGGCGCCCTGGCGGGCGGCCAGATCGGCTATCGATGGCAGAGTGGCGGCCTCGTGTTCGGTATCGAAGCACAGGGCGACTGGGCCAACCTCAAGGGCAGCAATGCCAGCCAGGTCGTGGCCGCGACGACCAATCAGACCAAGATGAATGCCGTCGGCCTGTTCACCGGCCAGGCCGGCTACGCCTGGAACAACGTGCTGTGGTACGTGAAGGGCGGCGCAGCGGTCACTTCCGATAAATACAACGGCCTCACGGCGGCGACAGCCGTGTTCGATCGCGCCAGTGACACCCGCTGGGGCGGCGCCATCGGCACCGGCATCGAGGTCGGCTTCGCACCCAATTGGTCGCTGGCTGCCGAGTATGATCACCTCTTCATGGGCAACCGCAGCGTCGGCCTCACCAACATTCCCGGAGGCGCCGCATCCCGCGGGGAGACCGTCGGCCTCGACGCCGACATGGCGACCTTGCGCGTGAACTACCGCTGGGGCGGTCCGGTCGTCGCCAAGTAGTAATAAGTACTAACAAACACTTAGGCCGCTCCTCATCCGTTCGGCAGCGGCGAGGACAGACCTCCGCGATTCCTGCAGATTTCTCATCCAGATTTCCTGACCGGCGGCCATGCGCCGGCGGCGGCGTCTGTGTGGTTACCAAACCTTAAGCACGATCAGCAGCTTCCGGTTGATGCAGCGCGCGGGTGACAGCTTTGGAAAGCTCCCGTCGCTACAACTTTGCTTCAGCCACTCGGGGTGGGTCCGGACCGGTGGGGTCCGGCAACGAGGATCAATGGGACTGGAGACAACAATGAAGAAGATGCTGTTCTTGACTGCAGGCGTTGCGGCGCTCGGAGTAGCACCTGCATCCGCCGCCGACCTGGCTGCGCGCTCTTATACCAAGGCGCCCGCCTATGTGACGCCGCTGCCGAGCTGGGCCGGCTTCTACATCGGCCTCAATGGCGGCGCCGATTGGAGCCGCAATTGCTGGACGCTGAACAGTGTTGCGGGCGTGCCGCTGGCGGCCACTCAGTCCGAAGGCTGCCACAACGCCACCAGCGGCCTGGTCGGTGGACAGGTCGGCTATCGCTGGCAGGCTGCCAACTGGGTGTTCGGCGTCGAAGCGCAGGGCGACTGGACCGATCTGAAGGCATCGAACGCGAGCACGGCCGCGTCGGCAGTCGGCATCACCAATCAGACCAAGACCGATGCGATCGGCCTGTTCACGGTCCAGGGCGGCTATGCCTGGGACAATGTGCTCTGGTACGTGAAGGGCGGCGCGGCCGTCACCCACAACAAGTACCGCGGCTTGGCCACCCTGACCGGCGCCGAACTCGATTCGGCAAGCGAGTCGCGCTGGGGCGGCACCGTCGGCACCGGCGTTGAATATGCTTTCGCCCCGAACTGGTCGGTGGCGGTCGAATACGACCACCTCTTCATGGGCAGCCGCGACATCAACTTCCCCGCCACCGCGTTTGCCAACGCCCGCACCGATACGATCAAGCAGAGCGTCGATCTCGCAACCGTGCGCGTCAATTACCGCTTCGGCGGGGCGGCGCTGACGCGATACTGATCTGCCACGCGGCGCGATCGAACCTGAAGGCCGGCCCTGCGCCGGCCTTTTTATTGTCCGTGACAACCGCGTTTTTCCGGACACAGTTGGAACAAGTGATTGAACGGCCACCTCTTTTTGAATCGGTTCCCAAATCCGTGCTTTCGCCCCGACTGTGGCTCTGAGGTGACGGTATTTCGCCCGGACCTCGGTTATGAGGGCCTCGTCAATCTGAACGGGTACGTTCTGGTCGCGTGACAGGACTTGCAAGCGCGGCGAGAGCGACGAGGAAGAATGGGACTGGAAATCATGAAGAAACTTCTGCTGACGACTGTGGCCTTTGCCGCGCTGGGAATGGCTCCTGCCGTCGCTGCCGATCTCGCCGCGCGCACCTACACCAAGGCGCCGGTTATGGCCCCGCTGCCGACCTGGGCCGGCTTCTACATCGGCGCCATGGGCGGCTACGCCACCACGGACAACGGCGGCATTCTCAGCCCGAAGGGCGGTTTCGCGGGCGGCACCTTGGGCTACAACTGGCAGACCGCAAACTGGGTGTACGGCCTTGAGGCCGATGCCGCCTGGGCCGACATCAACGACTCCGTTGCGGGCGTTGTCCCCGGCTTCGGTGCCGTCAGCGTCGGAAGCAAGGTCGATGCAACCGGTACGGTCCGCGGCCGCCTCGGCTACGCGTTCGGCAACGTCCTGCTGTACGGCACCGCTGGTTACGCCTGGGCCGACAACAAGATCACGCTCTCCGCGCTCGGCGTGAGCGCGTCCGACTCGCAGTTCCTGAGCGGCTGGACCGCCGGCGCTGGCGCCGAGTTCCTGATTGCTCCGAAGTGGTCGATCAAGGCCGAATACCTCTACAAGAGCTTCGGCGGCAAGACCTACTTCAACGGTGCGCTGCCGACCGGCGACCTCAACCTGCACACCGTGCAGGTCGGCGTGAACTACCACTTCTAAGACCGACGGGCCTTCTGGGCCACCTGCAAAGCCTCCGCTCTCGCGAGCGGAGGCTTTTTCTTTACCGCTCCTGCTCTTGTGCTCTTGTCTTGTGCTCCTGGCACCTGTTCGGCGCCGGCCTGCTGACAGGCGCTGCCATTCCGTCTGCGCATTGTTGATGATTCGATTCGCGCACTGGAAATTCGCCGCCGTTCTTCCTACGTTCCTAGCCTACCTTTCTCCCTTGGCGTCCGATGGCCGGTTCCCGGCGGAGCGCGCCTGAACCGAAAGGCGCGCTAGTCTGCGCGCCGCCAACAATGGCGCTGGACCGGCGCCGTGGGACGAATCGCGATGGATGAAGTGCTCAAGGCCAAGCAACGTGCGCAAGCCAATCAGTCGAGCCTGCGCGCCATCACCATCAGAGGCGCGCGCGAGCACAATCTCAAGAACATCGACGTCGAGATTCCGCGCGATAGGCTCGTCGTGTTCACCGGCCTGTCCGGCTCCGGCAAATCCTCGCTCGCCTTCGACACCATCTATGCTGAGGGCCAGCGCCGCTACGTCGAATCGCTCTCGGCCTATGCGCGCCAGTTCCTGGAGATGATGCAGAAGCCGGACGTCGATCAGATCGACGGCCTATCGCCTGCGATCTCGATCGAGCAGAAGACGACCTCGAAGAACCCGCGCTCAACCGTCGGCACCGTCACCGAGATCTACGACTACATGCGCCTGCTCTGGGCGCGCGTCGGCGTGCCCTACTCGCCGGCGACCGGGCTGCCGATCGAGAGCCAGACCGTGTCTCAGATGGTCGATCGCGTGCTGGCGCTGCCGGAAGGCACGCGGCTTTATCTGCTGGCGCCGGTCGTGCGGGGACGCAAGGGCGAGTACAAGAAGGAGCTCGCCGAGTATCTCAAGAAGGGCTTTCAGCGCGTCAAGATCGACGGCACCTTCCACGAGCTCGCCGAGGCGCCGACGCTGGACAAGAAGTTCCCGCACGATATCGACGTCGTGGTCGACCGCATCGTGGTGCGCTCCGATATCGGCCAGCGGCTTGCGGAAAGCTTCGAGACCGCGCTGAAGCTCGCGGAGGGCTTGGCGGTGATCGAGTTCGCCGATGCGCCCACCTCCGGCGCGCCGGCCGAGGAGAAGAAGAAGACCGCCAAGATCCACGACAAGAGCGGACCCGAGCGCATCCTGTTCTCGGAAAAATTCGCCTGCCCGGTCTCCGGCTTCACCATCCCCGAGATCGAGCCGCGGCTGTTCTCGTTCAACAATCCGTACGGCGCCTGCCCCGCCTGCGGCGGGCTCGGGGTCGAGCAGCATGTCGACGCCGACCTGGTGATTCCCGACAAGGAGCTGACCTTGCGCAAGGGCGCGATCGCGCCCTGGGCCAAGTCGTCTTCGCCCTATTACCTGCAGACCCTGACGGCGTTGGCCAAGTTCTACAAATTCACCCTCGACACCAAGTGGAAGGAGCTGCCGAAGAAGGTGCAGAACGCGCTGCTGAACGGCTCCGGCGACGACGAGATCAAGTTCACCTATGAGGACGGCGTCCGCTCCTACGACACCAAGAAGCCGTTCGAGGGCGTCGTGACCAATATCGAGCGCCGCTTCCGCGAGACCGAGAGCGAATGGGCGCGCGAGGAGCTCGGCAAATATTTCAACGACGTGCCCTGCGCCGCCTGCAACGGCTACCGCCTCAAGCCCGAGGCGCTGTGCGTCAAGGTCGGCACCAAGCATATCGGCGAGATCAGCGAACTCAGCGTGAAGGCGGCCGGCGAGTGGTTCGCGAAAGTACCGGAGAGCCTCAACGCGCAGCAGGCCGAGATCGCCGCGCGCATCCTCAAGGAGATCCGCGAGCGCCTCACCTTCCTGCTCGATGTCGGCCTCAACTATCTGACCCTATCGCGCTCCTCCGGCACCTTATCCGGCGGCGAGAGCCAGCGCATCCGCCTGGCCTCGCAGATCGGCTCTGGCCTGACAGGCGTGCTCTACGTGCTCGACGAGCCCTCGATCGGTCTGCACCAGCGCGACAATGCCCGCCTGCTCGACACGCTGAAGCGCCTGCGCGACCTCGGCAACACCGTGATCGTGGTCGAGCATGACGAGGATGCCATTCGCCTTGCCGACTACGTGCTCGACATTGGTCCAGGCGCCGGCATGCATGGCGGCAACATCGTCGCCGAGGGCACGCCAGCCGAGATCATGCGCAACCCGAAATCGCTGACCGGCAAATATCTCACGGGCGAGCTCGAGGTCGCGGTGCCGGAACGGCGGCCACCGAACCATCGCCGCACCATCAAGGTGGTGAATGCGCGCGGCAATAACTTAAAGAACGTCTCGGCCGAGATTCCGCTCGGGCTGTTCACCTGCATCACCGGCGTGTCCGGCGGCGGCAAATCGACGCTATTGATCGACACGCTCTACAAGGCGATCGCGCGCAAGCTCAACGGCGCCAACGAGGCGGCCGCGCCGCATGACCGCATCGAGGGCCTGGAACATATCGACAAGATCATCGACATCGACCAGTCGCCGATCGGCCGCACGCCGCGCTCAAATCCCGCAACCTATACCGGCGCCTTCACGCCGATCCGCGAGTGGTTCGCGGGCCTGCCTGAGGCCAAGGCGCGCGGCTATGAGCCGGGCCGCTTCTCCTTCAACGTCAAGGGCGGCCGCTGCGAGGCCTGCCAGGGCGACGGCGTCATCAAGATCGAGATGCACTTCCTGCCCGACGTCTACGTCACCTGCGACGTCTGCAAGGGCAAGCGCTACAATCGCGAAACCCTGGAGGTGCTGTTCAAGGGCAAGTCGATCGCCGACGTGCTCGACATGACGGTCGAGGAAGCCGCCGAGTTCTTCAAGGCGGTGCCGCGCGTGCGCGAGACCTTCAACACCCTGCACCGGGTCGGGCTCGACTACATCCATGTCGGCCAGCAGGCCACGACGCTGTCCGGCGGCGAGGCGCAGCGCGTCAAGCTCGCCAAGGAATTGTCGAAGCGCGCCACCGGGCGCACGCTCTACATCCTGGACGAGCCGACCACGGGTCTGCACTTCCACGACGTCAAGAAGCTGTTGGAGGTGCTGCACGAGCTGGTCGCGCAGGGCAACACGGTTGTGGTGATCGAGCACAATCTCGAAGTCATCAAGACCGCGGACTGGGTGATCGACCTCGGCCCCGAGGGCGGCGACGGCGGCGGCGAGATCGTTGCCTGGGGCCCGCCGGAGGACATCGTGAAAGCGCCGCGCAGCTACACCGGGCAGTTCCTGAAGCCGGTGCTGGAGAAGTCAGCCAAGCCGAAGAAGCGCGGCGGATCGGCGAGCGAGGCGGCGGAGTAAATACAAGGCTACGGGGCAAACAGCCCACCTCGCAATGACAAACCCGCCGCGCGATCACGAGCGGCGGGTTTGTTGCATGACGTTAGTTCAGGCCGATCTTACCAGCGCTGATAGCGGTACACGCCCGTGACAGTGCCGTTGTTATTGCCCTGCGGGCCGACATCGCCCTGGGTCGAGCTCGGCGTCGGGTGGCTGGTGCCGTTACCATAGCCGCCATACCAGCCCCGGCCCCCGTAATACATCGGCTGCGGCGGAACGGCGTCATAGCTGTAGGCCGGACCGGCCGCGTAGCCCGGCCCAGGTCCCCAAGCCATCGAATCTCCGTAGCGGGCATAACCTTGCGCGAACGCGCCGGCGGTGCCGGCGATCAGAGTTGCGGCCGCCATTGCGGCCAGTTGGATCTTGCGTTGCATGTGCACGCTCCCTTGCTTCAAGTCGAAGGTAAACTACCGCACTGCGGGAGCGTTCCGTTTTCAGCCGATCACCAAAAAGATGTGAGCGAATGTGATGGAGCGCGATCATGGATCTGACTTCACCACGTGAGATTGCGTGACCAGGCGCAACGCATGCTGTCGTCCCGGCCTTGTGCCGGACCCGTAGCCACCTCTGCCGATCTGAGCATGCTGGAGCAACATCTCACAATTCCGAGAGCCCGGGGGCTATGGGTCCCTGCTTTCGTAGGGACGACAGTGAAACGTCCCATTTTCGCTGGGCTCAACCACGCAGCCCCAGTCTCCTCTAAGATGATTGCACGATGGCCACTGAACTGAAGCAGTCGAAACAAAGGAATACATAGACCATGCCGCAGTCTGCGATGCAGATATCGTCATTGATCGAATCCAATTGGCCGTAAAACGACATCCTGCCGTGCCCCATGGGACAGGTCGGCCATTCGTTGTCCTGAATGAAATCCGGCGTACCACCAAGCCGGTGCCTCGTGCCGATTTCTTTCGGCGCCCATTTGAACGGCTGCATATTTCCAGCCTCTTCGTTCAACGGCTCGGCTACGAGCCGGAATGGCGGGATTACTCTCATCGGCGACCTGCATCATCCTTGATGTGTTACGATGTGTCGCCAACAATAGCACATGTCGTTGTACCCGCCCGCCCGCATGCTCTACTCCCTCGTCATCTTCGATCTCGACGGCACGCTGGTCGACAGCTTCCCCTGGTTCGCGCGCACCGTGAACCTGGTGGCCGACCGCTATCGCTTCCGCCGCGTGCAAGACGAGGACGTAGAGCGGCTTCGGCACGCGTCGACCCGCGAGATTCTCGACTTCCTGCAGGTGCCCCGCTGGAAGCTGCCGCTGATCGCGCGGCACATGCGCAAGCTGAAGACCGCTGATGCCGCGACCATTCCGCTGTTTCCCGGCGTCGACACCATGCTCGCCGCGCTGGCAGCCAATGGCGTCGCGCTGGCACTGGTTTCCTCCGACACCGAAGCCAATGCGCGCCAGAAGCTCGGGCCGCTTGCCGCATTGTTTGCCGATTTCGACTGCTCAGCCTCGGTGTTCGGAAAGGCGCAGAAGTTTCGCCGCGTGCTGAAACGTGCCCGGCGCGATTCGGAGCAGGCGATCTCAATTGGCGACGAGACCCGCGATATCGAGGCGGCGCGCGCCGCCGGCATCGCTTGCGGCGCCGTGACCTGGGGCTATGCGGCGCGCCAGGCGCTGATCGACCGCAAGCCGGATTTGGTGTTCGAGCAGATGGAGCAGATCGCGGAGGCGGTACTGCTGGCATCGCCACGTTCTCCGGGGCAGCCGTTCCCCTCCGCTGTCATCACCCGCGGAGGCGGGTGATCCAGTATCCCAGAGACCTTGCGTTCATCAGAGACGCCTCAGCGTACTGGATGCCCCGCCTGCGCGGGGCATGACGAGCTCACCGTGGAGAGACCGCCCTCACCGCCGCAGGAATACCCCGAATGCACGCGGGCCGTCACCGACCTTGACCTCACCAACAACCTTCAACTCGGCAACGTCGATAACGCTGAGCGTGTTGCTCTCCCAATTCGCGACGATGATGCGCTGGCCGTTCGCGGTCGCCTCGATCCCTTCCGGATAGTCGCCGACGCTGATGCGCTTGAGCGGCTTAAGGCTCGCCAAATCGAACACGCTGACCATCCCGTCATACTGGTCGGTGACGAAACCGCGCCCCTGCGCCAGCGCCACCGCATAGGGCCGCAGGCCGACCTTCACGCGCCCGACCTCGCTGTTATCAGCAAGATCGATCACCGAGACATCGTTGGAGCCGACATTGGCGGTGTAGGCGCGCCGGCCCTCGGCATCGATGGTGACGCCGAACGGCCGGGTGCCGACTTTGATCACGGCCTTGCGCTCGCGTGTGGCCGTGTCGATCACCGACACGCTGTCATCATCGCGGTCCGCTGACAGCAGCAGCTTGCCGTCCGGCGTGACCGCCAGCCCCGAGGGCGAGGCGCCGACCGCGATGCTCGCGACCACGGCCCGCGCTTTGGGATCGATGACGCGGATCGCCGCCGCGTACCAGTCAGCGACATAGACTGCAGCTCCGTCAGGCGCGACGGCGATGCCGAGCGGCCCGCCACCGACCTCGATACGTCCCGCCACCTGCCGTGCCGCCGCATCGACGATGCTGACGGCCTTGTCGTCAGGACTGGTCACATAGGCAAACCGCCCGTCACGCGTTACCGCGACCCCGGCCGGCTTGCCGCCGATCGGAATCGTGGCCAGCGGCTGCAAGTTGGCGAGATCGACAATGGTCAGATCATCGCTGAGCTGGTTGGTGACGAACGCTTCCTCCGCCCGCGCCATGCCCGAGAGCACGAGGCAGGCCGAGATCAGCAGAGCACGCACCGGTCAGCTTCCGCTCTCGACCTTCTTCTTCAGCCCGTCCAGCCCGTCGTGATAGAGCCCGGTCACCGCGTTGATCGCGGCCTCGTCGTTCAGCTCCGGCGGCGGATCGTTGTTGGGATAGCCGCGGTAGAACGCGCCGGCCCATTCGACCAGGCTGCCCTTCCCGTCCGCGCTCGGCGACACCGTAATGGTCGACGAATAGTTGGTCACCGGCAGCACCTTCACGTCGACAGCGGTGATCCGGTACGAATAGCTCATCTTCTCGGCATCGTACTTATAGAGCTCCTCGTCGACCGTGGCCCCGCCCTTCAGCGTCAGCCGCCTGGTGGCGCCGATCTCATTGCCCTTGTCGCCCTCGGTCTTCTCGACCGGGCCGAGCCAGCTCATGTCCTGGAAATTGCCGATCACCGCCCACACCTTGGCCGGAGCGGCGTTGATCTCGACCTGCTGCTGCACCTTGCGCCGGGTCGGGCCATGCGCCCAGGCCGTGTTCAATGCCGTCGTCACCACCGCAGCTGCCATCAAGGCCGCCACGGCCCCGGCGATCGTCACCCTCATGTCGTTTCCTCAATCGTTCTTGTTGCCCAGCGCCAGCGCGGCGCAGTCGTTGCACAGGCTACTGTTCATTGTGGCGGCAAACAAGACGGTGTCATGGCGAGCCGGGAACGGCCAATCCGCCCTGCAGCCGGTCAGGCGACGACTGCTCCAGCGCGCCCCGCTCAATTGGCTTCGCAGCAGCGCTTGTACTTCTTGCCCGACCCGCACGGGCACAGCTCGTTGCGGCCGATCTTGCGCTTCGAAGCGAAAGGATTGGGCTGATCTGTCAGACTGCCCGCCGGCGCCGGTGTCTTCAGCCGATGCGCATGCAAAGCTACGATCCATTTTGGGATCAGCATGGGCGCCTGCCGCGTCAACCGCGCGACCTCTTTGTCGGGCAGGTCATGGTCTTCACGGGCGATATCCGCCAGCATGAACAAGCCCGCCGCCGCTGCAGTCGGGCCGCTCTCGGCATCAAGGAGCTGCAACCACGCAGGGCGACGCAGTTCCATCGCGGTCGCAAAGCCGTCCATCCACAGCTCCCAGAGCACATCGCCAGTGCGCTCATCGATCGGAAACAGCGGCCGATAGCTGTCCGGATGCTCGGCCAGCGTCATCGCGACATCATTGTAGTAGTCAGTGACCAGGCCGAGGACGTCGTTGGCATGATCGATCGTGTCGAACACGGACGTGCGCCCTCCGGTCATGCCGAAGGCAGCCGCGAACCATTCGCTGACGGGAATCGTTTCGGGACCGACCAGCAGGCCGGCGATGAAGCCATCGAGCTCTTCGAGCACCATGGCACGGTCGTCGAGCGCCAGCAGCGCCTGTTCCAGCTCATCGCGGCGGGTCTGATCCATCATTTCCATCACCCAAACTGCAACCGTATTCAGCGCGGGTGATTTGCCCGTCAGGCGCGCGGGATTGCCAAATCTCCGCTTCGCAGCCTCCTCAATACCGAAAACGACACGCGCCGAAAACCTGATTTCGCGAAGTTTTCCAGAGCGATGCCCCCTGTCCAGCCTTGTTGCGAAAAATATTCTGATTTCGCATTTTCAGAAATCATGGTTTTTCATGTCATCCCGCCTCACATGAGGGGCGCTTCGCGATCGTCACGAACGTCGAGTGCGGGCTGCGATGGGGTGCATCGGATTGCAGCGTGAGTCATCTCATGCCGACGAACAATCCCGATGCGCACGGTCAAGCCGTGTGGTCCTGGCGTCCCGGTGCTGACGCCAAGCTTGCGATGACGTTTCGCGGGCGACGGGGGCAAGAACGCCGGTCCCCGGGGAGAGCTCGGAGCAGCCGTCAAAACCATCGCGCAGGGAAGGCCGGTGCGATCCGGCTGAGCCTGTGGTTCCTTCCCCGTGCACTCTTCGCGCACGGGGGCCGCGGGTATCAGTCGATGCCCGGCCTTCCCTGCGCCCTCTATCCTTCGAGGGAGCCAACGTCGATGCAAAACCCGGACGCCACGCGCCGCGGGAATGGTCAGGCATATGCGATGCTGTCCGGCAAGTGATACGGACGAGCCGATGCGCGTTTTTGATGTCGCGTTCTCGCACATCCCCCGCCGTCATCGCCCGCGCATGCGGGCGATTCAGTATTCCAGCGGCGGCAGCGATTCACCGAACGGCCTCGGCGTACTGGATGCCCCGCATGCGCAGGGCATGACGACCAACATGATGGCGCGAACGCCAAGGATAGCTCCGAGAATTGGCGATCCTACGCTAGGCTACCTCACTCAGGAGCGCCACCCTCGGCCGTGTTAGTCCATCACCTCCAACACCAGCTCCATGGTCATCAGCACGGGATTGTCGCCGCGGACCAGACGCCCCTGGGCCAGCGCGCCGGTGTAGTCGACCAAGGCGACGTCAAGCGTGGCTTCCGGCGTGCCGTCCGGTCCCGGCGCGATCAGGCCGGAGGTCACGGTCAGTTCGGTTGCAAACGGCTCGACATCTATTCCTTCGACGAAGCGCGCGCCGATGGTCGAGCCGACCCCGCCGCGGATCCGCGCATGACTGATGCCGTGCGCGCGGCAGAATTCTTCCAGGCTGAGCGCGAAATCCTGGTTCGGCCGCAGCCGCAGCGCGAACGCGCGCCGATCCGTGGTGGCGCCGCTCGATGCTGTCGACACCGGCCCGAACAGCTTGAAATTGGTCTCCGGATCGGGCGCGGCGCTGAAGTCAGCACCATCGAGACCGAACGCGTCGACGACGAACGCTTCGGCGACGACGGTCTCCTCGGGCAGGATATGCCCACCGCTCTTACGACCGCCCTCCTCTGTCCACAGCGCGTGGCAATGGAAGAACGGCGCCTCGTCGCGAACGCCCAACGTCATCGTTGCCGTCGACAGCCGCGTGATCCCCTGGGGACGGTAGGTTTCGCTGTAGAAGGCGGCATGATCCGGCGTGGCCGACAGCGCCGGCATCACATAGGCCAACGGTCCGAGTGCGCCGCCGGCGATGTTGGCAACGCCACCGGCAAAGCCGTAGGCGGCGAAGCCCTGCCGCACCGCCTCCAGAAGCGGCAGGCCGGCGGGGACCGTGAAGCTGACGGCGCGGCCACGCGCTCCCACCCACTGGATGCGCTCCGCAACCGGCGGCCCGGGTTGACGAACCTGACGCATGTCGCTTCAGCCCTGCTTCGCGTTAAGATCGAGCAACCCGCGCGCGTCCAACTCGTCTCGCACCAGGCGCTTCGGCACCTTGCCATAGCCGGATTTCGGCAAGGCATCCCAGAAGAAGAACCGCTTCGGCATCTTGTAGCGCGGCAGCTTGGTGGCGAGATATCCGGCCATGTCGGCTTCGCTCGGTGCCGCCACGCCCTCACGCGCGACGCAGACGGCAACGCCGACCTCTCCCCACACGGGATCGGGCACGCCGAGCACGGCGACCTCGCCGATATCGGGATGGGTCAGGATCTTCTCCTCGACCTCGCGCGGATAGATGTTGGAGCCGCCGGAGATGTACATGTCGGAGGCGCGCCCGGTGATGTAGACGAAGCCCTGCGCATCCATGTGGCCGAGATCGCCGGTCCGGAACCAGCCGTTGCGAAATGCCTTCGCGTTGGCTTCGGGATTGTCGTAGTAGCCCGCGAACACCGCCGGGCCGATCACGCAGATCTCGCCGGTCTCGCCGGGCTTCAGCTCGCGGCCTGCATCATCCTGGATGGAGACCTGCATGCCGGTGCGCTCATAGCCGCAGGTCCCGATCCGCGCCTCAGGTCCGTCCTTCCCCTCGTGCAGCGGCGCCGGCAGCACGGTGATGTTGCCGGTGACCTCGCCGAGCCCGAAATATTGCACGATGACCTTGCCGAGCTTGCTCAGCGCCCGCTTCTGGTCCTCGCGATACATCGGCGCGCCGGCATAGATGACGTGACGCAGCGAGGAATGGTCGAACTGATCGACGGCGGGATGCTCGACCATCATCTTCAGGATCGTCGGCACGGTGAAGAGGTTGCTGACGCGATGGGTCTCGATCAAACGAAAAGCTTCCGCGATGTCGAACTTTTCGCTTGGCAACAGCACCGTCTTGGCGCCGCGCGCGCTCTGCATCAGCTGATGCACGCCGGCGCCATGCGACAATGGCGCCACCACGAGCGAGGCGTCGTCCGCGGTCGTCCCCGGGGTCAGATCGGCGAGATGATTGGTGATCACGAACGCCATCTGGCCGTGCGTCAGCACCGCCGCTTTCGAGCGGCCGGTGGTGCCGGAGGTGAAGAAGAACCAGCAGGGGTCATCGTGCTCGACGGGCGCATTGTCGATTTGCGCGCCGCGATGCGCTTCGATCGCCTCGCTCACGGTGCGCTCACCGAATGCGCCGGCCTCGCCGATGCGCCAGATGAAGGCGGGACCAGTCACGACCGCCGCATGATCGGGGAAGTCGCCGTGACAAAGAAACGCCTTGGCGCCCGAGGCGGTGGCGAGATAGGCGACCTCATCCGGCATCAGGCGGAAATTGGTCGGCACCCACACCGCACCAAGCCGGAACGCCGCAAACATCGAGACGAACATCTCCTCGCAATTCTTGGAATGCACGAGGATGCGGTCGCCCTTGGCGATGCCGCGCTCAGCCAATGCGGCCGCGAGCGCAGATACCATCCGGTCGATCTCGCGCCAGGTCCAGGATCGTTCACCCCACACGAAGCCGACGCAATCGCCGAGCCTGCGGCCATTTTGCGTGACGATATGCGCGAGATTCATCACCCGGCGCGACATGCGCAGAAGCCCGCCTTGCGGCACGAATTCCGTGACGGCTTCGCCGCTCATGGAGCCTCCACGACCGGCAGGCTGAACACGGTGAGCTCAGGCTTCATGGGCATTTCCTCAGGGAACAACGTAAGCGGCAGCAAGCCGAAATTAGCCTTCTGTTTATCGCCTTCCCACGATCGCCTGCAAGATCGGCACGACGATGTCATCGATAGCTTCGATTGCATCGAACGAACCGGCACGCCGCACGACAAATCTGGGGCGCGCCTGCGGCTTTCGCCCGGCGCCCCGATCTCTCATACGAGGACAGCAATGCTCACCCGTCGAACCCTTCTCGCTACCGCAACTACCCTTGCCGCATCATCTGTTCTGGCGCAGGCGCCCGTTACCAACGATCCGGTCGCAATCCTCACGGCGATCTATGCCCGCGCTGCCAGCGGCAAGGGAGATGGCGGCGGCGCGTTCATCATCGAGAGCAAAGCCGCAAAGGCGAAATACCTGTCGAAGTCGCTGATCGCGCTTTGGGCCAAGTCTGACGCGCACACGCCGAAGGGCGATATCGGCCCGGTGGATTTCGATCCTGTCACCAACTCGCAAGATCCGGACGTCGCCTCATTCAAGGTCACGACGGAAAAAATGGAAGCTGACAAGGCGACGCTGGCCGTGGCGTTCACAGGCCATCGCAAAGACCGCAAGGATGAGGCCGAGCAGGTCATTCGCTACGATTTCGTGCGCGAGGCGGACAAGTGGAAGATCGACGACATCAAGGGGGCGATCGAGGATCAGGCCTGGTCGATCCGCGCCATGCTCGCGGACTCCCTGAAGAGCTGAGGAAAAGGAGACGGCGCGATCCCGTGACAAGAGCCGGCGATGACGCAAGAAGCATAGCTGTGATGCGCGGCGCAGCCGCATTGCAGTGTCGCACCTGTGCAAGCCGACCGAAGCGGCTTACATCGGGGCAGCAATACGCGAAAGGTGGCAGCGATGGTCCGCGACAACAAGGAACAAAACCGCTTCGAGCTCGAGGTGGAAGGCCAAATCGCGTTCGCCAATTACCGGCTGACGCCGCAGGCCGTCATCATCACCCACACCGAGACGCCGATGGCGCTTCGCGGGCGCGGCATTGCCTCCAAGCTGGTCAAGGGCGCGCTGGAGCTGATCCGCAGCGACGGACGCAAGGTGATCGCCGGCTGCAGCTTCGTCGCCGTCTATCTGCGCCGGCATCCGGAATACCGCGATCTCGCGGCCTGAACGGACCCGTAAAACTACTGGAAATGCCTCTCCCCGGTGCGTTGTTAACGCAATGGCTACGCGGACAGCGCAGCAGTGTCGGCCGGTCAAACGAACCAGATAACCGGGAGAGACGCGGATGTTCATCGCCGCGATTTTCGGCGCTCTCAAGCGCTACATCCACTACCGCATCCAACTGCTGTATTTCGAGGAGCTCGACGACCGGACCTTGTATGACATCGGCGTCAGCCGCTCCGAGCTTCGCGCCGAAGCGTGGGAGCACGCCGAGCACATGGCCGTTTGAGAATGCGCCGCAAACAGCAATAGGGCCCGCACCATGGCGGGCCCTATGTTTTGTCCGCGTTTCGGCGCAGCCTCTAATGCTTGATCTCCGGCGGCAGCTTGCCGCCATTGGCGGCGAGCTTGGCCATCACCTGCTTGTGCAGCCAGACATTCATGCTTGCGGAATCGTTGGTGTCGCCGGTGTAGCCGAGTTCCTTGGCAAGCTCCTTGCGGGCGGCCAGGCTCGAATCGATATCGAGCGCCTTCATCAGGTCGACGATCGAGGTCCGCCATTCCAGCTTTTCATGTTTGGCCGCGGCCGCCTTGTCCACGATGGCGGCAACGTCGACGCTCTGCGGGGCGGCAGCTGGCGCCGCCGCCGGCGTAGCGCTCGGGGCAGCCGATTCGGTCGCGGGCGCGCTGCCGCCCACCGGTGCAGCCCCGCCGGCCGGCGCCGCTTCGGCGTGGTGGCCGAAAATTGCGCTCATGATTTTTCCAAAGACGCTCATCAATGGCTCCCCAATGGATTTTAGCTAACGCGTGAAGAACGAAGTCGGCTGCTTTTGGTTGCGTGTCAGCGCGAACCGGTGACTCACAGCCAACGACCTGTCGACGCCGGACAGGGCAGCGAAACGTTGAACCTTACCCAAGGCGGAATGACGGCGAAATGACGTATCGTTGTGTGCACCGCGATATAGCCGACCGTCACCCAGCCGTGAGCACGGACAATTGGGTTTTCGAGTATGCTTCTGACTTCAGTTCGCGAATGGCCGTCCTCGGGTTCGTCGCGTCTGGCCAGATCGCGAGCCTGTCTGAAACCTGCGAACGCCGCCAGCCCTGCGGCGGCTGCACGCTGGATCGAAGGGAGCAAACGACCATGGCCACCTATCATAGCAATGTCGCACCACACGCTCGGCCCGGCGATGAGGTCGCGGCCGAGCTGACCATCCGGAACATCGATTTTTCCGATTTGCAGCGGGCGCTGCAGCTCGGCTGGGAAGACTTCAAGGCCATGCCCAGTCACGCGCTGATGTTGTGCGCGATCTATCCCGTGCTTGGCCTGGTGCTGGCCCGGGCGGCGTTCGGCTATTCGGTGATTCCGCTGTTGTTCCCGCTGGCCGCCGGCTTCGCACTGCTCGGCCCCTTCGCCGCGCTCGGACTCTATGAACTGAGCAGCCGGCGCGAGCGGGGAATCGAGGCCTCGGCCTGGGATGCCTTCGAGGTGCTGCGCTCGCCTTCGTTCGGCGCGATGCTCGGACTCGGCACGTTGCTGCTGGCGTTGTTCGTGACCTGGGTGGCGACCGCGCAGGCGATCTATATCGCCGTGTTCGGCTATGGCGGCGCGACCAGCTTTGGCGATTTCATCCAGCATGTTCTGACCACACGACAGGGCTGGTGGCTGATCGTGGTCGGCTGCGGCACCGGCTTCCTGTTCGCGCTGCTGGCGCTGTCCATCACCGTGGTCTCGTTCCCGCTGATGCTTGACCGCCGTGCGGGTGCGCTCGAAGCCATGGTGACGTCGTTGCGGGTGACCGCCAAGAACCCGGTTGCGATCGCAACTTGGGGCCTGATTGTCGCCGCGCTCCTGGTTATCGGGACGATCCCGTTCTTCCTCGGTCTTGCGGTTGTGGTTCCACTGCTCGGCCACGCGACCTGGCACCTCTATCGCGACGTGATTGCGGTCTATCCCAACGCCGTCCGGCTGGCGCCGCCGGCACCTCCGCAGCGCAAACCTGCCGCGGACTTCCCCGCCAATTTGTTCCCCTGGCGATCGCGCGACGACAAGTAGGCATGACATACATGCGTCAAGATCTGCAGCCGGGCCGCCGGTCATCTCGCCGGCGGCCCGCCGTTGACAGGGCGAAGTATTGCAGACGCATCCGCCTGTTAAACAATCCTTATAGTGTTGGATGGACGTTCGACGCGCGTCTCACATACGGCAACGTGATGGGCGGGCCATGTTCTGGCCGCGGTCGCGCCCAAGATGGCGACCCGCTGATATCGGTTGAAATCATTTCGATGACAGGTGCGTTCGATGCCCCCTTCTCGCCTCCTTGCAAGCCTTGTCATGTGCGCCGCGTTTGCCGCGATGCCACTCGGCACAGCCCGCGCGGCGGCGGCGTGCGGCAGCGGCAGCTTTGATGCCTGGCTGACCGACTTCAAGGCGGAAGCGACGGCAAAAGGAATCTCGGCGGCCGCAGTCAGCACAGGCCTGAACGGGGTGACGCTCGATCAGAGCGTCATCACCCGCGACCATTCGCAGAAGGTTTTCTCGCAAACCTTCGAAGAGTTCTCCGGCCGCATGATCCCGCCGCGGCTGACCCGCGGTTCCAACATGATGAAGCAATATGGATCCGTGCTGTCGCGTATTGAGGAAACCTATGGCGTGCCCGGCGAGGTGCTGGTTGCGATCTGGGGATTGGAAACCGATTTCGGCGTCAACATCGGCAAGTTCCCGACCATCCGCGCCTTGGCGACGCTGGCTTACGACTGCCGCCGCGCCGACGAGTTTCGCGCCGAACTGATGGATGCCTTGCGCATCGTGGAACGCGGCGACTTGGCGCCGGCCGAGATGCGCGGCGCGTGGGCCGGCGAGATCGGCCAGACCCAGTTCATGCCGTCTTCGTGGCTGAAGTTCGCGGTCGATTTCGACGGCAATGGCCGGCGCGACCTGATGCGCAGCGCACCGGATGTCCTCGCTTCGACCGCAAACTACTTGAAGGGGCACGGGTGGCAGCGCGGCAAGGATTGGGAACCTAGCGGGCCGAATTTCACGGTGCTCCAGCAATGGAACAAGAGCGACGTCTACGCCCGCACGATTGCAGCGTTCGCGACTCAATTGTCGCACGCCCCCTAGCGAGCATAACAAAAGGCCGACCGCCATCGCGGTCGGCCTGATATCATCGATCGGAGGTGCTTACTTGGCTACCCCCGCATGGGCGGCTTTCGACAGGTGCACCGCGCAGACGCCCATCTTGCCGCTCAGCAAAGCGTCCTGCGCCAACGCCACTTCCTTCTCGGCCGCGAACTTGGCGTCGCCGTCCGCCATCGCCTCGATGGCCGTTTCCGTCTTCTCGAGATTCGAGCCGCTGCAACCACCCCCCACCTTCGCGGCGTGCGCAGGCAGGGCTGTTCCCAGCGCTGCCGCCAACACGGCTACTCCAAAAAGCTTCGTTTTCATGTGATTTCCCCACCTTTTCCACGGCCCCCGACGCCATGCCGAAAGCCATGTGACATTTTGTCGCTGAAGGTTGCTCAACCTCCGAATGAATTCGACGCGAGCAAAATGTGATGCGCGATCAACGCAGAGGCACATGCATAACAGAGCAATTCGATTACAACCCCGTAACGATGCGGCGCAGCGAACGCCGAACTGATAATGAAGATGCAATCTGAGACTGCATTCTTCGATTTTCGGGAGTCTGCGCGGCGCAATTGATCGCGGCGCATCAGAAGGGGAACGCTCGCCCGATCTGGTCTGGGCCCCGGATCGCCGCCGAGCAAGCGAATCACAACCGCTCGCGATGATGTGAGATAAATCGAATTATAATTCACTTTTAATGAACTGAGCGGGCAAGAAAGTGCGCCGCGACAGTCCACGACACCGAATGCACACCGCTCCCGGCCTCCACAAAATACCTCCGAAGGTATTGATAATAAAGGTATTTCTACGGAAAAAGCTGACAGCATCGATTCCTAATGGTCCGTTACCAAAGCTATGCGCTGATCGTTTAGCTGCACCGCAACATCAGCGCTTCTGCAGCGCAACAATCTCTTCTATATTCATTTCAACGATGAGGCTCTGGCGAAGAGCTGAATCGTCGATCTAAGGAGATTTACTATGTTGCTCTCGCTCATCCGCATGATCCAGGCGTTCCGGGAGTATCAGCGCAACGTTGCCGAGCTGTCGCAGCTCAGCGATCGCGAGCTCGCGGATATCGGCCTCGACCGCTCTGACATTCCGCGCGTCGCCGCCGGTCACTACAACGGCTGATCAGCTGCTTCCGACGCCTTGACGGACAGCGCCCGCCTCTTGGCGGGCGTTGTCGTTTAAGGCGTCGCGGTTCCGTGGCCGATCTGGTCGAACGGCGTGCTAAGGCGCATTTCCCTACAGCGGGAAACGCGCTACCTCTGCCCCCATGACTGCGACCAAATCATCTCGCGAACCCATTCATGTGATTGGCGCCGGGCTCGCCGGCTCAGAAGCCGCTTGGCAGCTGGCCGAAGCCGGCGTTGGCGTGATTCTGCACGAAATGCGCCCGGAACGTATGACCGAAGCGCATCGGACGCACTCGCCCGCCGAGCTCGTCTGCTCCAATTCGTTCCGGTCCGATGACGCTGCCAATAACGCCGTTGGTCTGTTGCACGCAGAGATGCGGAAGCTCGGCTCGTTGATCATGCGCGCAGCCGATGCCAACCAGGTGCCAGCCGGAGGCGCTTTGGCGGTCGACCGTGACGGCTTTTCCGCCGCAGTCGGGCGGGCGCTGCAGGAGCATCCCCGAATCGAGCTTCGGCGCGGCGAAATCGCGGACCTGCCTCCGGCCGAATGGGACAATGTCATCGTCGCGACAGGCCCCCTCACCTCGGAGCCGCTCGCCGACGCCATCCGCGCTTTGACCGACGAGGATGCGCTCGCCTTCTTCGATGCCATCGCACCGATCGTGCATAAGGAAACCATCGACATGTCGGTGGCCTGGTTTCAATCTCGCTACGACAAGGTCGGGCCCGGCGGGACTGGCGCGGACTATATCAACTGCCCAATGACGAAGGAGCAGTACGATGGCTTTGTCACCGCGCTGCTCGCGGGTGAAAAGACCGACTTCAAGGACTGGGAGACCAACACTCCCTATTTCGACGGCTGCCTGCCGGTCGAGGTGATGGCGGAGCGCGGCCACGAGACGCTGCGCCACGGACCCATGAAGCCTGTGGGACTGACCAATCCGCACAACCCGACCGTGAAACCCTATGCAATCGTGCAGCTGCGCCAGGACAACAAGCTCGGCACGCTCTACAACATGGTCGGCTTCCAGACCAAGCTAAAGTATGGCGCCCAACAGCAGGTATTCCGCAGCATTCCAGGCCTCGAGAAAGCCGAGTTCGCGCGTCTCGGCGGCCTGCACCGCAACACATTTCTGAACTCGCCGAAGCTGCTCGACGCCCAGCTGCGCCTTCGCGCCCAACCCCGATTGCGCTTTGCCGGCCAGATGACGGGCTGCGAAGGCTACGTCGAATCCGCGAGCATTGGCTTGATCGCAGGCCTCTACGCCGCGGCCGATGCGCGCGGACAACAGCTCACGCCGCCCCCGCCGACCACGGCGCTGGGCGCGCTCCTGGGTCATATCACCGGCGGCCATATCGAAACGATCGACGCCGGGGCGCGCTCGTTCCAGCCGATGAACATCAATTTCGGCCTCTTCCCGCCGCTTGCGAGCGTGCCGACCAAAAAGCCGGACGGCACGCGCCTGCGCGGCAACGAGAAAACGGTGGCCAAGAAGCAGGCGCTCAGCGCCCGCGCGTTGGCCGATCTCGACCGCTGGATCGCCGACCACCTCAATATCGCTGCCGCTGCGTGAGTTTCCGATGAGTTTGCCGAAGGACGACGCCAAAGTGCTGTCGTCGCGCTGGAGCAGCGGAGTTCTGCTCAAGGGCGACGTGTTTTCGATCGTTGAGCGCGGCCGTTTCCGCAGCGACAAGGGCGAGGTCGATGCCGTGCTGCGGCGGCTCGATGAAGTGCCATGGTGGTCGTATCTGCTGGCGCGCCATCTGTTCGCCCGGGAACGCAAGGCACTGACATTGGCCAACGGCCTCAATGTGGGTCCTGAGCTCCTGTGGGCCGGTGACCGCGCTCTGGTGCGCGGCTTCATCGACGGCGTCGCACTTCATCTGGCAAAACCCCGCGGCAATGTCGCCTATTTCCGCTCCGCCAAGCAGACGCTGCGCCGGCTGCACCGCGCCGGCATCACGCATAATGATCTCGCCAAGGAGCAGAACTGGCTGGTCGGGCGCGACGGCCATTGTTACGTCACCGACTTCCAGCTGGCGGCCTGTTTCTCGACGCGCAGCCGCCTCTTCCGCATCGCCGCCTATGAAGACCTGCGGCACA
Source organism: Bradyrhizobium sp. HKCCYLS1011 (assembly GCF_051167795.1). Lineage (NCBI taxonomy): Bacteria > Pseudomonadati > Pseudomonadota > Alphaproteobacteria > Hyphomicrobiales > Nitrobacteraceae > Bradyrhizobium > Bradyrhizobium sp. HKCCYLS1011. The sequence goes on along the minus strand of NZ_JBNPTT010000001.1, from coordinate 199,032 downwards.
TGCTCAAGCACAAGCGGACGTACGCACCGGAGGCGCTGACTCCGAAAGAGCGCAAGATCCTCGCGCGCAAATCCTTGTTCGCGCGGATCTGGCTCATGACCGGCAAGAAGGTCTATCGCGCCATCACCCGCGGCATCTTCAATTTCACCGATCGCGAAGGCGGTGGCCGGCGGCTGGTCAATGATGCACCCGTGTTGATGGAGCTGATCCTCAGAAACCCCGATGTGCGCGACGCCGCGATCGTGGCCTTTGCCGACCGTCGCACCGGGGTCGGCCTTTACGCATTCGTCGAAGCCGACCGGCCCTCGCTCGAGGCTCAGCTCCAGACCGAACTTGCGGCCGCGAAGGGACCCAAACCGCCCGAGCACATCCAAGTGGTTCAGGCGCTGCCGCGGGACGGGGCCGGCAAGCCAAGGACCGAAATCCTGCAGCTCGTTGCCATGAACCAGCTCGACCTGATCGAGCCCATGGTCACGACCGACACCGATCGCGCCTTCCTGAAGGCCATCCTGGATTCCCGCAAGAACCTCCGTGACCGCTTCAATTTCGAGGCTGCGGACGTCAATCTGCAGTCCACCGGACGGTAGCCTCTCAAGGCCTCAATTTCTTGATGCAGGTCGGCTCGCTCTGCGGTTGTGTCGTACACTCCCAGTCCGGCCCGAAACCATTGCCGTTTTCGCTGCGAAAAGGAGGCGGAAACACGAGGTATGCGACCAAGAACGCGGCGACCAACACGGCAACCACGATACCGGCTCTGTTGTGTTCGAAATGCCAACGCAGCCATTCCATTATTGAGGCTTACAACAACCACAGGCTGACGTTAAGCTGCCTGGTATCGATGCAGCTTGCCTCCAATCTGTGGCAAAGCTGATATGATGGTCACTGCCTAAATCCAAGTTGTGTAAGCTGAAGGCGCTTAAGCCCGAGCGCATAAGCCCAAGTCGTGGAGGTCAGATATGGATATCGACACCCGCTCCGCTGGCCCATCCGGTTCGTCCGCGATCGACATCGTGCCGACCGGCAAAGCGCTGGGCGCGGAGGTTCGCAATGTCGACCTCAAACGCCTCGATGACCAGGCCTTCGCTGCCTTGCTGCGCGCCTTCCATGACCATTCTGTGCTGCTCGTGCGCGGCCAGACCTTGTCGGACCAGGATCTCATCGCCTTCAGCCGTCGCTTTGGCGAGCTCGACTGGGCGCCGGTGCAGGAAACTGGCCGCCGTTTCGTCGAAGGCCTGCCCGAGATCTATATCGTCTCCAACGTCAAGCAGAACGGCGAGCCGATCGGCAGCCTCGGCGCCGGCGAAGCGGTCTGGCACACCGATATGTCCTATCTCGACATGCCGCCAATCGCGAGTGCGCTGTATGCGCTGGAGATCCCACCGGTCGGCGGCAACACCTCGTTCTGCAGCATGTATGCGATTCATGATGCGCTGCCGGATGATCTGAAGCGTCGGATCACGGGCCTCAAGATCAAGCATGACGGCACCTACAACAGCGGCGGATTCCTGCGCCAGGGTGTTACCCCCACTGACGATCCCCGCACCTCGCCTGGCGCGATCCATCCTCTGGTCTGCACCCATCCCGACACCGGACGGCAGATGCTGTATCTGGGCCGCCGGCGCAACGCTTATCTGGTCGGCCTGGAGCTCGCCGACTCCGAGGCGCTGCTCGACGAGCTCTGGATCTATGTCGCGCGTCCCGACTTTGCCTGGGAGCATGTCTGGCAGGTCGGTGATCTCGTGATCTGGGACAACCGCTGCACGATGCATCGGCGTGATCCGTTTGACGACAGCTCGAGGCGAATCATGCATCGGACCCAAATCAAGGGAACGGCGCGTCCCGTATGAGCATCGACGCGCGTCCAGATGAGTCGTCTTGACGCGGCATTTGCGGGATCCGCGTCCAACTTTTGACTCATGTTGCCGAACTGCGCCGAGAATTGGCAAATGTCGGCGCAGCCCTCCCGCGAAATGCCGCGCTGAAGAGATAAGCCGGACAAATTACCGTGTTTGATTTCTCGCACTGGTGAAGTGAGGAGATGACGCGGTGAATCTTGCACGTGATGTCGCGGAGAAGGTGTCGGGCAGTCTGATCGAGGTCATCCCGACCGCAAGAGCACTGGGCGCCGAAGTCCGCGACGTCGATCTCAGGTCGTTCGACGACTGGGCCTTTGCCGGCTTCATGCGGGCGCTGCTGAAGCACCAGGTGCTACTCGTTCGCAGTCAGACTCTGTCGGACACTGAACGCGCGGCCCTCGGCCGACGCTTCGGAACTGCGACAATGATCTACACGCCACACGGGACGAGGCTTGGCGAGACGGCCACATTTTCCAGCCTTTACACCGTGTATGATGCCCTACCGCCCCGGCTCAGGAGCCGGATCGCGCACCTCAAGATCAGGCAGCTCGCGTCTGAGCTGGAGAGCCCTCCGCTCCAGCCGGAAGGGCCCGTTCACACCGCAATCAGCGGCAGCGTCCGACCTCTGGTGAGTGTTCATCCCGACACGGGACGCTCGATGCTGGCGCTCGGCTCGCGACGCCATGCCTATCTCGTCGGCCTCGAACTCGCCGAATCGGACGCGTTGCTCGACGAGCTCTGGGAGTTTGCGACCCGTCCGGAGTTCTCCTCGACCCAGCTTTGTCGACAAGGCGATCTTCTGGTCTGGGATGCCCGCTGCACGATCTATCGCACGAATGCCAGCTTCCCGACAGCGCAGCGCCTGCTGCACGGCTCCGAGATCTGGAGCTCGATTGCCCCGAACTGATCCATGAGATCAGCGGTCGCGGAAGGTGACCGTCTTCGACGCACGCCATAACGCCCACAAGGTGGATAGATGCGAACGTGCCTGTGGCTGGAACGGATCATGCTCGGGGCGTGACGCACGCGCAAGGTCGCGCCGCACCAGCGCCAGTGGCAGGAATATCGGACGGATCTCCCGCGGCGCCTCCGCAAGCAGCTCGAGCGCCATGTCCAGGTGCTGCCGCGCCTCTGCGAGCAAGTCGCCCAGCGCCGCACGGAGCGCTGGCGTCTGCCGACCGGCGAAGACCTCCTCAAGGCCGCTGCCGCGACGCTCCAGGAGATCGAGCGGAACGAAGAGCTGACGGTGCGCTGCGTCTCGCGGCAACGATGCGATCACCTGCAGGACGCCCTGTGCAAGCCCGGCATGGCGGGCGAGATGGTCGAGCTCAGGTGACGGGAGAGCCACGATGCTCGCCGCCAACGCAAACAGCGACGCATGTGTGTCACTGAGATAGCCGTCCAGCGCAGCCATGGTGGGCATCGGATCGTTGTAGAGATCGAACTGATGCTCGTCGATCAATCGCGTCAGACGATCGACCGGCAGCGAGAAGGCGCGCACGACCGACAGCAGCTCGGCCGCGACCGGATTGCCCTCGACCCCGCCGTGGTCCTCGCCGGAAAGCGCATCGCTCCACCATTGCAGGCGGACCTCACCCGGCAGCGGCTGGGACACGACGTCCCGGATCCGCGTGATCTCGACATTGAAGGCGTAGAGAGCCAACAGTGCGCGCCGCAGCTCCGGGGCGACGAACAAGGTCGCGGCGTAGCGGCCGAAATCCTGCTCCCGCACCAGTGCCGCGCAGAAGGCGGCGGTATCCGTGTTGGCTCCCGTCTCGCTCATGGAACGGCGATGAGCGCGGCCGCGACGCGCCGCCGCTCGCCGATCATGATGTTGTAGGTGCGGATCGCGGGACCGGTCTGCATGGGGTCCAGCACCACCTTCACCGCACGCAACGCGGCGCGCAGCTCGTTCGGCGGCAGCCAGACCTCCGTTCCGGTGCCGACAATCAGCGTATCGATGCTGTTGGCCGCGTCAAAGACGCGCTTGAGCGAGTAACGGTCGATCTGGCTCGGCTGCGTCACATCCCAGGCCCAGATCGAATCCGGCAGGCACAGCAGAGACCCCCGATGCGACATGCCGGCAAAGACGAAGCCGCCTTTGCCGTAGCCGTCGATCGGCGCCGATCGTGGGAAATGCGGTGCGTCATCTGCTTTGGCCATGTCCGAAACCAACTTGCGGCCCGCGGATATGATCCGAAGGCGAGCTTCGGATCACGCCGATTTCTTCTTTGGCGCCGGCTTGTCGTCCTGCGCCTCGGCGCGGACCGAGTGCACGCCGAGATAGATCAGGATGGGAGACGCGATGAAGATCGAGGTGTAGGTGCCGACCAGCACCACGCCGAACATCATGACTGCCGTGAAGCTGTGGATCGCCTGGCCGCCGAACAGAAGCAGCGCCAGCAGCGCGAGCGTCACCGTGACGTGGGTGATGATCGAGCGTGACAGCGTCGAGTTGATCGATTCGTTGAGCAACTGCGGCATCGGCATCTTCTTGTAACGCCGCAGCATCTCGCGAATACGATCGTAGATGACCACGGTGTCGTTGAGCGAATAGCCGAGAATGGTCAAAAGCGCTGCGATCGAGGTCAGGTCGAAATCGACCTGGGTGATCGACATGAAACCGATCGTGAGCACGATGTCGTGGACGTTGGCGATCATGGCGCCGAGCGCGAACTGCCATTCGAACCGGAACCAGAGATAGATCAGGATCGACACGATCGCGAGCATCAGGCCGAGCATGCCGTAAGCGAGCAGCTCGCCGGACACGCGGGGACCAACGACCTCGACACGGCGGTAATCGACGCTGTCGCCGAGCGCGCCGCGAACCTTGCTAACCGCCTCCTGCTGCGCGGTGTCGCCGCCGGGTTGCTCGGCGACGCGGATCAGGACCTCCGCCGGGCCGCCAAACTGCTGCAGCTGGACTTCGCCGAGCTGAAGACCTGCTAGCGCAGTGCGCATTGCGGCGAGGTCGGCGGTGCCCGACTTGGCGCGGACTTCGAGCAAGGTGCCGCCCTTGAAGTCGATGCCGAAATTCAGGCCATGCGTGAAGAACAGCGTGATCGCGACGATCGAGAGCGTCGCCGAGATCGGGAAGCTGATGCGGCGGAACTGCGTGAAATCGAAATGCGTGTTGTCGGGAACGATGCGCAACGACGGCAGCAGGCCGAGCGCGCTGACCACCGTCAGCACCGCGATCAGGATGCCAAGCCCGATGAGAACCCAGTGTGTCACTTTAGCTCCTAGATTGGCACGCTTTGCGGCCGCTTCCACCGCACCCACCACGCCACGATCAGACGGGTCAGCGTGAAGGCGGTGAAAACCGTGGTGAGAATGCCGATGCCGAGCGTCACGGCGAAGCCGCGCACCGGGCCGGTGCCGATGTAGAACAGCACGGCGGCAGCGATGAAGGTAGTGATGTTGGAATCGAGGATCGTCGCCAGCGCGCGCTTGAAGCCGGCGTCGATCGCCGAGATCGCGTTGCGTCCGCCGCGCAACTCCTCGCGGATGCGCTCATAGATCAGGACGTTGGAGTCCACCGCGATGCCGACGGTGAGCACGATGCCGGCGATGCCGGGCAAGGTCAGCGTGGCATTGAGGAACGACAGAACGCCGAAGATCATCGCCACGTTGACGGCGACGGCGATGTTGGCGAACACGCCGAACAGCCGGTAGGTCAACAGCATGAACACGATGACCAGGATCGAGCCGACATAGGCGGCGAGCTCGCCCTTGGCGATGGAGTCCGCGCCGAGACCGGGGCCGACCGTGCGCTCCTCGATCACGGTCAATGGCGCCGGCAGCGCACCGGCGCGCAACAGGATCGCGAGCTCGTTAGCGGACTGAACCGTGAAATTGCCGGAGATCTGGCCCGAGCCGCCGGTGATCGGTTCGCGGATCACCGGCGCCGAGATCACCTTGTTGTCGAGCACAATCGCGAAGGGCTGGCCGACATTCTCGGTCGTCGCCTGCGCGAATTTCCGCGAGCCTGCCGAATTGAAGCGGAAGGTCACGATCGGCTCGCTGGTGCGCTGGTCGAAGCCGGTTTGCGCGTCGCTGAGGTCGCCGCCGGAGACCAGCACCTGCTTCTTGATCACATAGGGCTGGTTCGGTGACGACGCGCTCTGCAGCACTTCGGAGTCCGGCGGCACACGCCCCTGCAGCGCCTGTTCGGGCGGCACGGACGTGTCGACCATCCGGAATTCCATCTTCGCGGTCTTGCCGAGCAGTTCCTTGAGCTGGGTCGGGTCCTGCAGGCCCGGCACCTGCACCAGGATGCGGTCGGCGCCTTGCCGCTGGATCAGCGGCTCGACCGTGCCGAGCTCATTGATGCGGCGCTCCACGATCTGGATTTCCTGATCGATGGTCTGGCGGATGCGCTCGGTGATCGCAGCCTGTGGGATCGTCAGACGAATAAGGCCATTGCCGGCGTCGGTGACTTCTAGCGAGCGCTGGCCGTTCGAGCCGAGCAGACCGCCGAGCGGTTGCGACAGCTCGCGCAGCTTGGCGAGTGCGGTCGGGACGTCCGTGTCCTTGCTGATCTTGACCTCGACGGCATCGCCCCGGGTGGCAAGGCCCGTATACCCGATCTTGGCATCGCGCAACGCGCGGCGCGCGTCATCGCGGATCGAATCGAGCCGCTCCTTCTTGATATAATTCGCGTCAACTTCGAGCAGCAGGTACGAGCCGCCCTGCAAGTCAAGGCCGAGCACCAGGTGGCGCTGCGCCCAGGCCGGCCAGCTCTTGACGGTGGCCTCGGGAAAGAAATTGGGGACGGCGAACAGGCACACCACAAGCGCCGTGAGGATGATACCCAGCGCCTTCCACCGCGTGAAGTAAAGCATTTGCGTGATCCGTCAGATCAGAGCGACCGGTTAACGCGGCAACGATATGCCGCGAGCCCGTGTAAAGGCGAACTCAGCTCGCCGCTTTTTCGTCCTTCGTGTCAGCCTTGGCGGGCTCGCCCTTGGTGCGGACGCCGGTAATCATCTGGCGCATCTGCCGCACGCGCACGCCATCGGCGATCTCGAACTCCACCTGGTCGTCGTCGACGACCTTGGTGACCTTGCCGACCAGGCCCCCCTGGGTCACGATCGTGTCGCCACGACGGACGTTCTTGACCAGGTCGGCGTGCTCTTTGACCTTCTTCTGCTGCGGCCGCAGGATCAGGAAATACATGATCACAAAGATCAGCGCGAAGGGCAGCAGCGACATCAGCATGCTGTTGGTGTCGCCGGTGGCCGCGGCCTGGGCATAGGCGGGGGTGATCAGCATGCGCTTTGGTCCTCGTGAGATCCGCCTCGTCGAGACGGGAAAAGCCGGCTAGCCGCCTGGCAGCGGGCCGGTCGGTCAGAATTTTGCGCGGAATATAGCGGCCGCGGTCCCAATTGCAATGTGGACCAGCCTTTCATTTAGGCAAGCTTGCGACCCCCGCGTCGGCCCGATATGGCTGCACCGTCAGGAACTTGCAGCATGTCAAAAAAACCAGCCAAAGCCCCGTCCCGAAAACCCGCCAAACCCGCATCGCAAAAGCAACTAAAAGTCGCGGCAAAACGCCTCAGCACGTCAGCCGACGGCACGCCCGAGCGCATTGCCGCAGCACTTGAGGCAATTGCCGCGCATCTCGCCGCCTCTACGCCGGCTTCGGCCCACCCCACCTCCTTCGAGGACGCCGATGCCTTCGTCTGGCACCCGAACGGACGGCTCAACACGGTGCCCCGCGTCAGCCGCGTCGAGATCGATCTGTTGAAGGGCATCGACCGGATGCGCGACATCCTGATCGAGAACACCGAGCGCTTCGCCGAGGGCCTGCCCGCCAACAATGCGCTGCTCTGGGGCGCGCGCGGCATGGGCAAGTCGTCCCTGGTCAAGGCGGCACATGCCACCATCAATCTGGACCGCAAGAATGCCGATCGCTTGAAGCTGATCGAGATTCATCGCGAGGACATCGAGAGCCTGCCTGCGCTGATGGACATCCTGCGTGCCTCCTCCTTCCGCTTCGTCGTGTTCTGCGACGATCTCTCCTTCGACGGCAATGACGCCTCGTACAAGTCGCTGAAGGCTGTGCTGGAGGGCGGCATCGAGGGACGGCCGGAGAATGTGATCCTCTACGCCACCTCGAACCGCCGTCACCTGCTGGCGCGCGAGATGATCGAGAACGAGCGATCCACCGCGATCAATCCGGGCGAAGCGGTCGAGGAGAAGGTCTCGCTGTCCGACCGCTTCGGCCTTTGGCTCGGCTTCCACCGCTGCAGCCAGGACGAATTCCTGGCGATGGTGAAAGGCTATTGCAGCCATTTCGATATCACGGTCCCCGAGGACGAGCTGGAGCACGAGGCCCTGGAATGGGCCACCACGCGCGGCTCACGCTCCGGCCGTGTGGCCTGGCAGTTCGTTCAGGACATGGCCGGACGGCGAGGTGTCAGGCTGACAGGGAAGTAGGCCAACCAGCGGTCATTCCCCGCGAAGGCGGGGAATCCAGTACGCCGCGCCGTCCCCCGGCTCTCGCCCGGGCGGCTGTGGATACCAGGTCGCCCGGTCAAGCCGGGCGACGACGGGAGTGATTGGGCGACAACGGCCTACGCCCCATTGAGGAATTGCAGCGGGTCAACCGGCGACGATCCCTTGCGGATCTCGAAGTGGAGTTGCGGCGATCCCACCTCGCCCGATTGACCCGACTTGGCAATGACCTGGCCGCGCTTGATCGTGTCACCGCGCTTCACCATCAGCTCGCTCGCATGGGCATATGCGGTGACGTAGCCGTTGGAATGGCGGACCAGGACCAGGTTGCCGTAGCCCTTCAATTCGTTGCCGGCATAGGCGACCACGCCGTCCTCCGCGGCTTTCACCGGCGTTCCCTCAGGCACCGCGATGTTGATGCCGTCATTGGCCTTGCCGTTGGTCTTGGCGCCATAGCTGGTGATCACCTTGCCGCGTGCGGGCCAGCGGAAGGTCGGCAGCGCGCTGGTGGTCTCGGCCGGCTTGGCCGGCTCTTCCTCCTTCTCAGGCGCGGGATTGGCCTGGGCAAGGCGCGCGCTCTGCACCGGTCCCGCCGTGGCAAGCCTGGTCGTCGGCGCCGGCGCCGGCACGGTCGCAGCCGCCTGGGGTACAGCTGCGACCGGAGCTGCGGGCGCGGCCACCGCCACCGACTTCCCGGGGACGGTCAGCCTGGCACCGAGCTTCAGGGACGAGGTCGGCGCAAGGTTATTGGCGTGTGCGAGTTCGGCGACCGAGATATGGTTGTGACGGGCGATGCCGGCCAGCGTGTCGCCGCGATTGACGAAATGCACGCTCGGTGGCGCAGGCGCGGCCACTGCGACCGGCTTGGGAGCGACGGGAGCCGCCGCGATATGTGTCGCTGCCGGCGCCGCCGCGACCGCGCCGGGATTCGGAATGATGAGCTGCTGCCCCGGCGAGAGTGCGCGCGGTCCTTTGTAGCCGTTGGCAGCCAGAATCTCTGCCGGCGTCACGTGATAGCGGCGCGCCAGGATTTCGAGCGTATCGCTGGTGCCGACGATGATCTTGGTGACACCGGCGGGACGGGCGGCAGCGACCGAGCGCGGCGGCAGGGTGCCGGTGGTTTCGAGACGCGGTTGTGGCGGGGCCGCATAGGACGGCGCCGGGATTGGCGCTGGCGGCGCATAGGAGGCGACGCCGCGGCCACCGGCGGATACCCCGCCCGAACCTCCGCCGGAGGCATAAGTCTGCGGCGCCGTGACAGCCGGCGGCAGCGCCGCGGACGAATAGGCGGCCGGAGCTGGCGGATTATATTGCTGACCGTACTGCTGCGGCGCAGCCCGGCGCTCGATCGGCGCGGGAGGCTGCACGGAGCCCGTGGCATCCGACGCAAACGGATTGGAAAACGAATTCTGGGTTTGCGACAGCCGCGTCGACATATCGCCGCTGCAGCCGGCAACACCGAATGAAATCACCGCCAGCGCCCCGACCTGCTGCAGGCGACGTGAGCGAAGCAACTCGACGATAACGGGCATGGTTACTCACTCGTACGCAACAAACTACGAATTTGAGTAAACACGCCGGCGGTAAATAACCGCTTAAGCAGCCGATAAGCTGTTGTCAGCCCTGCTAATCCGCAGGTTTAGAGTTCGCGTGCAATGCCCGGAATTGCCGGCACAAATCGCACATCGACAAGCTCTTTTCGTTCAAACCCTTCGGCCTTTCGGATGACGCGCACAAGTGTTTGGACACCGTGGTGCGGCCCGACTGGCGCGATCAGGATACCGTCAGGCTCGAGCCGATCGAGCAGGCTTTGCGGAATTTCCTCCATCGCCGCCGTCACGATGATCCGGTCGAACTGCCCGGCGCCAGGGGGAATCGAAAAGCCATCCCCCAACATGACCTCGACATTGAAGCAGCCCAGCTTCTCGAGACGCTCCCGCGCCGCATCGGCAAGCGTTCGGAAGCGCTCGATGGTGAGCACGTGGCCGGCCAGCCGCGACAGGATCGCGGCCTGATAGCCCGAGCCGGTGCCGATCTCGAGCACGCGGCTGGTCTTCTGCAGCTTCAGCTGCTCAGTCATGTAGGCCACAACGAAAGGTTGGCTGATGGTCTGGCCGCAAGCGATGCCCAACGCGCTGTCCCGGTAAGCATCGGCCCGGTCGGCAGCAGCAACGAACTCTTCCCGCGGCACCTCCTCCATGGCACGCAGAACGGCTTGATCGCTGATTCCCCGCCGACGCAGGGTCAGCTGAAACATCATCTTTTCCGGAGGAGCTTTCGGAGCCATCGCCGTCTCGGTTGCACCCATGGATCATAAGCCTCATGTTGGGGCGAAGCATCGATTTTCCACGGCAAACGGCAGGTAGCATCGACCTCTGATCGCGCAAAATCTGTTCCGTCGCGGGAACCAAGCACGAGATCTCGCCGTTTAGATGCCCGGGATCGTTGCCTACCAGCGCCAGAGAGGTCACAGCTGGGATGGCCGTCTTGGGGACAACGCTGTTGACGTTGCGCCGTTTGCCGTAATTTGCGAACGTCACTCCCGATAAAGGCGAGGACTGCATTCATGACTGCACCGCGGCCACCACGCGGCTCCGTGTTTCTGGTTGAAGATGAAGTCATGATTAGGATGATGGTGGCCGACATGCTCGAGGAGCTCGGCTACACCGTCGCGGCCGAAGCCGGCGAGATCGGCGAGGCGATGCGGCTTGCCGAAAGCACGTATTTCGACGTCGCCATTCTCGACGTGAACGTCAACGGCAAGGTCATCTCCCCGGTCGCTGATGTCATCAAGGCGCGCAATCGCCCGTTCATCTTCGCCACAGGCTATGGCTCGGCGGGGCTCCCGGAAGAATACCGTGACCGCCCTGCTCTGCAGAAGCCATTCCAGCTGGAGACGCTGGGCAAAGCGATCGAGAACGTCCTGCGTGGCGGGACATCGTCCTGAGTTTACTGTCCGAGGATTCCGCCTAACGTGATCGAGAACGCCTCGTCGGTGCGGTCTAATCGGAGCGGGGTCACCGAAACATAACCTGCTGCGAGCGCTGCCAGGTCCGTGCCCTCGTCCGGAGTGTCCAGCGCGGCGGCCCGTTCAAAGCCGATCCAGAAATAGGGATTGCCCCGGCCGTCGCGGCGCTCATCGACATTGAGAAAACCGAGATTGCGTTTGCCTTGGCGGGTCACACGGATGCCTTGGACCTCCTCCGGCGGGCGCGCGGGAAAATTGACATTAATCACGGTATTCTTCGGCACCCCTGCTTCGAGCACCTTGCGGATGATCTGAGGGGCAAATTTGCGCGCACTGTCCCATACGGGCTTGTTGCGCGTCTCCAGCGAGAACTCCTGTGACAATGCAAACGCGGGTAGCCCGAGGATGGTGCCTTCGAGCGCGCCGGCGATCGTGCCGGAATAGACCACGTCCTCGGCGACGTTGCGGCCCCTGTTGACACCGGAGAGCACCACATCTGGCAGCTTCGGCTTGAGGATGTGCCGAACGCCCATGATCACGCAGTCGGTCGGCGTTCCCCGCACCGCAAAGTGGCGCGGGCCGACCTCACGCAGCCGCAACGGATCGTTCAGGGACAGCGAATGCGAGACCCCGGACTGGTCCAATTCGGGCGCGACCACCCAGACATCGTCTGACAATGCGTGCGCGATCTCTTCGACGACCTTCAGACCGGGAGCATGAATGCCGTCGTCATTGGTGCAGAGAATGCGCATGCGTCCGGCCACCTCTCGAACAGAGTCAAAAATCGGGTTACCGCTGTCTTATCTGCTGCGGGCGAGCGAGGCAAACCGCGGCGACACGGAAAAATCTCGTGAATGAGCAACGGCGTAGCGGGAGCTGTCGCATTTGCTTAATGGCGGATCCGCCATTGCGGCAGGAACTTCGCAAGCCGTCCCTCGGTCTGCAGCTGAAGACGCTCGCTCCGCGCGCTGGCCGGTTTCACAGGCTCGCTCGCATCGAGCTGTTCGGCCGATTCCTGCGCAGCTTTGGGAAAGCGGGCACGGGCGGCCGCAAGCGCCTTCTCGAAGTCAGCCTCGTTGAACCAGGTGAGCCCGCGCAGGCCCTCGCGCAGATCGTTCGCCCAGATCCGGGACCGATCGAGGTCAAAAGCCCCCTGCAGCCGCTGGTCCACGGCCTGAATACCGTGACCGGTGACGGCCCATTGCCTGCCGATCCAATAGATATCCCGATGCAGGGGCATCGATCACGGCTCTGCGAAGCGAATGCTTAAAGCAGAAACCCAGGATATCGACCGCCGGCGCTAGCGCAACCTTGGGAAGCATTGGAGGCGATAAATTCTCGCCGCGCTAGCCCTCCGCGGCAACCACCTTGAGCCCGCCCATATAAGGCTGCAGCACGTCCGGCACCGCGATCGAGCCGTCCTCCTGCTGGTAGGTCTCCATGACCGCAATCAGTGCACGACCGACGGCCGTGCCTGAACCGTTCAGGGTATGGACGAAGCGCGGCTTGCCGTCACTGCCGCGGTAGCGGGCGTCCATGCGGCGGGCCTGGAAATCGCCGCACACCGAGCAGCTCGAAATCTCGCGGAAGGCACCGCCATCGCCCTGCCCCGGCATCCAGACCTCGATGTCGTAGGTCTTCTGCGAGGAGAATCCCATGTCGCCGGTGCACAGCGTGATCACCCGGTAGTGCAGGTCGAGCTGCCGCAGCACCTCCTCAGCACAGGCCAGCATGCGCTCATGCTCGTCCTTGCTGGTCTCGGGCGTCGTGATCGAGACCAGTTCGACCTTGGTGAACTGATGCTGGCGGATCATGCCGCGGGTATCGCGTCCGGCAGCCCCCGCCTCGGCGCGGAAGCACGGCGTCAACGCGGTGAGCCGCATCGGCAGCTCCTTCTCGTCGACGATCTGCTCGCGCACGAGATTGGTCAAAGTGACCTCAGCCGTCGGGATCAGGCCGAGCCGATCGGTCTTCAGCCGCTCATCCGGCGAGGCCAGCAGCTCGCCCTTGATGGCCCAGAACTGATCATCCTCGAATTTCGGCAACTGCCCGGTGCCGAACATCACGTCATTGCGCACCAGCAGCGGCGGATTGATCTCGGCATAGCCGTGCTCGTTGGTATGCAGGTCGAGCATGAACTGCCCGATAGCACGCTCGAGCCGCGCCAACCCTTTCTTCAGCACGACGAACCGTGCGCCCGAGAGCTTCGCCGCGGACTCGAAATCCATATAGCCGAGGCCGGCGCCGAGATCGTCGTGCGGTTTGGGCGCGAAGGCATAATTCCGTTTGGCGCCGAAGACGTGGCGCTCGACGTTGTCGTGCTCGTCCTTGCCGTCGGGCACTTCGTCCAGTGGAAGATTAGGGATCGCGGCGAGCTCGCGGGCCAGCTCCTCATCGGCCTGCTTCGCAGCCGCTTCGAGCTCCGGCATCGTGACCTTGAGCTTGGCGACCTCCTCCATCAGCGCGCTTGCGCGCGCCTCGTCCTTGGCCTTCTTGGCCTCGCCGATCTCCTTCGACGCCGCGTTGCGCCGCGCCTGCGCCTGCTCGGAGGCTAGGATTGCCGCACGCCTGCGTTCGTCGACAGCCAGCAGCTGCGCCGATAGCGGCATCAGGCCGCGACGCGTCAGCGCCGCGTCGAAGGCTTGCGGGTTGTCACGGATCGATTTGATGTCGTGCATGATCGTTCGGTCCTGGAACGAAGAATACGGGCGAGTCGCATGTGGTCGCGCGGCCGGCTTGCACTACCGCGATTATCGTCGGATGGGAACAGCCGAGGCCGAGCGGGTGGCCCGCCTATTCGGCCTGACCGGGGGTGGAGGATGTGCCGGAGGCGGATTTTGCCGCGGCCTGCTTCTCGACGAAGCGCACGGCGATGATCGACCCTTCGTATAGGGCGAGGAGCGGAATCGCCAGCGAGGCTTGGCTCAGCACGTCCGGTGGGGTCAGCACCGCCGCAATGATGAAGGCGATCACGATGAAATAGCGCCGCTTCGAGCGCAGCATCTCGGAGGTGACGATGCCGATCCGCCCCAACAATGTAAGAATCACCGGAAGCTGAAAGGCGATGCCGAAGGCAAAGATCAGCGACATCATCAGCGACAGGTATTCGCCGACCTTCGGCATCAGCGCGATCTGAGCGGTGTCAGGACCGCCGAGCTGCTGCATGCCGAGTGAGAACCGCACCAGCATCGGCCATACGGCGAAATAGACCAGCATCGCGCCGAACACGAAAAAGATCGGGGTCGCTACCAGATAGGGCAGAAACGCGTTGCGTTCGTGCCTGTAAAGACCAGGCGCAACGAATTTGTAGATCTGCAAGGCCACGAGCGGAAACGAGATGAAGCCGGCGCCGAACAGCGCGAGCTTCAACTGGGTGATGAAGTATTCGAGCAGCTGGGTGTAGATGAACTTGCTGTTCTCCGGTCCCGCCACCCAGACGAACGGCAACACCAGGATATTGTAGATCTGCTTGGCGAAGATGAAGCACAAGATGAAGGCCACGCCAAATCCGACCAGCGCCTTGATGAGCCGCGCGCGCAGCTCGATCAGGTGCTCCATCAGAGGGGCCTTGCTGGCTTCGATATCTTCCGCGGTCATGACGCTTTGGCGTCCTTAAACCGATCCGCTTCCTCGGAGGTGATGGTCTCAGCCCCGGCCTCGGACTTGAATTCAGACTTCGATTCGGACCTGGGCTCAGGCTTGGGTTCGGGCTTGATTTCCCGGACGATGGCCAACGGCTCATCGACCGCTTGATGGCTCTGCGCCTCGACAAAGGTTTCGGGGTGAGGCGGCTCCGGCGTGGTCGGAATTGCCGGCGCCTCCGGCGCAGCGCCGGTCGGTTCAGGCGCGGGAGAAGCCACTTCCGCCGGCTTGTCCACGCCTTCGATATCGAGCGCCTTGTCGACGTCCCGCTGCAGGGAGCTGATCACGCCAGTCGGCGAGAAACCGCTCGCGGCTTCGCGAACCTCATCGAAGCTCTTCTTGAGGTCGGCCATCTCGGCCTCGCGCATGGCTTCCTGAAACTGGCCCTGGAATTCGGCCGCCATCCGGCGGGCTTTGCCCATCCACTGCCCGACCATGCGCAAAACGCCGGGAAGCTCCTTCGGGCCGATCGCGATCAGCGCGACGACCCCGATGACGAGCAGCTCACTCCAGCCGATATCGAACATCAAACAATCCGCCTACGAGACGTCGCCTGCCAATCCCGAGCTGCCCAGTCCCGTAAGATCAGGTCACTGCCAGTCGAATCCGGCGCGGTCCGCGCCGGTCACGCCTTGGCTCGGTCAGACAGCCTTGCTGCCGACATCGGTACGGGTCGCGGTGGGCGTACCGCCATGATCGATCGACTTGACCGGCTCGGTCTTTTCCGGCGCCTTGTCGTCGTCCTGCATACCCTTCTTGAACGCCTTGATGCCCTGCGCGACGTCGCCCATCAGGTCGGAAATCTTGCCGCGCCCGAACAACAGCAGGACGACCGCGATCACCACGATCCAGTGCCAAATGCTAAGCGAACCCATCCTGCAACCCTCCAAACATCGGCGCGGAAGACCGGCGATCGCGCCGCCAAACCACGCCCGGTCATGGGCTTGACCGCGTCCCATCGCTTCTAGCATCCGGCCGCGAAACAGCAACATGAATGCGGACGACTGGACAAAGCGTAACGCGCAAGCCCGATCTTGGGCGGAAGGTAGGCGTCACAGCCCCCAAAAACAAGCACTTAAGCTTCGGCAAATCACGGCCAGCGCTACGGAATAACGCTGTTGTTAACGACGCGCGTGGGTTGGCTATTCGGTGCTTTCGTCCGGATCACCAGTCTGCGATCCATCGGGTTCCGGAGCAGGATCTTCGGAACGCTCGGCCGCGGTGTGATCGATTGCCGCAGCTTCAACATCCGATGGCCCAGCTTCATCCGAAGCGGCCTCATGAGCGGCTTGCTCCTCGTGGCTTGCCTCCTCCGGCTCGACCGCAGGCGCCAGCGCCAGATCGAGGTCGCCAGGCTCCAGCGGCTCCTCGTCCTCGCGCAAGGTCGGATCGTCCGACGGCGTCGGAACCGTGAAGCCAGTCGGCAGCCGCGAATCCAGCAGCCCCGTACCTTTGAGCTCCTCCAGCCCCGGCAGGTCGCCGAGCGTCTCGAGACTGAACTGCGTGAGGAATGCGTCAGTGGTCCCGAAGGTGAGCGGGCGCCCGGGGGACTTGCGGCGGCCGCGCGGCTTGATCCAGCCGGTCTCGAGCAGCACGTCGAGGGTCCCCTTCGACGTGACGACGCCGCGGATCTCTTCGATCTCCGCACGCGTGACGGGCTGGTGATAGGCAACGATAGCGAGCACTTCGATCGCTGCCCGCGACAGCTTGCGGGTCTCAGTGCTCTCGCGGGTCATCAGCCACGCGAGATCGCCCGCGGTCCGGAACGTCCATTTATTAGCCACACGCACGAGGTTCACGCCACGCGTGGCATACTCCTCCTGCAGCTGCGCCAACGCCGCTTTCACATCGACGCCTTCCGGCATGCGCTTGGCGAGCGCCGCCTGATCGAGTGGCTCGGCCGCGGCAAACAACAAGGCTTCGAGAATGCGCAACTCTTCCGGCCGCGCTTGCGGCTCGGCTGCGATGTCTTCCGGCTCCTCCATGCGCACTTCCGCCAAGATTGCCATCGCACGGTCTCCTTCTTCGTTACTCAACCGTCAAATCCGGCGCGGTCATGGCACCGGGAGGTTGTGGCGGACGCTTCCGAAAATACAGCGGCGCGAACGCCTGCTTCTGGTTCAGTTCGAGCTGCCCTTCCCGCACCAGCTCCAGCGCGGCAGCAAAGCTCGACGCAAAGATCGTGGCGCGCTGCGCGGGCTCGACCACATAGCTCAACAGGTAGTCGTCGAGGCAACCCCAGTCCTCCGTGACTTCGGTCATGCCGACCAGACGCTCCAGAGACGCGCGTGCTTCAGCGAGCGACCACACGGTCCGCTTGGCCAGATGCACCGAGGTCAATACGCGCTGCTGTCGCTGGGTCGCGTAGGCCGAGAGCAAATCGAACAAGGTCGCCGAAAACTTCGGACGACGAACTTCCGCGATCGGCTCGGGATTGCCGCGCGGAAACACGTCGCGCTGGAACTGCGGCCGGTTCATCAGACGATTGGCGGCTTCGCGGATTGCCTCCAGCCGGCGCAGCCGGTTGGCCAGCGCGGTCGCCATCTCCTCCGCGCTCGGTCCTTCGGCCGCCGGCGGTTCCGGCAGCAGCAGCCGCGACTTCAGGAAGGCGAGCCAGGCCGCCATGACGAGATAGTCGGCGGCAAGCTCCAGTCGGATCTTTCGCGCCGCCTCGATGAATTGCAGATACTGATCGGCCAGAGCCAGGATCGAGATCTTGGCCAGATCCACCTTCTGCTGACGCGCCAGCGCCAGCAGAAGGTCGAGCGGGCCCTCATAGCCCTCGACGTCGACCACCAATGCCGGGTCGCTCTCGGACAGCTCGGCGGGCCGGCCGGTTTCGAAAGACAGAATTTCCGCGGTCATGCGTTCGCTGGTCCCAGCCGGTTGATCAATGCATCGAGCTCGGCGCGCGCTGCCGCACGATCCAAGGCGACTGCGGGCTTGCGGGCCGCCAATGCGCGGTCGGCACGTGCCAGCGCTATCCCCGAGAGCTCCGGCGTCTCGGCCACGACGGCCTGCATCTCGTCGAGCTTGCCATTGCAATGGAGGACGACATCGCAGCCTGCGGCAATGATCGCGCGCGTGCGCTCGGCGATTGACCCCGCCAATGCGTTCATGGACACGTCATCACTCATTAACAAACCCTGGAACCCGATCCGGCCGCGAATCACCCGTTCGATCATTGTCGCAGAAGTCGTGGCCGGATGGGCGGGGTCGATCGCGCTAAACACAACATGTGCAGTCATGGCCATCGGCAGATCGGACAACGGCCGGAAGGCCGCGAAGTCGGTCGCATCGAGCTCCGATTCCGGCGTATCGACCGTCGGCAGCCGGAAATGGGTATCGGCGGTGGCGCGGCCATGGCCGGGGATGTGCTTCAGGACCGGCAGAATTCCCCCCTGCGCGAGCCCGTCCGTCACCGCGCGAGCGATGGCTGCGACCTTGTCCGGCGTCTCGCCATAGGCGCGATCGCCGATGACGGCGTCGGCGTCTGCGACCGGAACGTCGGCCAGCGGCAGACAATCCACGGTGATCCCGAGCTGCCCGAGATCGTCGGCGATCAGGCGGGCGCTGAGCCATGCCGCTCGCAGGCCGTGTGCCGAATCGATGTCATAGAGCCGGCTGAACGCCGCGCCCGGGGGATAGACCGGCCAGTGCGGCGGTCCCAGCCGCTGCACCCGCCCGCCCTCCTGATCGATCAGGATCGGAGCATCGGCGCGGCCGGCGGCATCGCGAAGTTCATCGACGAGTGCAGTCACTTGAGTAGGTGACTGCACATTGCGTTTGAACAGGATGAAGCCCCAGGGCCGGGCATCGCGGATGAAGTCGCGCTCGGCGGTGCCGAGTTCTAGTCCGGAAACGCCGGTAATGAAGGCCCGCATGGTCATCGGGGCCGATTAGACCCCGCCCTGCGACCGGTCAAGCCAAGGTTACTGGTTACTAAACGCGAAACACTGGCCGCCGGCAGCTTTCAACGTGCCGCACATCTTGTTGGCCTCGTCGCGGGTCGCGAATGGCCCCACGGAGGCGCGGTATCGCACGCTCTTATCGGGCATATCCACGCGCTTGATGATCGGCGAATAGTTCCCCAGCACTGAAGAATATTTGCCCTGCGTCACCTGATAGGACGACAGCGCATCCGCTTCGCTCACCTGCGACGAAATCGACACAAGATAGCCGCCGCTGCTCGTGCTTGCGGTGGATGTCGATTCGGCAGGCTGCACAGCCGCAACCTGCCTGGCCGGCGGCGCGGACGATTGCGGTGTCAGGGCCAACGGGGCGTTGGCCGAGGCATTCGCGTTGGTCGGTGAATTACGCGCTGCCGACGCCGTCTTGGCGGCTGCGGCGGGCTTGGCGGTGGCGGGGACCGCCGCAACCACTTGCGCCGGGCCGCTGTTGGCGTCAGGCGGGGTGCTTCCCGCAGAATTGCTATTGCCGCTGATGCGAAGCGTGCTGATCGGCCGCGGGTCGCTGTTGGGCAGGATGCCATTGCTGCCGCTGGCCCCAGTTCCAGACGGCAGGCCTCCCGTCGAGGCGCTCGCCGACGACGTCGGATTGATGTTCTGGTTGGGCTGCGGAAACACCACGCGCGGTCCGACGGAGCGGGAATTCACGTCCACCGGGGTTTCCTCGCGGGACACCAGTTTCTCGCCGCCGTCTCCAATCAGCCGGTCGGGAACCTTGGGCGTCGAATCCGCCTGCGAGTTCATGATCTTGGTCGGGCTGTTGTCTGCCTTGATGATCGGAGGCTCACCAGTACGGGCCGTCGAGAAGTAGGTCTTGTAGGCGAAGGCGCCGCCGGTGCCGAGAACGCCGAGCGCGAGGACCGCAAACACGGTGCTCATCCCGCTGCGGCGCTTCGGCTCCTCTTCTTCTTCGCCCTCGTCATAGCCGTCCTGATAGGCGTACTGGTCGTCCTGGAATTCCTGGTCGCCGTGATAATCCTGCTGTCCAGAGCCCGCCGGTCCAAACAACGCCTCGTCATAACGTGACGGATCCGGCTCGTGGTCATCGAACGATGGCTCGCGATCGAACTCGGCGTTCGCGCCAAAACCACGATGCGGATCGCCGGCGCCAAAGTTCAGCTTGGCAAGATCGTCGGCGAAATCATCCTTGGGATAGGACTGCGGGATATCCTGGCGCGCCGCGTTTTGACGCCCGAAATCCTGGCTTTCGAAGTCCTGTTCGGGAAAGTCGCGGGGCGCGGCACGAGGATCCTGATACCCGGCCGGGAAAGCTGGCGGCGGTGTAGGCCGCTGCGGCTCTCGCGCCAACTCGGCGAAGGGGTCGCGCGGCGTGGCCGGCGCCTCGCGCTGCTGAGTTCTCGGGACTTCCTGCCGGTTGGCGCGTTGCATCCAGGCCGGCGGCCCGGCTGGTGCCACCGGTTCGGCGACAGGCTCCACGGGCGGCAACGGTGTGGACGGCAGCGGCGCTGACGGCCGCGGCTGGGCCGCGGCGCGCGGCGCGCCGGAAGGTATGTTGCGGCCGGTCTGGGCGAACGGGTCGTTCTGCCCAATCAGGCGAGCAAGCTCGGCAAGCGGGTCGCTCTCCGCCTGTCCGGACCCACCACCGCGGCCAAAACCATCAGCGGGAAAGGGTCTATCCTGGTAACGATCAGCCATCTAATGAAGCGTCCCTGCGGGTGAACCGCAAATGCGTACTAAGGCGGACCTTGCCAGATTGAGGCCCCCAACTGAAGCTGCATCCGCTCTCCCCCGTTATTTCATCGCCTCGGGAGCATGGACGCCCAATATAGCTAGTCCCGACCCCAGCACCGAGACAACGCCCTGAACCATGGCCAATCTCGCCATGGTTATCACTGCATCATCACGGTAACTGAAGCGTAAATAGGGCAAGCTGTTTCCGCGAGTGTACTGCGCATGGAATTCACTTGCAAGATCATAGAGATAGAACGCCACCCGATGCGGCTCATGGGCCGCCGCCGCGCCCTCGATCAGGCGCGGAAAGAGCGCGAGGCGCTTCAAAATCTCGATTTCACCGGGATCGGTAAGCAGCTCCAGCTTCGCCTCGGCCAGGAAAGCGGCACGGGCTGAAGCCTCCTCCGGCAAGTTCGGAACGACCTCGCTGCGAGCGTTGCGGAAGATCGAATGCCCACGTGCGTGACCATACTGCACATAGAACACCGGATTGTCCTTCGACTGCTCGATCACCTTGGCGAGGTCGAAATCGAGCGCGGCATCGTTCTTGCGATAAAGCATCATGAAGCGGACCGCGTCGCGACCGACTTCGTCGACGACCTCGCGCAACGTGACGAAATCGCCGGAGCGTTTCGACATCTTCACCGGCTCGCCATTGCGCAGGAGCTTCACGAGCTGGACGATCTTGACGTCGAGCGTGGCCTGCCCCGCCGTGACCGCCTTCACCGCCGCCTGCATGCGCTTGATGTAGCCGCCATGATCGGCACCGAACACGTCGATCAAATCTGCAAAACCGCGTTCGAACTTGTGGCGGTGATTGGCGATATCTGAGGCGAAATAGGTGTAGGTGCCGTCGGACTTGATCAGCGGCCGGTCCACGTCGTCGCCATAGGCGGTGGCGCGGAACAGAAGCTGCTCGCGATCTTCCCAATCCTCGACAGGTGCGCCCTTCGGCGGCGGCAAGCGGCCTTCATAGACATCGCCGCGCTCGCGCAGGAAGTCGATCGTCTCGGCAACCTTGTTGTTGCCGGCAGTGATCAGCGACCGCTCGGAAAAGAAGACGTCGTGCTTGATATTGAGAGCGGCGAGATCGTCCTTGATCTCGTCCATCATCATCGCGATCGCCTTGGCGCGCACGATTGCCAGCCACTGCGCCTCCGGCATCGCCTTCAGCTTGTCGCCATACTCGGCAGCCAGCGCCTGCCCCACCGGCTTCAGGTAATCGCCGGGATAGAGCCCTTCCGGAATCCGGCCGATGTCCTCGCCCAGCGCCTCGCGATATCTGAGGAAGGCCGAACGCGCGAGCACGTCGACCTGGGCGCCGGCATCGTTGATGTAATACTCCCTGGTGACATCATGCCCGGCGAATTGCAGCAGGCTGCACAGCGCGTCGCCAAACACGGCGCCGCGACAATGGCCGACATGCATCGGGCCGGTCGGATTGGCCGAGACGTACTCGACGTTGACCTTCGGCGCACCCGGAACGGGCGGGAGGCGACCATAGACATCCCCCTCGTGCAGGACCGTGCGCAGGGCCTCGGTCCATGCACTCGGCCGCAGGGTCAGATTGATGAAGCCGGGCCCCGCGATGTCGACCTTGGCCATCAGCGGATCATCGCGCAGCTTGGCGGAAATCTGCTCGGCAAGGTCACGCGGCTTGGTCTTGGCTTCTTTCGCCAGCACCATCGCGGCATTGGTCGCCATGTCGCCATGGCTGGCATCGCGGGGCGGCTCGACCACCACGCGCGAAAAATCGATGCCCTCGGGCCAGTTGCCGTCCTTGGCGAGCGTGGCGCAGATCGCGTGCACGCGCGCCAGCACATCGGCGAAAAGATGCAGGTTTTGAGCTGTGTCGACCATGGGCGCCGCCTAACGCAAATCCGGGGTCGAGTCAAAAAGCCGGTGATGCTCGGTCAGCGCGAAACGATCGGTCATCCCGGCGATGAAATTGCCGATCCGCCGGGCGCATTCGCCCTCGCCGTCGTGGCCGTCGCGCCATTCGGGCGGCAGCGCGGCCGGGTCGTTCCGGTATCGCTCGAACAGGTCCACGACGATCCGCTCGGCTTCGCGCATCACCTTCATCACCCGCTCGTGCCGATACATGTGGTGCCACAGGAACGTCTTGATGGTCTTCTCGGCCGCGGCGGCTTCGGCGGAAAATCCGATCAGCGGCGCGCCGTGACGGCGCACGTCATGCGGCGACATGGGCTTGGCGCGATCAAGCCTCGCCGCGGCCTCCGCAGCGACATCGGCAATCAGATAGGAAATCAGATCGCGCACCAGCTCCGCCCCGCGCCTGATATCATCGAGCCCCGGATAATGCCGATCGATCTCTCCGATCATGGCGGCAATCAGCGGAATCTCCTTGAGGTCATCGACCGCAAACAGTCCGGCGCGCAAGCCGTCGTCGATGTCGTGCGCGTCGTAGGCGATGTCGTCGGCGACTGCTGCAACCTGCGCTTCCAGCGAGGCGTAGCTCCCGAGCTCCAGATCGTAGCTCTCATTGAACTGTGCGATCCCGACCGGAATCGGCTGATGCAGCGGACCGTTGTGCTTGACGATGCCCTCCAACGCCTCCCAGGTCAGGTTCAACCCGTCGAATTCGGGATAGCGCTGCTCGAGCGAGGTGACGACGCGCAAGGCCTGCGCATTGTGGTCGAAGCCGCCATGGCGCTCCAGGCATCGGTCGAGCGCGCGCTCGCCGGCGTGCCCGAAGGGCGGATGGCCGAGATCATGCGCCAGCGCCAAGGTCTCGGTCAGGTCCTCGTCGAGCCCGAACTGGCGGGCCAGCGCGCGGGCGATCTGGGCTACTTCCAAGGAATGGGTCAGGCGGGTCCGGTAATGGTCGCCCTCGTGGAAGACGAAGACCTGGGTCTTGTGCTTGAGCCGGCGGAAGGCGGTCGAATGGATCACCCGGTCGCAATCCCGCCGGAACGCGCTGCGGGTCCGCGACGGTGGCTCGGCCACGAGCCTGCCCCGGCTGCGATCGGGATCGCAGGAAAAAGGAGCGCGGGGGGCAGCCATTCCGACCGACACGGTGTTTTCGAGCTCCGACGATTTGATTCCAGCGTTCAATGCACTTAACTATGGGGTGTGCCCGATACCAAATGAATTGGGCATGATGAGAGCTTCGGGAGATCCTTTGCCATGACCGCCGTCACCATCAGCGAGCGCGCCGCCCGCCGGATCGGGGAAATCCTCAAGAAGGAGGACAACGGGGCCATGCTGCGGATCTCCGTCGAGGGCGGCGGCTGCTCCGGCTTCCAGTACAAGTTCGATATTGACCGCGCCAAGGCTGATGACGATCTGGTGATCGAGCGCGACCAGGCGGTCGTGCTGGTCGATCCGGCGTCGGTACCGTTCCTGGCCGGTTCGGAGCTCGATTTCGTCGACGACCTGATGGGCGCCTCCTTCCGCGTCAACAATCCCAACGCCACCGCCTCCTGCGGCTGCGGCACCAGCTTCTCGGTCTAGGACCACCGAACTGGTCAGGCACTGACCTCCTGTCCCGGGTGTTGTGGCGCCAGTGACGGCGCAGCGAGGCTCGGTACTGAGGGGTTTGGTACGGAGGCGCTTGGCGAGGTCCCGATTGCCTTCAGGATCGCCGCGACGATGGCCGGCTTGCGCAGCGGCTTGGCGAGGAAATCGGACATCCCGGCTTCGCGGCATTGCTGGATATCGTCCGGAAAGGCATTGGCCGTGAGCGCGATGATCGGCAACTCCGCGAGCCTGCCGCCGCGGGCACGGATCGCGCGCGTGGCCGCGAGGCCATCCATTTCCGGCATCCGCACATCCATCAGCACCAGGTCGAACGCCTCCGCACAGGCCGCTTTCACGGCCTGCGCGCCGTCGGGAACGATCATCTTGTCGATCGCAAACTCCTGCAGCATCTTTGAAACCACCATGCGGTTGGTGGCATCGTCTTCGGCAATCAACACCCGCAACGGCCGTCCCAGCGTCGCGATTCGCACCTTGAGATCGCCCGCGCCGACCCGATCGCCGCGCTGATCCGAGATCTGCTTGTCGCTCCATGGCAGCGCCAGCGTGAAGCGGAAGGTCGATCCCTCCCCTGGCACGGAGGTCACGTCGATCGCACCGCCCATCTGCTCGATGATGCGGCGGCTGATGGCGAGCCCCAATCCAGTGCCACCGAAACGGCGGTTGATCGAAACATCTGCCTGCGTGAAATCGGTGAAGAGGCGGTTGACCTGATCCGGCGCAATCCCGATGCCGGTGTCGGAGACGCGCCATTCCACCATCGCACGATCTCCCTGGCGCATCCGGCAGCTTGCCGCGATGGTGATGCCGCCGCGCTCGGTGAACTTCACCGCGTTCGAGGCGAGGTTGATTAGCACTTGGCGGATGCGGGCGACGTCGCCCTTGAGCGCAGGCGGAAGGTCGGCCGCGATCTCCGCCTTGACCAGCAGGCCCTTGGCCTTGGCGTTGACGGCCATGATCGCGGTCACGGCCTCGACCAGAGCGGTCGGCGAGAAATCGACCGACTCGAATTCGAGACGGCCGGCGTTGAGCTTGGAGAGGTCGAGAATGTCGTTCAGGATCCGCTGCAGATTGTCGCCGGACTCGCGGATGGTCACCACCGCCTGCCGCTGCTCGGGATCGAGCTTGGTTTCCAGAAGCGTCGTGGCGAGGCCAAGAACCCCGTTCATCGGCGTGCGGATCTCATGGCTCATCATCGCCAGGAAGTCGGACTTGGCGCGGCTCTCGGCTTCCGCCTGCTCTGCCCGCCAGCGCTCGGTGACATCGCGACCGAAACCGCGATAGCCGGCGAAATGGCCGTCATAATCGAAAGCCGGTTTCGCGGTGAGCGCCCAGCGCCGCCGCTCCCCGCCGGCCACGACATGGAGAAACAGCTCGGGGATCGGCGCCTTGTTGTCCATCCGCTCAGTCAGCGCGGCGAGCGCCTTGGCCTCATCAGGACAAAGCAGGCGCAAGGTGTCGACGAGGCGCATGCCCCGGAGCGATTGCAATGGAATCTTGGCCACGTCGGCGAAGCGCTGCGGCGCATCGGCAAGACACCCCTCGGCATCGGTCTGCCACAGCCAGCTCGATGCGTTCTCCTGAAATTCCTTCAGCAGCAGCGAAATGGTTTCGTTCTGCCGCTCGTGCCGGAGCTGGGCCTTGACGTTGTCGAGGAACAAATTGCCATGCGAGACCAGGTGGCGAACCATGAACGAGGTGTAGAGCAGCAGGAAGCCGACCAGCACCAGATAGGTCGGACCGCCGCAGAGGAACAGCGACGCGCAGGACGCCAGCATCATCGTCCAGGTGTAGGTGAGGCCGGCGCGGGGCACCGTCGACATCGCGAACGCGCCACCGGAGATCATGCCGGTCATCAGCGCCGCGATGATGATCTGGCTCTGGGCCTCGACCTTGGGCATCAGTGTCAGCGGCAGCGCCCCCCAGGTGGCCGCCAGAAAGAACGCCTGCAGGGTCATGCGCCAGACCGCGCGCTCGGAAGCCTCCTTCGGCCTCGATTTGCGCGCCCGTAACCAGCCGCGCAGCGCCATCCCGCCGGCCAGCGCGATCGCCGCAGCCCAGACCGCGAGAAAGCGGTTCGAACCGGTGTTCCAGAACACGCCGAGGATGATCGCCGCATTGGCGAAATTGATCGCGACGGTGACCGGGACCAGTCGCGCCACCGCATCGATCTGCTTGGCACGGATGCGGCGCCTGTCACGCTCGCTGAGCGCTTCGCCTTCGAGCTGCGCCATGGTGCCGAAGCCGCTGATCCAGAGCACGAATGTGCCCGCCGGTCCGTACCATCCGGTCGGTTGCGCGGCTGTGGGATCACCGGGCCATAGCATCAGGGGCAGACCTTCGTTGTGAGTTCCTGACATGCGCCAGCTGCGGCTTCAGCCGCGTTAATTTTTGACCCGTAGAATTACGGGATCGCGGTTCGCCCCAGCATTCTCAAGTCGGCTGCAGGCAAGCGACCGCATCTCCGCGGCGCAGGCACGCCCGGGTTCTGCATCCGGAATGGCCCTCGATAACGCGAGGGCGCAGGGAAGGCCGGGAGCTCGCCTCTCCCGTGGCCCGCCTGCAAGAAAAAAGCAGGCGGCAGTCACCACAGGTCGGCCAAGACATCCCGGCCTTCCCTGCGCGATGGGTTTACGGCTTATACGTGATCTCCCCAGGGACCGGCTCTCTTGCCCCTGTCACCCGCACGAGAACGAAAACTCTCGTTGCGAACTTAGCGCCAGCACCGGGGCGCCAGGACCACACGACTTCACCGTCCGCAACCCGTCGTTCGTCCGCATCCGAAAAGAATGCTGCGACGTATCGCGGCCACCGCGTCCCGCCTCTCCGTATCGTGACGACGCGTACGTCCCTCAGCATGAGGCGGGATGGCGACAGAGAACCATAATTTCCGAAAAATCGAAATCGAATTATTTTTGCGTCCAGCCTTGAATATGCTCACCGCGTTGAAACGGCGGCCGAAATTCGCGCTTCCGCGCGGATGATATCCACGTCCCGGATGCTCTTCGGAAGGCTAGTACGGGTGTCGATCGCGCAAGTGATTTGCCCGACGACTCAAATTGCATTGTCAGGCAAACCCTGCCACGCGTCATCCTGGGCATCGGCGAGTTCGTAGCGTGTGATGCGCCCTCAGCTTGGGAGTTGAACCACGCGGGTCTCCCCGAACGCAAGACTCCTCGCATGGTCCTTGTTTCCGCGTTTTGGGCACAAGCGAACATCAACCGACCGACAAACTCGGCTGAAACCGTCGCAAATGACCCGAGGCGGACTTCCGTTACCGTCGGAGGAAGTAGCGCCGCCTCGATCTGATCGTTCGCCACCATGGGCACCGGTTCGAGGCAGTTCACGTGAACAGCTTGTCGATGTCGTCCTGGGAAATCGCCACGCTCGGCCGCTGCGGGCCTTCCATCAAGTCCGGGGCGCTTTCGACGGCAAGCTCGGCGGCCAGCCGCGCCAGCTCCTCTTTTCCCCACATGCGGACCAGCCTGTTGATGTGGTCCTCCATGAACTGCAGCGACTTGACGACTCGAGTGATCCGCTGCCCTGTGAGGTCCTGAAACGCGCAAGCCTCGAACACCTTGTTTGTGCTATCGACGATCTCGTCGCATACTGCTGCTGCAGTCGGGTCGTTGACGCTTTGCAACTTCACGACGCCGGCGCCGATCGCCTCCATGCTTTCGAGGATCGTGTTCCCGGCTGCCTCCGTATTCTCGATGATCGCGTCGAGGGTGTCTGCCATCGTCGCGAAACTGCCCTTGCTGTCACCTTGAAGGGCGGCGAGCTCCCGCCGCATGCTGCTAAGTTGGCCGAACATCTCGACCAGGAGCGTTTTCAGCACCCTCTCTTGTTCCGGCGCAATCATCGAAATCCCCGATTTTCCTTCAACGTCTCCGTACTAAGGGTTTCACGATGCAGTTGCAAACCCAGGCCTGCTTGTCTGCAATGACATCTCACATTCGATTCGGCGGCAACCAGGTCGCGACTCGGTCATCGAGATCGAGCGTAACCTCGAAGCGGTACTTTGGTCAGGGTCGTGTTGTCCCAGGAATTGATCGGCGACGATTGAGGAGGTCAGCTTCTGGCCCATCGCGACATTTGCTGCCGTCGCGCAAAGCCGGTCAGTATCGGAGCGAAGCGGACTCGCAAACGATTTATGCGTTCGCGTTAGCTCCGATCGTCGCTCATGAGCCAGGTGAAAGCGGCAAGAATTCCCGGCAGTTGCAGGTCATGATGAAGCACGCCCGCGGCCGGCAGAAACCGGTGGTCGACGGCGACGCCGACCTGGCGAAGTGCCTCGACGTAAGCGGTTTGAACCGACGCCGATACGCGGCTGTCGCGCGGATCGGTCAGCACGATGATCTTTTGGGGAGGATGATTGGCGACCTCGGCGACATGATCGATCGGATCGAAGAAATCGGCGTGACCGGTGATGTCGGTCGTCCAGCCCCACTCGCGATTCCTTAGAGCAACCGCTGTGTTGCCTGACGCGATCACCGCGCAGCCAATGTCGGCGCGGCGCGCGATCAGCGCGGCGACGAGATGGCCACCGCCTGATTGGCCGACGAGATTGATTTGGCGCCAGCCGAAATGCGCCTTCAGCCGGGTCAGTGCGGCATCGACCAGAGCAACTTCGCGGGGCCGCCGCCGGTCAAGATGGCGGCCTGAAGAGCCCAGTATACCTGGACGCGCCAAGTGGACGTAAGGGCGCGCGAAAGTGGCGGAAAACTGCTCGGCGAGCGCCTGCTCGTCATGGGCGGATGTCGTCGTGTAGCGTTCGATGGCCACGATCCCGGTTTCGCGCTTCTCGACGACATCGCCCCGCATAAAGATGACAGGATCGAGAGCTGAGTCTTCAGGCGCGGCACCATAGAAGGCGAGAACGTCGGCCTGGCCGTCGACATCGACTCGCACCCTGCCCGCGCCGTCGCCATCGGATGAGGCGTGTTCAATTCCCTGAACCACCTCGGCGCCCGAGAACGGAGTGGCCGCGAGTTCTGCAAGCACTGGAAACCTGATCACGTCTTCCTCTCCGATCTGGATTAGCTCCTGCCGGCCCGAGCGAAGCACGCCAACATGTTCTTTGCGAACACACCGCTTTGGCGACGGCGGTCAAATTTCGCTCGCAGCGCTGTGGGCATCCGCGTCTGCGTTGCAGGCATCGCACGATGATAGATCCGGAGAAAATGAAATTGATATGCCGGACACGCATCGGCTTCGAATGCCGACATCGAGGTGATGTTGGGTCGACGGCGCCGTCATTGCGAGCGCACCGAAATGCGCGATTTGATTTGCACCACGTTGACCGGTTCAGCCGCCACTCTATTCTGCCGCAGTCGGAGAGTGGTCCGATTTCATGCTTTGGCGGTGGTCCATGTTACGTCCGGGTCTGTTGGCTGCGGCCGTGAGCTCAGTGATCGCCATGACCGGCGCGCTCGGAGCGGATGCCGACGCCACGCGCGACGTCGCTCCGACCGGAACGCTCCGGGTCGCGATCGCGGTCGGTCCCGCGGCCTCGGCGTTCTGGGCCACGCGTGATCCCGCGACCGGCCAACCGGGCGGGGTGACGGTCGAACTCGCCAAGGCGGCCGCGGAGAAGCTCCACGTGCCGCTGCAGCTTGTCGAATACCTCAGCTCGGACGACATCGCCGCGGCCGGAGCCAAGGATGCCTGGGACATCTCGTTCATGCCAGCCGAAGCCCGACGCGCGCAGTTCGTGGATCAGGGACCCGCTTATGTGGCCTACACGAGCAATTACCTGGTGCGCGCCGGCTCCGACATCCATTCGATCGCCGATCTTGATCGCGCCGGAATCCGGGTTGGCTGTATCGAGGGAACATCGACGTCGCGCACTGTCATCAAGACCCTGAAACTCGCCACCGTCACGACGTTCGCAAAGGCAGATACAGCGGCGGACTTGATCGGCAAGGGTGAACTCGATGCGCTCGCGATGGGCACCGAGGCCGTGGAAGGTCTCGCACGCAAGCTGTCCGGCACCAGGGTCCTGGACGGCGTGATCCAGTCGACCGGCGTCGTCGTGGTCGTGCCGAAAGGTCACGCTGCGGCCGGTGCATGGGCAACGCACTTCCTCCAGGACGCCAAGGTGGACGGGACGGTGCGTCGCGCCCTCGACAGCGGCGGATCCACCGAGGCCAAGATTGTGCCGTAAGCCATCGATGATGGCCATGTTCAGCGCGACCGTTCACAACGATTGCCGGCGCGCTACGCATCGAAAAACGCATCGAGAAAGACCGCGGTCTCGTCCGAGATGCCGACGATCTTGTTGGTGGCCTGGCGATAGAACTTGAAATTGAGCTCGGTCTCGGGACGGCCGTCCTTCCAGTCCTTGAAGCTTTTCAGTTCGTTGCGTCCGAGCGGCCGCTTCGCCCGCGCGGTAATCTCGATGATCACACTGACGCGCGGGGTCTGCCTGTCGAGACCGGGCTTCTTGGCGACTGCTTCGGCCGCGCTGACCACACCACGCGCAATCAGCCCCTGCCCGCCTTCGTTCTCGCTCGCGAAGACGAAGATCACGTCACCTGCGGCCACATGCTTGCCGCCATACATCGTCTTCTGCGCCGCCAAGGTGAGGCTTTGCGCCTGGGGGGTGTCGATTGCGGCCTTGATCGCGAATGCCATGCCCTGTGTCTCCGGCCTCACACGCCGAACAATGATATCAACTGGGGATAACGCAAAGGCGTGCACACCACCATGTGGCTTGACCTGACCACCCCAGGCTTGATCTAAACAGCTCAAACGTCGTCTGCCCTTCGGATCTCCCATGCGCATTGCCACCTGGAACGTCAATTCGGTCCGGCAACGGATCGAGCCCCTCATGACCTGGCTCAAGGAATGCGCGCCCGACATCGTCTGCCTGCAGGAGATCAAATGCACGGACGATGCGTTCCCGCGGCTCGAGATCGAGTCGCTCGGCTACAACGTCGTGACCCATGGCCAGAAGACCTTCAACGGCGTGGCGCTGCTGTCCAAGCTGCCGCTCGACGAGACCAAGTCGGGCCTAGCCGGGGACGACGAGGACACGCATGCGCGCTTCATCGAGGGCGTCGTCAGCCTCAAGCACGGCGTGGTCCGGATCGCCTGCCTCTATCTGCCCAACGGCAATCCGGCGAATACCGAGAAATATCCCTACAAGCTGAAATGGATGTCGCGCCTGCGCGACTATGCCTGCGAACGGCTGAAGACCGAGGAGCCACTGGTACTCGCCGGCGACTTCAACGTGATCCCTTCAGCGATCGATGTCCACAATCCTGACGCCTGGGTGACGGATGCGCTGTTCCGCCCGGAGACGCGGGAGAGCTTCCAGGCACTGCTGGGTCTGGGCCTCACAGACGCACTGCGCGCGGTGACCGATGCGCCCGGCCAATATACGTTCTGGGACTATCAGGCCGGCGCCTGGCAGAAGAACCAAGGCTTGCGCATCGATCACCTGCTGCTGTCGCCGCAGGCCAGCGACCGGCTGGTCGAGGTCGGCATCGACAGCTATGTCCGCGCCTGGGAAAAGCCGTCGGATCATGTGCCGATCTGGGCGGATTTCGACCTCGAAGCCGCCTGACCACATTCAACATTCTTTCCGGGTATCGCTTGCCATGCTGACCAGACGTGATCTGTTTCCGCTTGCCTTGTCGTCACTGATCGCAGCCTCACCGGCCGGGGCTCGCGATCTCGCCGGCATCGACGCTGCGATCGCCGAGATCGAGGCGAAGAGCGGCGGACGCCTCGGCGTCGCGCTGCTCGACACGGCCAGCGGCGAGCTCACGGGCCACCGCCTCGACGAGCGCTTTCCGATGTGCAGCACCTTCAAGGTGCTCGCCGTAGCCGCGGTTCTGGCCAGGGTCGATGCCGGTCAGGAGCAGCTTGCACGCCATATCCCGATCACCCAGGCCGATCTTCTGTCCTACGCGCCGGTAACGAAGACCCATCTCGACTCCGGCATGACCGTCGCCGAGCTGTGCGAGGCCGCGATCACGCTGAGCGACAACACGGCCGCTAACCTGCTGCTGGCATCGTTCGGCGGGCCGCCTGCCCTGACGCGTTACCTGCAGTCGCTCGGCGATAGCGTCACACGGCTCGACCGCATCGAGCCCGATCTCAACGAGGCTACGCCCGGCGATGCCAGGGACACCACGACGCCGGCTGCGATGGCGAAGACGGTGGCGGAGCTCGTGACGGGCAGCGCGCTGTCGGCGACGTCGCGCGAGATGCTGATCGGTTGGATGATCGACTGCAAGACTGGCGCGGCCAGGCTGCGCGCCGGCCTGCCGAGCGGCTGGCGCATCGGCGACAAGACCGGCTCCGGGTACCACGGCAGCGCCAACGACGTCGCAGTGATCTGGCCACAGAACCGCGCACCGCTGATCGTGGCGAGCTATCTCACCGAGACCGACGCGTTGTCCGATGAGAAGCGCAACGCTGTGCATGCCGAGGTCGGGCGTATCGTGGCGCGGCAGTTTAGCTAAGGCATCGCGGCGGCAAGCGCCTTGGCCATCGGGTGCGACGCGGTCGTGCCGAACTTGCTCTGCGGCGGGCCCGTGACCTGATAGCCGCGCGCCAGATAGAAGTGATGCGCGGTCCAGGTGCTGAGCAGCGTTGCCTGCCGCGCGCCCCGCTCCACCGCCCGCATTTCGAGCGCGGCCAAGAGCGCCGCGCTCACGCCGCGGAAGCGCGCATCCGGTGCGACATAGTTCACGGTGATCTCGCCGCTGTCCCTGACACCCCCGACCGCGACGATGGCGCCGTCCTCGACGGCAACCAGCAGCGAGCGCCCCTTGGTGTCGGCCCAGGCCGCGACGTTCTCCGGCGTCTTGTTGGCCAGCCAGAGGCTCAGAATATCCGGATCGTCATGGTGATCGGCGGTACAGAGCTGGATGATCGAGGCGCGCAGCACCGCGCAGGCCTCGGCCGCGTCGTCGGGTGTCGCATCTCGGATGATCATCAGCTTCCCCTGCCGTCAGGGGAATGCTGATGCATTCCCCGCTTAGTCCCGCTTGCCCTGCACCCAGTGCTCGAGCATCTGCAGCGCCATGGCGCGGTCGTCGTCGGAGGCCTGCGCGAAGGCGCGGTTGTAGCTCTCCTTGATCCAGGCCTCGTCGGCGCCTGCGCTCTCCCGTGCAAGCGTCAGGAACATCAGTCCACGCGCGGGCTGGCGCGGCAGCCGGTCGCCGTTGAACAGCATCTGGCCGAGCAGCGCCTGGGCCTGGTGCTGGCCTTTCTGGGCCGCCAAACCGAGCCAGCGCGCGCCATAGCGGAAATCGTCGCGCGAGGCATCGGACGTCTTCAGATACAGCCGCGCCAGATCATATTGCGCGTCGGCATTGCCGAAATAGGAGGCGGCATAGGAGAACATCTCCCGGGCCCGGTCCGGATCCGGCTTGACCTTCGAGTTCGGGATGCCGCTCAGGTAATAGCGGCCGAGCGCGACGAAGGCGTTCGCCACGATCTGCGCCTGCGGCGCCGACGGTGAGTCCTCGGCATGGGCGTTGGCGATCCGGCTGAAATAGTCGAATGCACGCACGTCGTCCTGCGCCACGCCGTCGCCGGCCGCGTACATGCGCCCGAGCTTCCACTGCGCCACAGGATGCCCTTCGTCGGCGGCGTATTGGAGCGCCGAGAGCGAGGTCGGCGGGGTGGTCGCGGTGGTGCCGGTCGGCGGCACCGCCTTCCGCAACGACGCCGCACCCGCGCCCGACGGCGCGGTCGCGACCGGGATCGTCGGCTCCTGATTGACCGGCGCGCCGTCGAAGGCAAACGACGGCTGCGCCAGCGCCAGCGGGGCGACGCCCAGCATCAATGCGAAAATGATCCGGTCAGATGTCCGCATAGCAATATGTCTCTTGCGCACCACCTGGGTGAGTCACGGCCCCCGCAACTGCCGGCCCAACCTGCTGGGCATATTTCCAAAGCGCACCCGACGTGTGATTCGTCGCGCGGGGCACCCACTTGGTCTTGCGTTCTGCAAGTTCCGCGTCGGTCAATTTTACGTTAAGGCTACCGGCGACCGCGTCGATCTCGATGAGGTCGCCATCCTCGATCAACGCGATCGGTCCGCCCACCGCCGCCTCCGGCCCGACATGGCCGATGCAGAAGCCGCGGGTGGCGCCCGAGAAGCGGCCGTCGGTGATCAGCGCGATCTTGCCGCCCATGCCCTGCCCGGTCAGCGCCGCAGTGGTCTGCAGCATCTCCCGCATGCCCGGACCGCCGCGCGGCCCCTCATAGCGGATGACGATGACCTCGCCTTCCTTGTAGGTCCGCTTCTGGACCGCCTCGAAGGCGTCCTCTTCCCGGTCGAAGCAGCGGGCCGGCCCAGTGAATTTCAATTTAGACATGCCCGCGACTTTCACGATCGCGCCCTCCGGCGCGAGATTGCCTTTCAGACCGACTACACCTCCGGTCGCAGTGATCGGCTGATCAGCCGGCCTCACCACATCCTGATGCGCATTCCATTTCACGCCTTTGAGGTTTTCGGCGATCGTCCGGCCGGTGACTGTGAGGCAGTCCCCATGCAAATAGCCATGATCGAGCAACGTCTTCATCAACAGCGGAATGCCACCAACTTCGAATAGGTCTTTGGCGACATAGCGGCCGCCCGGCTTCAAATCCGCGATATATGGTGTCTTTTTGAAGACTTCGGCCACATCAAATAGATCGAATTTGATACCAACTTCATGGGCGATCGCCGGCAGATGCAACGCAGCATTAGTTGAGCCGCCGGAGGCCGCCACCACGGCCGCCGCGTTCTCCAGGGATTTGCGCGTGACGATATCGCGCGGCCTGATGTTGGCGGCGATCAGCTCAACTACTTTCTCGCCGGCCGTCATGCAGAAGGAATCGCGGATCTCATAGGGCGCGGGGGCACCGGCGGAGTAAGGCAGCGCGAGGCCGATCGCCTCGGAGACGGTCGCCATCGTGTTGGCGGTGAACTGGGCGCCGCAGGCGCCGGCCGACGGACAGGCAACCCGCTCGAGCTCATCCAGATCGGCGTCCGACATTGCACCCACCGAGTGCTTGCCGACCGCCTCGAACATGTCCTGGACCGTGACCTGCTGGCCGCGGAAATTGCCGGGCAGGATCGAGCCGCCATAGATGAAGATCGAGGGTACGTTGAGCCGGACCATCGCCATCATCATGCCCGGCAGCGACTTGTCGCAGCCAGCCAGGCCGACCAGCGCGTCATAGGCATGGCCACGGATGGTCAGCTCAACGGAATCGGCGATGCACTCCCGCGAGGGCAGCGAGGAGCGCATGCCGTCATGGCCCATCGCGATACCGTCGGTGACAGTGATGGTGCAGAATTCGCGCGGCGTGCCGCCGGCGTGGGCGACGCCCTTCTTCACCGCCTGCGCCTGCCGCATCAGGGCGATGTTGCAGGGGGCCGCCTCATTCCAGCAGGAGGCGACGCCAACGAAGGGTTGATG
Source organism: Bradyrhizobium sp. HKCCYLS1011 (assembly GCF_051167795.1). NCBI lineage: Bacteria > Pseudomonadati > Pseudomonadota > Alphaproteobacteria > Hyphomicrobiales > Nitrobacteraceae > Bradyrhizobium > Bradyrhizobium sp. HKCCYLS1011. The sequence continues at coordinate 163,520 of NZ_JBNPTT010000001.1, read as the reverse complement.
GATCTGCGCCGTCGTCAGGCCCATCGCGTAGAGGTAGGAGCGATGAGGCGCGCGCTCGGGCCCTTCCGTCACGTGACGGCTAGGCAGCCTGCGCTTGATGTCGGTTTTGGCGTCCATCGCGAAAATCTGGGTTTCCGCCGACACCAATGCGAGACAAGAAAACCCGTTTCTTCGAAATGGATTTCCCTACTCCCTCACGCGCCGGCTTCACTTACTGGAAGCAATATTTCACGAAGGGGTGTGGCCAAAAAGCGGCGCAGTCGTGAACCGCCCGAGATTGTTACTCGATGTTGGCAATCTGTTGCGACCTCGCAACATTCGTGGCTGGCATGCAACCCTTCCAGGCAACGTAATACCGTACACAGCCCTGGAACCCGGCCGTGCACAGCCTCAGGACCGGCGGCCAAGTGGCGTCTGAGCCACGATTGCGGATACCCAGTCCAGAAACACACGCAGGCGCAGCGTCATCTGCCGATTCTGCGGATAGAGGGCTGAGAGCGGCGTGGGCGACGGCGGGTGGTCGGCGAGAATCTCGACCAGCGCACCCGCCGCGAGATCCTGCGCAAAACGATAGCGCGGCGCCTGCACCAGGCCGAGACCCAGCCGTGCGAGGTCGGCCATCGTGTCGGAATTGTTGACGGTCACCCGGCTGGGCAGCGTCACCCGCCGGACAGTCCCCTCGGCACAAAACTCGAGCGGCAGCACATCGCCTGTCCGGGACGAGACAAAGCCGACCATCAGGTGGCCATCGAGCTCGTCCGGCGTCGCCGGGACGCCATGCCTGGCCAGATAGGCCGGGCTCGCGACGGTGATCTCCTCGATCATCCCAAGCCGTCGCAGGATCATGCCGCTGTCATCGGGCTCGCCGGCGCGGATGACGCAATCGATGCCCTCGCGCAGCAGATCGACCAGGCGATCGCCCTGGCCGATCCTTAAGTCGAGCAGGGGGTAACGGGCCAGGAAGTCCGGGAGATGCGGCAGCAGGAAGGTGCGCGTGAGCTGCGAATGCGCATCGATCCGCAACAGCCCGCGCGGCTGGGCGTCGCGCAGCGCGACTTCTGCCTCCTCCAGTTCGGCCAGGATGGCCACGCAGCGGCGGTAGTACTCCTCGCCGTCCAGGGTCGGCGTGACATGCCGCGTGGTGCGCTCGAGCAGCCGCGCACCGAGACGAGCCTCGAGCTGCTGCAACGCCTCGCTCGCCGTCGATCGGGGCACGCCCAGATCGGCCGCCGCCGCCGTAAAGCTTCTGCGCTCCACCAGGCGGACGAACAGGCGCATCGCATCGAACCGATCCATGAGGGGATTGTTCGCCTGATCCGACAAGTCATGTCAAGTCGAGCCGGATTATCTGGCCCGATCGGACGAGTTATCGATCCCGCGCTGAAAGTAACTCACACGGAGCAGGACATGCCATTTGCCAACATCAAGGTCCCACAGGCCGCGCTCTCCAAGGCCCAGAAGGAAGAGATCGTGCACCGCGTGACCGCCATGTTCGTCGATTACTTCACCGAGGCCGCGCGGCCCCATGCGATGGTGCTGATCGAGGAGGTGCCGGACGGCGGCTACGGCCGCGCCGACGAGGTGTTCGTGATCCCGGAAGCCTATCGCGCGCGGGACTAAGGCGGCGCGGACTCCTGACTATTCGGCAGACACCGCGGCGGCCTTGATCATCGGCCACCATTTGGCGATCTCGGCGCGCTGCTGCACGCCCAGCGCCTCCGGCGTGAGCTGATCCTGGGGCGGCATCTGCAGCCCCAGGTTCTTGAGCTGGTTCTGCACCTGTGGATCATTCAGTGCGGCGACGGCGGCCGCGTTGAGCTTGGTGACGACCTCATGCGGGGTCCGCTTCGGCACCCATAGGCCCGACCACAGGGTCATGTGGAAGCCCGGCAGCCCCGCCTCATCGGTGGTCGGAATCTCTGGCGCACTCTCGACCCGCTTGTCGTCGGTGACGGCATAGGCGCGGATGGTGCCGGCGCGGACCTGGTTGATCGAGTTCGAGGTCTGGTCGACGATCAGGTCGATCTGGCCGGCGACGAGATCATTCATGGCCGGCCCCGTGCCGCGATAGGGCACGAATTGCAGCTTGATGCCGGTGGCCTGTTCGAAATAGAGCCCGGCGATATGGCTGCCGGAGCCGTTGCCGGCGGTGCCAGCCGACGCCGGCTCCGGACGCGATTTGAGCCAGGCCAGGAATTCGCTCAGCGACTTCACCGGCACTCCGGTCTTGCTGACGATGACCATCGGATTGCTCGGCAGCAGCACCACCGGTTCGAGATCGGCGACCAGGTCATAGCCGAGCTTGTAGACCGCGCCATTGGCGACATGGGTGCCGAGATGGCCGAAGCTGACCGTGTAGCCGTCCGGTGCTGAGCGCACTGCCCGCCCGACGCCGATCGAGCCGCCGGCTCCGGTCACGTTCTCGATCAAGATGGCCTGCCCGAGCGTCTGCTTCATGTGCTCGCCCAGAATCCGCATCATCGCGTCCGACGGACCACCGGCCGCGAACGGCACGATGACCGTGATCGGGTGCGAGGGGTAGTCGTCGGCGCGGGCCAGGCTCGCACCGAACAGCAGCACGCACAGAAACGCCAACACAACCCGCCGCATCGCGCCCTCCACATCGCCACATGATCTCTTCCGGATCACACCCCAGGCCGCGGGACAGACCGTTGTCAGAACTGCGTGTAGTCGATCGGCTGGTGACGATCGAGCGTTCGGCTGACCGGCGGCAGCGGATATTTAAGGCCTGTCGCGCAATTGAACAGCATCACGCGATCATTTTTCGTCACGCGTCCGTCGGCAAGGCTCTGCTTGTACGCGGCATAGGTTGCAGCGCCTTCGGGGCACAGAAGCAGCCCCTCTTCGCGCGCGACTTCGCTCAGCGCAGAAGAAATTTTCTCATCATCAACCGCGATCGCGAAACCTTTGCTCTCGCGGACCGCACGCAGGATCAGAAAATCTCCGATCGCCTGCGGCACGCGGATGCCGGACGCGATGGTGTGTGCATCCTCCCAGCGCGGCGCGTGCTCGACGCCCGCTTCATAAGCGCGCACCATCGGCGCGCAGCCCGCGGCCTGCACTGCGACCATGCGCGGACGTTTTGATCCGATGAACCCGATTTTCTCCAGCTCGTCGAATGCCTTCCACATGCCGATCAGGCCGGTGCCGCCGCCGGTCGGATAGAAGATCACGTCGGGCACGTCCCAGCCGAGCTGCTCGGCGAGTTCCAGTCCCATCGTCTTCTTGCCCTCGATCCGATACGGCTCCTTCAAGGTCGAGGTGTCGAACCAGCCGACCTTGGCCTTGCCCTCGCCGACGATCTTGCCGCAATCGTCGATCAAGCCGTTGACGCGATAGACGGTGGCGCCCTGCAGCTCGATCTCGCTGACATTCACCTCCGGGGTGTCGGCCGGGCAGAAGATCGTGGTCTTGATGCCGCAACTGGTCGCGTAGGCCGCGAGCGCAGCACCCGCATTGCCGTTGGTCGGCATCGCCATGTGCTTGATGCCGAGCGCCTTGCCCATCGACACTGCCATCACCAGCCCGCGCGCCTTGAACGAGCCGGTCGGCAGCCGGCCTTCGTCCTTCACGATGATCTCGCCGCCACCGAGCTTGTTGGCGAGCTTCGGCAAACTGATCAGCGGCGTCATGACCTCGCCGAGGCTGACGATATCCTGGCATTTGCGCACCGGGAGCAGCTCGCGATAGCGCCACATGTCGGCGGGGCGTTGGCTGAGCGCATCCTTGGTAAGCGCCTGCTTGACCCCGGCCAGATCGTAGCGAACCAGAAGCGGCTTGCCGGCCTTGGAGAGATTGTGCACCTGATCGGCAGGATAGTGATCGCCTTCCATCGCGCATTCGAGATGGGTGACGAAGGTCGGGCGCTCGATGGTGAGATTGTCGCTGGCTTTCACGGCGGAACTTTCCTTTTGCACCCGTCATTGCCGGGCTCGACCCGGCAATCCATCCTCTTGGCAAGATTTCCCGGAAGCGTGACGGATACGCGGGTCAAGCCCGCGCATGACGGCTGGGACCCAGACTAGATATTCAGCACGCGCCCGTAGGCGTCGAGCACGGCTTCCTTCATCATCTCCGACAACGTCGGATGCGGGAACACCGTGTGCATCAGCTCTTCTTCGGTGGTCTCCAGGTTCATCGCGACGACATAACCCTGGATCAGTTCGGTGACCTCGGCGCCGATCATATGGGCACCCAGAAGCTGGCCGGTCTTCTTGTCGAAGATCACTTTGACCAGGCCCTGGTCCTCGCCGAGCGCGATCGCCTTGCCGTTGCCGACGAAGGGGAAGCGGCCAACCCTGATCTCGCGCCCCTGCTCTTTCGCCTTCGCCTCGGTCAGGCCGACGGAGGCGACCTGCGGGTTGCAATAGGTGCAGCCCGGGATCATGAGCTTGTCCATGGGGTGCGGATGCAGGCCCTTGATGGCCTCGACGCAGATCACGCCCTCATGCTCGGCCTTATGCGCGAGCATCGGGGGACCGGCGACGTCGCCGATCGCGTAGATGCCGGGCACATTGGTCTTGCCGAGGCCGTCGATCACGATGCAGCCACGATCGGTCTTCACGCCCAGCTTCTCGAGCCCGAGATTCTCGATATTGCCGACCACGCCGACCGCGGAGATCACGCGCTCGAACTCCACCGTCTGCTGCTTGCCCGGGGCTTCCTCGATGGTCGCGACCACGCTGTCGGCCTTCTTCTCCAGCTTCTTCACGCCGGCGCCGGTGATGATCTTGATGCCCTGCTTCTCAAAGCGCTTGCGGGCAAGGCCTGCGATCTCCGCATCCTCGACGGGGAGGATCTGGGGCAGCACCTCGACCACGGTGACGTCGGAGCCCATGGTGTGGAAGAAGGAGGCGAACTCGATGCCGATCGCGCCCGAGCCGATCACGAGCAGCGACTTCGGCATCTTCTCCGGCACCATCGCCTCGAAATAGGTCCAGATCAGCTTCTTGTCCGGCTCGAGCCCCGGCAGCACGCGCGGCCGCGCGCCGGTGGCGATGATGATGTGCTTGGCCTGATAGCTGCCTTCGCCCAGCGCGCCCTTCGGCGCCTCGGCCTCGGACTTCTTGACGCTGATCTTGCCGGGCGCGTCGATCGTGGCCTGGCCCCAGATGACGGAGACCTTGTTCTTCTTCATCAGGAAGCCGACGCCATCGTTCAGCCGCTTCGAGACGCCGCGCGAACGCTGAACGACTGCTTTCGGATCATATTTGATGTTGTCGGCGGACAGGCCGTAATCCTTGGCGTGCTGCATGTAGTGGTAGATCTCGGCCGAACGCAAAAGCGCCTTGGTCGGGATGCAGCCCCAGTTCAGGCAGATGCCGCCGAGATAGGATTTTTCGACGATCGCGGTCTTGAGGCCGAGCTGAGCGGCGCGGATCGCGGCCACATAGCCGCCCGGCCCCGAGCCGATGATGATGACGTCGAAGGATGTGTCGGCCATAACGGTTCCCATTCAACTCGAATTCGTAGGGTGGGCAAAGCGAGGCGTGCCCACCGCCATCTAACAACTATAAAATAAGGTGGGCACGGCGCCTTGCGCCTTTGCCCACCCTACTCATTCGCGTTCTCAGCTCAAACCATCATCATCACGGGGTTTTCGATCAGCTGCTTGAAGGCACCGATCAGCTCGGCGCCGAGCGCGCCGTCGATCGCACGGTGATCGCAGGACAGGGTCACGCTCATGATGCTGGCGATCTCGATCTTGCCGTTGCGCACCACGGGCCGCTCCTCGCTGGTGCCGACGGCCAGGATCGTCGCATGCGGCGGGTTGATCACGGCGGTGAAGTGATTGATGCCGTACATGCCGAGGTTCGAGACGGCGGTGGTGCCGCCCTGATATTCCTCCGGCTTCAGCTTGCGCGAGCGCGCACGCGCGGCAAAATCCTTCATCTCGCCTGAGATCACCGACAGCGTCTTGGTCTCGGCCTTGCGGATGATCGGCGTGATCAGGCCCCCCGGCATGGCCACGGCGACGCCGACGTCGGAATGCTTGTGCTTGACCATGCCGCCCTCGGTCCAGCTGACATTGCAGTCCGGGATCTTCTGCAGCGCCACCGCCATCGCCTTGATGACGAAGTCGTTGACCGAGAGCTTGTAGAGCGGCTTCTTCTCCTTGTCCTTCGGTGCGGCCGCATTGATCTCCTCGCGCGCGGCGAGCAGCTTGCCGATGTCGCAGTCGATCGTGAGATAGAAGTGCGGAACGTTCTGCACCGAGGCCGTGAGCCGCTGCGCAATGGTGCGGCGCATGCCGTCATGGGGCACGATGTCATATGAACCCGGCTCGAACAGCGCCAGGATCTGCTTGTCCGACATCGACGGCGCGAGCGCAGGTCCCGCCGCGGGAGCCGCCGCCGGCGCCTTCAGGCCCTTGCCCGACTTCGCCTCTTCGACGTCGCGCGCGATCACGCGGCCATGCGGGCCGGTGCCGGAGATGCGCGCGAGGTCAATGCCGGCGTCCTTGGCAAGACGGCGCGCCAGCGGCGAAGAGAACACCCGGTCGTGACCGTTCATCTGCGGCGCGGGTGCCGCGGCTTGCGGCGCAGGCGCTGCAGCCGGCTTCGATGCAGCGGCGGGCGCCGGAGAAGCGGTTGGGGCCGCCGCGGCAGCGGGCTTCGGCGCGGGCGCCTCGGCCGGCGGCGCGCTCTTGGTCGGCGCCGCGCTGCCCGCCGCCTTCACGTCCTCGCCATCACCGGCAAGCACTGCGATGACGTCATTGACGGCGACGTCCTGCGTTCCCTCCGGCACCAGGATCTTGGCGAGCGTACCCTCGTCGATCGCCTCGACCTCCATGGTGGCCTTGTCGGTCTCGATCTCGGCGATGACGTCGCCGCTCTTGACCTTGTCGCCTTCCTTCTTGAGCCATTTGGCGAGGTTGCCCTTCTCCATCGTCGGCGACAAAGCGGGCATCAGAATATTGATCGGCATGATCAGTGACCTTGTTTCGACCTGGGGGTGGTGGTGCCCATATCGGTCGGCCGAGCCAGCTCGGCTTCGAACATTTCGACGATGCGCGACAGCGCTTCGTCTTCGGACATCTCGGTCTCGCGCGCATAGGCGCGCGCGGCGTGGCGGGCCACGTCGACCAGCAAAAGGCCCCAGACGTCAGGCTCCTCGAACGCGCGCTGGAACGCGATCGAAAGCCCGCCGTCGAGCACGAAGGCGCGCAACACTTCGGTGGCGTCCTCGCGGCCGATGACGTCGGGCGGCAACGGCTGCTCCTTGGGTCCGGCCATGTTGGCTTCCTCGCTGCTACCTGTAGCAGACGGCTTTTGCGGCCTGCACGACCTCGGCAGCCGAAGGCAGCGCGAGCTTCTCCAGATTGGCCGCATAAGGCATCGGCACGTCCTTGCCGGACACGCGCGCAACCGGCGCATCGAGATAGTCGAAGGCGTGCTCCATGATGCGCGCCGCGATCTCGGCACCGACGCCGCTCTGCTGCCAGCCTTCCTCCACCGTCACCGCGCGGCCGGTCTTCTTCACCGACGCGACGATGGTCTCGGTGTCCATCGGACGCAGAGTGCGCAGATCGATCACCTCGGCCTCGATGCCCTCCTTGGCGAGCTCGTCGGCAGCCTTCAGCGCATAGGTCATGCCGTTCGACCAGGAGATGATGGTGACGTCCTTGCCCGAGCGCGCGATCCGCGCCTTGCCGATCGGGATCACGTAGTCGTCGAGCTTCGGTACCTCGCCGGAATGGCCGTAGAGCACCTCGTTCTCGAGGAAGATCACCGGATTGGGATCGCGGATCGCAGCCTTCAAGAGCCCTTTGGCGTCGGCGGCCGAGAACGGCGCGATCACTTTCAGCCCCGGGACGTTCGAGTACCAGGACGAATAGTCCTGGCTGTGCTGGGCGGCGACGCGCGCAGCCGCGCCGTTCGGGCCGCGGAAGACGATCGAGCAGCCCATCTGACCGCCGGACATATAGAGCGTCTTGGCGGCGGAGTTGATGACCTGGTCCATCGCCTGCATGGCGAAGTTGAAGGTCATGAACTCGACGATCGGCTTCAGACCCGCCATCGCCGCGCCGACGCCGGCACCGGCGAAGCCGTGCTCCGTGATCGGCGTATCCATCACGCGCCGCGCACCGAACTCCTGCAACAGGCCCTGGGTCACCTTGTAGGCGCCCTGATATTCTGCGACCTCCTCACCCATGATGAAGACATCGGGGTCGCGGCGCATCTCTTCAGCCATTGCGTCGCGCAGCGCCTCGCGGATGGTCATGGTCACCATCTCCGTGCCGGGAGGCACCTCAGGATCGGGCTCGGCGACACTCTGCGGAGCGGCGACACCGGTCGGAGCCGGTGAAGCGGGCATGGCAGCCGCCGCGGCCGGCGGTGCCGACTGCGCGGCCTTCATCTCAGGCGCCGGTGCCTTGGCGAGATCGGCCGCGCTCTCGCCATCGGCGAGGATGGTCGCAATCGGCGTGTTCACCGCGACATCGGCGGTGCCTTCGGGGATCAGGATCTTGCCGAGCGTGCCCTCGTCGGTCGCCTCGACCTCCATGGTGGCCTTGTCGGTCTCGATCTCGGCGATCACGTCACCCGACTTGATCGGCTCGCCCTCTTTCTTGAGCCATTTGGCGAGGTTGCCCTTCTCCATCGTCGGCGAAAGCGCGGGCATCAAAACTTGGATTGGCATATCAGCTCCGGAAAAACAGCTTGCGCGCTAAAGCTCAGCGATAGACGTCAGTGTAGAGCTCCGAGACATCGGGCTCCGGATCGGCCTGCGCGAAATCGGCGGCCTCGTTGACGATCTTGCGCACATCGGCATCGATCGCCTTCAGGTCCTGCTCGCTGACCTTGGCCGCGAGCAGGCGGTTGCGCACCTGCTCGATCGGATCCTGATCAGTGCGGATCTTCTCGACCTCCTCACGGGTGCGGTACTTGGCCGGATCCGACATCGAGTGACCACGATAGCGGTAGGTCTGCATTTCAAGAATGTACGGGCCCTTGCCCTCGCGACACCAGGCCACCGCCTTTTCGCCGGCCGCCTTGACCGCGCGGACATCCATGCCGTCGACCTGCTCGCCGGGAATGTTGAAGGAGATGCCGCGCTTGGAGAAGTCGGTCTGCGCCGATGCGCGGGTCACCGCGGTGCCCATGGCATAGCGGTTGTTCTCGATCACATAGACCACCGGCAGTTTCCAGAGCTCGGCCATGTTGAAGCTCTCATAGACCTGGCCCTGGTTGGCGGCACCGTCGCCGAAATAGGCGATGGCCACCGAGTCATTGCCGCGGTAGCGATTGGCGAGTGCGAGGCCGGTGCCCAGCGACACCTGTGCGCCGACGATGCCATGGCCGCCATAGAACTGCTTCTCGATGCTGAACATGTGCATCGAGCCGCCCTTGCCCTTGGAGTAGCCGCCGCGGCGTCCGGTGAGCTCGGCCATGACGCCCTTGGCGTCCATGCCGGTCGCCAGCATGTGACCATGATCGCGATAGCCGGTGATGACCTGGTCGCCCTGCTTGAGCGCCATCTGCATGCCGACGACGACCGCCTCCTGGCCGATATAGAGATGGCAGAAGCCGCCGATGGCGCCCATGCCGTAGAGCTGGCCCGCCTTCTCCTCGAAGCGGCGGATCAGCAGCATGTCCCGCAGCGCCGTCAGTTCCTGCTCTCTGGTGAATTCCGGCGGGGGCCCGCTTCCCTTGTCCGCGTTGACGTCTTTTGCTGCGCTTTTCTTAGGTGCGGCGGGTGCGGCCATAGCGATTCCGGCTTCAAAGGGAGGAAGAGTGAACCGGCCCTCTCTATCCCAACTCAAACCGGGGTGGAAGGATTGCCGTTACGCGGCAAAAACTTTGCTATGCCGCAGTGCAGCGCAGAAGAAAGTTTTGAAAAGACTCTTGGCCGCCAGCGATATTGAATTGCTCAAGATAGCGGCAGATCGCAGCCGGTCCCGCTGTCGGCGGCGAACGCCAATAAAAAAGCGGCGGTATCACGCTCATCGCGCAATACCGCCGGGTCCAGTCAGGGAGAAAAACGCGCCTTTAGAAGAAGCCCAGCTTCTTCGGGCTGTAGCTGACCAGCAGGTTCTTGGTCTGCTGGTAGTGGTCGAGCATCATCTTATGGGTCTCGCGCCCGATGCCGGACTGCTTGTAGCCGCCGAAGGCCGCGTGCGCCGGATAGGCGTGATAGCAGTTGGTCCAGACCCGGCCCGCCTGGATCGCCCGGCCGAAGCGGTAGCAGCGATTGGCATCGCGGCTCCATACGCCGGCACCCAGGCCGTAGAGGGTGTCGTTGGCGATCGCCAGCGCCTCATCGTCGGTCTTGAAGGTTGTGACCGACACCACCGGCCCAAAGATCTCCTCCTGGAAGATGCGCATCCGGTTGTTGCCCTGGAACACGGTGGGCTGGACATAGAAGCCGCCTGAGAGATCGCCGCCGAGCTCCGCGCGCTTGCCGCCGGCGAGCAGCTTCGCCCCTTCCTGTTTGCCGATGTCGATATAAGAGAGGATCTTTTCGAGCTGCTCGTTCGAGGCCTGCGCACCGATCATGGTCGCGGGATTGCGCGGATCATCCTGTTTGATGGCGGCGACGCGGCCCAGCGCACGCTCCATGAACCTGTCGAAGATGTCTTCGTGCACCAGCGCCCGGCTCGGACAGGTGCAGACCTCGCCCTGGTTGAGCGCGAACATCACGAAGCCTTCGATCGCCTTGTCGAAGAAATCGTCGTCCTCGGCCGCAACGTCCTTGAAGAAGATGTTGGGCGACTTGCCGCCGAGCTCGAGCGTCACCGGAATGAGGTTCTGGCTGGCATATTGCATGATCAGCCGGCCCGTCGTGGTTTCGCCGGTGAAGGCGATCTTGGCAATGCGCGGGCTCGACGCCAAAGGCTTGCCGGCTTCCAGGCCAAAGCCGTTGACGATGTTGAGGACGCCGGGCGGCAGCAGATCGGCAATCAGGTCGATCCAGACCATGATCGAGGCCGGCGTCTGCTCGGCCGGCTTGAGCACCACGCAGTTGCCGGCGGCGAGCGCCGGCGCAAGCTTCCAGCACGCCATCAGCAGCGGAAAATTCCAGGGAATGATCTGGCCGACCACGCCGAGGGGTTCATGGAAGTGATAGGCGACGGTGTCCTGATCGATCTCGGCGAGCGTCCCCTCCTGGCCGCGCACGACGCCTGCGAAGTAGCGGAAGTGATCGATCGCCAGCGGCACGTCGGCGGCACGGGTTTCACGGATCGGCTTGCCGTTATCCCAGGTCTCGGCGACCGCGAGACGCTCGAGATTGGCCTCCATGCGATCGGCGATGCGGTTGAGGACGATGGCGCGCTCGACCACGCTGGTACGCCCCCAGGCATCCTTGGCGGCATGCGCCGCATCGAGCGCGGCTTCGACGTCATGGGCATCCGAGCGCGCGATCTTGCAGACAACCTGGCCGGTCACCGGCGAGACGTTGTCGAAATATTTGCCCGAATGCGGCGCGACCCATTTGCCGCCGATGAAATTGTCATAGCGTTCGGCAAACGGCACGGTGGTCGGAGTCAGGAATTCCGGCTTGTTCATGGCGTGTCTACTCCCATTGTTTGTTGCATCGTTCGTTGCTGCGCGCGGCCCGGCAAAGCTGTCTTCGATGAGGAATTGCAGGGGCTGTTCGCGTCGCTAACGACGTGACGAACGATGTCGCGGGAGGGCTCGTCTGTCAGCCCGGGCACGGCGGCCGACAGACGGGAACTGTCTCAGATTTGCGACAGTTTTGCTTTGCTCAACGATGAGGAGACGGTTGTGCGCGGGTCCGGCGACATCCCAGTCGTCCCGCGGCTGCGCTCGACGGACCGCGAAAGATGTGCCGCAGTTCAGTGCGTGTTGAGGCCGAACCGCTTCAGCTTGCGGTGGAGCGTGGCGCGGCTGACGCCGAGCGCCTTGGCGGCCGCCGAGACATTGCCCTGCGCCCGCAGCAAAGCGCGCTGCAGCACGCCGCGCTCGACATCGCCGAGCTGCTCCAGCCCAGCGCCCGGCCCACACAGCAGATCGGCCGCCGGCATTGGCTGAAAGGCCCGATCGGACGCAAGCCCCAAGGCCACGCGCGCCGCGCGCGTGGCGCCGATCACGAGGTCGTCGGCATCGACCGCAAGCAGCCCTCCGCCCTGGCCATCGGGCGCAGGGACCAGGACAATCCGCGCTTTCGAGAAAGCGGCCTTGAACATCTCGGCCTCGATGCGGCGCGCCGCCTCGCTGACGGCGAGCGTGATCAGGTCGGCGAAGCCTTCGGTGCGGTCGGCACGGCAGGAGGAGATGTCGAGCACGCCGGCGAGCTTCGCATCCTGATCGTAGATCGGCGAGGCCGTGCAGCTCAGCAGCGTGTTGCGGGTGAAGAAATGCTGGTCGCGATCGATCGTCAGCGGCCGCTTCTCGACCAGGCAGGTGCCGATGCCGTTGGTGCCTTCGTATTCCTCGCTCCAGATCGCGCCGGTCCAGAGGCCCCAGGATGCAAAGGTGGCGTCGTCGGCTGCAGCGCCACGGCGATCGACCGGAACGCCATGCTCCGCAGCCAGCAGGACGCAACAGCCCGTTGCCCCCACCGCCTGATACAGCCGGTCCATGACAGGCCGGGCGGCCTGCAGCAGCGGCGCAGCCGCCTCACGCGCCCGCGCAAGTTCGGCATCCGTCAGCCTGAGCGGCGGTCGGTTCCCGGCGGGATCGAGCTGATGGAATCGGGACGAGCGGCACCATGACGCGACCACAGCTGACTTCGCGGCGTGACCGGACGCGATCGCGGCCTCGACCTGCGCGGCGTGCTGCACGAGCTCACGCTTATTCATCGCGTTTGGCGCTCCTCCCAGAGCCATTGGTATGGCAGCCCTGTCCAGCTCCGCTTGATCTGCGTCAAATTCGGAAACGATAGGCCGGCCGAACGCGGCCCCTATCGAGGTGCGGCATCAGGCAGGACGCGCAGACTACCTCGGATTGTTCATCCGGACCAGATCGTGCGGATTGGCATAATCGAGCTGGTAGCGTGCCCGCTCATCGAGCATGTCCGGATCGACGCGGTCGGACCGCAGCAGCGCCACCCGCTTCTCGCCCTCCGCGCGCTCCTGCTTCAGCCGCGCCAGCTCCGAGGTCAGCGCGATGATCTCCTGGTCGAGTTCCTGGCGCGCGGTCAGGCCATAGCGCCCGGTATAGGCGTTAATGCCGAAATAGCCGATGATGGCCGCCGCCATCGTGTAGAGGGCGAGCCCGGTCAGGAAGGATTTGAGGCGTGCGCGGGAGACCATGGGCCGCAGGATGCGGCGGCTTGGTTAAGGAGCACTTAAGGATGGCACCTGTTGCGAGCGGCTGGGACATCGCCCGGCCTTGCTCTGTCATTCCGGGACGGTCCGAAGGACCGGACCCGGAATCTCGAGATTCTCAGGTGCGCAATTGCGCACCATAGCTCGATGCTTCGCATCGCCCCGGAATGACGGCTACGCGCCTTACCTGTTCTGCTTTTCCACGAAGGCGGCAAACGCATCCAGATACTGCAGCAGCACCGCCTTCAGCGAGTCCTTGGTCAGTTCGCTCTTGTCATCGAAGGCGTCGCCGACGCCGTTCAGATAGATCTCCGGCTGGCCCATGATCGGACCGGAGATGCCGGGCATGATGTTCTGCAAATGCTTGGCGGCCGACACGCCGCCGAGCGGTCCCGGCGAGTTCGAGACGATGCCGATCGGCTTGCCCAGGAACGAGCTCTTGCCATAGGGCCGCGAGGCGACGTCGATCGCGTTCTTCAGGACGCCCGGGATCGAGCGGTTGTATTCGGGCGTGACGATGAGCACGCCGCTCGATTTTTGCAGCTTCTCGCGCAGCGCCAACCAGTCCGCCGGCGGATTGGCCTCGAGATCCTGATTGAAGAAGGACAGACCGTGCAGCGTGGTGACGTCGAGCCTGAGGCTCGCCGGCGCCAGCTTGGCCATGGCGTTGGCGATCTTCAGCGTGAAGCTTTCCTTGCGCAGGCTGCCGACCAACGTGACGATGGAATGCGGAGAGGCCATGAGTGGGTCCTTCTGAACAAAGCGGGGTGGCCGCAATTAATCGGCATCGGTTGAAAGATGCAAGTGCATGAACATGCCGCCCCGGAAACGCAGCGTTTCCGGAAACGAACCGTTGCGCCTTCCCGAGGTAAGCGGTCGTTGCAGGCCGCGTTCCTAAGCCGGCGCCGTCTCGGCGATACAGCGGGCAATTTCGGCCACCGCCTTGTGAGTCAGCCAGATCGACTGCGGCTCGACGGGCTGCGCCCATGAGGACACCTTCGCGATCACCAGTCTGTTGACCGCGTCGACGAACAGGTTCTGGCCGTGAATGCCCATCGCGAACAGCAACTGCGGCGCATCATTGATGACGTACCAGCCGCTCCGATAATGCATGTTCTTGCTGATCGCGGCGAAGCTGTCGCGCCATTGGCCTTCGCGCCAGGCCTCGGCATCGCCATTGTGCCCGATGTCGGCGATCCAGCCTTCCGGGATGATCTGGTTGGAGTCGCGCCGGCCGTTCGACAGCACGAGCTGACCAAGACGGGCAAAGTCGCGCAAGGTCGCGCAGAAGCCGCCGGTGCAGCGTGGGGCGCCCTTGGCGTCAACGGTGATGTAGGTCTCCCCGCTCGCGCCCATCGGCTTCCATAACAGCGTGCCGACCAGGCTGGCGAAGCTGCGCCCCGTGGCGCGCTCGATCACCCAGCCGAGCAGGTCGGTGTTGGCCGACACGTACGCGAACGGTCCGCCATGCGGTTTCGCCTGCGCCCGCATCGTCTCATAGAAGCTGTGCAGATCGGCCAATATGCCCGGAGCGAGCGGCTCCCAGCCGCTCGCATCGGCATAGGCCTGCAAGCCCACGGCGTCGAGCACGACGCCGGTGCGCATGTCCAGGAGCTGCCGGATCGTCGCGCCGCGATAGGCGGTCGCGGCGATTTCAGGCACGTAGGTCGTTACCTCAGCGTCGAGATCAAGCTCGCCCCGCCCCGCCAGAATGCCTACCATCAGGCCGGTGATCGACTTGGTCGCGGACATCAGGATGTGCGGCGTCTCGCGATCGAGCCCGCCATCGTAGAACTCGAAGGCGATCCGGCCGTCATGCAGGACGATCAGCCCGTCCGTGGCGGTGGCCTTGAGGAAGCCCTGCAGATCCAGCTTCGATCCGTTCGGCAGTTTCAGGGCAAAATCGTCGAAGCCGATTGGCCGCGCGGGCAGCGGCCACGCGCTGCCGGGCGCGCTTTCGATGTCGGCCACGGGAAGGATCGCGCGGATGTTGTGGAATGCCCGGCGGCTATAGGGCGCCGTGCGCCAGTTGGACAGGTTGGCGCTGGCGGGCGAAGGATCAGGCGACATGCAAAGGTCCGGTCAATTTCCGATCGGCGTTAGATAGACCTCGGCACGCCCGGAAAAAAGATGCGATTGCCGCTTAAAAGCAATGAGGCCGCCCCTATCGGGACGGCCTCGCGTCAGCAACTGTTCGTCGGTTTCAGATCACCGGATTCCACGGCGCGGGAATCAGGCGGTAGCTGTTGCCGTCCTTCTCGACATGGCCGATCGAGGGGAATTGGAAATGGAATCCGATCACGGTGGCCTTCTCGGCGACAGCCATGTCGTAGAATTTGTGCCGCGTCGCCTGTGCCATGTCAGGATCGTTGTCGAATGCGACATGCCAGTCCGGGTTGCGCAGGAAGAATTCCGGAATGTTGGTGACGTCGGACTGGATCAGGACGCGCGCATTGCCGGAAGCCACGGCAAAGGAGGTGTGACCCGGCGTATGGCCCGGTGTTGCGATCGCGGTAATGCCGGGCGCGACCTCCTTGTCCCAATCGAATTTGGTCACCTTCGATTCAAGGCCGGAGAAGGTCTTCTTCACATTGGCGAAGTAGTTCTTCGTCATGTCGGACTGCGCCCTGGCGGCGTTCTCGTCGCTGGCCCAGAATTCCCAGTCCTTGGCCGGCACCATGATCTCGGCATTCGGGAAGGCCAGCGAGCCGTCGCCAAGCTTGATGCCGTTGGTGTGGTCGGGATGCAGGTGCGACAGCACGACGATATCGATGCTCTTGGGATCGACGCCGGCGGCGGTGAGGTTTTGCAGCGTGCGGCCGACCGCGCCCTTGCTGGCCTCGAGATTGGCGACCCCGTTGCCGGTGTCGATCAGGACCAGCTTCGAGCCGGTGTTGATCAGCTGCGGATTGAACGGCACCGTCACCATGCCTTTCGGCATGTAGGCCGCATCGGCCGCCGCGAGCGCCTCGTCCTTCGAAAGATTGGTGACGAACTTGTCGGGCATCGGGAATGTGCGCGCGCCGTCATTGATCGACGTGCACTCGTAGTCTCCAACCTTGTAGCGGTAGAAGCCCGGCGCCTGCGTGCCTGCGGCCGACACCGCGCCACGCGCAGCCCTCGGCGCGAGCGGCGACAACGCGCCCGCGGCTCCTGCAAGTGCAGCAGCAGTCAGAACTTGACGACGATTGAGATCAGTCATGGCGAATTCTCCCCTCAGCGCTTTTTTGCGGCGCACGCGCATCCTTGGCGCGGGCACGTTGCCTCCATTTGCGCCGCGGATTGTCTCCGGTCGACGCAGGAACGCAAGTCCGGCGAAGCCTGCCGAGGGGAGGTTACGTCACTTATCTTTGTTTGGGTTGATGAGGAATTTTTCGCCAGTTGCCCGTTTGGCGTAGGTCGCGATGTTCGCGGGGTCGAGCGCCTCGGCGAGCGACACCACCTTGGTGTAGTGGCTGGCGAAGGTCGTCTTCAACTCGTCGACCACCCGCTGGCGCAGCCGCTGGATGTCAGCCTGTCCGATCTTCATCAGGAACGGAAACAGCAGCCAGCCGCCGACGCCCCAGGCCATGCCGAACGAGCGCGTGATCTCCGTCGGGCGCGTATCGAGCGCGCCGTAGATATAGACCTGCTTGTGCACGCTCGAGCCGTAGCGGCTGTAGGGCTGCTTGCCGGACTTGTTGACCGCGGCTTCCATGCAGGCAAGGATCTGTCCAGCGAGCTTGCCGCCGCCGATCGCATCAAAGGCAATCGTGGCGCCAGTGTCGACCAGCGCGTTGGTCAGCGTGTCCATGAAATCAAGCGCCGTGGAATCGACGATGTATTTGGCGCCGATCTTGCGCAGGATCTCCGCCTGCTCCGCGCTGCGCACGATGTTGACCAGCGGAATGCCGTCCTTGATGCAGATCTTGTTCAGCATCTGACCGAGATTGGAGGCGGCTGCCGTATGCACCAGCGCGCTGTGCCCTTCCCGCTTCATGGTCTCGGTCATGCCGAGCGCCGTCAGTGGATTGACGAAGCAGGATGCTCCTTCCGCGGCCGTCGCGCCTGCTGGTAGGGGTAAGCATTCCGCGACCTTCAGGCAGCGATATTGCGCATACATCGCGCCGCCGATCATGGCGACCGTCTTGCCCATCAGCGCCTTGGCGGCATCCGACAAACCGGTCCTGATAACAACGCCGGCGCCCTCATTGCCGACCGGCATGGATTGATCGAGCCGGCCGGCCATCGCCCGCATGCCGGCGTCCGGCACCTTGGCCGTGATCACCGGATGATCCTTGGCTCCGGAGGCCTGCATGGTCGACAGATCAGCAGCCCCGGTCAGAAGGCCGAGGTCTGACGGGTTGACCGGCGTCGCCTCGACCCGGACCACGACCTCGTCGGGACCGGGCTCGGGAGTCGGCACATCGACGAGCGAGATCTCGAGTTCGCCGCTCGACTTGATCAGCGAGCGCAGCTGCAGACCATGGCTCACGTCACTCATGCCGTCCTCCCCTGTTCGATGCGTCGCCAATCAGGCCAGCGCCTTCAGCGCCGCCCTGCCCGCATATTTGGCTTGGGCATCGAGCTCTTCCTCGATGCGCAGCAGCTGATTGTATTTCGCGGTGCGGTCCGAGCGCGCCAACGAGCCAGTCTTGATCTGCCCGCAATTGGTGGCGACCGCGAGATCGGCGATGGTGGAGTCCTCGGTCTCGCCGGAGCGATGCGACATCACGGCGGTGTAGCCGGCCTTGTAGGCCATCTCGACCGCAGCCAGCGTTTCCGTGAGCGTACCGATCTGGTTGACCTTGATCAGGATCGAGTTGGCGCGGCCGGCGCGGATGCCGTCGGCCAGACGGTCCACATTGGTCACGAACAGGTCGTCGCCGACCAGCTGGCATCTGCCACCGACCAGGTCGGTCAGCTCCTTCCAGCCGTCCATGTCGTCTTCCGACATGCCGTCCTCGATCGAGACGATCGGATAGCGGGCTGCGAGATCGGCAAGATATTTTGCCTGCTCCGAACCCGAGCGGATCTTGTTTTCTCCGCCATAGACGTATTTGCCGTCCTTGAAGAATTCGGTCGCGGCGCAATCGAGCGCCAGCATCACGTCTTCGCCCGCGGTGTAGCCGGCCTTGCCGATCGCGCTCATGACGAAATCGAGCGCCGCATCGGCCGACGGCAGGTTCGGCGCGAAGCCGCCCTCGTCGCCGACATTGGTGTTGTGGCCGGCCTTCTTCAACTCGCCGCGCAGCGTGTGGAAGATCTCCGAGCCGCAACGCAGGGCTTCCGCGAAGCTCGGCGCACCGACCGGCATGATCATAAATTCCTGGAAGTCGATCGGATTGTCGGCATGCACGCCGCCATTGAGAATGTTCATCATCGGCACCGGCAGCGTGCGCGCATTGACACCGCCGACGTAGCGGTAGAGCGGCATGTCGTAGGAGATCGCCGCCGCCTTGGCGCAGGCAAGCGAGACGCCAAGGATGGCGTTGGCCCCGAGCCGGCTTTTGTTCGGCGTGCCGTCGAGCTCGATCAGGATCTGGTCGATCTGGACCTGGTCCTGTACCGCCATGTCGCTCAGGGCCTCGTAGATCTCGCCGTTGACGGCCTCGACCGCCTGCTGCACGCCCTTGCCGAGATAGCGGTCCCGGTCGCCATCGCGCAGCTCGACCGCCTCATGGGCGCCGGTCGACGCGCCGGACGGGACGGCGGCACGGCCGACCGAACCATCCTCCAGCACGACGTCGACCTCGACCGTGGGATTGCCGCGGCTGTCGAGAATTTCGCGGCCGATGATGTCGACGATGGCGGTCATGGGTTCCTCGTGTGTTTTTTGGATCAACCGTTCGGCGCCGCTTCTAGCGCAAGGCCGCGGGTGCGAAAAGGCCAAGGAGAGACAAGGGAAGGACAACGCAGAGATTGGAGCAGGCATCCCGTGACGGGATGGCCCCGATTGGCTATGGGAGGGCGGAACGGAGACCCCCATGGCGAAAAAACCGGACAAATCCGAGGCTTCGGCCCCCCTTCAACTGGGACATGCGGTCGCATGGCCGGACAGTCCCGAGGCCGCTCGGCTCGACCGCGTGCCCAATCCGCAGAAGGACACCGACTATCTGACCCGCTTCACGGTGCCGGAATTCACCTCGCTCTGCCCGGTCACGGGCCAGCCCGACTTCGCGCATCTCGTCATCGACTATGCGCCGGGGCCGTGGCTCCTGGAGTCCAAATCGCTCAAGCTCTATATGGCGAGCTTCCGCAACCATGGCGCCTTCCACGAGGATTGCACGGTTGCGATCGGCAAGCGGATCGCGGCCGAGATCAAGCCGAAATGGCTGCGCATCGGCGGCTATTGGTATCCGCGCGGCGGCATCCCGATCGACGTGTTCTGGCAGACCGGCAAGCTGCCCAAGGGGCTGTGGGTGCCCGAGCAGGGCGTCGCGCCCTATCGCGGGCGCGGCTGAACGGGGACCACGAAACGACCTTCAGCCACCGGCTCTACAGACGATGGCCTCTCCTCAAAGCTTCACGCCACCGCGCGCACGCGACTGATGAAATCGTCCACCTCGCCGGTGAGCGCGCTCGATTGATGCGACAGGCTGGCCGCGGCCTTGAGCACATCGTTGGCGGCGCGGCCAGTGTCGCTCGCCGCCCCGCTCACAGCGCTGATGTTCTGGGTGACCGTCGAGGTCGCTTGCGCGGTCTGCTGCACGGTCGAGGCGATCTCGGCGGTTGCCTTGTTCTGCTCCTCGACCGCGGCGGCGATCGTCCGGTTGATGCCGTTGACCTCGTCGATGGTCGAGACGATGCCCTGGATCGCCGCGACCGCTTTCTGCGTCGCGTCCTGGATCTCGGCGATCTGGCCGCTGATCTCCTCGGTCGCCTTCGCGGTCTGGGAAGCCAGGTTTTTCACTTCGCTCGCCACCACGGCAAAGCCCTTGCCGGATTCGCCGGCGCGGGCGGCTTCGATGGTGGCGTTGAGCGCGAGCAGATTGGTCTGGCTCGCGATCGAGGTGATCAGCCCGACCACCTCGCCGATGCGGTCGGCGCCGGTTGCAAGGGCACGCACCGTGGCATCGGTCTGCTTGACCGTCTCCACCGCCTGCTCCGTCGCCCGCGTCGCCTGCGCCACCTGACGGCTGATCTCGCGGATCGACGCGGTGAGTTCCTCGGCCGCGGAGGCGACGGTCTGCACGCCGCCACCGACATGCTGCGCCTGCTCCGAGGCCGAGCCCGCCTGTTGCTGCGCATGCGCGGCTGTCCCCGACATCGACTTGGCCGTGGATTCCAACTGGCCGGAGGCGCTCGACAGCGTCTGCACCATCTGGCCGACCCGGCCCTCGAACTGCCGCACCAGATTCGCCAGCTCGGCCGCTCGCTTCTCTTCCGACGCACGGCCCGCCGCCTGCGCCGCGGAGAGCCGATCGGCGTTGACCATGGCGTCCTTGAACACCTGCAGCGCGGCTGCCATGCGGCCGATCTCGTCGGCGCGCCCGAGGCTCGGAACCTCGGCGCCGAAGTCGTGCCCGGCAAACCGCGCCATGACCTCGGTGATCTCGGTCAGCGGCCGCGTCACACGACGACGTACGATATAGAAGCCGCCGACCATGAGCGCGATCGAGGCCGGCGTCAGCAGGCCGAACAGCACCAATTCCGCACGGGCCTCCGCCAACGCGCTGTGCGCGCGCGTGATCGTCTCGGCCAGCGCGGTTTTCGTTGTGGTCACCAGTTTTTCGGCGACGGCCAATTGGCGGTCGCGGAATTCGACGCCGGCAATGCCGGTCAGTTCACCACGCAAAAGCTTCCCGGCAACGCTGTTGCGTTCTTCGCCTTGCGCGCCGATGACCGATGGCGCCGCCTCGTGGATCGCCTCGAGCAGCGCTGCTGATGCGACCTCGGGCGTCGCCAGTTTGATCACGATGTCCCACGATTGCTGGGCCCGGCCCCGATTGTTTGCGAACTCAAGCCCGTCGGCAGCAGTCCAGGTCCGGCCGCTGACCAGCGCGCTGAACTCCATCAGAATGGTCTGACCCGCGACAGCGCGCACCTGCCACGCGGATTGCTTGATTTGAAGCAGGCGGTCGACCACCGGATCGATCAGGCTCATGGAATTGTCGAGCAACGCTGTCGCATCCTCGACCGCAGCCATATGAGCGTTGCTGGTCTGCAACCAGTTCTCGATCAGCTTGGGATCGCGGGCCGCTTTGTCCTGGCGCAGCCCGGTCGCGATCTGACTGCGCAGAGACACAAGTTGCTGCCAGGTCGCGCGTACCTTCTCGACTTTGTCGCGTAGTCCCGGCGTATCCACACCGGCAAGCGTGTCCTGAGCGGCATTATAGGTCTGTTCTGCCGCCTCGCGCTCCTTGGCAACCGAATTGAGTGCGCTGTCCGGCGCAGCCGTGGGAGACCCGAGGAAGCTGATCACGTCGCCGCGCTCGAGCCGAAAGGCGACCAGCGCGTTGGTCATGTCGCGGCTGGCGATGGCGAGGGAAACGATGCGATTGCTGTCGAAATAACGACTGATCGCCAGCTTCAGGCTGAAGGTGCTCATGACGACGAGCACGATGCCGAGGATGCCGACGACGGCGCCGAGGATGCGCGCCACGGATTGCTGCTTCTGCATTGGATGGCCGATGGGATCCTAGAGGATGGCTGAACGCTGACGGTTCAATTTATGGAACCCAAAGTATGAGGGATCGCTTAAATTGCGTGTATTTCGTTCATTTTCGCGCAATGGGAGTACCGTGGTACCACGCTCTTCGCCGCCTGCAGCTTGGATGCTATCGGCGTCCGATCTGAATCAGGAGATGCGACGATTCGTCAGCGGATCGCATCCGCCGGCGGCCGCGGACGCAACAGCGCGGCGCAGGCAAATCCCAGCGCCACCATGATGCAGGCCGCAACCGAAAGGCTCGGCAGTTTGCCGGCGTAGACGATGCCAAAGCCATAGACGATGGGACCGACCGTCTGGCCCATGAAGAAGAAGAACGAGTGCAGCGACATCGCGGTGGCGCGCGCCTCGATCGACAATTCGCTGGCGAACACCTGCAGGCAGCCGTGGATCATGTAGAAGCCCCAGCCCATCAGCAGCATGCTGGCGAACTGCAGCTTCCAGTCGGGGCCGAAGGCGATCGCGATCAGCTGCAGGCCGACCAGGCTTGCGCCCGCAATCATCATGCCCTTGACGCCGAGCCGCGGTAGAAACTGCGACACTGTGAACGTGTAAAACAGGCCGCCGACCGCAAACCCCGCGATCACGATGCCCGCGATCGACAGCGATTTCTGGCCGAGATCGAACAGGAAGGACGCGATGAACGGAAACAGCCCGAACACGCAGCAGCCTTCGATGAAGACGGCCGAGAAGCAGTAGCGCGTATTGGGATTGGTGAAGATGGTGCGATAACCCTTTTTCAGCGCGGCGAAATCGCTGGTCGGCGCATGGGTCAGGCTGGTTCCGCGAAACCCGGCAAAGACCGCGACCGCAGCGATTAGCCCGAGCGCGCCAAGGGTCGCGAGCACGCCGCGCCAGCCGATGAAATCACCGATGACGCCGGACGCCGTCGCGCCAAGCAGATTGCCGGCCATCGAGCCGGCCAGCGTGCGGCCGATCGCAACCTGGCGTTTGGCAGGCGCGACCAAGTCGCTGGTCAGGCCGAGCGCGACCGGAAACACTCCGCCCGAGGCGATGCCGGCAAGAATGCGGGTCGCGAACAAGGCGGTGAACGAGGTCGCGAGCGCACCGAGGATGCTGGCGACACCTAGCAGCGCCAGACACAACGTCATCAGCCGCGCCTTGCCGAAGAGGTCGGCGGCCGCCCCGATCAAGGGCTGGACCAGCGCATAGATCAGGGCATAGCCGGCGGCGAGCCCTGCGGCGGTCGCGATGCTGATGGCAAAATCGTCGGCGACATGCGGCAGCACCGGATCGAGCGCCCGGGTCGAGAGTGCCGCCGAGAAGCCGGCCAGGGCAATGATGTTGATCGCCGGCGGGAAGCGCTGCTCCGACGGCCGGGCGACAGTCTGATGCATCAGCGCGCGTGTCCCGCGGCCTGTCGCTTGGCCTGTTCCTTGGCAAGCGCGTCGAATGCCATCAGAGTGCGCAACAGGCCTTCGAACTCCGACAGCGGCACCATGTTGGGCCCGTCGGAGGGGGCGTGGTCGGGGTCAGGATGAGTTTCAATGAACACGCCGGCGACGCCGACCGCGACGGCGGCGCGGGCCAGCACCGGCACGAATTCGCGCTCGCCGCCCGATGAGGTGCCCTGCCCGCCCGGCTGCTGCACCGAATGCGTCGCATCGAAGATGACCGGCGCGCCGGTCGTGCGCGCCATGATCGGCAGCGAGCGCATGTCGGAGACCAGCGTGTTGTAGCCGAACGAGGCGCCGCGCTCGGTCACCAGCACGTTGCGATTGCCTGCGCTGGTGATCTTGGCGACCACATTGGCCATGTCCCACGGCGCCAGGAACTGGCCCTTCTTGACGTTGATGACCTTGCCGGTCGCGGCCGCCGCAACCAACAGGTCGGTCTGTCGGCACAGGAACGCCGGGATCTGCAGCACGTCGACGGCCTGCGCAACGTCGGCGCATTGGCTGGCGTCATGGACGTCGGTCAGCACGGGAAGGCCAAGCGATGAGCGGATCTCGGCGAAGATCGGCAGCGATTGTTCGAGCCCCAGGCCGCGCGCGGCCGAGGCCGAGGTGCGGTTGGCCTTGTCGAACGAGGTCTTGTAGATCAGCCCGATCTTCAGCCGCGTCGCGATCTCCTTCAGCGCGGACGCCACCTCCAGCGCGTGCCCACGGCTTTCAAGCTGGCACGGACCCGCAATGACGGCGAGCGGAAGCTCGTTGCCAAAGCTGACGGAGCCTGCAGTGACGATGGCGGCGGCTGGTGGGGTGGCGCTCAAGAGATCATCCTCGTTGCGGGCGACGATGGCGGCGACACGCGAACTGCGCAAGCGCCTGCCGGAATATCAGGGTTGCTCACGACGACATCGCGCCAGTCTTACCGCATCGCCGAAAACGCGGTCGGAGTCAAAAGCTGGCTCACGATATTGGCGACGATCTGGCCGTCCTCTTCGCTTTTCGCACGCGCCGCGAGCCACTCGGGATCGGTCGCAAACGCGGTCCATCGGCTCTCGCGCTCGGCGAGCGACTCCCAGGCCAGGAAATAGGTCAGCTCCTGATTGGATTCACCGATCAGCGTCGTGAAAAAGCCGACCGGGCGGATGCCATGCTTCTCGAACAGCTTCAGCGTCACCGTCTCAAAACGCTTCAGCAGCGCCGGCAGCCGACCGGGGACGCAGTGATAGACGCGGCTTTCGTAGATCATTGGCGGGTCCTCCCGGATTGTTGTGTGGGGGTTATAGCGAGCAGGTTCCAGGCTGTCTTGAAGGATGACAACATGGCACCCCTGCTCGCCATGGCCGGACCATTCCCGCAATGTTGCTGCAATGTAAATGGCCCTAGAACCGGCCGTTCCAGGACCTGGATATCGAGGACATGCGGATCTTGCTGGTGGAAGACGAGGCCGAAATGGCAGCGGCGCTGTCACAGGCGCTGAAGGGCTATGACATGGTGGTCGACCACGTGCCGAGCCTTGTCGAGGCCGAGGAGGCGATCTCCGCCGACGTCCACGGCGCGGTCCTGCTCGACCGCCAGCTTCCCGACGGCGACGGTCTGGCGCTGATCCCGAAACTGCGCGCCAAAGCCGATGGCGTCCCGATCATCGTGCTGACTGCGCGCGGCGATCTTGCCGACCGCATCACTGGCCTCGACAGCGGCGCCGACGACTATCTGGCAAAGCCGTTCGTAGTCGAGGAGCTGATGGCGCGGCTGCGCGCCGTGCTGCGACGTCCCCCCGGCCTGCAGCTCGACATCATCAAGGCCGGCCGCGTCGCGTTCGATTGCAGCCATCGCGAGGCCAGCGTCGACGGCCGCCCACTCGACCTGCCGCGGCGCGAGCTGTTGGTGCTGGAGACGCTGCTGCGGCGCATGGGCCGCACCGTGCTGCGCACGACGCTGGAGGATGCGGTCTACACTTTTGACGACGAGATCCAGTCGAATGCGCTGGATGCGCATGTCTCGCGGCTGCGGCGCAAACTCGCCGACGCCGACGGCGGCGTCGAGATTCACAGCATCCGCGGCGTTGGCTACCTCTTGAAGCAGGTGCCATGAGCGAGACGGCCGATCACTATTGCCTGCGCTCGAAATTGACCTGGCGGCTGGTGATGCTGCAGGCTGCGCTCCTGATCGCCATCATCGCGCTTGTGGTAGGTGCGCTGTGGGCCTGTGGCCTGCCCGTCCTCGAACGCGACGAAGACCGCGTGATGGACGTGGTGCAGCGGTCGCTCGGGCGTGACGGCAACGGCAGACTGGTGCTGCGCCCGACCGCGGAGCTGAAGCAGCTGCGCGAGGAAACGCCCGATCTCTGGTTCTTCGTGCGGGACCGGCAGGGCGAAACGCTCTCCGAAGGCGAGGTGCCGGACGAGTTCACGAAGATCGGCGGCGCGCTCGACCATATCAGCCAGGCGCGGCTCGGCTGGCAGATGTTCGAGGACGATCCACGCAAGCCGCCGGCGCGCATGAAGCGCGTCAACACCGATGTCGGCAACGTTCAGATCATCACCGCCGCGCAAGGGCGTATGTCCGGCGCCAAGGCGCTATTCGCGGCCTCCCTGACCTTCCTCGCCGTCACCGTACCTGGCCTGTTGCTGATGGCCGCCGCGACCTTCGTGGCGACCCCGATGGTGATCAGACGCGCCTTCGCCGGCATCGACACCACCGCAGAGGAAGCGCGCCGGATCGATTTCCGCCAGCACGGCAGCCAGCTGTCGGCGGACAACCTGCCGCTCGAAGTCGCGCCGCTGGTTGCCGCCGTCAACGATGCGCTAAAGCGGCTCGATGACGGCTATTCCCGTCACCAGCGCTTCGTTGCCGATGCTGCGCACGAGTTGCGCACGCCGATCGCGATCCTCAACACGCGGCTGGAATCGCTGCCCGCAGGCCCCGATAAAATCCGGCTGCTCGAAGACTCGGCGCGGCTTGCGACACTGGCCGAGCAACTGCTCGATATTCAGCGCTTCGACCCGTGTCGCAATCCGTTCGTCCGCGTCGATCTCGTCGCGGTGGCGCGGAATGTCGCGGCGGATCTCGCCCCGCTTGCGATCACCGCCGGCTACGAGCTGTCGCTCGATACTGCGTCAGACCGCGCCGAAACGCTCGGCGACCGCGCCGCGCTGGAGCGCGCGCTGACCAATCTGGTGCAGAACGCCATACAGCATGGGGGTCGGCGCGGCACCATCACCATGCATGTCGGCTCTGCCGCGACGATCGACGTCACCGACGAAGGCGACGGCATTCCGCCGAACGAACGCTCGCGGATCTTCGATCCGTTTTACCGCCTGACGCCGCTCGATCGCGGCGCCGGCCTCGGCCTCAACATGGTGCGCGAGATCGCAAGGCTGCACGGCGGTCACGTCTCTGTGCTCGACGGGCCGAAGGGCGGCGCCTGCTTCCGCCTGACGCTGCCGCCGGCACCCTTCGTGGCGTGACGCGCGCATTGCGCAATGCTGACGCAATGCGGCCCCCGCAAAGAAGAGAGCACGCTTCGCAATCGAGTCGAAGCGCGATGATACCTTGCTGGGAATGCCAATGTCACACGACTTCCTCTCCTTCTTCACGGCGTGGATGGCGGCGCCGCGCCGCGTCGGCGCCATCGCGCCTTCTGGCACAGCGCTCGCCGAACTGATCACACGGGATATCACCGCCGACACCGGCCCAATTCTGGAGCTAGGTCCGGGAACGGGCGCCTTCACCTACCGACTGCTGAAGCGCGGCGTGCGCCAGCAGGATCTCACTTTGATCGAGTACGGCTCCGATTTCATGCGGCTGCTGCAGCTCCGCTTTCCCGGCGCGCGCGTGCTGTGGATGGATGCAGCGCGATTGGGCTCGGAGCAGCTCTACCAGGGCGCGCCCGTCGGCGCCGTGATCAGCGGATTGCCGCTGCTCAACATGTCGCCGCGCAAGGTCATCTCGATCGTCAGCGGCGCGTTCAGCTATATCCGTCCCGGCGGCACGTTCTATCAATTCACCTACGGTATGCGCTGCCCGGTGCCGCGACCGATCCTCGACCGGCTCGGCCTGCGTGCCACGCTGGTCGATCGCGCGCTCCTCAACGTGCCGCCGGCCGCGGTCTACCGGCTGACGCGACGGCCGCAGTACAAGCTGTTAACGCGCGACACCGCGCCGGCGGCTGATACGGGCGTTTCTCCTGTCGCGAAGGAGCACCGCGCCAGCCAAGACTGTGCCACGCCCGCGTGATCAGCCGCGGTCGGAACAGTCGGTGAGCCGGCTCAGACCAGCCGCGACTGCACCATCGCGGCCTGGATGAAGGACGCAAACAGCGGATGCGGTTCGAACGGCCGCGACTTCAGCTCCGGATGGAACTGGACGCCGATGAACCAGGGGTGGTCCTCATATTCGACGATCTCCGGCAGCACGCCGTCGGGCGAAAGGCCGGAGAATTTCAGGCCGTGCTGTTCGAGCCGGTCCTTGTAGGCGGTGTTGACCTCGTAGCGGTGGCGGTGGCGCTCGGAAATCTCGGTGGCGCCACCATAGACCTCCGACACGCGGCTGCCGCGCTTGAGCACCGCAGGATAAGCGCCGAGCCGCATGGTGCCGCCGAGATCGCCGCTCTTGGAGCGCTTCTCGAGCTCGTTGCCGCGCAGCCATTCGGTCATCAGCCCCACCAGCGGCTCCGGCGTCGGGCCGAATTCGGTGGAGTTCGCTTCCGCGATCCCGACCAGATTCCGCGCCGCCTCGATCACCGCCATCTGCATGCCGAAGCAGATCCCAAAATACGGCACGTCGCGTTCGCGGGCGAACTGCGCCGCGCGGATCTTGCCCTCGGCGCCGCGCTGGCCGAAGCCGCCGGGCACCAGGATGCCGTTGACATGCTCCAGGAACGGCGCGGGATCCTCGTTCTCGAACACCTCGCTCTCGATCCAGTCGAGATTGACGCGGACCTTGTTGGCGACGCCGCCATGCGACAGCGCCTCGATCAAGGACTTATAGGCGTCCTTCATCCCGGTATATTTGCCGACGATCGCGATGGTCACGTCGCCTTCCGGATTGCGGATGCGCTCGTTGATCGTGTGCCAGCTGGCCAGCGCCGGCGGAATCTTGGGCGCGATGCCGAAGGCCGCCAACACCTCGTCGTCGAGGCCGGCGGCATGATAGGCCTCCGGCACCGCGTAGATGTTGTCGACGTCGCGCGCCTCGATCACGGCACTTTCGCGCACGTTGCAGAACAGGCCGAGCTTGCGCCGCTCCTCTTTCGGAATCTCGCGGTCGGTGCGGCACAACAGGATATCCGGCTGGATGCCGATCGAGCGCAATTCCTTCACCGAATGCTGGGTCGGCTTGGTCTTCAGCTCGCCCGCGCTGGGAATGTAGGGCAACAGCGTCAGATGGATGTAGATCGCGTGGTCGCGCGGCAGGTCGTTCTTGAGCTGGCGGATCGCCTCGAAGAATGGCAGCCCTTCGATGTCGCCGACCGTGCCGCCAATTTCGACCAGAACGAAATCGTAATCGTCATTGCCGGAGACGACGAACTCCTTGATGGCGTTGGTGACGTGCGGGACCACCTGAATGGTCGCGCCCAGATAATCGCCGCGCCGCTCCTTGGTCAGGATGTCCTGATAGATGCGGCCCGTGGTGATGTTGTCCTGCTTGGTCGCCGGACGCCCGGTGAAACGCTCGTAATGGCCGAGATCGAGATCGGTCTCGGCGCCGTCGTCAGTCACGAACACCTCGCCGTGCTGATACGGCGACATCGTGCCGGGATCGAGATTGAGATAGGGGTCGAGCTTGCGAAGGCGGACTTTGTAGCCTCGAGCCTGCAGCAACGCGCCAAGCGCCGCTGATGCCAAACCCTTGCCGAGCGAGGAGACCACGCCGCCGGTGATGAAGATGTACCGCGCCATGGGACCTTACCTTTAATGCCGCTGACGCGATTCGCCAAAACGAATCGCACGAGGCCCGCAAGTTGCCCGCGGGCCTGTGGGTTACAGGAAAACTGAATTTATATCAGTCGGTTACGCAGCGATTCGGATCCGGAAAGCCAGCCGCTCCCCGCATGGCCGCCCCGCATTATTGTGATTGCGGCGCCTGCGGCCCGGCCGGCGCCTGCTTCTGCTGGGCTTCGTCAGCCTTCTTCAACTGGTCCAACAGGCCACCGCCGTTCGGCGCCACCGGGGTTGCGCCGCCGGCCGGCTGCGACTGGCCGGGCACGTTGTTCAGGATCGAAGCTGGCTTGCGGTCCAGGCTCGCGAGCCAGGACAGCAGCAGGCTGGTGACGAAGAACCCCACCGCCAGCACCGCCGTGGTCCGCGTCAGCAGGTTCGCGGTGCCACGGCTCGACATGAATCCGGCGCCGCCACCCATGCCGAGGCCCCCGCCTTCGGATTTCTGCAGCAGCACCGCGCCGATCAGGACGGCAACGATCATGAGGTGGATGACGATAATCACAGTCTGCATAGTGACCTTCAGTCGCAGCCCCGACTTGCGACCCGGCCGGTGGCCGCGATCGAAGGGCGTTGCGGGTTCTTCGGAAATTTGCGCGGTGTTACACGATCGAAACCGGCATTTCCACCCCCGCAGATAATCGCGCCGGAAGTGGACACAAGCTCGATTGCTCCCTCCCGTACGACTTGCGCAAGGATTTCCATTCGTCTATTAAAATAGACAAATGGATCATCTTATAGACGATTTTGGCCAGCGACTCGCGCACCGCTTGCGCTTCGAGCGCGAGCGCCGCGGGTGGTCGCTCGCCGACGTCGCCGGCCATTCCGGAGTCTCGAAAGCCACCATCAGCAAGATCGAGCGTGCCGAGGTGAGCCCCACCGCAACCGTATTGGTCCGCCTCGCCAGCGCCTTCGACCTGACGCTGGCCGGACTCATGTTACGCGCCGAGCACCATGGCGAACGGGTTTCGAGGGCCGACCAACAGCCGGTCTGGCAGGATCCCGAAAGCGGCTATGTCCGGAAGCAGGTCTTCAGCCGCCCCGACCATCCCGTCGAGCTGGTCACTGTCGAAATGCCGGCGCATCAGAGCGTGACGCTACCCGCCTCGTCCTACGCCCACATCCGTCAGCTGCTCTGGGTCCAGAGCGGGCATCTCGTGATCACCGAGGGCGCCGAGCGCCATGAGCTCGGTCCAGGCGATTGTCTCGGCTTCGGCCTGCCGGCCGAAACGATCTTCGCCAACGAGACGGATTCACCCTGTGTTTATGTCGTCGCGCTTGCACGGAGCTAGGCCATGCCGCCGATCAAGATCGAGCCGTTGACGGATACGTCCGGAATTCGCGCGGCCTTGAGCGAGATTCTGGTCGAAGCCGTCGCGAACGGTGGCAATGTCAGCTTCATGCACCCGCTGCCGTCCGAGACGGCTGCTCAATTCTGGCAGAACTCGCTGACGGCAGCGAGCCGCGGCGAACGAATCGTCCTCGGCGCCTTCGATGGCGAGAATCTGATCGGAACGGTGACCCTGCTGCTCGCGCTACCGCCGAACCAGCCGCACCGCGCTGAGATCGCCAAGATGTTGGTACGCCTCAGCCACCGCCGCCGCGGCGTCGCATCCGCACTCATGGGTGCGGCCGAAGCGGTCGCCCAAGCGCATGGGCGCACGCTGCTGGTGCTTGATACCGCGGTCGACGACGGTGCCTCGGACCTCTACGAGAGGCTCGGCTTTCAGCTCACGGGCATCATCCCGGATTACGCGGTCAAGCCGCATGGCGGCCTGACCGGCACCAAGATCTATTGGAAGAAAATCGCCGCGGCGGCTTAGACAGCCTTCGCGATCGCCAGGAAATCGGCCGCTTTCAGGCTGGCCCCGCCGACCAGCGCACCGTTGACATTGGCCACCGCCAGCAGCTCGGCGGCGTTCGATGGCTTTACCGAACCGCCGTAGAGGATGCGCATGCGCGCACCTTCGGCGCTAAAGCGTTCGGTCAGCAGGTTGCGGATAAAGCCATGAATCTGCTCGACATCTCCTGCAGTCGGCGTCAACCCGGTGCCGATCGCCCAGACCGGCTCATAGGCCACGACCAGATTGTCCGCCCGGGACCCATCGGGCAGCGACAGGTTGAGCTGGCCGCGCAGGATCGCCAGGGTCTCGCCGGTATCGCGCTGGTGCTGGGTCTCACCGATGCAGGCGATCGCGGTCAACCCTGCCCGCCAGACCGCCTCGACCTTCTGGTGGACAATGACGTCGCTCTCGCCGTGATCGGCCCGCCGCTCGGAATGGCCGACGATGATGGCCTTGGCGCCGGCGTCCGCCAGCATTTCGGCCGAAATGTCACCGGTGTGGGCGCCGGAAGCCACAGGGTGGCAATCCTGTGCGCCGACCGCGAGCGCCGCGCTCGCGCGCGCTCTGTCGGCGAAGCTGGCCAGCAGGGTCGCGGGCGGACAGACCAGGAGATCGGCTTTGGCCGCAACGTCAGGCGCGCCCGCCAGCATGGCCTCGAATTCCGCCATCGAGGCTTTCAGGCCGTTCATTTTCCAGTTGCCGGCGATCAACGGCCGGATGCGATCGGTCATGAGAAGATTCCAGCGGACGTTGTGACTTGGAGGTGACTTTTGGAAGCGACTTACTTTTGGAAGTGACTTGGAGCAATGATCCGGATGCGCTAGCAGAGCGCAACCACGAACACCAGAGAGGACGCGTCCCGCCCCGCTTCATTCTGCCCCAGAGCCGGGCGTGGCAGGTTGCGACCGGGCGATGCCCTCTTTATAAGCGATTTCAACTCGGTGACGGGCTTTTACGGAAACTCCTTTAAGACCCGTCGTTTCCTTCCTGCAGACAGATTGGACCCATGCTTCGAGGATTACGCAAGGCCTCATCAAACTGGCTCGGCAAGACCATCATGGCGGTGGTCATGGGCGTTTTGATCGTCAGCTTCGGCATCTGGGGCATTGCCGACATTTTCCGCGGCTTCGGGCAATCGACGGTTGCGACGATCGGCCATACGGAGATCTCGATCAACGAGTTCCGGCAGATCTATACGGACCGGCTGCAGCAGATCGGCCGCCAGTTCGGCCGTCCGCTGACGATGGATCAGGCGCGCGCCTTCGGCTTCGACCGCAGCGTGCTGCAGCAGATGCTGGCCGAAGCCGCCATGGACGAGGAGGCGCGCCGGCTCGGCCTCGGCCAATCCGACGCCGAGACCATGCGGGTGATCTTCGACGATCCGACCTTCAAGGGCCCCAACGGCGCCTTCGATCCGCAGCGCTTCCAGGCCATCATCCGCAATGCCGGCTTCACCGAGCAGCGTTATCTGGCCGATCAGCGGCGGGTGTCGCTCCGCCACCAGATCGCGGGCACGATCTCGTCCGGGCTCGAGACGCCGAACACGATGGTCGATGCCCTGAGCCGGTTTCAGAACGAGCAGCGCTCGCTCGAATATATCAAGCTTGATCAGGCGCAGGCCGGCACCATCGACCCGCCCTCGCCCGAGGCGCTGGGATCCTATTTCGACGAGCACAAGGCTCAGTTCCGCGCGCCCGAATATCGCAAGATCTCCTTCGTGCTGGTCACGCCGGAAGAAATCGGCAAATGGACCGACGTCTCGGACGAGGATGCCAAGAAGGTCTTCGAGCAGCGCCGTGCGCAGATGGGGACGCCGGAGAAGCGCCAGGTCCAGCAGATGACCTTCCCGACCATGGAGGAGGCGCAGGCCGCGCGCGCCCGCATTGCCTCCGGCGAGGTCAACTTCGACGAGCTCGCCAAGGAGCGGAATCTCAATCCCGCGGACCTCGATCTCGGCCTGGTCACGAAATCGGCCATTCTCGATCCTGCCGTTGCCGACGCCGCCTTCTCGCTGCCGACGGGCGAGATCAGCGAGCCGATCAAGGGCGCATTCAATGTGGCTTTGGTGAAGGTCAGCGCCATTCAACCTGGCGAGCAGCCGACCTACGAGAGTGTCGCTGCCGAGATCAAGAAGGAGATCGCGGCGGAGCGCGCCCGCTCGCAGGTCGCGACCCTGCGCGACAAGATGGAGGACGAACGTGGTGGCGGCGCCAGTGTTGCCGAGGCCGCGAAGAAACTCGGTCTGATGCCGGTGACGATCGACGCCGTCGATCGTGCCGGTCGCCAGCCCAACGGCCAGCCCGCCCCCGGCATTCCGCTCGGGCTCGATGTGGTCGCTCAGTCCTTCAATAGCGATGTCGGCGTCGACAACGAGCCGATCTCGTTCCGTGGCGGCTATGTCTGGTATGAAGTGCTCGGCATCACCCCGCCTCGCGACCGCACCCTCGACGAGGTCAAGGACCAGGTCGAAGCGCGCTGGCGCGACGACGAGGTGGCAGCCAGGCTGCGGGCCAAGGCGGCCGATCTGGTCAAGAAGCTCAACGAGGGCGGCAAGCTTGCCGATGAGGCGGCTGCGCTCGGCGTGAAGGTCGAGACCGCCAGCAATTTCAAGCGTGACGCCTCGCTGCCGGGCGTGCCGGCGGGCGCGATCGCAGCAGCGTTCCGGACGCCCAAGGACAGCGCCGGACAGACCGAAGGCAACGGCGGCAGCCAGTGGATCGTGTTCCGTGTCACCGATGTCACCGTGCCTCCAGTCGACCTCGCGTCGAGCGACGTCAAGAAGCTGAAGGACACGCTGCAGCGGGCCCTGAACGAAGAGCAGACGACGGCCTACGTCGCCAAGCTCGAGAAGGATATCGGCACCAGCATCAACGAGGCCGCCGTCGCCCAGGTGGTCGGCGGCAACACCCAGTAACGGACGTCTGAAGGCACGCGATGGACGATCTCAAGTCGATCATTGGCAAGGTCGCCACCGGCGCAACTTTGTCCCGCGACGAAGCGGCTGCCGCCTTCGACAGCATGATGTCGGGCGAAGCCACCCCATCGCAGATGGGCGCTCTGTTGATGGCGCTGCGGGTGCGCGGCGAGACTGTCGACGAGATCACCGGTGCGGTCAGCGTGATGCGAGCCAAGATGCTGCGGGTCGACGCGCCCGCCAACGCGGTCGACATCGTCGGCACCGGCGGTGACGGCTCGGGATCGGTCAATGTCTCGACCTGCGCCTCCTTCATCGTCGCAGGCGCCGGCATTCCCGTGGCCAAGCACGGCAATCGCGCGCTGTCGTCCCGTTCGGGCGCGGCCGACGTGCTGGCCTCGCTCGGTGTCAAGATCGATCTGAGGCCCGACCAGGTCAGCCGCTGCGTCCGCGAGGCCGGCATCGGCTTCATGTTCGCCCCGGCCCATCACCCGGCGATGAAGAACGTCGGCCCCACCCGCGTGGAGCTCGCCACCCGCACCATCTTCAACCTGCTCGGTCCGTTGTCCAATCCTGCCGGCGTCAAGCGGCAGATGGTCGGTGTGTTCTCCCGACAGTGGGTCGAACCACTGGCGCAGGTGTTGAAGAACCTGGGTTCGGAAGCCGCCTGGGTGGTGCATGGTTCTGATGGCCTGGACGAGATCACGCTGACCGGCCCGACCTTCGTGGCGGCGCTGGAACACGGCAAGATCCGCACCTTCGAGGTCTCGCCCGAGGAGGCCGAACTTGAGCACTGCGGCGGCGAGGCCCTGAAGGGCGGCGACGCGGCGGCCAATGCGGTCGCCTTGCAAAGCGTGCTGGACGGCATGCCGAGCCCCTACCGCGATGTCGCCCTTTTGAATGCCGCGGCGGCGCTGGTCGTCACTGGCCGTGCTAAGACGCTGAAGGACGGCGTCGCCATCGGCAAGGAGTCACTCGATAGCGGCGCCGCAGCGGCACGGCTGAAGCAGCTGATCGCCGTCTCCAATAGCTAGACCAAGCCCGACCGCAAGGCGCGACATGTCCGATATCCTGGCCAAGATCGAGGCCTATAAGCGTGAGGAGATTGCGGCTGCCAAGCGGGCACACCCGTTGTCGCAGCTCGAAGCCCTTGCTCGCAGCGCCACGCCGCCGCGCGGCTTTGTCCAGGCCATCCGCAACAAGCACGCGGCCGGCGACTACGGCTTGATCGCCGAGGTGAAGAAGGCCTCGCCGTCCAAGGGGCTGATCCGTGCCGATTTCGATCCCCCGGCTCTCGCTAAGGCCTATGAGGCCGGCGGCGCCGCCTGTCTTTCGGTGCTGACCGACTCGCCCTCGTTCCAGGGCCATCTCGATTTCATGGTCGCGGCGCGCGCGGCGACATTGCTGCCGGTCTTGCGCAAGGATTTCATGTTCGACACCTACCAGGTGGTCGAAGCCCGCGCCCATGGTGCCGATTGCATCCTGATCATCATGGCTGCGCTCGATGATGGCGCAGCTGTCGACATCGAGGCCGCCGCGCTCGCCCATGGCATGGACGTGCTGATCGAGATCCACGACCAGGCTGAACTTGATCGCGCGCTTAAGCTCCGTTCGCCGATGATCGGCATCAACAATCGGAATCTGCGGACCTTCGAGACCAGCCTGGCGACCTCGGAGACGCTGGCGCCGCTGGTGCCAAGGGAACGGCTACTGGTCGGTGAAAGCGGTATCTTCACACCGGCCGATCTCGCGCGTCTCGAACGCGTCAACATCCAGACCTTTCTCGTCGGCGAGAGCCTGATGCGGCAAGCTGATGTGACCGCAGCTACGCGCGCGCTGCTCGCGCGTGGCGAGCGCTCCGCCAGCGCCGCCGGTTAGGCGCCATGGCCGACGATCCCCTCGACAGCCCCGCCCTCACCCATATCGACCAGCGCGGCGAAGCGCGCATGGTCGATGTGTCCGAGAAACCGGCGACTGAGCGCATCGCGGTCGCCGAGGGCCGCGTCGTGATGAAGCGCACGACGCTTGAGCTGATCATGTCAGGCAACGCCAAGAAGGGCGATGTACTCGGCACGGCGCGGATTGCCGGCATCATGGCCGCGAAACGGACCTCGGACCTGATCCCGCTCTGCCACCCGCTGGCGCTCTCGAAGGTCACGGTCGAGATCACCCCGAATCCTGAACTGCCCGGCTGCATCGTCCAGGCCACCGTCAAGGTCACCGGGCCGACCGGGGTGGAGATGGAAGCGCTGACCGCTGCGTCGGTCGCCTGCCTCACCATCTACGACATGATCAAGGCCGTCGAACGCGGCGTCCGGATCGAGGGCATCCACCTGGTCGAAAAGATCGGCGGCAAGTCGGGCCACTATCGCGCTTAGCTCTCTACGCGCACGCACCGCGCTTCAAGTTAACCGGTCGCTAACTGAACTTCCTAACCTGACCTCCATGGCAAGATGTAACCGTGGGTGGGAAGGGAGCGTTCCTGGACAATCTATCCGGGAACCGCGCGGAAACGTTCAGGACAATGGCGAGCGATATCAGTTCAACCACAGCGCTGAAAGCTTCGACGGCCCGCGGGGGTCCGATCCTTTGGCTCATCTTGGGTGGATTGATGCTGATCGCGGCCATCGCGATCGGTACCACGATCATGGCCGACAGTTTCCGCGAGCGCGCCTTGAACAGCACCACACGTGAGCTGCAGAACACGGTGCTTCTGCTCGCACGCCATTTCGACCAGCAGCTCGATGATCTCAGTGCGCTCCAGCGCGACCTCGGCACCTACGTCCGAGACAATCAGCTGACCACGCGCACTCTCTTCCAGGAGCGAATGGGAAGCGCCGAAGTTCAGGCGATGCTCGTGGCCAAGGTCGGAGCCCTGTCCTATGTCGGCAGCGTGAACATCTTCGACGCCGACGGCAACCTGATCAACTCCACCGCCTCTTGGCCCGCGCCGCACGTCAACGCCGCGGACCGCGCCTACTTTACCCGCTTCCGCACCGATCCGAGCTCGCCGCAGATCCTGATCGAACCCGTCGTGAGCCGCGTGACCGGCGTGGTCACAACCGTCTTCGCGCTGAAGCTGACGGGAGCCAACGGCGAGCTTCTCGGCGTGATCGCGCGAGGGCTCGAGCCGATCAATGTCGAACGCTTCTTCGCGTCCGTCGCCCTTGGCCCGGAAGCGTCGATCTCGATGATGCATCGCGACGGCACCCTGCTCGCACGCTATCCCCGCCATAACGGGATGGTGGGCCAAAACTATCGCGATGCGCCAATCTTCCGCCAGATCCTTGCTGGCGACGGCAACACGACGGGGATCTTTCACAGTCCCGTCGACGGCGTGCACAGGGTTGGCGCCGCGCACCGCTTGTCGAGCTATCCGTTGATCGTGACAGCGACGACGACGGTTTCGGCGGCACTTGCGGATTGGCGCGAGCAGATGCGCTATCTGATCGCGATGGGAACGATCTCGGTCCTGCTCATCGCAGCCATGCTTTTCATCGTGGTGCGAAGGCTCATGCGCGACCACGAGGCGTCGCAGCAGCGCCTGACCCTGGAGAAATTGCGGCTCGACAAAGCCGTCAACAACATGACGCAGGGACTTTTGATGTTCGATGCCAGCGAGCGTCTGGTCATCTGCAATCAGCGCTACATCGACATGTATGGTCTCTCGCGCGATATCGTGAAACCGGGATGTCGCTTCTCCGATCTCATCGCGCATCGCAAGGCCGTCGGCTCTCTGGCCGGCGACGAGACGGCCTATGCTGCGTCCGTGCTGCGCGACATCGGACGCACGAAGATCAAGATCATCGAAACGCCAGACGGACGGTCTATCCAGATCGTCGACGAGCCGCTCGCCGACGGCGGCTGGCTTTCGACCCATGAGGACATCACCGAGCGGCGGCGCGCCGAGCAGCAGATCACGCATCTCGCCCATTACGACGCGCTGACCGATCTGCCCAATCGTGCGCTGTTCCATGAACGGCTCAAGCAAGAGCTCGCCGCGCTCGCCCCCGGTCAGCGCCTGGCACTGCACTACATCGACATCGACGAATTCAAGGGCGTTAATGACTCGCTCGGCCATCTGATCGGCGACGAATTGCTGAAATCGGTTGCCGCGAGCCTCGACCGGGCGGTCGGCGCGGCCGGCTTCGTCGCTCGCCTCGGGGGCGACGAGTTTGCCATCGTGCAGACCGCCATCTCGGTTCCCGACGACATCGTTCGGCTGGTGGGAACGGTGCTCGACACCATTCGCGCGCCGCGCGACTGCCTGGGCCATCAGCTGACGGCGGATGCCTCGATCGGCGTGGCGCTGGTTCCCGAGCACGGCACCGCACTCGACGAGGTTTTGAAGAACGCCGATCTGGCGATGTATGCGGCGAAGGCCGCCGGCCGCCGCACCTTTCGTTTCTTCCAACCCGACATGGATGCGCAGGTCAAGGCCCGGCATCAGCTCGAGGTGGATCTGCGCCAGGCGATCGCCGACGGCGCACTGGAGGTCTTCTACCAGCCCTGCCTCAGCCTCAAGGACGACCGGATCTCCGGCTGCGAGGCCCTGGTGCGGTGGAGACACCCGGAGCGCGGCATGATTTCGCCGGCCGAATTCATTCCGATCGCCGAGGACACCGGACTGATCAACCAGATCGGCGAATGGGTGCTCGATGTCGCTTGCGCCGAGGCCGCGACCTGGCCCGACGACATCAAGCTCGCGGTCAACGTCTCGCCGGTGCAGTTCAAGAGCGGCACGCTGGCGCTGAAAATCGCCGGCGCGCTTGCAGCCTCCGGCCTGCCGCCGCAGCGGCTGGAACTCGAGATTACCGAGGCGGTGCTGATCCGCGACGACGAGATGGCGCTGTCGATCCTGCATCAATTGCGCGCACTCGGGGTGCGGATCGCGCTCGACGATTTCGGCACCGGCTATTCGTCGCTGAGCTATCTGCAGCGGTTCCCGTTCGACAAGATCAAGATCGATCGCTGCTTCGTCAACGACATCACGAACTCCCCGGGATCGGCCAGCATCGTGCAGGCGGTCGTCAATATCGCTGCCGTCCGGGCGATGACGACGACGGCAGAAGGGGTCGAGACCGAAGCGCAGCGGCAGGCGCTGCGTGCGCTCGGCTGTTCGGAGATGCAGGGCTACCTGTTCAGTGCGGCCAAGCCTGCGGCTGAACTGCGCAAACTGTTTGCCGCCTATCGCCCCGCCCGGCCCCAGAGCCGGCGCAGGCGCGCGGCCGAGCGGTGACTGTTGGGCCTGACTCCGCCGAATGGAACAATCTCTAAATACCTCTACAATTTGAACCGACTATGCAGGAAAAGTTCAAACCTTAACCTGCAACTCCGTCCGCGCCCCGCTTGCGGTTGCACGGGAAACCGGAAAATATCAGAAATAGTCAGATACCAGTCTGGCTATCAACGCCGTACACGTTGGTCGAAACCGCGACGGGACGGCCTCAATGGCCGTCCCGTCGGGTCTGAAGGCAAACCGCGAAAGCCTCAGTTCGGCACCGCGTTCTTGGCGCGAACATCGGCATTGACGGTGACGCCGCGCAGCTGGTTGAAGGCTGCCTGCAGCGCCTTGTCGTCCTTCTCCTCCGGCGGCACGTAGGACTGCGACCCCGTCTGCTCGGCGCCGTCGGCCGACAGATGGCCCCGCATCGACGCCTCGCCCTTGACGTCGGTGCGATCCTTCAGGTCATCAGGCACATCCTGCTTCACCTCGATATCGGGTGCGATGCCCTGGGCCTGGATCGAGCGCCCTGACGGCGTGTAGTAACGCGCCGTGGTCAGCGCCAGCGCGCCGTTGCCGGCGCCGAGCGGAATGATGGTCTGCACCGAGCCCTTGCCGAACGATCGCGTGCCGATCAGGGTCGCCCGCTTGTGATCGTGCAGCGCGCCCGCGACGATCTCGGAGGCCGATGCCGAGCCGCCATTGATCAGGACGATCAGCGGCTTGCCCTTGATCAGATCGCCGCCATGCGCAGTGAAGCGCTGGGTCTCCTCCGGATTGCGCCCACGGGTCGAAACCACTTCCCCCCGCGGCAGGAAGGTGCTCGACACCGACACTGCCTGGTCCAGCAGGCCACCCGGATTATTGCGGAGGTCGACCACATAGCCGGCGAGCTTGTCCTGCGGAATCTCCTTGGAGATGTTCAGGATCGCCTTGCGCAGGCCGTCGGTGGTCTGCTCGTTGAACGAGGTGACGCGGATATAGCCGATATCGCCGCCCTCGGTGTGATAGCGCACCGGCCGCACGCGAATGACCTCGCGGGTGATCGCGATATCGAGCGGCGCGTCCTTGCCCTTGCGGATGATGGTGAGCTTGGTCTTGGTGTCGGCGGCGCCCTTCATCTTCGCAACCGCCTGCTCCAAGGTCAGGCCCTGCACCGCTTCGCCGTCGATCTTGGCAATGAGGTCGCCGGACAGAATGCCGGCCTTGGCGGCGGGCGTATCGTCGATCGGCGCCACGACCTTGACCAGGCCGTCCTCCATCGTCACCTCGATGCCGAGCCCGCCGAACTCGCCGGAGGTGGTTTCCTGCATCTCGCGCCAGGACTTGTCGTTCATATAGCGCGAATGGGGATCGAGCGAAGTCACCATGCCGTTGATGGCGCCTTCGATCAGGGCCTCGTCACTTGGCTTTTCGACATAGTCGGCGCGGACGCGCTCAAACACGGCGCCGAACAGATTGAGCTGCGAATAGGTGTCACCCACCCCCGCGGCTGCCCGGGCGCGGGCCACCAGGTGCTCGCCCTCAGGGCCGGTCACAAGCAAGGTGAGGCAGACGCCGGTCAGCGACCCTGCCAGGAACAACCAGTTTTTGCGCAT
Source organism: Bradyrhizobium sp. HKCCYLS1011 (assembly GCF_051167795.1). NCBI lineage: Bacteria > Pseudomonadati > Pseudomonadota > Alphaproteobacteria > Hyphomicrobiales > Nitrobacteraceae > Bradyrhizobium > Bradyrhizobium sp. HKCCYLS1011. Next base: position 122,687 of record NZ_JBNPTT010000001.1, on the reverse strand, counting down.
GTGCTTTTTGCTTCCCGAGCTTGTTGGGTGCCCCGATGGATGAGATACGCGGCCACAGAACTCACCGCCAGCCTGATCGAAAGTCTAAGCTCACAACAGATTTCTGGTTTCTTCAAGGCTCGTTTCAGCGCGACCGAAAGGCCCTGCCGCTCGATTTGCGGCCAAACGGCCCCGCAACCGCGAAATTCGGCAGTGGCCGGGCCACCGCCAAACACGGCTGATTCGACAGCCTTTTTCGACGCTGCTCCCACGATCGGCAGCATTTATCAAGAATTCCGCGACCCGGAGCAATCACATCTGCCTGACCTGCCGGGATTGCCGGTCGATTCGACCTTTCCTCACCCCTTCCTCTACCGTTCCCTGACCTGACGCGATTGGGGATGGCGCTGACAGCCCGGACGGGATAGGCGGTGAACAACAATGATGCGGTCAGGGAGGACGAGCGATGAACGAACAAACCCCGGTCAAGCCCGGATGGAGAAACGTCGAGCTCGGTGCCAGCGACGAGCCGTTCCAGAACCTTCACGAGTTCATCCCCAAGGCCCGCGCCCGGCTCAACCAGAACGCCTGGGACTACATCGTCGGCGGCTCCGAGACCGAGACCACGCTGCGGCGTAACCGCATGGCGCTCGACGAGATCGCGTTCCGGCCGCGCGTGCTCCGCGACGTGGCGCGGGTCAACGCCGCGGTCGAGCTGTTCGGGCGCAGCCTGCGCCTCCCGGTGATGCTGGCACCGGTCGGCGCGCTCGAGATCTTCGATGCTGAGGGGGCCGCGAGTGTGGCCCGCGGAACCGGCCGCTACGGCGCGGCTCATATGCTGAGCTCGGTCTCGGAGCCGGGACTGGAGAAGGTTGCAGAGGCCGCACCCGATGCGCTGCGCATCTTCCAGCTCTACGTGCGCGGCGACGATGCCTTTGTCGAGGACTATGTCAGCCGCGCCATCGCCAGCCGCTACACCGCGTTCTGTCTCACGGTCGACACCGCCCATTACAGCCGGCGCGAACGCGACATCGCCAAGCGTTACGTCCGCGAGAGCCGGCTGCGCTCCACCGGCGGCGAGCATCAGAAGGCGCTGAGCTGGCGCACCGTGAAGCTGATCAAGGACAAGTTCAAAATCCCGCTGATCATCAAGGGCATCGCGACCGCCGAGGACGCGGTGATCGCGCTCGATCATGGCGTCGACGGGATCTATGTGTCCAATCACGGCGGCCGTCAGCTCGATCATGGCCGCGGCGCCATGCACGTGCTGCCCGAAGTGGTGCAGGCGGTGAAGGGCCGCGCGAAGATCATCGTCGACGGCGGCTTCTGCCGTGGCAGCGACATCGTCAAGGCGCTCGCCTCCGGCGCCGATCTGGTCGGCATCGGACGCCTGCAATGCTGGGCGCTGGCCGCCGCCGGCGAGGCCGGGATCGAACGGATGCTGGAACTCCTCGAAGACGAGGTGATCCGCACCCTCGGCCTGCTCGGCGTCACCTCCTTTGCCGAGCTCGATGGCTCGTATCTGCATCCGGCGACCGCAACCAACGCGCCGGGCGTGTTCAGCGCCTTTCCGCTGGTCGATATCGAGCCGTACCGCTATTAGGGCTGTCGCCGAACGAACCGGACGACCGAGCGCTTGACAGCCCCCATCATGCCCCTGCCCCATCTCTCCGCCGGCAGCGCCGATGCGCTGCTGTTCGATCTCGGCCGCGTCCTGATCGACATCGATTTCTCCAAGGCGGTCGCCTGCTGGGCCGGCCACGCCGGCTGCACAGCGGATGAGATCGCCGCGCGCTTCGTGCATGACGAGACCTATCACCATCACGAGCGCGGACACGTCAGTGACGCCGACTTCTTTGCGAACCTGCGCAGCCTGCTCGGCATATCCATCACCGACGCACAGTTCCTCGAAGGCTGGAACGCGATCTTCGTCGGCGAGGTCCCGGGCATCGCGCCGCTGCTCGCGCGCGCCGCCGAAAAGCTGCCGCTTTACGTGTTCTCCAACACCAACCGGCCGCATGTCGAACATTTCTCGCCGCGCTATGCCGAGCTCCTGAGCCATTTTCGCGAGATCTTCTTGTCGTCATCGATCGGCCTGCGCAAACCGGATGCGGCAGCGTTCGACCATGTGGTCCAGGCGATCGGCGTGCCGGCTGGGCGCATCGTATTTTTCGACGATCTCGCCGAGAACATCGAAGGTGCGCGGGCGCGCGGACTACAGGCCGTGCAGGTGCGATCGTCGGCTGACGTCGCCGCGGCGCTCGATGCGCTGGGGATTTAGCTTCGGTTTTATTTAGTAGTTCATCGGCACTGCCGGCCTCGCTGTCGTCCCTGCGAACGCAGGGACCCACAACCACAGAGCGCAGCGGTCGGATGAGAGGCTCGACCCAGCGCCGCTCGAAACTAACGGCGGCGGCCATGGGTCCCGGCGCAAGGCCGGGACGACACCGAGCGTGTTGCGCGGCAATTCCACATGACCTCACCTTCCCGCGGCAGATGCTGCCCGAGTTGTGCTCATTACACTCGCCCTCGAATGCAGAGGGCGCAGGGAATGCCGGGTGAAGGCCTCACCCATGGCCCGCCTGCAGAACAAAAAGCAGGCGGCAGTCACCACAGGTGCAGCCGAACATCCGGCATTCCCTGCGCGATGTTTGACGGGTTATACGCGCTCTCCTCGGGGACCGGCTTTCTTGCCCCCGTCATCGGCGCAACGCGCAAGCGTCGTCACCGACTTGGTCTCAGCGCCGGGAGACCAGGACCACACGACTTCACCGTCCGCAAGACACCGTTCGTCCGCACTCGACGAGCGCTTCCGGCGTCTCGCGGCCACCGCCTCCCCGCCTCGCGTGTCGTGACGATCGCGCGCAACGCCCCTCCGTGGTGAGGCGGGATGCCCTCAGATAACCATAATTTCTGGAAAAACGAAACACGAATATTTTTCGCGAGAAGACTGGACAGGCCGAGTCGCGTTGAAATCGCTGGCGAACATTTTGTTTTGGCGCAACCCCAAAGCCGTCACTGCCAAGTTCGGACGTAAGATTGACTTGGGCGAAAATCAATCATTTCGAGGCGAGCGGCAATTCGACGTAAAATATCGCGCCGCGAGGGGCTTTGTTCTCGGCCCATAACTTCCCGCCGTGAGCTTCGACAATGGTTCGGGCGATCGATAGTCCCATCCCCATACCCTCACGCTTTGTCGAAAAGAACGGCTCGAATATTTCGTGGACATGCTCGACCGCAATACCTGGGCCCCGATCGGATACCGAGAGGCGAGCGGAACTTCCGACATGTGCCGTAGTGACCGTGATATTGCGTTCAGCGCTCGGCATCTCCGACATGGCGTCCATGGCGTTTACAACCAGGTTCAGAATGACCTGCTGAAGTTGAATTTCGTCACCGCTCACAGGAAGTGGGGTCGGCAAGTAGCTCGTGAGATTCACTTCGCGCGCGACAGCCAATGCCGAAAGAAATCGCATGGCATCCCGGGCAACTTCATTCAGGTCAAGCGGCTTGAGTTGGAACGGCGCTTTTCTCAGCAGGACACGAATTCGTCTGATGACTTCGCTGGCCCGCACGTCATCATTGTGAATATCGGTGAGTATTTCGCTGATCTCCCGCAGATCGGGCTGCGGAGATTTGATTGCCAGCTCCGCCGTCTCGACGTTGGCAAGAATAGCGGCAAGTGGCTGGTTCACCTCATGCGCGATGGTCGCGGTGAGTTCTCCGGCCATGGAAAATCGGTTGATGTGGGCCAGTTCTGCCGATCGCTTTCGAGCTTGAACTTCGGCTTGGACCCGACGGCGACGTTCAAACAGAAGGCCGAAGATCAGTCCTCCCTGCACCAGGAGCAGCGCGAACATCGAGGCGAGCTGGGAGCTGTACTGCTGCCAGACTGTCGGCTCCCGAAACAGAACTCGGCTACCCCTTGGAAGTCGATCCTCGCTGATGTTCCAATGCTGAAGCTCCCGCCAGTCATATTGCGGCAGGGCAAGGGTCACAGGAGGTATGTTGAGACTGCCCGGCAGCTCGCCTTGCAGGATGCGAACACTGGCTTCTGCCATTCGTCGCCCCAATTCCGAGGTGGACATCAAGGGTCCGCCAACAATGCCCTGCCCAAGGTAGTTCTCGACGTAGCTGAAGATGGGCGCGTTTGTAGCCGCCCGGAGTCTCGGTATCACGGAGTCCCGATCCAACGGCACGCCGGCGGCATCGACGCGAAGATCGACAAAGAAAATTGCGGAATGCGGCGGAAGCTCCGACACCCGTTGCAGCATGTCTTCGAACCGCAGGTCGTTGAACCATTCGAACGATAGTCTGTCGGCAAACCGCTCCGACACACGGCGAAACTCCTCAGTCCAGAACCGTTCCAGGGGCGAAGCGCCGACCACCCACGCGATATGGGTGGTGTCCGGGAGAACCTGCAAAATGTTTTCGATCCATTCTTGAAAGTTCAAACTGACCACCACCGGCGCATCTTTCGCGGTGAGCGTCTCCGGCTTGATTGCGCGTTGCTCAGGCCCGCCGATGACCAGTGGAGTGGACGGGAAGAACTCCTCTCGGTACTTCTGAACGAAAAAAGCGGCCGGAGCACCGACCGTCACGATCAAATCGAGCTTTCGCCTTTTGAAGAGGTTGACAAGATAATCGACCGTCGGACCTTCCTGCTCCGGTTGCAGGAACCGAGATCCCTCGAGCGAGGCTTCATAGAGATCGATCTTGTCCTGGGATCGCTTGAAGAGTTGCTCGCGGAATTCTGCTGCGATGAAGACCCAGGGCACGAATTGAGGCCCGAATGAGTGGAGCAACAAAACGCGCTTCGGCGCTGCCGCAGCGCCCGCGGAGCTGAAAATATCAACTGCTAAGAAAAGAATGGTCAGAAAAAGCCAGCTTCGCATGTGGCAACACCCATTGCCGCGGTCGCTGTTCACGCGCAGCGAAATTGGCACAGAGACACTGTCGCGGCAACTTGGCTCTCAGTGAAAAGGCTACTCCGAGGCACCGCTTAACTACCGGCTCCGCCTGTTCCATGGGGAACCGAGTGCCGATGCAGGCCCCTCGCGCCCCTGTTCTCGCAGGCGCCGAGTGTCCATTACGATCGAGGGTCTGGCCACCTATCTTTTTCAGTTTCGATTGAATGGAACGAGGGTAAAAAGCGCAATATTCAGTTCGACGGCAAAGTTACAAATTATGGGATCGGGCATGCTTGCAGTGCCATGGGAGACCGCCCAGAAAGCCGTAGAACTCAAGGCCAGTTCGCACAAGCTGGTGACCTCCATGGACATTCGATCGGCATCTGCTGAATTCAGAAAAGCGTCTGGGATTAGCAATCTATCTCTACATCCGGCCAGATACCTGGTCCCAAGTTTTGGGATTGTCCTCAATTTGTGTCCGGCACGGCGATCAAGTCCAGCTCGCGGCTGATGCTCTTCCATCCGCACTTTGGGCACTCGACGGCAGCCAACTCATCAAATTCTTCCTGATACTCAAGTCAGTTGGCGGCCTCTTCAATTCGAATGTCAACTCTTGGCCGAAGGCGACTTTCCTCAAACTCGCAGCCTGTTGTCTGCGCTGGACCAAGAGAGGCCAAATGCGGCTGCACGGAACGCCGTAGCGGTCCGAGCACTGGCCGGGATTGCGGAGCAGGAACGAAGGCATCAGGTCGCAGTTGTTCCGACGATTCAAGGTCCGCAGCGCGGACCATCTAAAGATTAGACCCGATGTCCACAGCTGAAACCGTCCTGCTAATCGTCGTGGCCGGAATTGTCGTTCTGATCCTCGGCAACATCGCGTTTCAGGTGGCAGCCGAGCGAAAGAACCCGCGGGTCGGCGTCTTCATCGAGTGCGACGGAGTGCGCCTTCATTACATCGAACGCGGCGATGCCGCTGCGCCTTGCGTGGTCCTGTTTCATGGCAATGGCACCATGATTCAGGATCTCATCCTGAGCGGTCTAGTTGACCGCCTTGCCGCCTCCTACCGCGTCGTTTGCTTCGACCGGCCAGGGTTTGGCTACAGCCAGCGTCCCCGCACGCGCATCTGGACGGCCAAGACACAAGCCACCTTGTTCGCGAAGGCTCTTGATCAGCTTGGGGTGCGCAATCCCGTGGTACTCGGCCATTCCTGGGGAACACTGGTGGCGATCGCGTTGGCGCTGCAAAGCGACTATCCCGTGAGGGGGCTGGTGCTGGCGTCCGGCTACTATTTTCCGACCTTTCGGATCGACTTTTGGCTCATGTCAGGCCCGGCAGTGCCGCTGCTCGGAGATCTGATGCGCTACACCATCGCGCCGATCATATCGTGGGCCATTATGCCGAAGCTGATTCGCATGCTGTTCGCGCCGCGCGCCATTCCGCCGCAATTCAAGAACGAATTTCCGATCTCGCTGTCTCTCCGACCCAAGCAATTGAGGGCGGCCGCCGAGGAGAGCGCGTTCCTTATTCCTGTTGCCGCGCAATTGGCGCTTCAATATCAGGCCATCCAATGCCCTGTCAGGATCGTTCATGGCAAGAGTGACCAGCTCATCGAGACCGACCAATCACGCCGCCTCCACGAAATGTTGCCAAGCTCCCTGCTCCATCTCATCGAGGATGCCGGTCACATGGTGACCTATGCAGATACGGCCGAGATCGCGGATGCTGTGGCGGCGCTGGCGTTCACCTCACCAGGCCGGGCTCCTCTCGGAGGAGGGCCCACTCGATTTGCCCGCCGCAATTATTTCCGTTCGTGACCCCTCAACGGACATTTCCGTTTTCCGGCATTGATATTCGCGCGACGGGCATTCGGACGCGACGGAGATTGCTGATATCCCGGTGAAGCAACTTGGCCTGCTGTAAGCCCGGCACGACCGAGCAGTTCGGCATCAGCTCACGTGTGCTGCAGCGCACACCTAGTTCGCGGAAGTCCGGAAACTAATTCCGTCCCGGACTGTTTGCATGACAGGTCTACATTGGAAGGAGGACATATGATGATGAAGCGAAGCATCCTACCGCTCACCGCGCTACTCGTTCTCGTGGCCGGCAGTGCGACGACGGCCAAGGCCGTCGAGATCGGGGTCGGTCCGGGTGGAGTTTACGTCGATCCACATAGGGACCACTACCGCGATCGCGACTACGATGCCTACAATCGATATGATCGAAGTGGAAGGTGCCGGGTCATCATCGACCATCGGACTAATCGCTTTGGAGAAGATGTCACTGTTCGTCGGCGCATCTGCGACTGATTGCGGCCCACAACTCGCGACAAGAACTGAGCCGGCTTTGCCGCGCGGCGGAGGCCGGCTTGTTTTGGCGCATTCCGCCGCCACTCAATGGCGCCGACAAGGTGATCGGATAATTCTTGCGACGCCTGCCTTTGGTCCCAACTCCGCCCCGTGGCCAGCATGGAGGATGTCCGCTCGCCGAGCCTAAGCGGAAACTCTCCTTCGGGATGCCTAAAGACGCTTTTGACCCGTTGCAGACTTCTCGTGATCAGCGATACTCCGTGGAACAACGCTATCCGGAAGACGACCTTGGCGGCTCTGCTCTACGAACCAATCAACGTATTTAAGCCGATAGGGAAGGACATCGGAATCGTTGATGGCCCATTGGAATACTTCACAGCGGCTGGCGTCAGGTTGCCTATGCCTTTCACCACACGGATGACGGTCGTTCGCCTCTCTAGTGGTGATTTGTTGCTTCACTCGCCAATCAAATTTGATCAGGCGTTAGCAAACGAGCTGCAGCGGTTGGGAAGGATCCGACATCTCGTGTCACCCAACCAGTTTCACTACGCTCATATCGGCGAGTGGTCGACAGCATTTCCCGACGCGATCCCATGGGCTTCGCCGCGCGTACGACAGCGAGCGCGCGCTCGGCACGTCGATGTCACGTTTCTGAGAGACCTCGACTTCAATCCACCCGACGAATGGCGGCAAGACATCGACCAAACGCTATTTCCTGGTGGATACTTCAAGGAGTTCATCTTCTTTCATAGCCGATCGAAGACGCTGGTGCTTACAGACACGATATTCAATATAGAGCTGGATAAGATGCCTGAGCCTTGGCGAACGGCGACAAGGCTCAGCGGCATGTATTATCCGTGCGGGCAAATATTCTTCGGCATGCGACTGCCGCTATTACTGCAGCCACGAAAGGCCAAGGCAGCAATCGCAAAAATCCACTCTTGGCACCCGGAGCGCATTGTGCTCAGCCACGGCAGGTGCTTCGACTCTTGCGGCGAGGAAGTCATCAGGAGGATTTTTGGGGGAGCACCGGGTAGAAATGCTTGATCCAAGTCAAGATGCTCGAATGCAATCGGACGACTTTTTTTAAAATAGGCAGTCAACTCTGCTGATAGGCAGATCGGTTTGAAGGTCGATGACATCGGCGTCAAAAAGGATGCGGACGATGCAATCAAAGGATCCGAGAAGGCAGCACACGCCCGACGATGATCCGGAGCCCGGAACGCCAGGGACCAGCGAGGACACCTGTCCCGAGTGCGCGGGAAGCGGGAAGCAGGTCGATAAGCAGACAGGTAAACAGACCGCTTGCGAACGCTGTGATGGAACCGGGATCATCATCCAAGGAATTGGCTAGGTCCCCAAGCGTTGAGCCATGCCTCCTTCTGGCGCCAAGCGGCGCATGTCCCCTAGCTGTCCGCTTCTTAGGGGGGTGAAGCGGACGAGATGTGCTCCACCTGAGTTGTTCCGCGTGAACGGACATGGCTCCCGAGTAGCCGACATAATCTCGGGATCGATTTGCTCTCTCAGGCTCACCGCAATGTCAATCGGGAATGATCCACGATCAGTTCCCCGCGGTTCTCCATTTGCGCCAGCACGCGGTAAGTGCCTCATGCGTAAGTCCGAGCTCTGCCGCCCAATCCTTCTTGGATTGACCCAGATTGACCACACCCCTCTCGCCTTCGGTCTCGATGAAATGGAGAACGCGCTCCCGCGCCGTTCTGAGGCTCAGCCTTTCCGCATTGGCACGCACTTTGCGAAGCTCCCGCGTCAGATGGGCAATCCACCCGTTCCGGAATTGCGTGATGGTAAGCGCCCTGCTGAAGGCCGTTCGCGGGATCGCCAACAGTGACGAAGGCTCTGCGGCGATTGCGTCGCAGTGATAGGCAGCTTGATCGAGGCTGGCCTCAGCGAGGAAGCCGTGTCGAGTTCGCTGAAGGATGATCTCTCCTCCAGACCTTGATCGGCGGACAAGCCGCACCTCTCCTGAAAGCATGAAGAACATGGGCGTGGGGGCGGTCGCCCTGACTGAACACTGATGTGTGGCGTGGAGTTTCCCGCAATCGCGTAACTCGCCGGGCAGCCGTCGGCAAAGCGGCTAACAGCGGCGCTTCGCGCGTCAGAGACCTCCAATCCAAGCCTTGAGGGAGTGCCCGGTTGAGCGCTTTTGGGATTTTTTCGGTTGGGACCATATGATCACGATCATATGCGCATAATCGTAGCTCGGCTATGCTTTTCGGACCTCAATCGGGAAAAGCAGTCTATGCGCGTCCTCTTCGCTATCCTCGTTTCGGGGGTCCTTATTCTTTCGATTGGATATGCTGCCGCCCAACATCACATGCAGCAGGACCACATGGATCACGGCACTTCCGCGACCGACACGCGCGAGTTCGTCCACTTGCCGCCGCAACTCGTCGAGCACACCATCGCGAACATGCGCGACCACCTCTTCGCGCTTCAACAGATCAACGAGGCCTTGGCTCGCGGCGAACCGGAGATGGCAGGCAAGATCGCGGAGGAGCAACTGGGCATGAGCTCCCTGCGGCAGCATGGCGCGGCGGAGGTCGCCAAATACATGCCGCAGGGCATGCAGGATGCTGGTACGGCGATGCACAAGGCCGCAAGCCGTTTCGCAATCGAGGCACAGAATGTCGGCGTTACCGGGGAGCTGAAACCCGCTCTGGGCGCTCTTGGCGAGGTCATGGCCGCCTGCGTCAGTTGCCATGCAGGCTACCGGCTGAAATAGCCCCGCATAGCCAAGTCAGCTTTTGGACCCGTTCCCGGACTTCGCGGTCTGCGCCGTGGATGTCCGCTCCCGCGGCTCACCGGGAGTCGGCATTCGGAGGACCGACCACGCGCATTTGACCCGAAGCGGACGTGATCGCGTTCTATGCTTGGCCGATCTGTATGGTCCGCAGAGACGAAGAAACGCTCTGATCAGTCCGACAATTGGTCGATTTCTAAATCCCGGCTGAGTGCACAACAGTCGACATATGCGCTGCAAAAACCTCGATCTCTCGCAGCTCCGTGCGGAGCGCCGCGATCGCAAGACGCGAGCAGCGGTAACGTCATCCATCTCGAAGCAGTGCGCGTACGAAAATAGGGTCGCCAGTCATCGAACTGATATGGTAACGACATCATCTTACGTTGGAATTGACGTAGCCCTCCGCGAGGATCGGCCGAAATTATTAGTCGCGAAGTCAATTAGTTTTCGAATGTGGCCGGGGGCCACCATTCACCGCAGTCAATTTGAACCGCACGCAATTACATCGCACCCGCTCTTCTTCAACATCCCTTGCCCTCGGTCATGTGCATGTTTTTGCGCGCAGAGAGAGGTCAGTCATGCAATTTGCTTCCGTTACGACAAGGCGTTTGATTGCAGCCGCGATGGGACTGATGGTTTCGATGCCCGCGATGGCGACCAACGTTGAGCAAGAGACCTGCAGTATTCCCGACGGCATCGTCAACAATCTGCAGGCAAAGCTCGCAGTCGTCGTCAAGGCGCCTGACGCAAACGGCGGGTTGTTCAGTCCGAATCTGATGTGGTCCGCTGTCGTCGACCGAAAAGGCCTTCTCTGCTCCGTGATCCGCAGCGATCCGGATGCGTGGCCGGGCAGCCGCTCCATCGCCATCGCCAAGGCCTCGACCGCCAACAACTTCAGCAACAGCCAGCTGGCGCTATCCACCGCCATGCTCTACTCGTTCACCCAGCCGGCCAATAGCGGCCCGGCAAACGGCGGATTCCCTGCCGGATCGCTCTACGGCTTGAACAATTCCAACCCGTTCAACCCGATGTTCCAGGAGCAGGGATCGGGGCTGAGAGAGGTCCCCGGCGGCATCATCACGTTTGGCGGCGGCGTGCCGCTCTACTCTGGCGGAAAGGTGATCGGCGGACTCGGCGTCAGCGGCGACACGGCCTGCGCGGACCACGCAATCGCGTTCCGGATGCGCAAATTAGCCGGCCTGGATGGCACACCAGGCTCCGACAACATCACATATCTCGCCGTCGGCGAATTGCCCCACGATTTCGGCCATCCCCATTGCCACATTGGGAAGGATATTACGCCCTGATGGCCCGAGAGGCCCGCAACGAGCTCTTGCGTCCGACCAAGTCATAGTCGCTCATCAGCAGCTGTTTCCGCGGCTGCTGATCTCTCGAATATTCGCTGTGCGTAGGTAGAATCCGCCGACGATCGCTCGGATCGGCGCGGTCATTCGCGGCCGCGCCGACCGGCGCGACAATCGGCTATGTGACGTTGCTTAGCGGCTCGTCGGCAGCCGGAACGGCGGCTGCGTGATCCAGATTTCCACCGCGGCGAGGATCGCGACCAGTGCGCCGATGATGACGTGAACCGTCATGGCCGTCCGGTTCCCGGCGAATCCGAGCACCCAGGGGGACACCAGGACCCACAGGCCGACGATGAGGTTGAGCCACTCCTCCCAGACCGCAAAGGCGGCCAGGGCGGCAATCGCCAGGACCGCGATCACGATTCCGGAGATGACGGCGTTCTGCGACAGGTGACCCGCCTCGAAGCCGAAGATCCACGGCGAGAACAGGAGGATCGCGCCAAGGATCAGGTTGGCGACATCGCACAATCTTGCGTTCGATCTATCCATCATTGCCTCCTTCAGCAACTACCTGCGCAATACCAATCGACCAGTCGTTGTGCTGTTCCTTAAGGATACCGCCGGCCGCTCCTGCAGGGATCGACCCTGCGTACGCTGCCTGACCCTGAAAGGCTGAATCCCCCCTCAGCAAGCCAGTCCAAGGGAACGATGGCCAGCAACTTAGGTGGGTCGCGCTCGTTTCGCCGAGCACACGGTTGCGGAACTCAAGGCCTGGACCGACCACGACATCGAAGACGTCGGCCGGCTCACCGATGCGCTACAATCCGGCCACCGAGACAGGCCGCCGACACATATGAGCGGACGAGCTCGATGGCGGTGTCGTGGAGCATCGTCGCAACCGCGAGCGTGGTCCGGCCAGCGTCCCGCTGGAATCAGGCTCCCGCGATCAGCTTGCGACCTCCAGCATTTTCAGCAACCGGTCCAAACGACGTTGCGCATCGGCATTGAGCTTGCCGGCGGCCGCGACGCAGGCCTGGAGCAGGTCGACACAGGCGCGCCGCGACTCGGACCCCGCGGGCAACAGCGCCGGCAGCGCCTCGATGGCGGCGTGTTCATCGACCGCCAGGATTGCCCATTGCTCGCGCAAAGCGGTCTTGAACGCGGATGGCGACACGTCCTGTTCCGCGCGCAGCAGCTTTCGCAGGGACTCGAAGGTGCCTTTGTCGATCCGACGCTGCGCCTTGCCGATGTAGACCAGCATGCGAGCGACGGCATCGACGATGCTGCCCTCCGCGACGCGCCCCTTCAATCGCACCTTGTCGGCTTCGGCCGCCGCCAGGATGGAGGGTGATAGCCCCGGCCGCGGCCGCGGCGGGCCGTCTGCCTGAGAAATTCCGCAGGCGGCCTGGACCAGCGGCGACCCATAAACCGCATGGAAGCTGCGCTCGACATGCTCATCGCGCAGGTCACGGAACAGGTCGAGCGCCTCGACCATCCGTTGCGATACCTGCTGCTGCAGGGCGAAGAACGGATTGTTGGCGGAGGCCGCGGTCCGCTCGGCCTGGACCGCCGCCGCGAGCGGCGCGATCGTCCGCATCATCGGATTCTTGTCCGAGAAGGCGGAATAGCCCAGCCGAAGCGGATTGAGATCAAGCACTGCGCGCGCGACCTGAGGACCGCTGACCATCTTGATCCATGGTTGCAGAAAGGTCTGATAGAGCGCGTTGTTAAGTTCCGAGATGCGTGCGGCCGCCGCGAATTCGCGCTCGTCCTCCAGCGAGTTGCAGCCCAAGGCGCGAATGTCGTCGAGCCCACGCTCCTCGACCGACAGATCGTAGCCGCCTGCGGCACCATCGCTGATCACGATCTCGTAGAGACCGGGCGGCATCGTATCGATGAGTTCCATGTTGTTGATGAACTCGGCATGGTCCTTTGCCGCGACGCTGGTGCCGACGAATATGGCAAGATGGCCGGCCTTGGCATCGATCGTGTAGAATATCCGCTGGCCGCATTGCCGGATCTCGTCGACGCTCTGGTAGTTGTCCAGGATCCAGTCCAACGCCTGCTGCGGCGGCGTGATGTTGTCGCCGTGGGAGCAGAAGCAGATGATGGGGCTCTTTACCTCGCGGAGGTCGAGGCGGATGCCGTCGCTGGTGATAATCTGACCGGTCGAAAGCTTGTTGCCGATGAAGAGGTTGTCGACCATCCACTGCATTTCTTCGCCGCGCAGCACGACGAAGTCGCCCCACCAGCTCTCGAAGTTGAGATAGCGGTCCGCCTCCCGCTCCGGATTGGCCCAGACCGTGTACTGCTTGGTCCATAGTGTGTTGGCGGGGTTGAGATTGTCGAAATTGCCGACCAGCCAGGCCGCATCGAAGAGGCCATTGCCCATGTCGCTGACCATGCGGTCGAGCCAGCTTCCGCCGTACCAGCCGCCGAGATAGCGCATGACATTCTTGCCATGGACGCCGGCCCAGTAGGACAGTGGCGCGCCGGCGATCACCATCGGCCCGACCACGTCGGGGCGCATGCAGGCCGCGATCATCGCATGCCAGCCGGCCTGGCAGTTGCCGAACATGAACGGCTTGCCGAGCGCATCAGGATGCAGCGCGGCGACCTTCTCGATGAAGGTCGCGAAGGCGCGCGCAACGTCCTCGATCTGCTGGCCCGGCACCGGAAGGGCCGTGAAGCCGGCGAAATAGACGGGATGGCCGGCCTTGAACGCATCGCCGATCTCGCTGATGTTCTTGAAGCCGCCGATCCCCGGTCCCTGCCCCGCGCGCGGATCGATCACGACCACCGGACGCTTGCGGTCGTCGATCTCCGTGCCCTCGGGCGGGATCACGCGTAACAGCGAATAGTTGACCGGACGCGGCAATTCGTCGCCACGCATCACCAGTTCGCTGTCATAGATCAGGACCGAACTCACACCGTGCTTCAGCATCTCCTCGTGCTGATTGCCGCGCCGGCGCAGAATGTCCAGAAACAGAACCGACCGCTCCCAGGCGTCGCGCGCATAGGTCGTGACATCGTTCGGCGGAACCGATTCATACCAGACGCGGTGATGTTCCTTGAGCTTGTTCAGCGCCGCGGGCGCCAGCTCGCCGATCTGATCTGATAACTGTTCGAGGACTCTCGGCGGCCTCAGGACCTGAAGTGCACTGGCATCGGACATGGCTTGTGTCACTGCGTCCTCCATCAAAGGCCGCCCGGGAGATATGAAAATCGGCGCATCTTTTTCAGTGGCCGGACTACGCACCGGGGGGGCTGCTGGCGATGAATATTCCTAATTACGGGAACGCCGCCTTTCGTTGACCAGGATCAATGTCTGGTTGCGCTCATCTGCCATCGTCTTCAGGTCACGGTGCCAGGCGGCACGTGCTTGCTTGCGACGTCAACGCGGGCACGACGAGGTGATCAATCATGCCTACTCAACGACGCAGTCCACGTTTCCTGCTCACGCGAGCGATTCCGGTATGCGCTGCTGTCGCGCTTGCAACGCCGCTGCTGAACGCTTTGGACAGAACGCCCTTCGTCGGCGCAGCGCATGCCGAGACCACCCCGCCGAAGCCCATCGAAGATGCCCGCAAGGCGGTGGAGACGCTGATCAATCATCTGCGCGGCCGCGACATGCCTGACGGAATTGTGAAGACGAACGGGCGCGTCGAGGCGACGCAGGTGGACGTGGCCGCGAAATATCCAGGCCGGCTTGCGACGCTGTCGGTCGACGAGGGTGACGAGGTCACCGCCGGCCAGGTGGTCGCAACCATCGCCTCGCCCGAGACCGAGGCTCAGCTCCGTGCTGCGCAGGCCCAGGTGCTCAAGGCGAAACAGGCGCTCGCGGAAGCGCTTGCGCTAATCGCACAACGGCAGAGCGACCTGACCTTCGCCAGGACCGACTACGAGCGCGGCAAGACCCTGCTCCAAAGCGGAAATATCACCCAGCAGCTCGTGGATACCAGGCGCAACCGGTTTGAAGCTGCGGAAGCCGCCTTTGTTGCAGCAAATGCCGAGCGCGACCAGGCGGAGTCGGCGATCAAGGCGGCCGAGGCCGACGTCGACCGGCTGCAATCGATATTGGTCGACTTGGTGCTGGTCTCGCCGCGTACCGGACGCGTGCAATACCGCCTGGCGCGCGCCGGGGAAGTGATTGCCGCGGGCCAGCGCGTTCTGACCATTCTCGATCTGAACGACGTCTACATGACGATCTATCTGCCGGCCGCCCAGGCCGGCCGGCTGACCATGGGCGATCAATCGCGTGTCATCGCTGATCCGATCCCGGAGTTCGTCATTCCTGCCAGCGTGAGCTTCGTCGCCAGTGAGGCCCAGTTCACGCCGAAGAGCGTTGAGACGACTGAAGAACGCGAAAAACTGATGTTCCGCGTCAAGCTTCAGATCGATCCCAAGGTGCTGGAGCAGTATCACAAGTTCGTCAAGACGGGCATCCGCGGTCTCGGCTTCGTGCGGACCGATCCCAAGATCGCATGGCCCTCCGAGCTCGAGGTCAAGTTGCCCCAATGACCGACACCGTCGTCGCCAGGGTCGAACGCGTCACACACCGCTATGGCAAGACGGTCGCGCTCGACGATCTCATACTCGACATTCCGGCGCGCTGCATGGCCGGACTGATCGGACCGGATGGCGTCGGCAAATCCACCCTGCTCGCCCTCATCGCCGGCGTGCGCAAGATTCAAGGCGGCAAGGTCATTGCGCTCGACGGCAACATGGCGGAGGAACAGCACCGGCGCGCAAGCTATGGCCGCATTGCGTATATGCCGCAAGGCTTGGGCCGCAATCTCTACCCGACGCTCAGCGTCTTCGACAATATCGACTTCTTCGGCCGCCTGTTCGGCCAGGGCACAGCCGAGCGGCACGCGCGCATCGACGAGCTCCTGAAGGCCACCGGGCTCGATCCATTCGGCGATCGCCCGTGCGGCAAGCTATCGGGTGGCATGAAACAGAAAGTCAGCCTGTGCTGCTCGCTGATGCACGATCCGGACCTGCTCATTCTCGATGAGCCCACCACCGGCGTCGATCCGCTGTCGCGCCGGCAGTTCTGGGAGCTGATCGACTCGATCCGCCTGCGCCGCCCGCAAATGAGCGTGATCGTCGCCACGGCCTATATGGACGAGGCCAGCCGGTTCGATTGGCTCGCCGCAATGGATGACGGCAAGGTGCTCGCGCAGGGCGCGCCGAAGGAGATCCTGGCCAAGGCCAACAAGACCACGCTCGACGATGCCTTCATTGCGCTGCTTCCCCCGGAAAAGCGCGCCGAACACCAGGACGTCATCGTTCCACCGCGCAACGCAAGCGACGGTGACGATACTGCCATCGAAGCCGAGGGCCTGACGCGCCGGTTCGGCGATTTCGTCGCGGTCGATCATGTGAGCTTTCGAATCGGGCGCGGCGAGATCTTCGGCTTCCTCGGCTCGAACGGCTGCGGTAAGACCACCACCATGAAGATGATGACGGGGCTGCTGCCCGTCACCGAAGGCTCGGCGAAATTGTTCGGCAAGCCGATGGCGGCCGACGACATGGAGGCGCGGCACAATGTCGGCTACATGTCGCAGGCGTTCTCGCTCTATGGCGAGCTGACGGTGCGGCAGAATCTCGAGCTGCATGCGCAACTTTACCACCTGCCGTCGGACGAGGTCGAAAGCAGGCTCGAGGACCTCCTGGAACGCTACGACCTGAAGGATGTGGCGAACGCCAAGCCGGAGAGCCTTCCGCTGGGCGTCAAGCAGCGTCTGCAGCTTGCGGTGGCCGTCTTGCATCGTCCTGCAATGCTCATTCTCGACGAGCCGACGTCAGGGGTCGATCCGGTCGCGCGCGACGCGTTCTGGCGCACGCTGATCGACCTCTCCCGCAATGACGGCGTGACGATCTTCCTGTCCACCCATTTCATGAACGAGGCCGATCGCTGCGACCGCATCTCGCTGATGCACCAGGGACGCGTGCTTGCGGTCGGCGCGCCGAAGGAGCTCACCCGGGAACGCGGCAAGGATACGCTTGAAGATGCGTTCATCTCATATCTGGAGGAAGCGAGCGGACGCGACGACAAGGCGCCCGCGCCAGCGCCGCAAGCGCCCTCGGCGGCGGGCGTGACGGCCCCCCAACCAGCACAGCCACGTCAACCCAAGGGATTTGATCCAGGACGCATGTGGGCCTACGCCCGGCGCGAAGCCATGGAGCTGCTGCGCGATCCGATCCGGCTTGCCTTCGCCTTTGTCGGCCCCGTCGTTCTGATGCTAGCCATGGGCTTTGGCATCACGTTCGACGTCGAGAACCTGAAATATGCGGCGTTCGACCAGGACCAGACGCCGGAGAGTCGGCGACTGCTCGAGAGCTTCTCGGGCTCGCACTATTTTTCTGAACAGCCCCCGGTCGGCTCAACCGCGGAACTCGAGCGACGCATGCGCAGCGGCGAGCTCGCGGTCGTGGTGGAAATCCCGTCCGGCTTCGGTCGCGATCTCGCCAACCAGCATGCGCCGGAGGCCGCCTTCTGGATCGACGGCGCGATGCCGTTCAGGGGCGAAACGACGAAAGGCTATGTCACGGGCCTGCTGCTCCGTTACGCACAGGATCTGGCGACGGAGCGCTTCGGCCCCAACGCGCCATCCGCCCCATATCTCGGGAGCGTCCATATCGAAAACCGCTTCCGCTACAACCAGGCCTTCAAGAGCGTTTTCAGCATGGTCCCGAGCGTCGTCGTGATCATGCTGGTCTTGATTCCTGCCGTCATGGCGACGATCGGCGTGGTCCGTGAGAAGGAAACCGGCTCGATCGCCAATTTCCGTTCGACACCGATCACCAAGTTCGAATTCCTGCTGGGCAAGCAGTTTCCCTACGTGGTCGTCGGGATGCTGACCTTCGTGCTCCTGGTGTTGATGGCGCTCATCGTCTTCCACGTCCCGGTGAAGGGCTCCTTCGGCGCCCTGGTGCTCGGAGCCCTGCTCTATGTCTTCTCCACCTGCGCTTTTGGACAGCTGGTCTCAACGTTCACGCGGACGCAGGTGGCAGCCGTGTTTGCAACCACCGTGCTCGCCATCATTCCGGTCGTGAACTTTTCCGGTCTGCTCGTGCCGGTGTCGTCCCTCACCGGGCAGGGACGATTGATCGGCCTGATGTTTCCGTCCGCCTGGTTTCAGCCGATCAGCGTCGGCACCTTCACCAAAGGGCTGGGCTTTTCCGATCTCGGCTTCAATCTCCTGATGCTGGCAGCGTTCGCAGCCGTATTTTTCGGCGCAGCTCACATTCTGCTGCAGAAGCAAGAGAGCTGAGGGGGAGCGCGAAATGTCATCCACGAGCGCATCGAAAGCTTCGGCTTCTCAAAAACAGCCGGCCACGCCGGCGCAGCGGGCGCGACCGACGGGCCTTGCCAAGCTGCGCCTGCACCTCGCCAACGTGTTTCGATTGACGATCAAGGAGCTGCGGAGCTTCCGCTCCGATCCTATCATGCTGCTGCTGGTGGCCTACTCCTTCACCATCGCGATTTACGCCGCCGCCACCGGCGCCTCGACCGAGGCGAAGAACCTTTCCATCGGCATCGTCGATGAAGACCGTTCCGATCTGTCACGGCGCATCGCCGACGGCCTTACGCCGCCGACTTTCAAACCGCCAATCGCCCTCGCTGCCACGGAGATCGACGCGGCAATGAATTCCCAACGCGTCATTTTCGTGGTCGAGTTTCCGCCGAAGTTTCAGGCCGACATCCTCGCCGGCCGGCAGCCGACGGTCCAGATCGACGTCGATGCCACTGCGGCCGCACAGGCCTTCAATGGGATGACCTACATCCAGAACATCGTCACCGATTACGTGACGCAGTTCGTCACCGGACGCGAAGCGGGCTTCGGCAGCTTGGTCAAGATGGTGACCGAAGTCAAATTCAATCCGAATTTGACATCGAGCTGGTTCACCGCCGTGATGCAGATCATCAGTAATCTCACCATGATCACCGTCATGCTCAGCGGCGCTGCGCTCATTCGCGAACGCGAGCAGGGCACCGTCGAGCATCTGCTGGTGATGCCGGTGGTGCCTTCCGAGATCATGCTCGCCAAGATCCTGGCGAACGGCCTCGTCATCGTCGCGTCAGCCGCCTTGTCGCTTGCGCTTGTCGTGGAATGGTGGTTGCAGGTGCCGGTTTCCGGATCGCGGCTGCTCTTCCTGGGCGGGGCGTGCGTCTACGTGTTCACGGTCGCCGCGCTCGGCATCGCGCTGGGGACGGTCGCTTCGACCATGGCCCAATTCGGCCTGCTGTCGATCCCGGTCTTGCTGGTGATGATGCTGCTATCCGGCTCAACGACACCGCTCGAAAGCATGCCGGTGTGGTTGAAACACATCATGTTGGTGATCAGCCCGACACCTCATTTCGTGATCTTCTCGCAGGACGTGATGTTCCGGGGCGCGGATTTATCGATCGTCTGGCCGGAGGTTGTTGCAACCGCGGCGATTGGAAGCGCCTTGTTCGCACTGGCGCTCTATCGTTTCCGCCGTGTCATTTTCAGCGGCTGACGTTCACGACCACGCGCCGTTGGCTCTCGAACTCCGGACGTCCGGACGAGCCGAGCGGCGTCTACTCCATCGCAATCGGTTCACGGCTGTCCGCCGGCCCAACGACGCGGCAGCGACCGTCGCATCCTGCTGCGAGTCGTCGCCATCTCCAGGAGTTGACCTGTCCGCACTAAACGATCATGCTCGGCGCTGGTCCAGACGTGATCAGCTCGTCAGAAAGCTGCGGAAATAGTCGCGCGTAGGGCCATGTGTCTGCGCGAACGCCAGTCATCATCGGGAAACGATCAGGGCGGGCAGTTTCGACGGCAGGGTTGCTGTCGGAAACCCTACAAACGTTGCCGATTGAGGGGACCCCCATGGCAAACACGACGACGGAGCTCGAGGCACTGCTGATGCAGCGCTCGCTGACCGACGCGCAGCTTATTGCAGCGGCGGAGCAGGCGTCCGACTTCCGCATCCTGCCCGACGCGACCGTGATCAAGATCGGCGGACAGAGCGTCATCGATCGCGGCCGCGCGGCGGTCTATCCGCTGGTGGATGAGATCGTCGCAGCCCGCAACAGCCACAAGCTCCTGATCGGCACCGGCGCCGGCACCCGGGCGCGACATCTCTACTCGATCGCAGCCGGGCTCAATTTGCCCGCGGGCGTGCTGTCGCAGCTCGGCGCCTCGGTGGCCGACCAGAACGCTGTGATGCTCGGGCAGCTCTTGGCCAAGCACGGCATCTCCGCGGTCGACGGCGCCGGGCTATCGGCCGTGCCGTTGTATCTCGCCGAGGTGAACGCTGTGGTGTTCAGCGGCATGCCGCCCTATGGCCTCTGGATGCGCCCTGCGGCCGAGGGCGTCATTCCGCCCTACCGCACCGATGCCGGCTGTTTCCTGGTCGCCGAGCAGTTCGGCTGCAAGGCGATGATCTATGTGAAGGACGAGAACGGCCTCTACACCGCGAACCCCAAGACCACGAAGAAGGCGACCTTTATTCCGAAGATCACTGTGGCGGAGATGAAGGCAAAGGGGCTTGCCGATTCTGTGCTCGAATTCCCGATGCTCGACCTGCTCGAGCAGGCGCGGCACGTCCGACAGGTGCAGGTCATCAACGGTCTGGTCCCCGGAAACCTGACCCGTGCGCTGGCCGGCGAGCATGTCGGCACCATCATCACCGCAAGCTGAGGGACCGGCTGCCATGGACGACACCACCAACACCATCAAGCACGTCGCCTCCCCGCTCGCGCGCCAGACCCTGCTCGACGACAAGCTCACCCGCCCCGTTGCCGGCCGCCGCCCGATCCCGCTCCTGCCCTGGCTGCAGGTCGTCAAGATCGGCGGCCGCGCGATCATGGACCGCGGCCACGAGGCGATCCTGCCGCTGGTGGACGAACTGCGGAAGCTCCTGCCCGAGCACCGGCTGCTGATCCTGACCGGCGCCGGCATCCGTGCCCGCCACCTCTACAGCGTCGGCCTCGACCTCGGCCTCCCGGTGGGATCGCTGGCCCCGCTCGCCGCCAGTGAGGCCGGCCAGAACGGCCACATCCTGGCCTGCCTGCTGGCACCGGAAGGCGTCTCCTACATCGAGCATCCGACCATCGCGAACCAGCTCGCCATTCATCTCACCGCTGCGCGTGCGGTGGTCGGCAGCGCGTTCCCGCCCTATCATCATCACGAATTCCCGACCTCGCGCATCCCGCCCCACCGTGCCGACACCGGCGCCTTCCTGATCGCGGATGCGCTTGGTGCGGCCGGCCTCACCATCGTCGAGGACGTCGATGGGGTCTACACCTCCGACCCGAACGGCCCCGACGGCGCCAAGGCGCAATTGCTGCGCGAAACCAGTGCCACTGAGCTTGCCAAGCTCGAGGGCACCCTGCCCTTCGATCGCACATTGCTTGAGGTCATGACGACGGCGCGCCATCTCGCGCGCGTGCAGATCGTGAACGGGCTGGTGCCGGGCCGGCTGACCGCCGCGCTGCGCGGCCACCACGTCGGGTCGTTGATTCACACCGGCGTCCATCCGGCCTGAGCGGGTCAGCCCATCGACAGAAAAGGCCGCGCGCCAGAGGCGAGCGGCCTTCATCTCGTTAATTCGTTAGTTCGTACCGGCGGTCAGACCCACCGGCCCCGCTCAGGCGTCACGGCAGATCGATGCCACGCGCGGGCGCGGCTTCCAGCAGCTCCGCCTTGGCCTGCCGCTGCAGGGCGCGGCCGCGCCAGATCGAGCCCGCGATCAGCACGAGCAGCGCCCCCAAGGTCGAAACGACGGTTTCCATGATATCGAGTTGAATGCCAAAACGGGTCTTGCCGGCGAACAGCGCCGAGACGGCGTCGACATTCATGACCAGCGAGCCATCCAGCAGGTGGTGCAACAGCGGCTCGATCGCTGGATCGGTCGCGATCACCTCGCCGGCCACCCAGCCGAGCAGCATTGCGCCCAACCAGACCAGGATCGGGAAACGATCAAGCACCAGCATGATCAGCGCCGCGCCAGCGATGATCAGCGGAACGCTCATGGCAAGGCCGAGGATCAGCAGCGAGGCCTGACCGTTGGCCGCGGCCGCGACCGCAATCACATTGTCGAGGCTCATCACGATATCGGCGAGCACCACGATCCGGATCGCATGCCACAGTGTCGTGCCGGCGGCGATCTCGTCGTTCTCGTCCTCGGGTACGACGAGCTTGGCCGCGATCACGAGCAGCGCCAACCCGCCGACCAGCTTCAGATAGGGCAGCGCCATCAAGGTCGCGACGATGCCGGTAAAGGCGATGCGCAACGCCACGGCGATGCCGGAGCCCGCGACCATGCCCCAGAAGCGGTGACGGCCATGAAGGCCGCGGCAGGCAAGCGCAATCACCAGCGCATTGTCGCCGGAGAGCAGCACGTTGATCCAGACGATCTTGCCGAGCGCGAGCCAGAAGCCAGCCGTTTGGATGTCAGTCTGGAATTGGGCAATCAACAGGCTGAAATTGGCGGGATCAGCGATCTGCGACAACCAATTCACAGCCTAGCCTTTCAGTCCCGTCCGCCGCTGCGGACAGCCACGTGCGGGCGCGGAGATCGGTTCATGCTCCGCGCGCCGCGTTGCCATCAACCGACGATTTCGTTGCCAGAGAAGAACTGCGCAATCTCGACAGCCGCGGTTTCCGGCGCGTCCGAGCCGTGCACGGAGTTCTCACCGATCGACTTTGCATGCAGCTTGCGGATGGTGCCATCGGCAGCCTTGGACGGATCGGTCGCGCCCATCACATCGCGGTATTTCAGGATGGCGCCGTCGCCTTCCAGCACCTGGACCACGACCGGCCCCGAGATCATGAAGTCCACGAGTTCGCCGAAAAACGGCCGCGCCTTGTGCACGGCATAGAACGTCTCGGCCTGGTCACGGGACATGCGGATCCGCTTCTGCGCGACGATGCGCAGGCCCGCCTTCTCGATCAGCGCGTTGATCGCACCGGTCAGATTGCGCTCGGTCGCGTCGGGCTTGATGATCGAAAAGGTACGCTCGGTCGCCATGATGTCGTCCTCAAGAAGAGCAGGTTTTGTGGGTTGCGGGCTTATATCGGCGCCCCGAGGCAACCGCAAGCGAGCAGGTCGCCTCGATTGCGGCAGCGGTTACAACAATTTCACAATCCTGAACCCAGACTGAAGAACGCGTGCCACCGGCGTTCAGCTCCGCGAACGTAAGATGCTTTGCATTGGTGATGGCGATCACATCGATACGGACCGCCACCTCCTTAGAGCCTCAAGCGTCGTGCAGTATGGGCGCCACCGGCGCCGTAATCCAGGAGACGATCATGTTGCGCAAACTCTCCCTCATGGCGGTCGCCGCCGTTTCCTTGGGCGCAGCCGCCCTCGCGCCATCTGCGGCTTCGGCGCATTGGCATGGCGGCTGGTATGGCGGTTGGCACGGTGGCTATGGGTGGCACCGCCCCTGGTACGGTCCGCGCGTCTTCGTCGGCGGCGGCCCCTATTACAGCTACGGCTATGGCGGCTGCTACGTTCGCCGGCTGGTCCCGACCCCCTGGGGGCCCCGCTGGCGCCTGGTCAACCGCTGCTACTGAACCAAGCGCAGCAACCAAGTTAGGATCGGCGCAGCTTTCGGTCCCCCCGCAGTGTCGATCCCTTGTAGCCCCGGCGAGTGCCCCCCGCCGGGGCTATTTTCATGCTTTCTTTACTAAAATCCCCCGCAATTTCGGCGGGACCGGAAACCAATTTTACCCCCATGACTTGGTACAGCATCACATTTGATATGTTTGGAACCTGCCATGACCGGCCGTGCCACAGATTTCAGCGAGGAGATCGATCGCAAGACCAGCCGATCGATCTGCGACGCCGTGGGTGAACGGCTGCAGCGCAGCCTACCACCGGATTCCCACCTGCCCTGCCAGCTGCAGCGCCTGATCGATGAGCTGGGCAGGCGCGATGACGCCCTGTTCCGGGTCGAGTAGCAGCGGTGCGGTGAGCCTGACCACAAAGCGGTTGCGTTTGACGGCGCCTGCGGTGACAAGGCCCGCATGCTCTCCATCACCGACATCTCGATCCGGCTGGCCGGCCGGCTTCTGATCGACAACAGTTCCGTGCAGATCATTCCCGGCGCCCGTGTCGGCCTGGTCGGCCGCAACGGCACCGGAAAATCAACGCTGTTCAAGGCGATCCGCGGCGAGCTCGCTTTGGAAAGCGGCGCGATCGGCGTGCCGCCGCGCTGGCGGATCGGCAGCCTGGCGCAGGAGGCGCCGAACGGACCGGAAAGCCTGATCGAGGTCGTGCTCAAGGCCGATCTCGAGCGCGATGCGCTGCTGCGCGAAGCGGATCTTGCCACCGATCCGCATCGGATCGCCGAAATCCAGACCCGGCTCGTCGATATCGACGCGCATTCGGCGCCGGCGCGCGCGGCCGCGATCTTAAGCGGCCTCGGTTTTTCGACCGCCGACCAGGCCCGCGCCTGTGCCGAATTTTCCGGCGGCTGGCGCATGCGGGTGGCTCTGGCGGCGACCCTGTTCGCCGCGCCCGACCTTCTGCTGCTGGACGAGCCGACCAACTATCTCGATCTCGAAGGCACGCTGTGGCTGGAGGATCATCTCGCGCATTATCCGCGCACCGTGATCGTGATCAGCCACGACCGCGACCTGTTGGAAACCTCGGTCGACCAGATCCTGCATCTCGAACGTGGCAAGCTGACGCTGTACCGCGGCAGCTATTCTTCGTTCGAGGAGCAGCGCGCCACGCGCGAAATGCTCGACGCCAAGGCGGTCAAGCGGCAGGAGGCGGAGCGGGCGCGGTTGCAGGATTTCGTCAACCGCTTCAAGGCCAAGGCGTCCAAGGCGCGTCAGGCGCAGTCCCGCGTCAAGATGCTGGAGCGAATGAAGCCGATCACAGCGCTGGTGACGCAGGATGTGCAGGAGATCAGCTTCCCGCCACCGGAGAAGACGCTGTCGCCGCCGATCATCGCGGTCGACAATGTCTCGGTCGGCTACGATCCGTCCCAGCCGGTGCTCAGCCGCGTCACCTTGCGGATCGACAATGACGACCGCGTTGCGCTGCTTGGCGCCAATGGCAACGGCAAGTCGACGCTGGTGAAGCTGCTCGCCGGCCGGCTGGCGCCGTTTTCCGGCAACGTCACCCGCGCCGACAAGCTTTCAATCGCCTATTTCGCGCAGCATCAGCTCGACGAGCTCGACGAGAGCGGCTCACCCTACAGCCACGTGCGCAAGCTGATGCCGGAGGCGCCGGAATCGAAGATCCGAGCCCGCGCGGGGGCAATTGGCTTTTCCGGCAAGGCCGCCGATACGCTCGTGAGCAGCCTGTCCGGCGGCGAGAAGGCCCGGCTGCTCCTGGGCCTGGCGACCTTCTTCGGTCCCAATATGATCATCCTGGACGAGCCGACCAACCATCTCGACATCGACAGCCGCGCGGCGCTGGCGGAGGCGATCAATGAATTTCCAGGCGCGGTGATCATGGTCTCGCACGACCGCTACCTGATCGAAGCCTGTGCCGACCAGCTCTGGGTGGTTGCCGATCGCGCCGTGAAGAATTTCGACGGCGATCTCGACGATTACCGCCGCATGGTGCTGTCGACCCGCAACAGCCCATCCGCACGCGAGACCGAGCGGCCGCGCGCGGCCGAGAAGCCACAGTTGCCGCGTAGCGAGAAGCGCGGCTCGCTGAAGCAGAAGATCGCGGCCGCAGAAGCCGAGATCGCGCGCATCACCGACATCATCGCCAAGATCGACACGGCGCTTTCGCTGCCCGACATCTTCACCCGCGATCCCAAGCAGGCGGCGCAACTCTCGAAAGCGCGCGCCAACGCGACCGAAGCGCTCGCGCGCGCCGAGGAGCAATGGTTCGAGGCAAGCAGCGCCTATGAGGATGCGACGGGTTAGTGCGGCAAATGCCGCTCAGGTAGCCGCCCGCTTCTTGCCCTTCGGCTTGGCGACCTTCGGCGGCGGGCCGGCATCCGGGGCCTTTTCGACCGCGCTCAGCCGCCCACCGGTGAAGGTGTAGATGCCGGCACGCGCACCGTGCAGCCAGGTGACGGTGGCGACGCGCGCCTCGCCTGCACCGGAGACATTGACGCTGTCGGGTGCGCCGATGCCACGGACCACGTCGCATTCGGTATGGCCGAGCGCGACGGTGCCGGCCGACGGCGGCGGCCCGCCCGCACCATCGGCCGAAGCGTTGGCGTCAGCCGGTCCGCCGGATGGCGACATGCCGGGGCATCCACCCTCCGCGCTGACGAGATCCTCAGCCACGACCGGCTTGTCCGGGCTCAAAGGCGGCGCGTCGATGGAGATGTTGCGGATGAACAGACGGCCCGGCCGTGAGAACCATTCGGCGTCCTTTGACAGGAGGTCGGATGCGCCCGAGCAGCCGGACACGGCCGACGCGAGCGCGAGGAACGCCAAAGCGCGCGTAAGTTTTCTGATGTCGTCTCGCACGATCAACCTTGCCGCGTTGCAACCTGTTCCAGGTGAATTGAAGTTCTTGCCAGGAGCGCCGTAACGTGTTGTCCCACCATCCCTTTGCGGCACGTTCGTGGCCTTGCCAATGCCGCGTCGAGAAAATGCTGATATCATTAACTGCGACGGCTCGCTATTGCCGCCGCTGCCAGCGCCCCCGCTCGTCAGCCTGCCAATAGGTGACCTCGAATCCCCGCGCCTTGCAATCCGTCCAGGCCACGCGAGCACTCGCGAGCGCGTCGGGATCGTCACCATTGAAGACCAGGACCATGCGTTGATAGCTATCTGCATCAGCAGGCAGCGGCGCGTTGTCCACAAGGAAGCGAACATGGGCGCCGTTGGGGTTGCCCTCTTCCGCGGAAAGCACGATCGGCTGGTCCGCCACATCGGCCACGCGCCAAGTGGCATGCGGTAGAAACGAATCGTCACGATAGGTCCACAAATGTGCATCCAGCGCATCGGTCCGCTCCGGCGACGTCGCCTGCACCACCACCCGCCAGCCCCGCTCGAGGGATTTCTCCAGCAGCGGCGGCAACACGTTTTCCAACGACATGTTTTGCAGATGGTAGAACAGAACCTCGGTCATCCCGAAACCTACCGTTTGGCTTCGTAGAAGTCGGCGACCAGCCGATCCAAGAGCCGCACGCCGTAGCCCGACCCCCAGCTCTGGTTGATCTCGGATTTCGGCGCGCCCATCGCAGTGCCCGCGATGTCGAGATGCGCCCACGGCGTGTCGTTCACGAAGCGCTGCAGAAACTGCGCTGCCGTGATCGAGCCGCCATGGCGCGAGCCGGTGTTCTTCATGTCGGCGAACTGCGAATCGATCAGCTTGTCGTATTCGGGGCCGAGCGGCATCCGCCAGACCTTCTCGCCGGTTTCCTGCCCGGCCGTGACCAGCCGCTCCGCGAGTTCATCATTATTGGAGAACAGGCCGGCGTGTTCGGTGCCGAGCGCGACCAGGATTGCGCCGGTCAGCGTTGCCAGGTCGATCATGAATTTGGGCTTGTACTTGGTCGCGACGTACCAGAGCACATCGGCGAGCACCAGCCGCCCCTCGGCATCGGTGTTGATGATCTCGATGGTCTGGCCGGACATCGAGGTCACGATATCGCCCGGGCGCTGGGCATTGCCGTCCGGCATGTTCTCCACCAGCCCGATCGCGCCGACCACGTTGACCTTGGCCTTGCGCGCAGCCAGCGCGTGCATCAGGCCGACCACACAGGCCGCGCCGCCCATATCACCCTTCATGTCCTCCATGCTGCCGGACGGCTTGATCGAGATGCCGCCGGTATCGAAGCAGACGCCCTTGCCGATGAAGGCCACCGGCGCCTCGCCGCGCTTGCCGCCGTCGTAGCGCATCACGACGGTGCGGCCCGGCCGCGCCGAGCCCTGGGCGACGCCGAGCAGCGCGCCCATCCCGAGCTTCTTCATCGCGGGCACATCGAGCACATCCACGGTGACATCGAGCTTGCGCAAGGCCGTGGCGCGCTTGGCGAATTCTTCCGGAAAGAGCACGTTGGGCGGCTCGTTGACGAGATCCCTGGCGATGATCACGCCATCGGCAATGTGTGATCGCGGCAAGAAGGCCTTCTTTGCGGCCGCGACGTCGGCCACGGCGATCGAGATGGTGGCCCGGAGCCCGCCCTCCTCGTCCTTTTTCTTGGTCTTGTAGCGGTCGAAGCGATAGCCGCGCAGCCGGATGCCGGTCGCGAGCGCGCTGATCTGATCCGGCGTCATGGCCGCTTCTGGCAGTTCGGCGAATACCGTCACCGCCTCACTATTCGCATTGAGCTTTCCGGCTAAACTGCCGCCATATTTCAGGAAATCCTTGTCCTTGAGATCCTTGTCCTTGCCATCCTTGTTGCTGTCCTTGGGCTTGCCGGTCCCGATCACGATCAAACGCTGAATCTGGATTCCCTCGGGCGCCAGCATATCAAGAACCGCCCCGTCCTTGCCCTTGAACTGCCCGGCGCTTGCCGCCCGTTTGATCAGGTCGGGCGCCAGCCCGAGCGCCTTCGCGGTCGCAGGCCCGATTCGCAGCGATTCGTCGCAGAACACCACCACGATACCGCGCAGCGCGGCCGACATCGGGACGAATCCGACCTTGACGGCATCGGACATCAAGCAATCCTCCAAATCATCATCAGAAGCCGCCGACGCCTTTCCGCCCATATCGGGGAGCAAGACGTGGTTGGCGGCGTTTGGGAACCTCAGGTGACAACACTATGACCCGCCTTCAGCGGCGCTGCCAAGCGCCGCGTGGCCAGCGCGCCACAATAGTTAAATTTTAAGCATATTATTACCGCGCCATGGCACAGCCATTTTGTTGACGGATCAAAGGGATGGTAATGAGATTCTTGGCCTTCTGCGGGGGTGTTCGGCCCGTAGGCTAAGGGCCCTCTTTAGGGGTAATCTACGGGTGCTCGTCGGGGGGCGGCGGGCGGGTTCGTGCGGGTCAAGATGGGGTCGATCGACAGGTATATTTTCCGCACGACGCTCACGTCGTTTGCGGTGGTCCTGATCAGCCTGACAGGCGTGATCTGGATTACGCAGGCGTTGCGCGGCATCGACCTGATGACGAGCCAGGGCCAGACCATCGTGACCTTCCTGGGCATCACAGGTCTGGTCATCCCGTCCCTGATCGGTGTCATTTCACCGATCGCGGTCATGATCGCAGTCTCGCATACCCTGAACAAGCTCGCGACCGATTCCGAGATCATCGTGATGAACGCGGCTGGCATGTCGCCATTCCGACTGTTCCGGCCTTTCGTCTATGCCACCTGCGCGGTCGCGGTGCTGGTGACCTTCATCGCCGCCTATCTGGCGCCCGACGGTCTGCGCCGGATCAAGCAATGGGACGCCGAGATCACCGCGGACGTGCTTGCCAACATTCTACAGCCCGGACGTTTTGCTCAGCTGGATCAAAATCTCACGATCCGCATCCGGGAGCGCAAGCCGGGTGGCGAGCTTGCCGGGATCCTGATCGACGACCGCCGCGATCCGAAGGAGCGAATCACCATCCTCGCCGACCACGGCACCGTGGTGAAGAATGGCGACGGCTCGTTCCTGGTGCTCGAGGACGGCAATCTCGAGCGGTTCGAGGTCGGCAAGCGTGATCCGGCGCTGGTGGCGTTCGCCCGCTATGCGTTCGACATGTCGAAATTCTCCAACCAGGGCCATGACGTGACGCTCGGCATTCGCGAGCGCTATCTGTGGGAATTGATGGCCCCGTCGGAAGACGACCCGATCTACAAGCAAATTCCGGGACAGTTCAGGCAGGAGTTGCATGACCGCTTCCTGGCGCCGATCTATCCCTTTGCCTTTGCGGCGCTGACTTTTGCGTTTCTGGGCGCCCCGCGCACCACCCGTCAGAGCCGCAACTTCTCGATGGGCAGCGCGATTCTCACGGTGTTCGGCGTGCGCATGGCGGGCTTTGCCTGCTCGGTCATGACGGTGAAAACCCCGATTGCGGCGCTGCTGCAATACGTCATGCTGTTCGGCGTGATCGGCCTCTCCGTCTGGATCATCGTGGGCGGCGTGGTGGTCGAGCCGCCGCCGGCGCTGATGGAAGCCATCAATCGCTCCAATGCGCGCATCGCGCGGCTGTTCCGAAGGCCGGCCGCCGCATGAGCATGGTCACCAACACCCTTGGGCGTTATTTCGCGGGCCGTTTCGTGGTCTCGGCGGTCGGCGTATTCGCGAGCATTTTCGTGCTGCTCGTGCTGGTCGATTACATCGAGATGGTGCGCAAGACCTCCGGCCTCGCCTCCGCCTCGGCGCTGATGGTGGCCGAAACCTCGCTGTTTCGCGTGCCGCAGCTGCTCGAGAAGATGATGCCGTTCTGCGTGCTGATCGGCGCCATGACCTGCTATCTCGCGCTATCGCGCCGCCTCGAACTGGTGGTGGCCCGCGCGGCGGGCGTCTCGGCCTGGCAGTTCATTGCCCCCGCGCTTACCAGCGCGATCGTGCTCGGCGTGCTCGCCACGATCGCCTACAACCCGATGTCGGCCAATCTGCGCGAGCAGTCGAAGCAGATGGAGGCGGAGCTGTTTGGCTCGGCCCCGGGCGGCGGCATCCAGGATGCTTCGGGCTTCTGGCTCAATCAGGTCAACCCGGACGGTGCCGTGGTCATCAATGCCGCGCGCAGCGAACAGCAGGGCGTGCGGCTGACCGGTCTCACCCTGTTTCGTTTCGACAACGAGAATCACTTCAAGGAGCGCATCGAGGCGCGCGAAGCAACGCTCGAGGAAGGGCATTGGGTCTTCCGCACCGTGCGCCGATTCTCGCTCGATGAACCGCCGGTCGATCAGGCGACCTTCGTGCTGCCGACCAGCCTGACCCCGGCGCAGGTCCGCAACAGCTTTTCCA
This sequence comes from Bradyrhizobium sp. HKCCYLS1011, assembly GCF_051167795.1. NCBI lineage: Bacteria > Pseudomonadati > Pseudomonadota > Alphaproteobacteria > Hyphomicrobiales > Nitrobacteraceae > Bradyrhizobium > Bradyrhizobium sp. HKCCYLS1011. The sequence continues at coordinate 91,603 of NZ_JBNPTT010000001.1, read as the reverse complement.
CCCCCGAAACTGTGTCGTTTTGGCAACTTCCGAGCTACATCCGCTCATCGGAAAGCTCAGGCTTCGCGACCGCAGGCTATCGTCTGCAGTATCATAAGTTGATTGCGCAGCCATTTTTGCTGGCTGCGATGGTCATGCTGGCAGCCTCCGTCAGCCTCCGGTTCTTCCGAATGGGCGGCGTGCAAAAGATGGTTTTGAGTGGCGTGGGCGCCGGCTTTCTGCTCTATGTGTTGTCGAAAGTGACTGAAGATTTGAGCAAGGCTGGGTTGATGGATCCGATCGCTGCGGCGTGGCTCCCCGTGTTCGTGGGTGGCCTCACCGGATTTATGGCCTTGCTCTACCAGGAGGACGGTTAGTGCCGATCGTCGCCGTCCGACAATCAGCTCTTGCCGTGGCCCGGCAGCAAGCTGTTGCGCGCCGCGTGCGTGCGTGCGCGTCCGTCGTCCTGGGTCCCCTGCTTGCGTTTGCATTGACGCTCGCGGCTGCCGTCGCGCTCGATCTCGTCGCCGTGGCGCCGGCCGCAGCCCAGGGATTCAATTACAATCCGCGCCCGCCAAAGGCGACGCCGCCTCGGGTGGCGAACGACAACCAGATGCTGGTGCAGGCGACCGAGGTCGACTACGACTACAACAACTCACGGGTGTTGGCGGTCGGCAACGTCCAGCTGTTCTACAACGGCACTTCGGTCGAAGCCGACCGGGTGATCTACGACCAGAAGACCAAGCGGCTGCGTGCGGAGGGTAACATCCGCATGACCGACGCCGACGGCAAGATCACCTACGCCAACAGCCTCGACCTCTCCGACGACTATCGCGACGGCTTCGTCGATTCGCTGCGCGTCGAGACTGAGGACCAGACGCGGATGGCGGCGACCCGCGCCGACCGCTCCAGCGGCAATTACACCGTGTTCGAAAACGGCGTCTACACGGCGTGCGCGCCGTGCAAGGACAATCCGAAAAAGCCCCCGCTCTGGCAGGTCAAGGGGGCCCGGATCATCCACGACCAGAACGAGAAGATGCTCTACTTCGAGAACGCCCAGCTCGAGTTCTTCGGCGTTCCGATGGCCTATATGCCGTACTTCTCGACGCCGGACCCGACCGTGAAGCGCAAGAGCGGCTTCCTGATGCCGGGCTACACCTCGTCGGCGGGCTACGGCTTCGGCGTCGAGATCCCGTATTATTGGGCGATCGCGCCCGATTATGATGCGACCTTCGCTCCGCGCATCACCTCGAAACAGGGCGTGTTGCTGCAGGCGGAATTCCGTCAGCGCCTGAGCAATGGTGCCTACCAGGTCAAGCTGTACGGCATCGATCAGCTCGATCGGAACGCCTTCGCCGGCCAGCCCGGCGACCGCCAGTTCCGCGGCGGCGTCGAGACGCATGGTCAGTTTGCGCTCAACGACAAATGGGCGTTCGGTTTCGATGGCATCGCGCTGTCCGACTACTACTTCATGTCGGACTACCGGCTGTCGCAGTTCAAGGACCCCTACAACGCGTTCATGAACCTGCCGACCGAAGCGATTTCGCAGCTTTATCTGACCGGCGTCGGCAATCGCAGCTTCTTCGACGCGCGCACGATGTATTTCCTGAGCTTCTCGGGCAATCAGCAGAACGTGCCGGTCGTCTATCCGGTGATCGACTACCAGAACGTCTTCAACTATTCGATCCTGGGCGGAGAGGTCAGCTACAAGACCAACTTCGTCAATTTGTCGCGCCAGACGGCGTCGTTCGATGCGATCAACACGACGGCCAGCACCAACGGCCTGTGCTCGGTCGCCTCGGCTGATCCGATGGCGCGCCTGCCCACGCAATGTCTGCTGCGCGGGGCGCCCGGCACCTATACCCGCGCCACCGCCGAGGTTCAGTGGCGCCGTTCCTACACAGACTCGATCGGTCAGATCTGGACGCCGTTCGCGATCCTGCGCGCCGACGCGATCAATTCTGACATCTCGAACCAGCCGGGCGTGGCGAACTTCCTGCCGACCGGAGACACCCAAGCGCTGCGGGTGATGCCCACCGTCGGCCTGGAATATCGCTATCCCTTCATCAACGTGCAGCCGTGGGGCACCACGACGATCGAGCCGATCGCCCAGGTCATCGTTCGCCCGAACGAGACCTATGCCGGCCGGCTGCCGAACGAGGACGCGCAAAGTCTGGTGTTCGACACCTCGAACCTGTTCGCGGTCGACAAGTTCTCCGGCTACGACCGCGTCGAAGGCGGCGGACGCGCCAATGTCGGCGTCCAGGCCACCACGCAGTTCGACCGCGGCGGAACCGTCAAGGCGGTGTTCGGGCAGTCCTACCAGCTGTTCGGCATGAACTCCTTCGCGGTGCGCGACGCCACCAATACCGGCGTCGATTCCGGCCTGCAGCGGACGGCCTCCGATTATGTCGCGAGCGTCGATTATTCGCCCAACCGGACCTATACGTTCAGCGTTCGCTCCCGCTTCGACGAGCAGACCCTGAGCGTGCAGCGCTTCGAGGCGGAAGCCAGGGCCAATTTCGACCGCTGGTCGGTCGGCGTGACCTATGGCGATTACGCGGCCCAGCCCGATATCGGCTATCTGACCCGCCGCGAGGGCATCCTCGGCACCGGCTCGCTCAAGGTCTCCTCCAACTGGGTCGTGACCGGAGCGGCGCGCTGGGACCTCCAGGCCAACAAGATCAACCAATATGTCGTCGGCGCAGGCTATGTGGACGATTGCTTCACGCTGGGCGCGAGCTATGTAACCTCCTACAATTACACGGTGGGAACCGCGGCCCCGACGCTCAACAAGACATACATGCTGACGATCGGTCTGCGGACCCTTGCCAATACGTCCGTGGGCTTCTAACAGCTGCGGGGGCAGGTGTTGGGAGGGGGCATTCGACTTCGGTCGAAGACACACCGCTTCACGTTTGAATCCGTTGCGAACAGCGAAGCTTGGTCATGACGATTGCTCTCTCTCTCCTTCGGTCTGTTGCGGCGGGCTGCATCGCCGCAGCCTGTCTCGCCTGCAGCGCCGTGGCGGCTCACGCCCAAAGCATCGTCGTCATGGTCAATGGCGACCCCATCACCGATTACGACATCGAGCAGCGCACCAAGCTGAACTTCCTCAGCACGCATAAGCAGCAGTCCCGCCAGGAAGTGCTCAACGAGCTGATCGACGAGAAGGTGAAGATCAAGGAGGGCAAGAAGTTCGGCGTCGAGCCCTCCGCGTCCGACATCGATTCCTCCTTTGCCAATATGGGCTCGCGCATGCGGCTGTCGCCTGATCAGCTGGCGAAGTCGCTGGAGAGCCAGGGGATCCGGCCGGAAACCCTGAAAGCGCGCATCAAGGCGGAAATGGTTTGGACCAGCCTGGTGCGCGGACGTTACAAGGAAAGGCTTCAGGTCGGCGAGAAGGACGTCGCGGCGGCAGTCGCAGCCGCAGGCGGTGACGCCGAACAGCAGGGCCAGGCCTTCGAGTACAAGATGCAGCCGATCGTGCTGATCGTGCCCAAGGGATCGGCGCAGAGTGCGTTCGAGGCGCGCCAGAAGGATGCGGAGTCGCTGCGTACGCGCGTCCAGAGCTGCCAGGAAGCCAATTCCTATTTCCGCTCCATGCAGAACGCGGCGATCAAGGAGATCGTGGTCAAGACCTCGGCCGACATTCCGCCGAACTTGCGGAAACTGCTCGACGACACGCCCATCGGCCATCTCACCCCGCCAGAAGTGACCAAGCAGGGGGTCGAAATGGTCGCGCTTTGCGCGCGCAATCCGACCACCGTCGATACGCCGAAAAAGCGCGAGATCCGCGAGAAGATGTACACCGAGAAATATGAGGCGACGTCGAAGGCCTATCTGCAGGAAGTGCGCAGGGCGGCGATGATCGAATATCGCTGATGGGCAGCCCGCTCGCGCTGACACTGGGCGAACCCGCAGGGATTGGACCCGACATCACGCTCAAGGCCTGGGAACGCCGCAAGGAGCTTCAGCTTCCGCCGTTCTATCTGCTGGGCGATCCGGATTTCCTGGCCCAGCGCGCCAAGCTGCTCGGGCTTGACGTGCCGATCGTCGCCACCGAGCCCAAAGCCGCTGCCGGTGCTTTCCCTGAGGCGTTGCCGGTGGTTCACACCGGGGTCACCACGACCGCCCTTCCCGGCCGCCCGGATCAGACCAGCGCAGCCTCCGCCATCGCCTCGATCCGCGGCGCCGTCGACGACGTCAAGGCCGGCCGCGCCAGCGCCATGGTCACCAACCCGATCGCAAAAGCGGTGCTGTATCGCGCCGGCTTCCGCCATCCCGGCCACACGGAATTCCTCGCCGAACTCGCGGCCGTGAACGGCAAGGTCCCGCAGCCGGTGATGATGCTGTGGTCGCCCGTGCTGGCCGTGGTGCCCGTGACCATCCACGTGGCCTTGCGTGAGGCGATCGAGCAGCTGACCAGCCCGCTGATCACCTCGACCGCCCGCATCGTCGCGGCCAGCCTGCGACACTATTTCGGCGTCGCGCGGCCGCGTCTTGCGATCTCCGGGCTCAACCCGCATGCGGGAGAGGACGGCACCCTCGGCAGCGAGGACGATGAAATCATTGCGCCTGCGATTGCGACCTTGCGTAATGCGGGGCTCGATGTGCGGGGGCCGCTGCCGGCCGACACGATGTTTCATGAGGCGGCGCGCCGGAATTATGATTGCGCGATCTGCATGTATCACGACCAGGCGCTGATCCCGATCAAGACCTTGGCCTTCGATGAGGGCGTCAACGTCACCTTGGGCCTGCCCTTCGTCCGCACTTCGCCCGATCATGGCACCGCGTTCGGAATTGCCGGTCGCGGCAGCGCCGATCCGACCAGCCTGATCGCCGCGCTGCGGCTCGCGGCGCGGATGGCCGCATCCTCCTCATGAGCGCGATCGATGACCTGCCGCCGCTGCGCGAGGTCATTCGCGAACATTCGCTCTCGGCCCGCAAATCGCTGGGGCAGAATTTCCTGCTCGATCTCAACCTCACCGCGCGGATCGCGCGCGCAGCGGCGCCGCTGGATGACGCGACCGTGGTCGAGATCGGCCCCGGACCGGGCGGCCTGACGCGCGCTCTGCTCGCGCTCGGGGCCAGGCATGTGATCGCCGTGGAGCATGACGAGCGCGCGATTCCGGCGCTGGAGATGATCGCGAAACGCTATCCAGGCCGGCTCGAGATCGTCTGCACCGATGCCCGGACGTTCGATCCCAAACCCTATCTCGGCACGACCAAGGCGAAGATCGTCGCCAACCTGCCCTACAATATCGCGACCAACCTCCTGGTCGGCTGGCTCTCGCTCGAGCCCTGGCCGCCCTGGTACGACATGATGGTCTTGATGTTTCAGCGCGAGGTCGCCGAGCGCATCGTCGCGCGCGAAAACGAGGAAGCCTATGGGCGGCTTGGCGTGCTCGCGAACTGGCGCTGCGAGACCAAGATCCTGTTCGACATCTCGCCGTCGGCTTTCGTGCCGCAGCCCAAGGTGACCTCCTCCGTGGTGCGCCTGGTCCCCCGCGCCGCGCCCGAACCTTGCGACCGTCGCGCGCTCGAGCAGGTGGCGGCGGCCGCCTTCGGGCAGCGCCGCAAGATGCTGCGGCAGAGCCTGAAATCGCTGCCCGCCGATCCGGCGCGGCTGGCTGCTGCAGCCGGCGTCGATCCGACCCGCCGCGCCGAGACCATTCCGATCTCCGGCTTTGTTGCCATGGCGCGCGAATTGACCAATATGCGGTCCGAGACCACGGATCGAAGCAATAAGAGCTAGGGAGGCAACCGATGGCGTTGATGCGCCGGCAGTCACTGGTCAAGTTCGACGCGCCGCTTTGCGAAACCATCGTCGAGACCCCGAAACCGCAGGGACGCGAGGTTCTGGTTCGCATCGAGCGTTGCGGCCTCTGCCATTCCGATCTGCACATCCAGGACGGCTATGCCGATCTCGGCGGCGGCAAGCGGCTCGACACGACGCGCGGCATGACGCTGCCGTTCACGCTCGGGCACGAGATCGCCGGCATCGTCGAGGAAGCCGGTCCCGACGTGCCGAAGGAGCTGATCGGCGCCAAGCGCGCAGTCTTCCCCTGGATCGGCTGCGGGCAATGCCGCGATTGCGCCAATGGCGACGAGAATCTCTGCATCAAGCAGCGCTTTCTCGGCGTCTCGATCGACGGCGGCTTCGCCAGTCATGTGCTGGTGCCCGACGCCAAATATCTGCTCGAATACGATCCGCTCCCGGTCAACCAGGCCGCGACCTTGATGTGCTCCGGCGTCACCGCCTATGGCGCGCTGAAGCGGCTGGTAGACCGGCCGCGGCAACGCAACCTGCTGCTGATCGGTCTCGGCGGGGTCGGCATGATGGGCCTGTCGTTTGCGCAGGCGATGTTCAAGCAGCCGATCTCGGTTGCCGACCTCAGCGCGGCCGCCCGCGAAACAGCGTTAAACAGCGGCGCCGCCGTTGCCTACGACCCGGCGGAGCCGGAGGTCACAAGGCGCATCCTGAAGGAGACCGATGGCGGCTTCGACGAGGTCGTCGACTTCGCTGGCAATGAGAAGTCGATGGCGTTCGCGGTCTCAGTGCTCGCACGTGGCGGCAAGGTCGTGGTCTCCGGCCTGATGGGCGGGCAGTTCACCCTGCCGATGGTGCAATGGGTCTACAAGCGCATGACCATCGAGGGCTTCATGGTCGGCACGCTGGCCGAAGCCCACGAGCTGATGGCGCTCGCGCGCTCCGGCAAGATCAAGCCGGCGCCGATGCGGGAAGAGCCGATGGGCGACGTCCAGAAATGGATCGATGCGCTGCGCGCGGGCCAGGTGGTCGGCCGCGTCGTGCTCAAGAACTGACGATTGCGCAGAGCTGCTGACCTGCGGCGCGCGTTGCGCCGCCGCAAGCATTTTCGCTCCTGCAAAGCCGCTGACGTTGGCGGCGAAAATGATTGAAACAGAGGGGCGAGAACGACGCACGCTCGTCGGCGGATTTGACGCTCGCAAACGGGCCTGCGGCAAACTGACACGGATGACAGAGCCGGACACGAGCCTCACGCATCGCAGATTTGCGCGCGCAATGGTGCAGAGATCACGGTACGGCGGTGCCGTGTTGTGGGAAAAATGCCGCAATCACAAATGAAAAAAGCGGGCCGGAATTAATTCGAAATTGCGGCTCAATGCTACCCAACTTCTCTCCGAGAACGCGGCGTTCGATGGTGGCGTATCCGGAGTGTTCAATGGCAAAACGAACTGCAAGATTCGCATTCGCCATTGTCGTCGGAATGACCGGAAGCACTGTTCTGACCCTGCTCGCCTGCGCCACGCCCGTTATTGCGGCCGAGGACTGCCTCTCCGAACCGACGGGCGATAAGGCTGATGGCCAGCATTGGCGTTACCGCTTCGATCGTGCCAAAAACCAGCGCTGCTGGTATCTGAAGGACACGGCCACGAGCGGGACCTCGGTCGCCAAGCAGCCGCAGCAGCCATCCGCATGGGACTTCGCGCAACCGACACCGCCGAAGGCTGGACCACGCCGGCCGGAGACTGCGACCCCACGGACCAGCGCTGCCACGCTCGCCGACGCGCCGGTACGGTCGCGCGCCGATGACGATTTCGGAACGATGCAGAAGGCTCCGAGCCTCGCAATCGTCCCGACCAGCGACAACGCCGGCCCAGCGACCGATGCCGGCCAACAGCCCGGCTCCGCTGCCGCACCCTGGCCACAAGCTGCAGCCCAACCTGGGCCGTTCGATGCGGCAGCGCCCGACCCGGATCCGGCGGCCGCCACACTCAACGCTGACGATACCGCTCTCGATCCCGACACCAATGCCTCACTGCCCCAGTCCGATGCGGGAGCGGCCGCACCCAAGCCGTCCAAACCGGTCGCGCTACCGATGCTGATCCTGGTCGTCGTTGGCGCGCTATCGATGTCCGGCCTGATGGCGAGCGGTCTCTACCGCCTCGGCCGGATCGGTCGACGACGGCGGCGCAATGCGAACTGGCAAATGGCTGTCGCCAGGGCGCGCCGCTCGCGCAGCAAGCCCCGCCCAAAGGTAAAGCCGGTTCAGGCCGACGGGCGAAGCAACCGCGCCAACAAGAAGGTTGGCAAGCCCGCAGCCGCGAAGCCCGCTGCCGCACGGACCGCTGCAAAGGCACCTGCCGGCCTCGATCGGGTGGCAGCCAAGAGCATCGACAACGCGACCGGGCTCGCTGACTTGCTCGAGACCCGCGCCGTCACGTCGGCCACCATGCCGGCTGGCCATGCGACCACCGGACGCGGCCATCATCCGAGCGAACCGGACCGGACGTTTGTTGATCCAGCGGCGACGGTCGAACACATTCAGGAGGTGAGCGCCGGCGGATCGGCGCCCCCTGCCTTTGATCCGGCGCCTGCGCGCAATCCTCCCGCGCCGGCCGCGTTCAATAGCCTCTCGGCAAACCTTCCCGATTCCGTCGAAGAGCTGGAAAACCTGCTGGGATCGCGTCTGGCCAAGCCGGTTCAGCCGCCAGTCTACGAGGCCGGTCCGGCTGCAGGCCCCGTGAACATCCCGCCGACCGTCCTCGATCGCGCAGCGGAGATCGAGACGCTGCTGGAATCCGCGAGCGCGTCACCCATGCGACTGGCCGCGGCGGCTCCCCCTGCCAACATTGACGCTGCAGCGAACGGCAACTTCCCTGGTACCCGCGACAGCACCGATCCTGCGGCCGAGTTGATCGATCTCCTCGAGTCCCGCTTCGCTCCACCTGCCGAACAGCCGGTCCAGGCCGCAAGGAGACCCGCAGCCAATCGAGCGCGCTCGGACGAGAGGCCGCCGTGGCAGCGTATCCCGGCCACCCCGTCCAATGACGATGCGGCGATGCCCCCGCTCGACTTCATTCCGCGTCCCCAGGTGCTGCGTCCGCGCAGCCGTGACGTGAAGCACGACGAGTCGCTGGACGGCATCCAGGACATTCTGGCGCGGCTGGCACGTCAGGGATGAGATCGCGCAGCGGATCAGGGTTCGAGCTGGCGCTGCAACTCGCGAACGAAGGTGGTGAGCCCGATGCGGCGCTCGCGCTTCAGCCGCTCGGCCTTCAGGATCGACTGGACCTCGGCAAAGGCATCATCGACGTTGCGATTGATGACGATGTAGTCGTACTCGGCCCAATGGCTCATCTCGTGGCTGGCACGGCTCATCCGGGCGCGGATCACCTCATCTGAATCCTGGGCCCGGGTGTGCAGGCGCTTTTCGAGATCGGCGGCCGATGGCGGCAGGATGAAGACGCTGACCACATCGGCACGCGCCTTCTCGCGCAGCTGCTGCGTGCCCTGCCAGTCGATGTCAAACAACACGTCCCGTCCGGCCGAGAGCGCCGCTTCGACCGGCGCGCGCGGCGTGCCGTAGCGATTGTCGAATACGGTCGCCCATTCCAACAGGTCGTGACGCTTCACCATCTCCTCGAAACGTATCTTGTCGACGAAATAGTAGTCGCGGCCTTCGACCTCGCCGGGACGCATCGGGCGCGTCGTCACCGAGACCGACATGTTCAAGCCCGGCATGCGCTCGATCAGCAGGCGTGAGAGCGTCGTCTTGCCCGCGCCGGACGGTGACGACAGCACGAACATCAGGCCGCGCCGTTCGACTCCGTCGAAGCTTCCGCCGTGAGCCGCCATCGATCACTCCAGATTCTGAACCTGCTCGCGGAATTGTTCGACCACGGTCTTCATCTCAAGGCCCGTATTTGTCAGCTCGATATCGTTCGATTTCGAGCAGGTGGTGTTGACCTCGCGATGAAATTCCTGGGCCAGGAAATCCAGCCTGCGGCCGACCGCACCGCCCTTCTTGAGCATTTCGCGCACCTGCGCGATGTGCGAGGCGATACGATCGAGCTCCTCGCGAACATCGGCCTTGGCGGCGATCAGCAAGGCTTCCTGCGCAAGACGATCAGCATCGAAGCGATCCGAGGTTTCGAGCAACGCCGCAACCTGCTCGGCAAGCCGCGCCTTTATCGCGTCCGGCTTGCGGCCCGGCGAGGCCTCCGCCTTCTGCGCCAGGGCCTCGATCTCGCCGATGCGCTGATTCAGGATCTGCCCGAGTGTCTCGCCTTCGCGCCGGCGCATCTCGACCAGAGCATTCAGCGCCACATCGAACGCGGCGACAGCTGCATCCTTCGCCGCCTTGTCCTCGGCCTCGTCGCTCTCCGGCTCGACCACCTCGATCACGCCTTTGATCGCAAGCAGCCCGTCGATGCTCGGCGCCACCGCATCGAGCTTGCCTGCGAGCGAGCTTGCGATCGTGACGATGGACGCGAGCACCTCCTCGTTGACACGCACGGTCGAGCCCGCGTCAGCGCGCTTGACGGTGAGGTTGGCGTAGATCGTTCCCCGCGACAGCAGCTCACCGGCACGCTTGCGGGCGAACGCCTCGACCTCGTCCCAGCCCTGCGGCAGCCGCAGCCGGACATCGAGGCCCTTGGCGTTGACCGATTTCAACTCCCACTCGAACGAGTAGGGCCCGCTCGCCCCGTGGCTTCGGGCAAAGCCGGTCATGCTCGATAGCGCCATAGGGTCATTTTCTCCGGCAGATCGCAACAGGCGGCAGATTCGCCGCATAAAAGTTGCGCGAACCTTAAGGCCTTTTGCCGAAATGTTAAGTGCGGTTCTGAACCGCAGGATAGGGTTGCTGCCCTATTGCGGGACCGCGGGCGCCGGCTGCTGGACCGCGCCCTGCCTTGCACCGGTGCCGCCTGCGCGCGCGGCCGGCGGCTTCTTGGCGCCCGGCGGCTTCGCCCCGGGCGCGCCGGCCAGCGGGTCGGTCGCGGCCGCATTGGCGTTGGCCGGCGGCGCATCCTCCGGCTCGACCGTATCGTTCTGGGTCTGCTTCTCCATCGCCCGCAGCCTGGCGACGTTCTTCTGATGCAGGTCGTAGGTCTCGGTAAAGGCATGGCCGCCGGTACCGTCCGCAACGAAATAGAGGTCCCGCGTGCGCGCCGGATTGGCGGCGGCCTCGAGCGAGGCCCGTCCGGGATTGGAGATCGGCCCGGGCGGCAAGCCCTCGATCACATAGGTGTTGTAGGGCGAGGGCTGGGTGATCTCGCTGCGCTTGATCGGCCGTCCCAAGGTCCCTTTGCCGCCGACGAGGCCGTAGATGATGGTCGGATCCGACTGCAGCTTGATCTTCTGCTTCAGCCGATTGACGAACACCGAGGCAACCCGGCTGCGCTCGTCCGGCCTGCCGGTCTCCTTCTCCACGATCGAGGCCAGGGTGACCAGTTGTTCCGGCGACTTGATCGGCAGATCCGGGCTGCGGCGTTCCCAAATCTCGGCGAGCACACGCTTCTCCGCCTGCTGCATGCGCTGGATCACCTGGTCGCGGCTGGTACCGCGCGGGAATTTATACGTCTCAGGCAGCAGCGTCCCCTCGCGCGGAATCTCCCGCACCGCGCCGGCGAAGATGTCGTTGTCAGAGAGCCGGGCCACGATCTGCTCGGACGTCAGCCCCTCGGGGATCGTCACCGAATGCTGCACCACCTTGCCTTCGACGATGACGCCGATCACATCGCGCAAAGATGCATTCTTCTGGAACGCATATTCGCCCGGCTTCAGATCGGAACTCGCCTTGAGTGCAAAGACACTCCCGATGAACACCCACGGATTGACGTCGATCACGCCCTCCCGCGTCAGCACGTCGGCGATGTCCCGCTTGCCGGCGCGCGCGGGAATGTTGACGATCTTCTCTTCCTGCAGCGGTCCGGGCGCTTCGATGATCTGCCGGCCGTAGTAGTAGGCGGCACCGCCCCCGAGCATCAGCAACAACAGCAAGGTGATGATGGCGTTACCGACCACCACGAACGGATTGCGCGCGCGATCGGAACGGCGCGGTGGCGGCGGAACCTGCTCGGGCTCCAGCGCGGCGCGCGGACTGCGGGGCGAGATGGGCGGCCTTTCACTCATCGATGCAACCTTCAGTCCTGTCGCCCGGAGCGGCGAATTTGAAGTTCCGATCGAGTTCTCAGCGCGTTCTTCATCGGAACTTCAATATCCAAGCCGCACGAGAGGCCATGTTTCCTAGTGCTCTGGGATTCCGAAGTTCGCAAAGGAAGCCGCCGGGATCGATGCGACTTCGGAATCTGAGCACTCGTCGCGGCCGTGCGCGTCCAACGCAAGCGACCTGAAATCTACGCCCGTCCTAACGATTCGTTGTCGAATACGGCGAAACGGTGGTTCCGCCGCGCGTCGGCTCAACTCACGACCCGCCGCAGGATCAGGGAGGCGTTGGTGCCCCCGAATCCGAACGAGTTCGACAGCGCGACATTGATCTCACGCTTCCGTGCGGTCTGAGGTACGAGGTCGATCGCGGTCTCCACCGACGGATTTTCGAGATTGATGGTCGGTGGTGCGATGTTATCCCGAATCGCGAGAATGCTAAAGATCGCCTCGACCGCACCTGCCGCGCCGAGCAAATGACCGATCGACGATTTGGTCGAGGACATCGAGACTTTCGAGGCCGCGTTTCCGAGCAACCGTTCGACCGCACCGAGTTCGATCTCGTCGCCGACCTGCGTCGAGGTGCCGTGCGCGTTGATATAGTCGATGTCGGCGGCGGTGATGCCCGCACGCTTCATTGCAGCGCTCATGCTGCGGTATCCACCGTCACCGTCGGGTGACGGCGAGGTGATGTGATAGGCATCACCGGAGAGGCCGTATCCGGTCACCTCCGCGTAGATTCGCGCTCCACGCGCCTTGGCGTGCTCGTACTCCTCCAGCACGACGGTGCCCGCCCCCTCGCCCATGACGAAGCCGTCGCGATCCTTGTCATAGGGACGCGAGGCGCGCTCGGGGGTATCGTTGAAGGCCGTCGACAGCGCACGTGCAGCGCAGAACCCGGCAATCCCGATCCGGCTGATCGGCGACTCGGTGCCGCCCGCGACCATCACGTCGGCATCGCCAAGCGCGATCAGACGGCTGGCATCGCCGATCGCATGCGCACCGGTCGAACACGCCGTGACCACGGCATGGTTCGGCCCCTTGAGGCCGTGCTCGATGGACACGTAGCCGGAGGCAAGATTGATCAGGCGTCCCGGAATGAAGAACGGCGAGACCTTGCGCGGGCCACGCTCCTTCAGGAGAATTGCGGTCTCGGCGATGCCCGTCAGGCCTCCGATGCCGGAGCCGATCATGGTGCCGGTGGCGCAACGATCCTCTTCCGTCGAGGGGTGCCAGTTGGCGTCGTCGAGCGCCTGGCGCGCCGCCGCCATCGCAAAGATGATGAAATCATCGACCTTGCGCTGATCCTTGGGCTCCATCCATTGGTCCGGATTGAAGGTACCGTCGCTGCCGTCGCCGCGCGGTACGGAGCAAGCGACCTTGCTGGGCAGATCGGAGACGTCGAACGTCGCGATCGTGCGGGCACCGCTCTTGGCTTCGAGGATGCGCTTCCAGGTCGTTTCAACGCCGCAGCCAAGTGGCGAGACCATGCCGAGGCCTGTAACGACAACCCGCCTCATCTTCGTTTTCTCCAGACCAGGGCTGAAGCGCGACTGCGTCAGAACGATCGAAAGCGCGCGTCAGGCCGTTGTTTGTTGTGAAGTTGTGTGATGGTTTTAGAATTCGCTTCAGCTCTGTGGGCCTAGTGCTCCGATTCCAAAGGTCGCATCATAGCGCTGTGCGTCCATTTGCGAACTTCGGAATCGAACAGCACCAGCAACTTATCGATCCCGGAGCGGCCTTGATTTGAAGTTTCGACGGAGAGTACGCGGACCAACTGATCGGAAACTTCAAGTTCGCAGCCAGGGTAGCGAACGTCACATCCGCTCCACGAATCCGTCAGCGAGCTTCTGAATCAACCACCTGGAATCCGAGATTTCTGATGTCCTCCGAATCCGAAGTTCACTCACGAGGTCGCTGCGACATGAAGCGAACTTCGGTTGAGCGAACTTCGATTGAGGACGCTGGCGGAGCGATGGCACCGCTCCCCGGCGATCCATCCTCCCAACAGCAAGAAACCGGTCGGCCGTAGGTAACGGTCCGTCCGGTTTCGCTCAACCCTCGCCGAGGCGTCTCAGCTCTTGGCGTTCTTTTCCAGGAACTTGGTCGCGTCGCCGACGGTCAGGATGGTCTCCGCCGCGTCGTCAGGAATTTCGCAGCCGAACTCTTCTTCGAAAGCCATCACGAGCTCGACCGTATCGAGGCTGTCAGCGCCGAGGTCATCAATGAAGCTCGCGTTGTCGACCACTTTGTCGGGTTCGACACCGAGGTGCTCGACCACGATCTTCTTTACCCGCTCGCCAATCTCACTCATCGTCCAAACCTCGTGCTTGTTCCCTTAAGATCCGACCCCCGGATGATAGGCGTCATCCCGGATGTAAACTTCCTTCGCGATCGCGCAAAAACATGTGCCCCGCAATGATCCCATTCCCGAAATCCGCCGACCCTTGCGGATCGGATTTCGGAAGCGGGACCACCACAAACTCCATGAGTCCGGTGCGCTTCCGATCGATACTCCCGGCAAACAGGAACCTCAGATCGGTCGCACCAGCCGACGGAAGGCCCGGCGAACGACGGCAAGCTTCGCCCCGCCAATATACAGGGTTTGTAAATCCTGCAATGGCGATCTTCATCCCTCTGTTGGCAGGTTCGGTTATCATATTCCCAAAACCTTGACCATCAGAGCCGGCCCGCGCCTTTTAGCCCGGATCGCCGGCTAGATCCTCGGGCCAACCCCATGCACGGCCCTTGGGACGTCTTTTTGCCGCATTCGCCCGCGGCCCGACCCGACGGCCTAAAACCTAGGCTGCCAGTCAGATCATGGCCATGCCGCCGTTGACGTGGATGGTCTGCCCCGTGACATAGGCCGCCTCGTTGGAGGCGAGATAGACCGCAGCTGCAGCAATATCCTCGGGCGTGCCGAGGCGTGCCGCCGGAACCTTGGCCAGGATGGCTTCATGCTGCTTTTCGTTGAGCGCATCCGTCATCGGCGTCTTGATGAAGCCCGGGGCGATGCAGTTCGCAGTGACCCCGCGCTTGGCATATTCGGCCCCGAGCGTCTTGATCATGCCAATGATTCCCGCTTTCGAGGCGGTGTAGTTACCCTGCCCGGGATTGCCGGTCACGCCGACGATCGAGGTGATCGCGATGATGCGGCCGAAGCGCTTGCGCATCATCAGCTTGGTGGCGGCGCGCGCCAGGCGGAAGGTCGCGGTCAGATTGACCTTGATGACCTCGTCCCAGTCTTCATCGCGCAGCTGAACGAACAGGTTATCCCGGGTGATGCCGGCATTGGCCACCAGAATGTCGACCTGTCCCATGGCCTGCTCCGCAGCTGGCACCAGCGCCTCGACCTCGGCCGCGTCGGACAGGTTGCAGGGGAGCACATGAACACGCTCCCGCAGCTCGGACGCCAGGGCCTCCAGCACCTCGCGCCGGGTGCCGGAAATCGCAACGGTCACACCCTGCGCATGCAACGCCTTGGCGATCGCGTTTCCGATGCCACCGGTCGCACCGGTGACCAGCGCGGTCCTGCCACTCAGATCGAACATCAAACTCTCCTCAATGCCGCGTCGCAACGGCCAGCTCTCGTGATCGGCGGTACTACGCCGCAGTCGCGGCCGCCAAAGCGTCCTTCGCGCCTGCGAGATCGGCGGGTCCGCCAACAGCGATCCCAACCGCCCCGTCCGCGATGCGCTTGACCAGCCCGCTCAGCACCTTCCCGGCCCCGATCTCGAAGAACCGAGTCACGCCTTGCGCGGACATATAGGCGATCGACTCGCGCCAGCGCACCGTCCCCGTCACCTGTTCGACCAGGCGGCGGCGGATCTCGTCGGGGTCGCTGATGGGCGAGGCCAGGACGTTGGATACGAGCGGCGAAGCCGGCTTTTTGATGGTCACCTTGGAAAGCGCCTCCGCCATGACATCGGCGGCCGGCTGCATCAACCTGCAGTGGAATGGCGCCGAGACCGGCAGGAGCATCGCACGCTTGGCGCCCTTGGCGCGGGCAATCTCCACCGCACGATCGACGGCGGCCTTGTTGCCGGACACCACCACCTGGCCCGCGCCATTGTCGTTGGCAGCCTGGCAGACCTCGCCTTGCGCAGCCTCTTCGGCCACGGCGACCGCGGTCTCATAGTCCAGTCCCAACAGCGCGGCCATTGCGCCGACCCCGACCGGCACCGCCTTCTGCATCGCAAGGCCGCGCGTTCGTAACAGCCGCGCCGTATCGGCCACCGTCAGGCTACCGGCAGCGGCAAGCGCCGAATATTCACCGAGCGAATGTCCGGCCACGAAAGCCGCGTCCCGTCCGACCGAGAAACCAGCCTCCGACTCCAGCACGCGCAAAGCCGCAAGCGACACCGCCATCAGCGCCGGCTGCGCATTTTCCGTCAGTTGCAGCATCTCGGCCGGGCCGTCCCAGATGACCGCAGTCAGCTTCTCACCGAGCGCCGCGTCGACCTCATCGAAGATGGCGCGGGCCGCCGCGAAATTGTCGGCGAGCGCCTTGCCCATGCCGACCGTCTGCGACCCCTGCCCCGGAAAGGTAAATGCTGCCGTCATCGGCCGCTCCTCAAAACGTTCCCGAATTCCCCAGAAAGCGCGGTAAGACACCGCTTGAGGCTGTCATGTCAAGCGCGTGACAGGCTTCGAGTGGCCTGTTTTCACGCGATTCGGTCGAGTTTCCCTTGCCGTTTCCCTTGCCAACTGGCCGAAAATCGGTATAAGCGCCGCCATCCGTGGGTCCCGAGCCGGGAGCTGAACGGACGGTCTCAGCAAATCACCTGCAAATCACCATATGTCAGGCGACTTTGATGTGGCAGGGCCAGTCGGCCCGTCGTCCCGTGTTTCCGCCTTCTGAGCTGACGTCTACGAGTCCTTTCCATGAAGGGCTCGAAGGGCTTGACGCCGGGGTCTACGCCAACTTTGGAAAGGACAGCCATGCCGCTTTACGAGCATGTTTTTCTCGCGCGTCAGGACGCGAGCACCCAGCAGGTGGAAGAACTGACGGCCCAGATGACCGGCATCGTCGAGGGACTCGGCGGCAAGGTCACCAAGACCGAGAACTGGGGTGTGCGCTCGCTCACCTACCGTATGAACAAGAACCGCAAAGCGCATTTCGTGCTGCTCAACATCGACGCGCCGTCCGCGGCGATCGCCGAGATCGAGCGTCAGGAGCGCATCAGCGAAGACGTTATCCGCTATCTGAGCGTCCGCGTCGAAGAGCTCGAGGAAGGTCCGTCGGCCATGATGCGCAAGGCTGATCGTGACCGCGAGCGCGACGACCGCGGCGGCGGCTTCCGGGGTGACCGCGAGGGTGGCGGCTTCCGTGGCGATCGCGACGGCGGCGGATTCCGCGGCGATCGTGGCCCGCGCCGTGGCCGTGACGAAGAAACTGCGGAAGAGGAGTAAGATCGATGGCTGAAGCCCCTGCACGTCGCCCGTTCTTCCGCCGTCGCAAGACCTGTCCGTTCTCGGGCCCGAATGCGCCGAAGATCGACTACAAGGATTCCAAGCTTTTGATGCGCTACGTGTCCGAGCGCGGCAAGATCGTGCCGAGCCGGATCACTGCCGTGTCCGCCAAGAAGCAGCGCGAGCTCGCGCGCGCCATCAAGCGCGCCCGCTTCCTTGGCCTGCTGCCTTACGTCATTCGCTAAGACGTTCCGCGGTCGGCGGCCCTGCCGCCGACTGCGCCTTACTTGCTCATAAGGCTTCCGGGTCGTCCGGTTGCCGATGGTTGGGGTCAGATGACCTCTAACCGCTCGAAAGGAGCGGGACAGCTGATGATTGGACCCTTTGTCATTGCGCTTGCGGCCGGCGCTGCTTCGGCCTTGATGTTCGCCTCGATCATCTCGGGCGCATTGATCTCACTCGTGCTGTTCTATCTGGCGCCGCTGCCGCTGATGGTGGCGGCGATCGCGTGGGGGCCGCTTTGCGCCGCGATCGGCGGCATCGCCGCCGCGATCAGCCTCGGCGCCCTCGTCAGCTTTCCCTATTGCATCGCTTTCGCCATTGCCGTCGCGCTGCCGGCATGGTGGCTCGGGCACCTCACCCTGCTCGGCCGTCCCGCCGCCGATCATGCCTCCAACTCGGCGCTCTCACCGGAAGATCCTGCGGGCGCCCTTGAATGGTACCCGATCGGACGGATCCTGCTGTGGATCGCCGCCGTCGCGACGCTGACCACCTTTGCAGCCTTGCTCACGCTGGGCACCGACGCCGCTACGATCACCAGCACCTTGCACCGCGCGTTGTCGCGCATCCTCAGCGCGTCCGATTCGCCGGTCTCTGCCGATACCGAGCAATGGATCGATACGCTGATCAACGTGGCGCCGGCCGCGGCCGCATTGTTTGCGACGGCGACATTGACTTTGAACCTATGGCTCGCCGCGAAGATCGCCGCGACGTCCGGCCTGCTCCGCCGCCCATGGCCCGACCTGCGTACGGTCGCATTGCCGCCGCTCACAGTCGCTGCGCTTTTTGCGGCCATCGGCCTCAGCTTTGCCGGCGGCCTCGTCGCGATATTGGCGGTCATCACCGCATCGACGCTCTTGATGGCCTACGCGCTGACCGGCCTTGCTGTGCTCCATACGCTCTCGCTGAGATGGAGCAGCCGGCCACTTTGGCTCGGCCTGTCCTATGCGCTGATTCTGACCCCGGTCTGGCCGATGCTGTTCTGCGCGATGGTCATGCTCGGATTAGCCGATCTCGTCTTCGGTCTGCGTCAGCGATTTTGGCGGCGGCCGCCGCCCCTGCCAGTCCCGTAACTTCGATCCCTCAAACCTGAACACCCACGACAAGGAGAATATCCATGGAAGTCATTTTGTTGGAACGCGTCGCCAAGCTCGGCCAAATGGGCGAGATCGTGAAAGTGAAGGACGGCTTTGCCCGCAACTTCCTGCTCAAGCGCAAGAAGGCGCTCCGCGCGACCACCGAGAACAAGGCCAAGTATGAAGGCATGAAGGCCGAGCTCGAGGCCAACAACATCCAGGCCAAGTCGGAAGCGAGCAAGGTCGCCGAGAAGATCGACGGACGCGACATCGTGATCATCCGCCAGGCGTCGGAAGCCGGCCAACTGTTCGGTTCGGTCTCGGTGCGCGACATCGTTGTGGCACTCGAGGGCGATGGCATCACCGTGAGCCGTCCGCAGGTCTGGCTCGACGCGCCGATCAAGGCGATCGGCCAGCAGAAGGTGACGATCGCGGTTCACCCCGAGGTCGAGGCGTCGATCACCGTCATCGTCGCTCGCAGCGCCGACGAGGCCGAGCGGATCAAGCGTGGTGAGGACATCTCGACCCGGCAGGAAGATCGCGATGCGGCGGCCGAGGCGCTTGCTGCCGCCGGCGAGTTCTTCGATCCGGAAGCCCAGCAAGAGGAAGGCGAGCCGACCGATCAGCCAGCCGCATAATCATCACCAACGGCTTGCCAAAGCGAAGAGCCCGGCACTCACAGGCCGGGCTCTTTTGCGTTCTGAGCGTCGTGTCGCAGCGGGCTTAGACCTACTCTTAATGTGAGGTCGGCGACAGCGATGAGCCTGCCGGCGGCGTGACCAGATCAGGCTGGGCCCCCGAGTGGGGCGGTGACGACGGAATAGAGGGATCGCTGGCTGCGCTCGACGGCGAAACCGATATTGATTGCGTCGTGGTCAGCGGGGCCGCCGGCGTGACCGCCGGAGCCGGATCGGCTCGAAGCATGGGTGGATCGCTGGCTTTTGGCGTCTCGCTCGCGGGCGCCTCGATCTTCGGCGTATCCGCGCGGTCGACGGCCGCCGGTCTTGCATCGTCAAGGCTCGACGGCGCAGGCTTCGGTGGCTCCGAGCTCGAAGCTCCAAGCGCAGCGTCCGACGGCGGCTCGGTCGCAGCATCGGGCTTCGATGCTTCCTGACCGCGCGACTTGCCGCGCTTCAATTTAGCGGCGGATTTGCGACCCGCCGGCGCGCGCTCTCCCGTCTCAGCAGACTCCTGATCGCCAGCATCGGACTTGCTCTCTGCCGCAGGTGCCGATCGCGCCGATCGCTTGCCATGGCGTACCCGATGCGCGGGCTCATCTTGCGCGCTCGCCCCGTCGGCCTCGGGGGCGGCTTCGCGTGACTCAGATGCAGCGGCAGGACGATGCCGGCGCCCCGAACGCTCCGTCTGTTCGGGCGCTCCGGTTCTCGTCTCGGACCGAGGCTCAGGCTTCGCATCCGATTTTGCTTCCTTGCCGTCTTTGCCGCCCTTGCCCTGGTTGCCCGTATAACGCGCGTCACTTGCGCCGTTCGAGATCAGGTAATTTGAGAGCACGCCGGCCATCTCGGGGCTCGTCGTGTAGTGCTGACGCAGGAAGCTCGGCAGCGATCCCGGCGCAGTGGTTTTCAACAGACCGCGCGGGCTCTTGTGACACGCCGAACAGGTTCCAGCGAAGATCTGCGACGGGCTCTTGCCAGCCTCGAGATTTTCCTGCGCCTGCATCGGCCCTGCCATGCAGAGCGTCAGCATCACCGCGGCCAAACCAAGCGCCCGGCTCACCATTCTCATTCTCCAGCTGCGGTCACGACCGCACGCCTCGCGGTCCTTGATTGGATATTGGCGCCCGTATTCCCGCTCACCAGCATGGCGACGATCAAGTCTGAAACCGCCCGTATATCATGTCTTTGCCGGCGAGCCTTCATCCCCCACATTCGCGCGCGACAATGGGAAAGAAAAAGCGCGGAGCACCGCATCGGCATCTGCGGCGCCACCTTTTAGCGGAATATCGAACGAAAGGAAGTGCACAGATGCAACGCCCCGCGAATACCGTTTTTGAATATCCGCTTTGTCTCCAATGCAGTAGTGGCGCAAGCGGACGCTCACTATCATAAATACCTGTTGAAATGGAACCAAACGGTTCCGAAAGCGTCGAGTGCGACGGCCGGGAAAGTCAGCATCTCACGGGATGGCTCGTTAGGTGGTGTGAATGGACCGTTTGTTGCGGAGTCTGTTGAGTCGCTTTATTCGCCGTGGGTCGATCGCGTTCACGACTGCAGATGGCACAAGATTTCGCTGCGGGAACGGCATGGGCGTCCCCGTCGCAGCCCGGTTTCTGACCCGGCAGGCCCAGCGCAGGTTGCTGATGAACCCTGAGCTCGCACTGGGCGAGATATACGTGGACGGCAGCTTCGTTGTCGAGCACGGGTCGATCGCCGACGTGCTTGCGACCGTGATGGATCAGCCCGATGCAGTGCCGCGCTGGGCCAAACTGCAGTGGTGGCTGCGCTATCTTGCCCGGCACCTCCGGCAGTTCAATTTTCGTGGACGGTCCCGTACCAACGTCTCCCATCATTATGATCTCGACGGGCGGCTCTATTCGTTGTTTCTCGACGCCGACAAGCAATATTCCTGCGCCTATTTCGAAACGCCCGGCACGACGCTCGACGATGCGCAGCTCGCCAAGAAGCGCCATCTGGCCGCGAAGCTCCTGCTCGACAAGGATGACCGGGTGCTCGACATCGGCTGTGGCTGGGGCGGCCTTGGCCTCTACTTGGCCGAAACGACCGGCGCAGACGTCACCGGCGTCACGCTGTCGACCGAGCAGTTGCAGGTGGCCAACGCCCGTGCCGCCGAAAAGAATCTGAGCGATCGGGCCCGCTTCGTCCTGCAGGACTATCGCGATATCCCCGGCTCGTTCGATCGGATCGTCTCGGTCGGCATGTTCGAACATGTCGGCGTCGATTTTTACGAGACCTATTTCCGTCGCTGCGCCGAGCTGCTGAGCGATGACGGCGTCATGGTCCTGCACTCGATCGGCCGCTCCGAGGGACCGGATGCCACCAATCCGTGGATCGCGAAATATATCTTCCCCGGCGGCTACATTCCGGCGCTGTCGGAAGTGCTGCCGGCAATCGAGCGCGCAGGCCTCCTCGTTTGCGACATCGAAATCCTGCGGCTGCATTATGCCGAGACCTTGAAGGCCTGGCGGGAGCGCTTCATGGCGCGACGGGAAGAGGCCGTGCAGCTCTATGACGAGCGCTTCGCGCGGATGTGGGAATTCTATCTGGCCGCCTCGGAAATGGCTTTCCGTAAGCAGAACCTGATGAACTTCCAGATCCAGCTCACCAAGCGCCAGAGCGTCGTCCCGATGACCCGGGACTACATCCCGCGCGAAGAGGCACGCTTGCGTGCTATTGAGCGCGGCAGCCGTCCGGTGCTCAAGATGGCCGGCGAATAGTCGCAACGTCATTACGGCTCCGGGTCCGCAGGCCGAGAGCTGCGGGCTCGCTTACTTAATTCACGATCGGTTGCACCACCTTCACCAGCCGCCTCGAGCGCCCCCGCGCCGCCGGCGATGCCGGTCGGAGCAGCTGCGCCCGTAGCTCTTTTGGTGTCGGGACGGCTTTGGCCGAAGCGTGCGATTCCGCGACATCGTCGAAAGTCTGCACCAGGATGGCGAGCCAGTTGCGGCTGTCCCGCTCCGACCGCCAGTCGTGATATTGGCGCCTCATGTGCCGTCTCCTGCCCGCGGGAGTGCACTGCCCCCAAAGAAATACCGGTTCCTGTGAACTGGCTCACAGAAAATGCCCGCACCTGCCCGTACGTTTGCGGACATCATGCGGAACCCATACCGAGCCATGCAGGACCCCCAGACCGACTTCAGCACCGATTACGTGCTGATCGCCGTCGGCGTGGGAGCATCCCTCATCGCCTTGCTCTATCTCCTGCTGGTCTGAGCCGGCCGAGCAATCGCGTCGAAGGTTGCCAGACCCTTTCCAACGTTCGTCGGTCCGAAGCGTTCCCGGTTCAGATCGACTGAGGAAATTCTCCGGCCCACCTCGGGCCCGCGATTCCACCCCCGGCGGCGCCCGATCGCGCTCCCCTTCCGGGTCAAGCACGGCATCCGGCGAAGCCGGATTCATCCACCGCAATTACCGGACAGTGCATATCGATCAGCTTTTGCTTTCGCTCGCGGGCCGACAGGCGCTTTATCCCCTCCCCTCGAAAGCTGTTACACACGCTGCCATGGCCGTCACTGATTCGAACGTTCTCAAACTGTCTCCCGACGCGTCGGCGCCCGCCTATCGGAGCGCGCCGCATAATATCGAAGCGGAACAGGGTCTTTTGGGTGCGATCCTGGTCAACAACGACGCCTTCTACCGCGTCTCCGACTTCCTCGAGCCGAAGCATTTCTTCGAGCCGATCCACCAGACCATCTTCGAGACCGCTGCGAGCCTGATCCGGATGGGCAAGATCGCCACGCCGGTGACGCTGAAGACCTTCCTGCCCGCGGATGTCGATATCGGCGGCATGACCGTCGGCCAGTACCTGGCGCGGCTCGCCGCGGAAGCGACCACCATCATCAACGCCCAGGACTATGGGCGCACCATCTACGACCTGTCGCTGCGCCGCGACCTGATCAATATCGGCGAAGATATGGTCAACGTCGCCTACGACGCGCCGGTGGATTTCACGCCGCGCACCCAGATCGAGGACGCCGAGCGCAGGCTCTATGAGCTTGCGGAATCCGGCCGCTACGACGGCGGCTTCCAGAAATTCTCCCGGGCGCTGACGATCGCCATCGACATGGCCGCCAAGGCCTTCCAGCGCGACGGCAAGCTGTCCGGCATCTCGACTGGGTTGCGCGATCTCGACACCAAAATGGGCGGCCTGCAGCATTCGGACCTGATCATCCTGGCCGGCCGTCCCGGCATGGGCAAGACCTCGCTCGCCACCAACATCGCTTACAACGTAGCTCGCGCGTATGTGCCAGATCTGCAAGCCGACGGCACTATGAAGGCGCTTAATGGCGGCGTGGTCGGCTTCTTCTCCTGCGAAATGAGCGGCGAGCAGCTCGCCACCCGTATCGTCGCCGAGCGCAGCGGCATTCCATCCAGTCATATCCGGCGCGGCAACATCACCGAGGCCGATTTCGATAAGCTGCGCGAATGCTCCATCGAGCTGCAGTCCCTGCCCTTCTACGTCGACGAGACCGGCGGCATCTCGATTTCGCAGGTGATGGCCCGCGCGCGGCGGCTGAAGCGGCAGAAGGGGCTCGATCTCCTGGTGATCGATTACATTCAGCTCTTGAGCGGCTCCGGCAAGCGCGGCAACGACAATCGCGTGCAGGAAGTCACCGAGATCACCACCAGCCTGAAGGCGCTGGCCAAGGAGCTCAACGTCCCCATCATCGCGCTGTCGCAGCTTTCGCGCCAGGTCGAGAACCGCGACGACAAGCGGCCGCAACTGTCGGACCTGCGCGAATCCGGCTCGATCGAGCAGGACGCCGACGTCGTGATCTTCGTCTACCGCGAGGAATACTATCTCGCCGGCAAACAGCCGCGGCCGGGCACGGAAGAACATCAGAAATGGCAGCTCGAGATGGAGCGGGCTGTAGGTAAAGCGGAGGTCATTATCGCCAAGCAGCGTCACGGCCCGACCGGCACGGTCCCGGTCCAGTTCGAAGCTTCGGTGACCCGGTTCGGCGATCTTGCCCCCGAGGACATGGTGCCGGACCATGGCGACGGCTACTGATACCGGCCGTCGGATGGCGGCCGCGGTTGAACAGTTGCCGCGGCCCGCGTAAAAAGCGGATCATGACAGTTCCCCATCCGAAACCGGCCGATGAAGCGAGCGCGCCCGCGCCCGAGGCCGACCTCGTCCCGCCGAGCGCCACCGGCGTGCTGACCGTCGATCTCGACGCGCTGGTCGCCAACTGGCGCAGACTCGAGAAAACGGCGGTGCCGGCGGAATGCGCTGGAGTCATCAAGGCCGATGCCTATGGCTGCGGCACCGCACCGGTGGCGGGCGCGCTGGCCGCCGCTGGCTGCAAGACCTTCTTCGTCGCCACGCTGTCGGAAGCCCGGGCCGCCCGTGCGGCGCTGCCAGACACCGCCGCGCTCTATGTGCTCAACGGCTTCTTCCAGAACACCGGCGACGACTACGCGAAATACAATTGCCGTCCGGTGATCGGCGATCTCCATGAGCTCGCCGAATGGGACATATTCTGCCGCCGCACTAGCTGGACCGGAGGCGCCGCCATCCACATCGACACCGGCATGAACCGGCTCGGCCTGACCATCGACGCGGCGCAGAGCATCATCCCGCGCATCCATGCCGGCGACCACGGCATCACGCTCGTGATGAGCCACCTCGTCTCGGCCGAGCAGCTCAACGCGCCGGTCAATGCGCGCCAGCTCGGCAGTTTCCGCGCGATCGCCAGCGAATTCGCCGGCGTGCCCGCCTCGCTGGCCAATTCCTCCGGCATCTTCCTCGGCGCGCCGTTCCAGTTCGACCTGGTACGACCGGGAGCCGCGCTCTATGGCGTCAACCCGACGCCCGAGGCTGACAATCCGATGCAGCCGATCGCCGAGATCAAGGCCCGTATCGTGCAGCTCCGCGACATCGAGCGTGGCGACACCGTGGGCTATGGCAGCACCTGGACGGCGCGCCGTGCAACCAGGATCGCGATCATCTCGGCCGGCTATGCCGACGGCTACTTCCGCGCGGCCAGCTCCAATGACGGCACCCGCGGCGCCGATGTCGTCATTGCCGGCAAGCGCTGCCCGATTGCGGGGCGCATCTCGATGGACCTGATCGCGGTCGACATTACCGACCTGCCGCCGAAGAGCGTCAAGCGCGGCCAGATGGCCACCCTGCTCGGCGACGGCATCACCGTCGACGAGCTCGCGCATCATTTCGGCACCATCGGCTATGAGGTCCTGACCAGCCTCGGCAAACGCTATACGCGGATCTACAAGGGCGGTCCGGTGGCGGCGGAGTTGGCGCCGACCGCTAGCGCGCAGCAAGCGTAAGGCGCATTCAGCGGCCAAATCGTCCTTGCGAGCGCCAGCGACGTGTCCGCCCTCGCCCGAAGGGCGACAGCGGAAGCAGGCCGGATTGATGTGCGCAGCTCTGGATTGCTTCGTCGCCGAAGCCCGTCATCGGGCTCGCCGGAGGCGAGACCCGGTGGGCTCCTCGCAATGACGGTCCCGAAACATGAGTCGTCTTTCTCGCGGTGCATAGCGCCCGAGTTGTGCATCTCGTATTCACCCTCTTGATCGCCGAGGGCGCAGGGAATGCCGGGTGCTGGCCGCAACCCATGGCCCGCCTGCAGCAAAGAAGCAGGCGGCAGTCACCACAGGTCCAGCCGATCATCCGGCATTCCCTGCGCGATGGATTTACGCCTTATGCGTACTCTCCCCGGGGACCGGGCTTTCTTGCCCCCGTGACCGGCGGATCATCATCACCACCGGCGTAGCATCAGCGTCGGGATGCCAGGACCATACGTTTTCGACGTGCGCCTTGTGCCGTTCGTCCGCACGACCTCAGGCTATGCTGCAGCCAAAAGCGCCCACCGCATCCCACCCCGCGTGTCGTGACGATCGCGATGCGCCCCTCGTGCCGAGGCGGGACGGCAAGAGAAAATCACAATTTCTGAAAAACAGAAAGAAGAATATTTTTGGCGGGAGGACTGGACAGGGTGAGTCGCCTTGAGATTGCAAGGGAAATTGGTGTTTTGCGCACGGAGTTTGTCGGCTTTGCATGATCTCCGGCCGACGAATGCCATGGTGCATTCGTCGTCTGACGCGAGGCCATTGTGCTGTAAGCTCACTGCGGTGATCACTCCGAAGGAGCTCGCGACATGACGTTGGAACATCCGTATCCAAGAGGCCTTCTGCACAACGCGGCATTCTCACAGGTCGTCGTCGCCTCAGGAGCGCGCACAATCTACACGGCGGGGCAGGTCTCCGTCGACGAAAGCGGTGCAACCATTGGCGTTGGTGATCTCGCCGAGCAGACGGCGCAGGCGATGCGCAATATCGGTCAGGCCCTCGCCGCAGCCGGTGCGGGCTACAGCGATATCGTCAAAATCACCACATATGTTGTGAACTATCAGCCCGAACACCGAGCCATCATTGGCAAGGCACGAGCGCCCTTCTTCGCAAGCAAAAAACCACCGGCCAGCACCTTGATCGGTGTCACCGCGCTCGCAGTGCCGGAGTGGCTCGTCGAGATTGAGGCCGTTGCTGTGATCGACTGAGATACGCGCGGACAGATGATGTCCGCACATTGAAACTGCTATTCGAAGCTTTCCGCTGGACCCGACAATTTGGCTCGTCCTTGTTGCCCCCACCCCATGACGCTACAGCAAGCGTAGCCCGGATGAGCGCAGCGACATCCGGGGCGCCAGCCCAGAGGCCGTCTATCGGCCGGCAGACCCGCATATCGCTGCGCTTATGCGGGCTACGCTCGCTGGTTCATTTTTAAGCGCATCACGAGTCGTTGTGTCGGCATGAGCCAGTCTCGATCGTCCTTGGATAGACACATCTCAGAGGAGCTGTGGATGGAACTGCACAGGTGAAGGGACACGGTCACTTGACTTGTCAGAATCGGATGAGGAGAAATGTTGATGAGGATCACCGTCGAAACCAGCGTAGCAGCCCCGATCGAACAGGTCTGGCGTGCCTATACGACACCTGCCGACATCATGAAGTGGAACGCCGCGTCCGACGACTGGCATACGACCAAAGCCACGGTCGACCTGAGAGAAGGAGGCGCTTTCTCATCCCGCATGGAGGCCAAGGACGGCAGCATGGGCTTTGACTTCGCCGGCACCTACACAAAGATCGTTGAACACAAGCGGATCGAATACGCGTTCGGCGACCGTAAGGCCGAAGTGGAGTTCGCGCCGGGTCCGAAGGGCATTGTCGTCCGCGTTGTCTTCGATAGCGAACCGACGCACTCGGTCGAGCAGCAGCAAGGCGGTTGGCAGGCGATCCTCGACAACTTCGCACGATACGTGGAGACGAAGCAGCAATCCTAGCCCGGATGAGCGCAGCGATATTCGGGCGCCAGCCCAGAGGGTATCATCGACCGGCAGGGCCGCATGTCGCTGCGCGCATGCTCATGCGCTCTAAGTGCACCCCAACGCCTCAGGACATAGGGATATCACCGCCACAACCAAGGCGCGGCGATCAGCGCGACAATGACGATAGCAGCGAGGATCGCCATCCATCCCCGAGCGTCAAAGTCAAAACCTGGGCCCTTAAAACGCGTTTACATCGTAACCGTTCGCTGCCGATCTAGGATAAGGTTACGAGCCGGCCCACGGTCCTTTCGCGTGATGAAGGAATAGGAGTGTCAAGCCATGATCGTTCTCGGCCGTCATCGCGCGCTCGTCGACGAGGCCTGGAGCGACCTGGCAGCCCGGAACGCGATCGCAGACATCGTCAGCGATGCACTCGCCGATTTTAATCCCGAGACATTTTGGCCGGGCCACCCCGGCGATGATGGCGTCGGCGACGGTAACCCGAGTTTCTACTATGGCGCAGCCGGCGTGATTTGGGCGCTGGACTATTTGCATCGGATTGGCGCGACCCGCATCACTGCGGACTTTCGCCCGGTGATGCCGAAGCTCCTCGAGCGGACAATCACTCACTTCCAAAGCCATTCGCCGACCGATTACGCGAAACATGGTTCTCTGCTGTTTGGCGACATGGGCGCGGCCCTGCTTGCCATGCGCATTGCTCCCATGTCGAGCCTGGCCGATCTGGTGCACGCGCGCGCAGAGGCGAATAACGGACTTCCGGTCCGAGAGCTGATGTGGGGCATGCCCGGCTCCATGCTGGCCGCAATCCATATGGCGGAGATGACGCAGGAGCCGCGGTGGCGCGGGCTGTTCGAAATGCAGGCAGCCCGGCTCCTGGCCGAATTGGAGGAGACGCCGCAAGGACCGCTTTGGACACAAGATCTCTACGGCACCAAAGATCGTTGGTTCGGGCCCGTGCACGGCTTCGCCGGCAACCTCATTCCGTTGTTGCGAGGATGGGATTGGCTGACGCCGATGCAGCGAGCCCACGTGGTCGAGTTTGTGCCAAGAGCCCTCGCGGCGAATGCGTGGCAGTCTGACGTTGGGGCGACCTGGGGCGCGAGAAGCAAGCGCGAGACGCCGCCGACGTTGTGTCAGCATTGTCATGGTGCGCCCGGTATGGTGACGACCTTTGCGGAGTCGCCGATCGCGAGCGCTGACTTTGACGCGCTTCTGCTGGATGCTGGTCGATTCACCTGGTCCGCCGGACCACTCACAAAGGGATCCAATCTCTGCCACGGCACAAGCGGGAATGGGTATGCATTCCTGAAACTCTACCGCCGCACCAACGATACGATCTGGCTCGACCGCGCGCGGCAGTTCGCCATGACGGCCATCGTCCAGTATCGCAGCACGCGCGTCGCGGTCGGCCGCGGACGCTATTCGCTTTGGACCGGCGACGTCGGCCTCGCTATCTACCTGTGGGATTGCATCACGGGAGAGCCGCGTTTCCCGACGATCGACGTGTTCTGATCCCCTGTTCAAAGACAGCAAGCTTGGCCCGGCTGAGCTGGGCAATATCGGGGACCTTCAACACTCCGGTCAATGCTCCCAGGGCCATTTGCCCAGCTCCTGGTACACTCGATGAAGTCCGAGATCCCGCTGTTCAATAGGAGAAAGCTCGGACAGCCTGCGCCGTGCAGCTGCGCGTCGAACCATGTCACGAATGCCCTCGGCCAGCCGGACCAGTGCTCGGCCCACCAAGCGTGGCACTCGTATCAGCACAAGATCGCGCACGACGTCGCCTCCTCGGTGCAACGCCGACTGAAAACATGCTGTCCGCATCTAAGCCACCCGATTTGCGGAAAGCCTCGGGCCACAAGATCCCGGACAATTCCACCACAAGCAAGCTGAGCTCCGGCCGAGCGGCGCGATATCCGGACAGGTCGCTCATCGACCCATTTAACGCTGGATAAACGCTGCAAGGTTAGGAGAGTGACGCAGACTTATGGGAGCAGAGCAGCATGTGGCAGCAGGCGCGACATCTCGGAATTCTTCTGACGGCACTATTGACCCTTTGCCCATTCGGCGTACGCGCCGACGATGCAAGCCCTGGGCGCGATCGCACCGAAGCGAATGCGGAGCGACGCGAGGAGCCGATCCGGATACAGGTCAGCGTCAATTTGCTGTTTCCTGGACCTGCCGGGGAGAGTGAAGAAGCGGTGAAGCTGAGGGAACGGGCTCGGCGCTCAGTCTATGAAATGGCGGCCGGCGAGTGCGCTCTGGTTGAGCAGGTGCTCGCGAAAACCTGCCGCCTCGAATCCGTTAGCGTCAGCCTCAACCGACAGTCCGGTGGACAGGCCGAAGGTTACGTCGCCGCCGGCAATTTCGTCCTCCGAACGACGCTGAAATAGCTCAGTTCACATAAGCCAGGGTCGCATCGCGGCGCACCTCATAAACGTGTGCCCGCAAGGTCCCGTCCGCTCCCGAGCGGTTGGGCCGGTCGACCAGCAGGCACGCGGCATAATCCGGCGCTGGCTCGCGGTCGGTTGCAGCAACGCGCTGGAGCGCAATGGTTGTGATCCAGCGGCAAATGCGCCGCGTGAACGGCCGCATCCAGGGATCGCCATCGGCCAGTGCCACGCCGATGAGCATCGAGCCAGGCGAAGTGCCCTTCCAGAAAACAACGCAGAATGTGCCGCTCTGAAAACTAAGCTGTCGACCGATCCAACCGAGTTCAGCGGGCGACATCGTGATGCACGTATCAGTCACAGCATCACGATCATCGAACTCGAAATATTGGGCGGAGAGTTTCTTTCCAAAGCGATCCCTCAAATAGCGGACGCTTGGCTCCCCTTGCCTGCCAAAGGCTGGCGACTCGTGCGGATCGATTTGGAACGGAAAGGTGCTTTCCAGCCGTCCCTGCCGACCAATGACAAACAAGCCCCTGGCGTCAG
This sequence comes from Bradyrhizobium sp. HKCCYLS1011, assembly GCF_051167795.1. Lineage (NCBI taxonomy): Bacteria > Pseudomonadati > Pseudomonadota > Alphaproteobacteria > Hyphomicrobiales > Nitrobacteraceae > Bradyrhizobium > Bradyrhizobium sp. HKCCYLS1011. The sequence continues at coordinate 60,973 of NZ_JBNPTT010000001.1, read as the reverse complement.
AGAACTGACCCGGCGCGCGCTTTTCTTCTACGATCTTGTCGCCCACGCGCGTGATCAATCGAGGAGGCTGGGTCTCGAGCACGGTCTGCGCATCGGCACCATATTTTGCCTTCATGGCTTCGACCGCGCGGTCATAATCCGCGATCAGGATCGAGACGCTGGTGGTGATGGCATGAATCTCGACCAGCGAGGCGCGCGGCATGCGTAGGTCGAAGACGAGCTCGCCAATGGCGGCCGCGGCTAAGGCGGCAGTCGCTCCGGCAACAATCATCAATTTCCGTTGCAACCGCATGGACCAAATCCGATATCGATCCCTTCATATCACCCGGGCGGTTTATAAATTCTCTGAGCATCCATTGGTTTTTCACGATATCGGCGGACCCGCTTGGGTGTGGGGCATGCGGCGTGTACGGAACCGTCGCGCGAACAAGCTGCATCGCTTGACGCATATGACGTCAGCAGGTTAGCGTTGAGGCCGCGTCGGCAGGGCGCATCGTGTCCGCGGAAAGGGACTCTCCCACCTGCCCGATATCAATCGCTTCCACAGACGAACCTCTTTTGCCCCATGCAGCGCGGACCAGGGCAATTTTGAAGGAGGAGTCGTCATGTCCCAGTCTGTTCTCCCCAACCGCTCGACTGCACTGCGTGGTGCGCCATGACGCGGTTTTCCGTGGAACCGCTGCCGCCCCGGCCAAGCCTGGAGCATCAGCAGAAGCTCGCCAAGCGCTTATTGCGCAATTGCTGGGCGGGCGATGCCGACGCGATTGAACGCGCGCGCACATTCCTCCCCGGCTCGCCAGATCCCGACGCACTCAAGCTGCACGACGCGCAGCTCGTCATCGCGCGCGGGTATGGTTTCGACTCCTGGGCGGCGATGAAGCGCAAGATCGAATCGCTCACCGCGTCGCCCCTTGAACAGTTCGACATCGCAGTGCGCGAAGACGATGCCGAATTGGCGCGCGCGCTCCTGCAGAAACACTCCGACATTCGGGCGCGCATCAACGAACCGCGCTTCGACTTCGACGCTCCGGCCATCCATCAAGCGAGAAAGAATCTGGCGCTCGTCGATGTCTTGCTGCAGCACGGGGCAGACATCAATGCGCGTTCGCAATGGTGGGCGGGCGGCTTCGGCATTTTGGAGTGGGATTTGACGCCCGCGCAGGCAGCGCCACTGATTGATCGCGGCGCACGGATCACGCCGTGGGCGGCGGCCGGGCTCGGATTATACGACGAGCTGAAGTCAATCCTGACGGCCCATCCGCATCTCGTGAACGAGCGCGGAGGTGACGGCAAGACTGCACTGCATTGTGCAGCTACCTGTGCCGTCGCCGAGCTGCTGCTCGACAACGGATCGGATCTGGAGGTGCGGGATGTCGATCACGCCTCCACGCCGCTTCAGTACCGAATTGCAGACGAGCCGATCGCGCGTCTGCTGGTGGAACGGGGAGCTGATGTCGACATCTTTGCTGCAGCCCGGCTGGGTGACAAGGGTTTGGTCGAGCGGTGCCTGCGCGACGATCCACGATGCGCGGAATCCCGTGTCAACCGCGCGCCGTTCACCGCGCCCGGTCTCCACATCTACGGCTGGACGCTCGGATTCGATCTCACGCCGGCCGACGTGGCGCGGAAATTCGGCCACAGCGAGATCGCGGAGCTGATCGTGTCGTCGCTATCGCCGAAAGCGCGACTTATCGATGCGCTCTGGTGCGGCGATGGCGAGCGTGCCCATCGCGAGCTGGACCGGCATCCGACGGCGCTGAGGGAGATCGAACCTGACGAGCACGCTCTCCTGGCCTCTGCTGCCTGGTGGTACCGACCCGACAGCGTGCGACTGATGCTGGACTACGGCTTCGATCCCCACGCCACCGGTGCCCATAACTCGACGCCGCTGGATCGCGCCAGCTTCCACGGCTACGCCGACATCGTTGCAACCTTGCTGTCACGGGACCCCGATCCGCCTCTGACCTATCAAAATGAGTTCGGCGGCATACCGCTGGGAGCCTGCATCTACGGCGCGCTGAACGGCTGGACCACCGGCCACCCGCAAGATCATGTCCGCACGGTGAAACTGCTGCTCGAAGCGGGCTCTCTGCTCGACCCGACAATTCTCCCTACCGGCCATGATGAGCTCGACACGGTTTTGCGAGCGTGGCTGAAGAGCAGCAGGAAGCCATTGGCGTAACGCGTCGAATTAGATCACTGGTGCCGAGATCAAGCTGATGAGGCCGCTATCGCGCATTTGGTGCGCACTGTCCGGATGGCGTCAACTTTTTTTCTAACAAAAGTTGAATACCCCTCTTCGCGGGGATCAGAGAACGAGCCATGGCGTGGTGGGTCTCGCACATCCTCGGACTGGTTTTGGCCATTGGGCTGTCTTTGGTTTCAACCAGCCCCCTCTCGCTGAAGCAGTCGATGGACCGCGTCTTGGAGAACTTCGAGGCTCCTCCGCGGGACGACGAGTAGAGAGATTCGCGGCGCCGTTCAGGTCAATTGCACGGTGAAACGGTCGGATCGCAACTGCCGTCTCCTGCTGCCTCACGTGGCGACCTTGCGGCTCAGGAAGTCGCGGATCAGCGGCACCATCTCGTCGGCCTTGTCCTCGAGCGCGAAATGGCCGGTGTCGATCAGATGAAACTCGACGTTCGGGAGATCGCGCTTGTACGGGTAGGCTCCGTCGGCCGGGAAGATTTTGTCGTTCTTGCCCCAGACGATCAGCGTCGATGGCTGTTGCTTGCGGAAATAGGCCTGGACCGCCGGATAAAGCGGCAGGTTGGTGCGGTAGTCGTAGAACAGATCCATCTGGATTTCGGCGTTGCCGGGACGATCTAACAGCGCCTGGTCGTGAACCCAGTTGTCGGGAGCGACACGGCTTACGTCGCTGACTCCATCCGTGTACTGAAACTTCGTCGTTTCCGGCGTGACCAGCACGTACAGCGCCCTGCGGTGCTCGTCCGAGTGATCGGACCAATAGGCCTTGATCGGATTCCAGAACTCCTTGAGACCCTCCTCATAGGCGTTGCCGTTCTGCACGATCAGGGCCGTCACGGACTCGGGATGCTTGAGGGCGAGACGCCAACCCACGGGCGCGCCATAGTCCATCACGTACATCGCATAGCGCGTGACGCCGAGCTGAACGAGCAGGCCATCGACGAGTTCTCCGAACCGGTCGAACGTATAGCTGAACTTCGTGCGGTCGGGCATGTCGCTCTGCCCATAGCCGGGATAGTCGGGAGCGATCACATGGTAGCGGTCGGCGAGCTCCGGGATCAGATTGCGAAACATGTGGGACGAGGTTGGAAATCCGTGCAGCAACAACACGACCGGGGCGTCCGCCGGCCCGGCCTCACGATAGAATATCTTGATGCCGTCGACAGTTCTGGTGCGGTGATGGGTGATGATCGGCGCCTTGCCTTGCGGCGATGCCGTGGCCGCCGACGCGGTCTGGGGAGACGCGACGCTCGCAGCCAGGAGCGGCAGCGTCAAAGCGAAGCGGCGTCGGTCCAGCAGCCCGGCGGACGTGTCCGCCAAACTAGCGTCTTTCATGTCGGCCTCCGATTCAAAGTGATTGATGAGTCCCGCGGCGTACCGCTCAGACCCCTTCGTAGACAAGTCTGGTGAAAAAGGCGGGATCGATCAGGAAGTTTCCGAATCTGGCGTCGAAGGCGGCGGTCGGCTTGGCCGCCACAGTCTCGTCGCGCGAGCGCCCCTGCCTCTTCAGCGCGGCAACGTTGTCGCGAATTGCCACGAGCATGTTGCGGAATTCAAGGAGCTCAACCCTGGTCCCGACAGCCTTGCCGTGGCCGGCGATGATGATGGTATCCTCATTCGTCACTGCGAGATTGGCATCGGAGGCCGCGATCATTCCGTCGATACTGCCGCCGGTGGAATAATCAATGAACGGATAGATGCCGTTCCAGAATGTATCGGCCAGATGCACGACATTCGCTTCGGGAAACATCACTGAAATGTCGCTGTCGGTATGCGCCCGACCGTAATGCTTGAGCACAATGCTCGCGCCGTTGAGCTTGAGGCTATGCTCGCTGGCAAACACTTCGGTCGGGATTCCGCCTGGCGGCTGAGCAAGAAAATTGTAGTCCCAATCCTCAACGCGCTGCACCTCGGACAAATATTTGCGCGTGTTCTCCTGGGCGATGATCTGCGCGCCGACCGTGTTGAGCCAGGCGTTGCCGCCGGTATGGTCGAAATGCCAATGGGTGTTGATCAAATGCGTGACTGGCTCCGGCCCAATATCCGCAAGAGCTCCGGTCAGCTGCGGACGCGAGACGGCAATGCCGGCATCGATCAGCACCTTGCCGTCAGGGCCCGTCAGCACGGCGATGCTGCCGCCCGAGCCTTCGAGCACGCTGATATTGTTGCGCAGCCTGTGCGTGACGATCGGCGACGCGGCGGCGCTGTCTTTGATCAGGCTGACTAGGCCGCGCGCCTCCGCGAAGGCTGGCCTTGGCACGAGAGAGGCTCCCATGGCCGTGGTGACAGCGCCGCCGATACAGCACAGACAGAAGCCGCGTCGGGACGGACGTTTCTCCCTCAAGGCAATCATGGCGCGCTCAGCTCTCGATGAATGTCAGAAGGTCGACGTTGATGATGTCGGCCTGCGTAGTCGGCATGCCGTGCGGAAATCCCTTGTAGGTTTTCAGCGTGCCGTTCTTCAAAAGCTTGGCCGACAACGGTCCGGAATCGGCGTAAGGCACGATCTGGTCGTCCTCGCTATGCATCACCAGCACCGGCACGCCGATCTTCTTCAGGTCGGACGTGAAGTCGGTCTGCGAGAACGCGACGATGCCATCGTAATGCGCCTTCGCGCCGCCCATCATGCCCTGGCGCCACCAGTTCTGGATGATGGCCTCGGAGCGCTCGGTGCCTGGCCGGTTGTAATTGTAGAAGGGGCCAGACGCGACGGCGCGATAGAATTCCGACCGGTTGGCCGCAAGCTGCGCTTGAAAGTCGTCGAACACTGCCTTGGGCAAGCCACCCGGATTGGCCGCGGTTCGCACCATCAGCGGGGGTACGGCGCTGATGATCGCCGCCTTGGCCACACGGCTCTCACCATGCCGCGCGATGTAACGCACCACCTCGCCACCGCCGGTGGAATGGCCGACATGGATCGCGTCGCGGAGATCGAGATGCGCCGTGACCGCGGCAAGGTCGTCAGCATAATGATCCATATCGTGGTGGTCGTCCGTCTGTGTCGAGCGACCATGGCCGCGCCGGTCATGGGCAATGACGCGATAGCCCTTGCCGAGGAAGAACAGCATTTGGGCGTCCCAGTCGTCAGCTGACAGCGGCCAGCCGTGGCTGAACACGATGGGTTGTCCCCTGCCCCAGTCCTTGTAAAAGATCTCAACCCCATCATTTGTCGTGACGATGCCCATTCTGAACCTCGCGCTTGCTGTGGCGGATGAGGTCGCATCCGTTGCCTCGCTGGGCATACTGCGTTGCAGCGCAGCCAGGCAGCCCATATGATTGGGAAGCACCTTCTCAAAGTTCGGAAAGGCGAGGCCCGCGATGGACCGCTTGGAGGCGATGTCCGTGATCATCGCCGTGACCGAGACCGGCAGCATCTCGGCGGCGTCGCGCCGTCTGAACTCGCCGGTCGCGACCGTCAGCCGCAAGGTCGCCGAGTTGGAAGCCCGCCTGAAGACCCAGCTCTTCCAAAGGAGCTCACGGCGGATGACGTTGACTGCCGCTGGGCGGTCCTACATCGATGCCTGCAAGCGCATCATCGAGCAGGTGGACAATGCCGAGCGGGAAGTGTCGGGCGAATACCGGATTCCCAGGGGACAGATGGCCGTAACGGCGCCGTGGGGACTCGGACACACACACTTGCTGCCGCTTGCGATTGAATTCCAGGAAGCCTATCCGGACATATCGCTGCGGCTCTTGTTGACCGATCGCGTGGTCAATACGACCAGCGAGAGCATCGATATCGCCATCCGTGTCGGAGTCCTCCCGGATAGCAGCATGATGGCGATGTGCGTCGGCTCGATCCGCACCGTCGTTTGCGCAAGCCCAGCCTATCTCGAAACACGCGGGCGGCCCGAGCAGCTCGGAGACCTCGCCACACACGACTGCATCACCATCGACGATCACGCCATTCCGGCAGTCTGGAGGTTCGTTCGCGGCAGCCGCGCAAGGATAGAACCGATCAGGTCGCGGCTATGTGTCAATACGTCTGAAGCCGCTGTGCTCGCCGCGATCGCGGGCGCTGGGTTGGCCCGCGTGATGTCGTACAAGATGGACGCTGCGAAGTGCGCCGGACAACTCGCCATCGTCCTGGAAGACTTCGAGCCCGAGCCGCTGCCCGTGCACATCGTCTACGCTCCGCGCAAGCCGGTGCCGGTCAAGCTGCGGGCATTTCTCGACTGGATGGCACCGCGTCTAAAGGCCAGGCTGACCTTGGCCTGATCCCCTCCGCGCAGTCCTATTTCGCCGCCATCCGTCGGTCTATTTGTTGGAGTCGCACAAAAGCCGCCCACGCCTTTCGATAATCCATGTCGATGGGATCGATCGTAAGTAACGCCCTGCAGGCCTCATTGATCTCTTCCGATGAAGGACGCAGCTTCGGATCTGCTGCGGCCTCGGACCGTTTCCAACGATCCTCAACATCTTTCGCCAGGGCGAGAGCTTCGGATGTGCTGCGTTTCCGGGTTGGCTTCGCCAAAGGGTGACCTGCAGGGAATGTTGGCCAAGCCGCGGGGGGCTGATCGCCCCGCCAATCAACGGGGTCGCTCATGGCAGCCTTTGCTATCGCAACGACTTGCGGGCCACTCGCCTGGTCCGACGGGATCGCCGTCCGTCCGGCCAGTTCGCGGATCTGCTGCTCCATGCTTTGGCTCCCAGACGTTCCGCCGGCCGCGGGCGCCAGCTTGGTCAGCGCCGACAGCGCGGATGGATCGCCCTTGGGGATCAGCTTCTGGGCCGTCTTCACCATCGCCAATGTGCCAGGTGATATCGCGAAATCCGTTTGCGCTATTTTTGGCGCGTCGTCAGCGACTGGACAGGGTCTGAACGACGACTGTTTGCGTGTCATTCGACCGCCATCGTCGATGTGGGCGAAATCGACAGCAACGGCATAGACGAAGCCGGCATCGGCAAGGTTGCCGCTTCTGTCTCTCGCCTTGACGACACCGCAGACATATCGCGCCGCGTTCGCCGTGACCGAGCGCAATCCGTCGAACTGCGCTGAACCCGGATCGATCAGCATATCCCGAACAGCCGCACGGGCTCTCATCTGGTCCGGCGACAGGCTGCTGATGATGAGATCCGGATTGATGAATGAGGGCTGAAAATACCACTTGAGCTCTGCAGCCAAGAACGCCGCGCCAACGCCCACTGCAATCAAAAGGGCAGGTACATTCATGATGTTATTCCAGATGGCGTCAAGTAAAGATTGTTGTTATGAAGACCAGTAATCTCTGGTAGTGTTTCCGGACAAACCTCTGATCACTGAACTCCGGGCTCGCCGTTTACGAGAGAGGTGGAATTATACATCTACCGATATGTGCACCGGTAGCGTGATAATCTCTGAGAGCGGGATAGGGTTAATCCACCCTTAAATTGATTGGCTCTGAGCTGCCCCGGGTCTTCCTCCCGGCCGCTCTGAAGCGTCGCACAGCGCGTCGCCGCGACAAAGGCGCGGCGATCGGCTTCGGTGCGCCGGCGCTATTGGCCGATGCCAAATCCGCCGGGCTCGACGTCGCCCGGTGCGACAGGTGGCGCGTAAGGGCTGGTGTCGACCCGGTCGTCCTCGGGACGATAACGATAGCGCGGAACGATATTGTAGTCGGGAATCCAATACGGATCGCGCATCAGCACGGGCACACGCACGGGCGCCGTGATGACGATCCTGTGCGTCGCCCTTCGAACATCAGCTCTCGATCTGGCTTCGGCGGCAGCACTCAGTGCCACCACCATCCCTAGCGCCGCCGCAACGGTCATCGTTTTCATGGTCTTGGATCTCCCCTGACCAACAGCGACGTCAACGAGCAATGGTCATGATCGTTCCAGAGCGTCAGGCCCGTTCAATCCGTCCGCGCTGGTCGCTTAGGATGGCTCACCGCAGACAAATAACGGCCGATCAGATGCCGAGCACACCTTGGTAGGCGAACAGAGCGGGGGCTCCGCCGGTATGGATGAAAATGACGTCCGTGTCGGGCTGCAATCGCCTCTCCCGAACCAGCGCGATCAGGCCGGCCAACGCCTTGCCCGAGTAGACCGGATCAAGCGTCAAGGCCTCCAGCGCTCCGGCAAGCTTGATAGCATCGATGGTGGCCGCGTGCGGCACCCCATAGGCAGGACCTGCGTGTCCGGCGACGACCTCGACGTCGTCCTCATCGAAGCGGGCGCCGATCAGATCGGCTGCGGCGCGTGCGTAGGCGATCACATCGGAACGCACGCGCTCAGGTTCGGCATCGATATCGATGCCGATGATCCGTGTCTCGGGCATCGCGACCGACGCGCCGACGACAAGGCCGGCCTGTGTTGCCGCGCTGCCGGTACAATGCACGATCGCGGCAGGCCGAATGCCGAGGGCCTGCGACTGCGCCGCGATCTCGACGATGGTCGATGCGTAGGCGATCGCGCCAAGCGGATTGGAAACGCCGTAAGGAACGAAGTAAGGCCGATGACCTTCATGCCTGAGCCGGTGTCCCAGCTCCTCGATCGCCGCGTTGCGATTTCCTGTCCAGGGCACGTCATGCAGATGCGCGCCGAACAGCCGATTGAGGAGCGCGTTTCCCGACGTCTCGTACTCGGGCGTCGGCGGGGCGACACGCCCGTGATAGACCGCCAGATGACACGCCAGGCCGAGCTTGGCTGCCGCGGCAGCGACCTGACGCTGGCTGTTGGACTGGACGACGCCGCCAGACACCAGCACGTCCGCCTTGGATGCGAGGGCTTCGTGAAGGACATAGTCGAGCTTGCGCAGCTTGTTGCCGCCAAAGCCGAGCCCGGTCGCATCCTCACGCTTCACCCATAGGCGTGGCCCACCCAGATGGTCCGTGAGCCGCCTCATGGGTTCGAGCGGCGTCGGCAGGCTGGCGAGTCCGATCCGCGGAAACGCCGCCAGCTTGGAGGCAAGCATCGTTGCGCCTTCGGTGGTCATGTTGCCCGACCTATTTCTTGGCGGCGTTCAGGACCTTCTTGCAGGCATCAGCGAGCTGCGCGTATTGCTTGTTGAGACAGGCGATGATGCGTCCGCCGCCCGGCGTGACACTCGCGCAGTATTTTTCGTAGTCCGATTTGCATGCCGTCCGCTGTTCCGCGGTCAGCGCCTGGGCAAAGGCTGCTTGTGGCAACCCAACAAGGAACGTGAACAAAATGGCGGCTGCGAGCTTGGACATGGAAGCCTCCCCGATCGTTCTTATGTCAGTCCCGCCGTCATGAATACCGCCATCTCATGAAGATCGCCACCTTCAACATCAACAATGTCAGACGTCGGCTGCCCAACCTGCTGCGCTGGTTGCGTAGTGCGAAGCCCGATGTCGTCTGCCTGCAGGAGCTCAAATGCACGCAGGACGAATTCCCTGCTGAGGCGTTCGAAAAGGCCGGCTATGGCGCGGTGTGGTGTGGACAGAAGACCTGGAATGGGGTTGCGATCCTGGCGCGCAAGGCCGAGCCGGTGCTGATCCGCACTGCCCTGCCCGGCGATCCCAAGGACACTGACGCGCGCTACATCGAGGCCGCCGTGCGCGGCATCGTCATCGGCTGTCTGTATCTGCCGAACGGCAATCCGCAGCCGGGACCGAAATTCGATTACAAGCTCGCGTGGTTCAAGCGACTGCAGAAGCACGCGGCCAAATTCATCAAAGATGATCTGCCGGTGGTGCTGGCCGGCGACTACAATATTGCGCCAACGCCGCTCGACATCTATCCGACGAAGTCATGGGACAAGGATGCGCTGATCCAGCCGAAGAGCCGCGCCGCCTTCAAGGCGCTGGTCGACCAGGGCTGGTGCGATGCGATCCGCACGCTCCATCCGGACCAGCCGATGTTCACCTTCTGGGACTATAAGCGCAACCGCTGGCCGCGCGATGCGGGCTTGCGGCTCGACCATCTGCTGTTGAGCCCGCAGCTGGCGCCGCGGCTCATCAAATGCGGCGTCGACCGCAAGGTCCGTGGCGAAGACGGCGCCAGCGATCACGCGCCGGCCTGGGTGGTGCTGAAGTGATTGTTGTCAGACTGACAGCCGCCTGGCATTGGCGGCGACATAATCGCGGTAGCGATCGACGATCGACGCGGGCGTAGCGCCGGCCATGAGGTTCGCGGTGGCCTCGAGCGCGGCGACGATCTTTTCGGTCACCATCAGTTCGGCTTCCTCGTTGGCATCCACTTCGGCACGGGCGAATTTCTCCAGCCGCAGCCGGATCACCTCGGCCGCTTCCATCGCGAGCAGCGCGCTCGCAAGCCAAGGGAAGCTGTCGGCCGGATGCGCGCCGTTGTCCTGCGCGTCGTATGAATAGTCGTCCATCGTCGTATCGCTCTCCACAAGCTTCGCGACGAATACGCTTCAAACTCTAACGATCGGCGCGATCGTTCACGGTGTTTTTTGCCGTCTCAAACACCTGGCGTTAACGATGCGGGTCGCAGCGCCCCAAATCCGCACGGAGTGGCGGCGCGCCATCCACGTTCAAACGCCTTGGCGCTCCGGCCAGACCTGCTCGAGATTGGTCGAGCGCTCAGGCCGCCCCTCGGTGAGAAACGCAGCTCCGCCGCAAACCGGTAGATGGATGACGAGGCTCGCCGCGTCCGGCACATCGGGGCGTGACGTGACATTCAACAGCAGGATCTCCTCGCGCGTCCGCCTGATCTCCTTGAACTCGTAGCTGAACGCCTCGGCGTTGCGCGGATATTCGTGCCAGATCTGTCCCTCCCGCCTGAAGCTGCTTTGCGTGCCGCCAAACGTGTCGGCGTAAGACAGGCAGGCGGGGATGTTGAACGTCTTGAGCACGACCGCACCGATAGTCGAGACCGCGGGAACGGCGCTGTTCACCGCGCCGATGGCGGCAAACACGGTCGTCACCACGCCGGCGAGGAAAGCCAGACCCGATTTCGCCACGTGCGACGGCGGCTTGTTGGACGAAGGATGTGCCTGGGCCATGACTGATTCTCCGATGCTTTGGCAATCAGCACGCCAGAGGACACTGCTGATTGGCCACCAACCGAGGTCCGTTCATGAGACGTTAATCTCGCGCAAATCGGCGCCGGCGAGTGTGATACACATCACAACCATCGGTGTTTGCAGGGCCATGTCGGTCACGAGCGCGTGTCGCTCATGCACGCCCCCCAATTGCAAGACACGTTGCGAGACTCATCGGATGGCTGCTAACGCACGGCACCTCCCGCCGCGCTCCTGGAGACGATCCCTTGGGGTTCCTGTTCGTGCTGTCAGTCGGCCTGATCGCCGGCACCTTGTCCGGCATCGTCGGCACCGGTTCCTCGATCATGCTGATGCCGGTGCTGGTGTACGAATACGGTCCCAAGGAAGCGGTGCCGATCATGGCGGTCGCCGCCGTGATGGCGAACCTGTCCCGCATCCTGGCGTGGTGGCGGGAGGTGGACTGGCGGGCCTGCGCCGCCTATTCGGTCACGGGCATTCCGGCCGCCGCGCTCGGCGCACGCACGCTGCTGGTGCTGCCCGCGCACACCGTGGATATCGCGATCGGCACCTTCCTGATCGTGATGGTGCCGGCGCGCCATTGGCTGGCGCGGCACCAGCTGAAGGCCAATCTCTGGCATCTGGCGATCGGCGGCGCCGTGATCGGCTTTCTCACCGGCATCGTGGTCTCGACCGGCCCGCTCAGCGTGCCCCTGTTTCTGTTCTATGGCCTCGCCAAGGGCGCATTCCTGGCGACAGAGGCCGCCAGCTCGCTCGGCCTCTATGTCAGCAAATCCGTCACCTTTCAGCGCTTCGGCGCGTTGACGCCGGATATCCTGGTGAAAGGCCTGATCGCCGGTGGCTCGCTGATGTCGGGCGCCTTCATCGCCAAGCGCTTCGTGCTCAAGCTGGAGCCCAACGTGTTTCGCCTCGTGATGGATGGCATCATGATCGCGGCCGGCCTATCTATGTTATGGAATGCCACGCAATCCCCTTGAGAACTGATTCCCTCCCCTCATGGCCAAGAACGCGCTTTCCTTCGTCTGCCAAAATTGCGGCGCGGCCTATTCGCGCTGGCAGGGCAAATGCGAGGCCTGCGGCGAGTGGAACACGCTGGCCGAAGAGGACACCACCGGCGCGACTTCGGCGCCGGTGTCGCTGCGCTCCAAGCGCAAGGGCCGGCAATTCCAGCTCGAGAGCCTGACCGGCAAGAGCCTCGATGCCCCCCGCCTGTCCTCCGGGATGACCGAACTCGACCGCGTCACCGGCGGCGGCTTCGTGCGCGGCTCGGTGCTCTTGGTCGGCGGCGATCCCGGCATCGGCAAGTCGACGCTGCTCACACAGGCGACCTCGATGCTCGCCCGCGCCGGCCACCGCGCAGTTTACATCTCCGGCGAAGAGGCGGTCGCGCAGGTGCGCCTGCGCGCCGAGCGGCTCGGTCTTGCGGACGCGCCGGTGCAGCTGGCGTCCGAGACCTCGGTCGAGGACATCATCTCCACGCTCTCCGAAGGCACGGTGCCGCGGTTGATCGTGATTGATTCGATCCAAACCATGTGGACGGATACGGTCGAATCCGCGCCCGGCACGGTGACCCAGGTTCGGGCCTCGGCTCAGGCGCTCATTCGGTTCGCCAAGAAATCCGGAGCGGCCATCATCCTGGTCGGCCATGTCACCAAGGACGGCCAGATCGCCGGTCCGCGCGTGGTCGAGCACATGGTTGACGCGGTGCTGTCGTTCGAGGGCGAAGGCTCGCAGCAGTTCCGGATCCTGCGCGCAGTGAAGAACCGCTTCGGCCCGACCGACGAGATTGGCGTGTTCGAAATGACCGGTCTGGGCCTGCGCGAGGTCACCAATCCCTCTGAACTGTTCCTGTCCGAACGCGATCTCGGCAGCCCCGGCACGGCGGTGTTTGCCGGCATCGAAGGCACGCGGCCCGTCCTGGTCGAGATGCAAGCGCTGGTTGCGCCGACCTCGCTCGGCACGCCGCGCCGGGCCGTGGTCGGCTGGGATCCGAGCCGGCTGTCGATGGTGCTGGCGGTGCTGGAGGCCCATTGCGGAGTCAAGCTCTCCGGCCATGACGTCTATCTCAATGTCGCCGGCGGCCTGCGTATCCATGAGCCAGCGGCCGACCTGGCCGCCGCGGCCGCTCTGGTCTCCTCGCTGGCCAATGCGCCTTTGCCGCCGGATGCAGTCTATTTCGGCGAAATCTCCCTGTCCGGCGCGGTACGCCCGGTGGCCCAGACCTCAGCGCGGCTGAAGGAGGCCGCCAAGCTCGGCTTCGGCTGGGTGGTGCTGCCGGAACAGGCGCGTGGCGAGACCAGTGGTGAGGCCGGCCTTAGTCTCAACACGGTCGGCGGCTTGACCTCCCTGGTCGCCGAAATCGCCGCGCGCGGCACGCCAAGGGCGCGGCAGGAGAGCGCGAGGCAGGAGAATGATCGCAATGGTGCGGAAAAAAATGCCACACCGGCGAGATTCCGCCGCCAGGACGGCTAGGCGGATCGTGACGTTCCCGTGACTCGCCGCTATACAACCCCGCATCGGGGCTACCCACAGGCTCGTGTGATCTTGCGGTCTTGCCGGGAACCCACGGCGCTCGAATGAGAGAGCGACCGTGCCGCCGATTCGAGACGACATTGACCAGTGAAGCGGACCTGACCAGCCGATGCCGATAACGATCCTCGATCTCATCCTGCTCGGCGTCATGCTGATTTCGGGACTGCTTGCGATGGTCCGCGGCTTCATGCGCGAGGTGCTGTCGATCGCGGCCTGGGGCGCGGCGGCTCTGGTAACGCTTTATTCATTCTCAAAGCTGTTACCGACCGCGAAGACCTATTTTAACAACGATACCGTCGCCAGCGTGGTCGTGGTGGCCGGCACCTTCGTCGGTACCCTGATCGTGGTCTCCGTGATCACGGTGCGCATCTCCGACATGATCTTGGACTCGCGAATCGGGGCGCTCGACCGCACACTGGGCTTCCTGTTCGGACTGGCCCGCGGCCTGCTGATCGTGGTGGTGGCGTTCGTGTTCTTCAGCTGGCTGGTGCCGGAAAAGCAGCGCCCGGACTGGGTGACGGGGGCGAAATCCCGCGTCGTGCTGCAGGGAACCGGGGATTGGCTGATGTCGCTCTTGCCTGACGATCCTGAGAACACCATCTTAAAGAAATTCAAGAAGAACAAACCGGACGACGAACAGACTGACACCGAGCCGCCTGCTGCCGGCGGCGATGGGTACTCAAAGCCTGCCCGTGACAGCCTGAAAAAGCTGATCGACAAGCCTGCAGCCAAGTAAGGCGGCAAGTGAGCGAGACCCAGAAGAGAGGCGCGATGGACGAGCATCAAGACCCTGCCGGCAAAGCCGACCCAAAGGCCAACCAATGGGATCTGGACTTCGGCGGATCGGCTGACCTGCGAGACCCGGATCTTGATGGAGACACGCTGCGCGAGGAGTGCGGCGTGTTCGGCGTTTATGGGCATAGCGATGCCGCCGCGATCACCGCGCTCGGCCTGCACGCGCTCCAGCATCGTGGCCAGGAAGCTGCCGGCATCGTCTCTTACGACGGCTCGCGCTTCCACAGCGAACGCAGGCTGGGCCTGGTCGGCGACACCTTCTCCCGCCGCGAGGTGATCGAGCGCCTGCCCGGCAATGCTGCCGTCGGGCACGTGCGCTACGCCACCACAGGTGCCACCATCCTGCGCAACGTGCAGCCGCTGTTCGCCGAGCTGAATGCCGGCGGCTTTGCGGTCGGTCATAACGGCAATCTCACCAACGGGCTGACGCTGCGCCGGGAGCTGGTGCGCGCCGGCGCCATCATGCAGTCGACCACCGACACCGAGGTGATCCTGCATCTGGTCGCGCATTCCCGCCGCACCCATTTCATCGATCGCTTCATCGAGGCGCTGCGCGCCATCGAAGGCGCCTACTCGCTGGTCTGCCTGACCAACAAGAAGCTGATCGGCGCGCGCGATCCGCTCGGCATCCGTCCGCTGGTGCTGGGCGAGCTCGACGGCTGTCCGATCCTGGCGTCGGAGACCTGCGCGCTCGACATGATCGGCGCGCGCTACATCCGCGACGTCGAGCCCGGCGAGATCGTGATCTTCGACGAACAGGGCGCACACAGTCACAAGCCGTTCCCGCCAAAGCCGGCGCGCCCCTGCATCTTCGAATACATCTATTTCGCGCGGCCCGATTCCATCGTCGGCGGCCGCTCGGTCTATGAGGTGCGCAAGGCGTTCGGCGCCCAGCTCGCCCGCGAAAGCCATGCCGAGGTCGACGTGGTGGTGCCGGTGCCGGATTCCGGCGTGCCGGCCGCACTCGGCTACAGCCAGCATTCCGGCGTGCCGTTCGAGCTCGGCATCATCCGCAACCACTATGTCGGCCGCACCTTCATCCAGCCGACCCAGAGCATCCGCGAATCCGGCGTGCGCATGAAGCATTCGGCCAACCGCGCCGCGATCGAAGGCAAGCGCATCATTCTGATCGACGACTCGCTGGTGCGCGGAACCACCTCGAGGAAGATCGTGCGCATGATGCGCGACGCCGGCGCCACCGAGGTGCATTTCCGCCTGGCGTCGCCCCCGATCCTCTATCCCGACTATTATGGCATCGACCTGCCCGATCGCGGCGGGCTGCTGGCCGCCACGCATTCGCTCGAGGAGATGCGCGACCTGATCGGTGCGGACTCGCTCGCCTTCCTGTCGATCGACGGTATGTACCGCGCCATGGGCGAGCCTGCGCGCGATCCTGCGACTCCGAAATTCTCCGACCACTGCTTCACCGGCAACTATCCGACCAACCTCACCGATCAGGCCCTGGTCGAGCCGCAGCCGCGGCAGCTGTCGCTGTTGGCCGAGGCGAGCTGACACTGGTTGTCGCCCCGGCGAAAGCCGGGGCCCATAACCACAGGCCGTCGTGATTTGTGCGACGCTGGCTATGGAGACCGATTTCCATCATAACGGCCTCGGCGTATGGGTCCCTGCTTTCGCAGGGACGACGTCGAGAGATTTTGACCATGTCCCCTCCCCTCGCCTCCCGTATTGCCCTCGTCACCGGCGCCTCGCGCGGCATCGGCTTTGCCACCGCACGCGCGCTTGCGCGTGCCGGCGCGCATGTCGTTGCAGTTTCGCGCACCCAAGGCGGACTCGAGGAGCTCGATGACGAGATCCGCAAGGAGACCGGCAGCGGCGCGACGCTGGTGCCGCTCAGCATGACCGACACCGACGGCATTGCGCGGCTGGGCGCGGCACTGCATGAGCGGCACGGCAAGCTCGATATTCTCGTCGGCAATGCCGGCGTGCCCGGGCCGTCGTCGCCGCTCGGCCATATCGACCTGAAGCCCTGGAACGACGCGATCGCGGTCAACGTCACCGCCAACTTCCAGCTGATCCGCTGCATGGAGCCGCTGCTCAAAGCCTGCGACGCCGGGCGCGCGGTGTTCATCACCTCGGGTGCCGCCCACAAGGCACCGGCCTATCTCGGCCCCTATGCCGCGTCCAAGGCGGCACTGGATGCGCTCGTGCGCGTGTGGGCGCATGAGACCGCGAGCACGCCCTTGCGCGTCAACCTGTTCAGCCCGGGCCCGATCCGCACCCGCATGCGCGCCACCGTATTTCCCGGCGAAGACCCGATGACGCTGGATACGCCCGAGCAGGTTGCCGAATTCATCGTGCCGATGTGCTCACCCGCGTGGACCGAAACCGGCAAGCTGTACGAGTACGCGACGCGGAGCCTGAAGAGCTTCCAGCCGCCGGCGTAACCAATTCTTGCGTCATTGCGAGCGAAGCGAAGCAAGCGTGCGCGATGCATGCGTCACTTCGTGTCCTGCTTCGCGGGACGAGGCGTCTGATGATCACGCGCCTTTGTCAGCGCTTCCCGCAGTTTGGTCTGGTCTTCGGTACTCATCAGCGGTTCGGACCGCTCGGCCGGCGGATCGTTCACCGGAAGATAGTTGTAGGTATTGCGGAAGCCAGTCTCGCCGGTCTGCGTCCCTGCCGACGTTGCGCAGCCGCCGAGCAGCAGCACCGTGACCAGGAGCGGCGCGGCGAAAAGCCTTTTCCTGCCCCGCTCCGTCATCGCGAGACGTCTCCGAGCATCGCGACGGGAAGCTTCTGCGTCTCGGGGTCGCGCCGGGCGGGCTGAAGCCCCGGCAGGCTCCTCACCCAGGGATAACCGTGACGGCCCATCTCGTAGCCGCGATCGAACAACGCGCTCATATAGGTCCGGTCGAACGGACCGTCGGGTTGGACCTGAAAATCCTTGGGGATGCTGGCGAGGTTGAAATCGATGCCGTTGAACTTCGAAATCGAGTAGATGCGGTACAGATCGCCCAGCCCCTGGTTCTTGATCAGCGTCGACAGCGAGCGTTGCGTGACCGAAAGCACGTCGGCCCCGACCCGCTCGCGTTGCGGATCGATGCGACCATTCCGGATCACGAACAGCCGTGCACCATTCGCGGTGCGGTGCGGTCCCTGTCCGGACACCAGGCGCAAGATCGACGGACCGATGAAGACCTGGCGCGTCACGCCGCCATCGACGTGGAGTTCGTCGTACTCCTTGTCGCCGACATGCACCTTGATCCGAACCGGCGCGAAGGCGCCGGGAACGGTTGCGGAGGCCAGCAGCACTTGGCGAAACAGGCTGAGGGCCTCCAGGCTGTCCACGGACGCGATGCGTCCCATGTCCCAAAGCACCGGCCGTTGAGCATCGAGGTCGGTCGTGCCGATCAGCAGGACCCGGCCCTTGCTGCTCTCGCGGGCGATCTCGTGCAGGAACTCGCGATCGACATACTTCTCGATCAGTTTCGACAGCGGCGAATTGTCGGCCAGCGCTGCGCCTTGCAGCAGGCCGGACACATTGACGGTGAAGATGTCCTTGCGGCCATAGGCCGTGAAGACCTCGCGCAGGCCAGCGTCGCGCTCGCGGCCGACGAAGATGAATGGCGCGATCAACGCGCCCGAGCTCACCCCGGTCACCATGTCGAAAGACGGACGCTGGCCGCCATCTCCCCATCCGACCAGAAGGCCGGCACCGAACGCGCCGTCCTCGGCGCCTCCGGAGATGGCGAGGAAGTTGAGCTGCCGCGACGCCACGGCGCTCACTGAGGCGCGTTGCACCAGCGTGTCGGCAAATCCCGGCGTGGCCTCGTCGCCCCAGTACCTGACATTCTGGAAGCCGACGGGATCGGCATGGCCGGCGACCATCTCCGGCGGCACCACGCGCGTCGCGAACGCGGCGCAGCCCGCGACCTGGATCGACGCGAGCACGGCGATCACCGCACGCAGATTGGTCATGCCGCACCCATTGATAGACAGATCGCTCTAGTTATTACTTGCACACCAAGGGGAACCTGTCCATCAAAAATAGATTGATCTCTCTAATTATCAATTTCAGCTGAACTTTCTTTGTGTTAGAGGAGATTTTGGGCGAGGGAGCGGCGGCAATGAGGAAGATTGATCCCGTCAAGCACGAACAGAAACGTCAGGAAATAATTCGTGCCGCATTGTGCTGTTTCGTGAGGCACGGCTTTCACGGCGCCAGCACGACGGACATCTGCGTCGCGGCGAAGATCAGCCCGGGACACCTCTATCACTACTTTCCGAGCAAGGACGCGATCATCGAAGCGCTGGTGCAGGAGAACCTCGCCCATGCAGCGTCGCGGTTCGAAGCGATCCTCGCCTCGCCCAACGTGATCGACGCCCTGCTGATCGAGATCGAGAACGCCAGCATCCATCGGCCCGAAGCCCAGGTGTTGAGCACCGAGGCTCTGGCCGAGGCCTGTCGCAATCCGGCCTTCGCCCACATCGTCCACGAGCATGCACGCGCGATGCGGGCGCTCCTCGTTGACTTCCTCACCAAGGCGCAGCGGCGGGGCGACGTCGATTCCGGCCTTGATCCCGGCGCCACCGCAAACATTCTGTTTGTCATCATCGACGGCGCCCGCGCCCTGCCGATCCGCAATCCCACCGTCGACATCAAGCAGACCACGGAGCATCTGCGGACCATGCTGGCGCGCTTCCTGAAGCCGTCGGTGTCACGGACCCCTCCCGCCGCAGGCGCCAAGCGCCGGGCATGCGGTCCCTTGAGTCTCTTGAAAAAGAGGTGATGAAGAACACGTGAGCCGGCTCGGCGATCGAAACCGGCGAGTGGGCGGAACGCTCGTCTCAAACGAGCGCGCGCCGATTGACACCACTCCGAGCCCGCGATTGATTACATCAGCTAGCGGCTGACCGCAGCACACCAGGGAGGATGCCATGACGCGCACGCGCCGGCCCGCGATCGTTTTCGCCCGGACCCTTTCGCTGATCATCGCCGCCGCCAGCCTCCTGCTGTCCTGCCTCGCCGCCGCGGCCGGCGAGATCCCGACCTTCGCCGTCGATCCATCCTGGCCGAAGCAGCTTCCGAACAACTGGATCATCGGCCAGGTCGGCGGCATCACCGTCGACTGGCAGGGGCACATCTGGATGATCCACCGTCCGCGTTCGCTGACCGATGACGAGAAAGGCGCGACCCTCAATCCGCCGCGCTCGAAATGCTGCATCCCTGCGCCGCCCGTGCTCGAATTCGACGTCGACGGCAATCTGTTGCGCGCCTGGGGCGGACCAGGCGACGGCTATGAATGGGTCGGCCGCGAGCACGGCATCGAGGTCGACGAGCGCGGCTTCGTCTGGATCGGCGGCAATGCCGACAATGACAACGCGATCCTGAAATTCACGCTCGACGGAAAGTATGTCGGGCAGATCGGCACCATCGCCCCGAGCAAGGGCTCCAACGACACCACGCAGCTCGGCAAGCCCGCCGAGACCGCAATCGACAAGGCGGCCGACGAGATCTACGTCGCCGACGGCTACGGCAATCATCGCGTCATCGTGTTCGATGCAACGACGCTGGCCTACAAGCGGCACTGGGGCGCTTATGGCCATGTGCCCGATGACGCCAAGCAGCCGCCCTATGATCCCAAGGCGCCGGTCGCGCAGCAGTTCGGCAATCCCGTACATTGCGTGAAGATCGCCGATGACGGGTTGGTCTATGTCTGCGACCGCATCAACGATCGCATCCAGGTGTTCAAGAAGGACGGCAGCTTCGTCAAGGAATGGTTCTTCGAGAAGAGCACGCTCGGCAACGGCGCGGTGTGGGATCTCGCGATCTGGCCCGATCCGAAGCAGAGCTATCTGCTCTCGGCCGACGGCGAGAACAACGAGATCCGCATCATCGATCGCGAGAACGGCAATGTGGTCGGCAGCTTCGGCCACAACGGCCGCAATGCCGGCCAGTTTCACTGGGTGCACGCGATGGCCGTCGACAAGCTCGGTAACGTCTATACCGCCGAAGTCGACACCGGTAAGCGCATCCAGAAATTCAGGCTGACCTCGGACGCGCTGCGTTAACTACGTCACGCCAGAGGACTGGAGCCCGCGCCTTTTGGCGCATTGCCGCCGCGACGAAGAGAAGATATCCAACTGGAACCGGCCAAAGCCTCGCTCAAGAGGGCCGCGCTGGACACATCACCAGGGAGGATATCATGACGACGACCCATGCGCGGCGGCTTGCGATGCTGCTCGCCGCCACCACGCTCAGCCTTGCCGGCCAAGCTTTCGCCGACGACAAGATCGTCAAGATCGGCGTGCTCAACGACATGTCGAGCCTCTATGCCGATATCGGCGGTCCCAATTCGGTGGCCGCGATCAACATGGCAGTCGAGGATTCCGGGCTCAAGGCCAAGGGCTGGAGCATCGAGGTCCTCAGCGGCGACCACCAGAACAAGCCCGATGTCGGCGTCAACATCGCCCGGCAATGGATCGACAATCAGAAGGTCGACGTGATCGCGGATACGCCGAACTCCGGCGTCGCGCTCGCCGTCTCCAATCTCGTCAAAGAGAAGAACGCGGTGCTGCTCAACTCGGGCGCCGCGACCGCCGACCTCACCGGCAAGGCCTGCAACGCCAATACGATCTCCTACACCTACGACACCTATATGCTCGCCAACGGCACCGGCAAGGCGCTGACCAAGGCCGGCGGCGACACCTGGTTCTTCCTGACCGCGGACTACGCGTTCGGCGCGGCGCTGGAGCGCGACACCACGGCCATCGTCACGGCCAATGGCGGCAAGGTACTCGGCAGCGTCAAGCATCCGATCAATTCCTCCGACTTCTCGTCCTTCCTGCTGCAGGCGCAATCGTCGAAGGCCAAGGTCGTCGGACTGGCCAATGCCGGCGGCGACACCACCAACGCAATCAAGCAGGCTTCCGAATTCGGCATCGTCGCCGGCGGCCAGAAGCTCGCGGCCCTGCTGCTATTTGTCACCGACGTGCATGCGCTGGGGCTGAAGGTCGCGCAGGGCCTTACTTTCACCGAGTCGTTCTATTGGGACCTCAATGATCAGACGCGCGCCTGGTCCAAGCGCTTCATGGAGGCCTCGCCCAAGCACACGATGCCGTCGATGACGGTCGCCGGCAACTACGCCGCCGTGCTGCATTACCTGAAGGCGCTCGAGGCACTCGGGGGCAATCCGCATGACGGTGCCAAGGTCGTCGCCAAGATGAAGGAGCTTCCGACCGACGATCCCTTGTTCGGCAAGGGCCCGCTGCGCGCCGACGGCCGCCGCCTGATCCCAGCCTATCTGTTCGAGGTCAAGAAGCCCGAGGAATCGAAATATCCGTGGGATTATTACAAGCTGGTCGCGACGATTGCGCCCGAGGATGCCGCCAAGCCCCTGGAGGCGAGCGACTGCCCGCTTGTGAAGAAATGAAGGCGCAACATTTCTATATGTTTCGTCTGCATCAAGTGAGAAACTCTTGAAGCTGCGACAACACGTTTGCGAGGTTCGCATAGCTAGCGAACCTCGCCGTTCCTTTTTCCCCGGAGTCACGCATCCGCCGCGCCATCGATGAGCGCAGCACGACGGAAGCGCGGGCGATCAAGAGATAGTTACTGACTGATCCGCGACACGCGCGAGCCCTCACGAGAACGACACACCGCTGTCACTGACCGCGACTAAACGCCGCAACGCGACAGCATACGTTTTTTCGGGGCAATTCGAATGAAAATCAGGCTTCTTTCCACGGTTGCAGCCTCCGCGATCGCCGTGACGATGGCGTATATGACTCCGGTCTCCGCGGATCAGGACGACCAAGATCGTCAGCAGGCGCAGCACGGCGACACGGCTACACCGATCAAGCATCTCGTGATCATCTTCAACGAAAATCGCTCGTTCGACCACTACTTTGCGACCTATCCGAACGCCGGCAATCCGGCAGGAGAAATTCCCTTCAAGGCGAAGCCGCATACGCCTGAGGTCAATAACCTCGCCAGCGCCAATCTCCTGGTGAATAACCCGAACGCGACCAACACCGCCAACGGCACCGGCGCGACGGACCCGTTCCGTCTCGACCGTACCCAGGCCAATACCCGCTCGCAGAACCACGCCTACACGGCTGAGCAGCAGGCCTATGACAACGGCAAGGCCGACCTGTTCCCAAAATTCACCGGTCGCGGCACGGCCGGCGGAGTCGGCGCGTTCGGCACCAACGGCCAGGTGATGGGCTATTTCGACGGCAACACCGTCACGGCGTTCTGGAACTACGCGCAGAACTTCGCGATGAACGACAACGCCTATACCGACACCTATGGGCCGTCGACGCCCGGCGCGGTCAACGTGGTCTCCGGTCAGACCAACGGCGCACAGAACATCGTCGGCTCATCGTCCTCGATCGCCGACGGCCAAGGCGGCCTGACGCTGATCGGCGACACCGATCCGGCCTATGATTCGTGCTCGAGCACGACGAGCACCGTCTTGATGACCGGAAAGAACATCGGCGACGTGCTCAACGACGCGAAGATCACCTGGGGCAGCTTCATGGGCGGCTTCGACCTCACCCGGACCAACACCAACGGCACGAACGGTTGCGCGCGCAGCACTTATTCGAGCAACGTGGCCAGCACCGTCACCGACTACGTGCCCCACCACGCCTGGTTCCAGTACTACAAGTCGACGGCCAATCCGACCCATGCGCGGCCGAGCTCGATGGCGGCGATTGGGCACAGCTATAAGGCGGACGGCAAAACCGTCGATCCGGCCAACCACGCCTACGACCTCGACGACTTCTATGCAGCGGTCTCGGCCGGCAACTTTCCCGCCGTGTCCTACATCAAGATGCCGGCCTATCAGGACGGTCATCCCGGCAACTCCGATCCGCTGGACGAGCAGACCGGCAACGTCGATCTGATCAACTTCCTGCAGCAGCGTCCGGACTGGAAGGACACCGCCGTCATCGTGACCTATGACGACTCCGACGGCTGGTACGACCACGCTTATGCAGCGCCGACCAATGCCTCCTACGACTCCAGCGCCGACCAGGTCAACGGGCCCGGCCTGTGCGGCACCGGTCCGGCCACCCAGCCCCAGCCCAAGGGCCTCAACGGCAAGCCCGTGAACGGCCGCTGCGGTCCGGGCACCCGCGTTCCGTTCATCGTGATTTCGCCCTACGCAAAGCAGAACCACGTCAGCCACGCCCGCATCTCGCAGGCGTCCGTGGTGCGCTTCATCGAGGACAACTGGTTGCACGGCCAGCGCCTCGGTGACGGCTCGTTTGACGCCAGCGCCGGATCGATCATGGACCTGTTCGACTTCGACCGGGATCACGACGACGCTGCGAACAAGCTCTTCCTCGATCCGACCGCGGGCACCGTCATCGTGAGCGCCCCCGAAGGTCACCATCACTAAGCGACCGAGCGGAGATATGAACGGTCGCATCTTTCAGCTCATCGGCGCCGGCCTGCTCTGCATGGCCGGCGCTGTCTTTGCGGGCGAGCCGCAAGGAGAGGCCGGAGCCAATCCGAACCCGATCCACCTCATACGTCCGCGCCCTGCCCCGCTCTCTGCCATGGCGCAGCTCGGCCGGCAGATCTTCCACGATGCCTCGCTTTCCTCATCGGGCGCGCTGTCATGCGCGTCCTGTCACAGTCCGGACCACGCTTATGGGCCGCCGAACGACGGTCCAGTCATGCTCGGCGGCGCAACCCTGTCGCAACAGGGCGCCCGTGCCGTTCCATCACTGACCTATCTCGAGCGTCAGCCGAATTTCAGCATCGGGCCCGACAAGGGCGACGACGAGAACGTCATCGACCTCGCGCAGATGGCGGCGACTGCGAAGCAGGCGCCACGCGCCAAGAAAATCGCGACACAGACCGCGGCTTCAGCAGCGAATATCGTGCCGCAAGGCGGCCTGTTCTGGGACGGCCGCGCCGACACGCTGCAGGATCAGGCGCTGTTTCCGCTGCTGGACCGGCGTGAGATGGACGGCGGCAGCATTGAAACCGTCGCTGGCAAGCTCCGCCACGCCTCCTACGCCGACAGCTTCGTCGGCCTGTTCGGGGCCAACATCTTCAGCAATCCGCGTCTATTGGTCTCCGAGGCGATGTTCGCTGTGGCACGCTACCAGCTCGAAGAGCCGAGCTTCCATCCCTACAGCAGCAAGTTCGATTACTGGCTGGAAGGCAAGGCACAGCTGAGCCCGAGCGAGTTGCGCGGCCTGCAATTGTTCGACGATCCGGACAAGGCCAATTGCGCCGGCTGCCATCCATCGAGCCCTACTCGCGATGGCCTGCTTCCGCTGTTCACCGACCATCAGTATGAGGCACTCGGCGCCCCACGCAATGCTGCGCTGGCCGACAACCGTGATCCCAACTATTTTGATCTCGGCGCCTGCGGTCCGCAACGCACCGACATCGCCGACCAGACGCAGTATTGCGGCATGTTCAAGACGCCGACCTTGCGCAACGCGGCGACCCGCCGCGCCTTCTTCCACAACGGCGTCTTCCGCAGCCTGCAGCAGGTGCTCGATTTCTATAACTTCCGCGACACCAGCCCGGAGAAGGTCTATCCGCACACCACAGACGGCAGGGTACAAAAATACGACGACCTGCCCGCCAAATATCGCGCCAATGTCGACGTCAGCGATCCACCGTTCGATCGCAAGCTGGGCGAGACTCCTGCGATGACGGCACAGGACGAAGCCGACATCATCGCGTTCCTGAACACATTGACCGACGGCTACCAGCCGAAGCCTTGAGCTGTGTTCGACACCAAGCGCGGGCAGGTTCCGAGAAGCAATCCAGGACGTATCAAGAGCTGGATTGCTTCGTCGTTTCGCTCCTCGCAATGACGGCGATGACCGAAGGGCGTGAACTTGCGCCTATGACGGGCGCTTGCGCTTGTGCGCGAACGGATTGGCCTTCTCGCGGAGGGTGATGCGCACCGGGGTGCCCGGGAGCTCAAAGGTCTCCCGCAGCGAGTTGGTGAGATAGCGCAGATAGGATTGCGGGATGGCGTCCGCACGCGAGCAGAACAGCACGAAGCTCGGCGGCCGTGCCTTGGTCTGGGTGATGTAGTTCAGCTTCAGCCGCCGGCCCGAGACCGCCGGGGGCGGATTGGCAGCAATCGCCTGCTCGAACCAGCGATTGAGCGCCGAGGTCGGCACGCGCTTGTTCCAGACCGCATAGGCCTTGACGATGGCTTCCATCAGCCGGTCGATGCCTTCGCCCATCAGGCCCGACACGGCCACGATCGGCACGCCGGAAACCTGCGGCAGCCAATGATCGGCATCGCTGCGCAAGGCGGAGATCTGGCCGGGCTTGCCGTCCATCAGATCCCATTTGTTGACGGCGATCACCAGCGCGCGGCCCTCGCGCTCGATCAGGTCGGCGATGCGCAGATCCTGCTCCTCGAAGCGGTTCTGCGCATCCATCATCAGGACGACGACCTCGGCGAAGCGCACCGCACGGAGCGCATCCGCGACCGACAGCTTCTCCAGCTTCTCCTCGATGCGCGAGCGGCGGCGCAGCCCTGCGGTGTCGAAGAGGCGGAAGCCACGGCCCTTCCAGTCGATCTCGACCGCGATGGAATCGCGGGTCGTGCCAGCCTCCGGGCTGGTGAGCAGCCGCTCCTCGCCGAGCAGATGATTGATCAGCGTCGATTTGCCGGCATTGGGACGGCCGACGATGGCGACGCGGATCGGCCGTCCCGCGCGCTCCTCGTCGGTCTCCTCGCGCTCGTCCGCGTCGTCAGGCTCGGCCGGCACCAGCTCGCTCACGGCGTCATAGAGCTCGCCCATGCCCTCGCCATGCTCGGCCGAGATCTGAATCGGATCGCCGAGGCCGAGCGCATAGGACTCCATCGCGCCGAGTTCCCCATGCTTGCCCTCGCTCTTGTTGGCGAGCAGCAGCACCGGCTTGTTGGCGCGGCGGGCAAAATCAGCAAAGGCGCGATCGGTCGGGGTCAGGCCGACGCGGGCGTCGATGACGAAGAACAGCGCGTCCGCCAGCTTGATCGCCGTCTCCGTCTGCTCCTGCATGCGCGCCGTCAGCGAGCCCTTGACGCCTTCGTCCAGGCCGGCGGTATCGATCACCGTGAAGGCGAGATCGCCGAGACGCGCCTCGCCCTCGCGACGGTCACGCGTGACACCGGGCAGGTCGTCGACCAGCGCCAGCTTCTGCCCAACCAGGCGGTTGAACAGGGTCGACTTGCCGACATTGGGCCGGCCGATAATGGCGATCGTGAACATGGTGATCCAATGCGCGTCCAGCGCGTCCAGGCGCAAGCTCTAGCGCATTCGGCCGGAAAACCGAAACAGCGGGCAGGAAAGCTTCGCGAATTGAATTAACGGCCGAAGGAGCCGCTCGGCATCGGCGCCGGGAAACCTGCGCCGGACGAGCTGGACTGCTGCGGCTGAGTGGTCGTGGTGTCGTCCGGCGGCGGCGCGGTGGTGCGGCGGCGGGCAATCTTCTTCGGCTTGGGCGCGGGAGGAATGGCCGCGGCGCCCTCCTCGACCGCGGCGGCCTCGCCGTCCTGCGGCGGCTGCTCGGCGGCCGGCGCCGCAGCGGCCTGCTTGCCCTTCTTGCCCTTCTTTCCCTTGGGCTCTTCGGTAGGCGGAGGCACGGGCTGGGCCGCGGCCGCCGCCTGCGCCGCCGCATCGTCCTGCTGCTGAGCGCCCTTGTAGAGATCCTTGGGGACGCCCTGTTCGAGCCCGGGCACGCCCTCCGGAAACACCGGCTTGCGGTCACCCGGCAGCTTCTTCTTTGTGTCGAGGAAGTCGAGCAGATCGCTCGGATCGAAACTGCTCAAGCCGCCGGCGCAGCCGCCGAGGAGCCCCGACAGCGCGATCAGGACCGTAGCAGCAATCAGGCGTTGGTGGCGGCGCATGGTCGGTCCCCCCGTCAAACGTGAAGTCTTGCCGTCAGCGCTTCAGCTTTTCGCCACCGGCGGCAGCAAAGCCTGCAGCGCTTCCGCACGCGAGCGCAGGCCCGGCGGCGTCTCGCCGTCCAACGCGATCATGTCGAGCCACTGCCGCGCCGCGGCTGCATCATTGGCGCGCCAGGCGGACAAGGCCAATAGCTCCCGGGCTGCATGGCGGAAGGCGGCGCCGGGCCCGGCCTCGGCTTCCAGGCGCTGCTTAATGTCCTGGTAGCCCGCGGTATCGACGATCAAGCCAGCGGCGCGCAGGCGCGCCAGGGCCTGCTGTCCGGCGCCGATGCTGCGATCGGCTGCCAGTTCGTCATAAAGCTTCACCGCGGCCTGCTTGTCGCGGGTCGCGACCTCGGCTGCCTGCCGGAACCGGGCCAGCATACGATAGCCAGCAGGCGCCCTGGCGGCGAGGTCGGCAAAGGCCTTCTCCGCCTCGGCATGCTTGCCCTGGTCGGACAGCTCGACGGCCTTGTTGAAGGCGGAGCCGGCTTCAGCCGCCTTTTGGCCCTCGACGTACTGATACGCACGCCAGCCGCCGACGGCAGCGATGATCAGGAGCGCAACCGCAATGATGAATAACGAATAGCGGTCCCACAGCCGCTTGAGCTGATCGCGGCGGACCTCCTCGTCTACTTCATCAAAGAATTCAGACACTTAACGATGTCCCATGGTATCTGCTGTGAGCCGCTTCAGGCGCGGTATCAGGTGCCGGCAAGCGCCCGTCCCCGATATGCGGCGCGGATAGCGCGCCGATATGGCGGAGGCAAGGCCGGCCTCGCGGAATCAAGAGCTTAATACCGGCCGCTTCGGTCCCGCCGGAACGCGGCTATCATGCCACCACGGCTTCGCGCAACTGCCTTTCTGATGACCCTGCTCCTGGATCGCCCGGCACGGCCAAAGGCTGCTCTTCGAGGCTGGCTTTCTGGTGCCGGTTCTCAGGTCTTGGCCTTCATCTCGTAGACATGTTCGGCCGCCGGAAACGCGCGCGAGCGGACATCCGCGGCATAGGCCGCAACGGCCTTCTCGATTGCGGGTCCCAGGTTGCCGTAGCGGCGGACGAATTTCGGCACCTTCGGAGACAATCCGAGCATGTCTTCCAGCACCAGCACCTGGCCGTCGCAGGCGGCGCTGGCGCCAATGCCGATGGTTGGAATGGTGACCTCCTGCGTGATCTTGCGCGCCAGTGGTTCGGCGACGGCCTCGATCACCATCGAGAAGGCGCCGGCTTCCGCGATCGCGCGCGCGTCGGTCTCGATCGGCGCCCAGCTTTCCGCCTCACGCCCCTGCGCGCGGAAGCTGCCGAGCGTGTTGATCGATTGCGGCGTCAGCCCGATGTGCCCCATCACCGGAATGCCACGCTCGGTCAGAAAGCGCACCGTCTCGGCCATCCGCACGCCACCCTCGAGCTTGACCGCGCCGCATTGGGTCTCCTTCAAGATTCTCGCAGCCGAATGAAACGCCTGTTCCTTGCCGGCCTCATAGGAGCCGAACGGCATATCCACCACGACCAGTGCCTGGCGGGAGCCGCGCATGACCGCGCTCCCCTGCAGGACCATCATGTCGAGCGTGACCGGCACCGTGGTCTCGAACCCATGCATCACGTTGCCGAGCGAATCCCCGACCAGGATCACGTCGCAATGCCGATCGACCATTGCCGCCGTGTGCGCATGGTAGGAGGTGAGCATGACGATCGGCTCACCACCCTTTCGGGCACGGATATCGGGAGCCGTCTTGCGCCTGATCGTCGATTGAACGGACATCGTCAGCCCCCCATCACAGGAATGCCAAGCACGACCGGGTGGAAGGCGAAGGTCAGCGCCAGATAGGCGATGACGCCGACCACGACCGCAATCAGGTCGTTGCCGATGCCGCCGACCGGAATCGGCGGAGCCCCCGGATCGGCACGCCGCTTCAGCGAGATGCGATCGTAGACCGCCCAGGCCAGGATGGAACCGAACAGGATGATGCCGCCGAGATCGCCATTGGCAAGCAGATGGCCGAACGCCCACAGCTTCACGCCGGCCAGCATCGGATGTTTCACGGTCTTGTAAATGCGGCCCCGGAGATAGGACGCGACGACCAGGATGACGGCCGGCAGCATCAGGGCGATGTTCAGATGTTTCAGCGCCTTCGGCGGGGTCCAGACCTGGATCCATTCGCCGGAGGACCGGTAATGGGCAAAGCCCCAGACGATTAGGGCGAGGCCGGCGAGCGCGACCACGCTGTAGGCGATCTTGTAGGTCCCCTCGCCCATCGACGCGATAACGCGCGCCCGCGCCTCGCGCCTGCTCGTGAACACATGCGCTCCAAGAAAGAGCACCAGCCCCACCACCATCAGCAGAAGTCCCACGATACGCTCCCCTTCACACGCTGCGACGGAACCGAGGTATCATTTTGGAGGGCGGGCTCGCAATGCGGCAAGGCGTGGCTCAGCCAAGCCCGTCATTCCGGGGCGCGCCGTAGGCGCGAACCCGGGATCCCGATGTTGTTACAAAGAATCCAAACCGATCTCGGGATTCCGGGTTCGCACGCGTTGCGTGCGCCTCGGAATGACGGGGTGTGGGATGGCCGCGCGCGTGCGCGCTATTGCTTGTCCGACGTCTTGCCGAGATCGCGGTTGTCGACATAGCGGATTGCGATCGGACGGCCTGCGAGCGCCCCGCCGAGGCTGGATGTGAACTTCAGCGGCAGACAGGACTGCAGCGATGCGTTGATCGCGTTCAGATAGGTGTTGCGCGTGTCGGCGGAGACGCCTGACGTTGCGTAGGTCAGCCGCGGCGAGCCGATCATCTCGCCATCCTTCTTGAAGCTGAAGCGCACGGTCATCTGCATGCCCTCGCGCGCAGCATCCGAAGCCGGCGGCGTCCAGCAGGACCTGAGCGCCGCGAACAGGTCGCCGATAGTGTCGAGATCATGGTCGGGCTTTTGGTACTTTGCCGCCTGATCCTTTGGTGGCACGCTCTGCACCGTGACCTGGAGATTCTCCCCATATGGGTAGTCCATCTCCGGAAAGCACGGCCAAGGGCCAAACACGCCGCAATAGGACGGCGTGCACGGCCCTTCGTCGAGCACGCTGCAGGGCGTGTGCGCAAACGGCACCGGATTGGTCTGGCGATCGCGCGCCTGCGCGGCCGGGATTGCGGGCAGCAGAAGCAGGAGAATCAGACTGACACGCAGCATGGATGGCACCAAGGAGCTGATAGCAACAAGGTGGGCCCGGCAACCACCAACACAAGGCCAATCCGGTTCACGTCTGCGCGTTCCCATCTGCGCACGGCCCCTCGCCCCCCTCGACCCTTGCGCCGGAACTTGGTTAGATCGCGGCAGCAGCGACCTCAAGACGGACGACATATGAACCAGCCGCAACGCCAGACCGTGATCAACGTCATCAATCCCAACATGACGGAGACGATGACCAAGCTGATCGCCAAGGCCGCGCAGGCCAGCGCGAGTCCCGCGACGCGCATCGTCGGCCGCACCGCGCGCTTCGGCGCGGCCTCGATCGAGGGACATTATGACGAGGCGCTGGCAACCATCGGCATGCTGAAGGAGGTTGCCGAAGGCGACGAAGCCGGGGCCGACGCCCACGTGATCGCCTGCTTCGGCGATCCCGGCCTGCTCGCGGCCCGCGAGCTTTCCGCGGCGCCCGTGCTCGGCATCGCCGAGGCCGCCATGCACGCGGCAAGCTTCATCGCGACGCGCTTCAGCATCGTCACCACGCTGTCGCGCACCAAGGTGATTGCCGAGCATCTGGTGCGCAACTATGGCATGGAGCACATCTGCCGCAAGGTGCGCGCCGTCGATGTCGCCGTGCTCGACCTGGACAAGCCGGAGGCCAATGTGCGTGGCGTTCTGCTCGGCGAATGCCGCGATGCCCTACGCGACGATGGGGTCGGCGCCATCGTGCTGGGCTGCGCCGGAATGGCCGATCTTGCGCAGGATCTGTCAGCCGAGCTCGGCATTCCTGTCATCGACGGCGTCGCCGCCGCGGTGCGCTTTGCCGAGGCGCTGGTCGGGCTGGGCTTGAAGACCTCCAAGCACGGCGATCTGGCTTTTCCGCTGCCGAAGGCGCGCCCACCGCTCTGAGACCTCGTGAATCGCCTGCCCACCCGGGCAGTTCCGAAACGGCCGTCGACGCTCCACATTGAGTCCAGCCATTTTGGAGCGTCCCATGTCCGATCTGTCAGCCCTCGCCTCGCTCTCGTCAGCCCTCACCGCGACTGTCGCGCAAGCCGCACCTGCGGTCGTCTCCGTCCACTCCCATCGCGCACGCGCGACCGGCTTTCTCTGGAAGCCCGGCCTCATCGTCACCGCCGACGAGGGGCTGGCCGACGAAGGCGAGATCGCGCTGATGTTTGCTGATGGCAGCACACGACCGGCCACAGTCGCCGGTCGCGATCACACCACCGACATTGCCCTGCTCCGGTACGACGCCATTGCCGGGGGCGCGACCCGCCTCACTGGCGAGCTCCCGGCGCTGGGATCGCTCGCGGTCGTGGCTGCGGCCGATCACGGCGCGCCGACCGCGGCGCTCGCAATGATCTCGAAATCCACCGGACCCTGGCGCAGCTTGCGCGGCGGGGAGATCGACGCGCGGATCGAGCTCGACACCCGGCTGCGCCACAGCCAGGAAGGCGGCCTGGTGTTGAGCGCCGAGGGCAAGGCGATCGGCATGGCGGTGATGGGCCCACGCCGGACGCTGGTCATCCCCGCGGCCACGATCGAACGCGTCGCGGGCAGGCTCGAGAGCCACGGCCGGATCGCGCGCGGCTATCTCGGTGTCGGCCTGCAGCCGGTGAAGCTCGACGATGGTGTCGGCGCGATGGTGATGAGCATCGACAAGAACGGACCGGCCGCTGCCGCCGGCCTGCGCCAGGGCGACGTCATCACCGCCCTCAACAATCAGACCTTCAGCGGCATGCGCGCGCTGATGCGCGAGCTCGGCCCGGCCAGTGTGGGTGCCGTGGTCGATGTGGCGGGCTTGCGCGGCGGCGAGCCGATCCGCCTCGCGCTGACCATCGGCGAAAGGCCGGCCGCGTGACGGCGGAGACGACTGCACCGATCGTGGTCGCGATCGAACTCGACGATCCCGACCTCGCGGATCGGCTTGCCGCGCTGCTCGGGACTGTCAGTGGCCTCCGCCTGGCGGCGCCAGGCGAGCGCGCGGATGTCGTCGTCGTCACGCCCGAACCCGCCACGCGTGGCGCGGGGGACGGCTTTCAGCTGACCGCGCGCGAGCGCGACGTGCTGGCCTTGCTCGCCGAAGGCGCCTCCAACAAGGAGATCGCCCGCAGCCTTGGGATTTCCGTGCACACGGCCAAATTCCACGTCGGCTCGCTGTTGGACAAGCTCGACGCCACCGGCCGCACCGACGCGGTGGCGCACGCCGCGCGGCACGGGATCATCAATCTGTAGAGCGGAAGCAGGCGTGAAGTCGTAGACCAACGAAAAGAGGGTTGTGATCTCGACCGCAGGTGCACCCTCTCCCCTTGTGGGAAAGGGTGGCTGCGCGTAGCGCAGACGGGTGAGGGGTTCTAGCCACGATCACATTTGATCACGATCCGGGACGAACCCCTCACCCAACCGAGATCGTGGCGGACCGCGGAGATGCCCTCTCCCACAAGGAGGGCTTTGCGCAAATGCGGCATTGTGATTCGATGATTCTATCGTGAATCGGGGCGATAATCATGGTCGAGCGCAGTGTCGGTCAGATGAGCTTGGCGGATGGTCTGGTTCGGACACCGCGAAACAGCATTCTCGATGAAGTGGGAGCAGTCGTGGATTGGGCGCCGCTGCGCTCGTTGCTCGGCAAGCGGGGTGGCGATGGCGCCGGTAACAGCAGCTATCCGGCGGAGGTGTTGTTGCGTTGTCTGCTCGTCGGTATCTGGCACAATCTGTCCGATCCGGCGCTGGAAGCTGCCATCGCGGACCGGCTGTCGTTCCGTCGCTTTGTGGGCCTCAGTCTGCACGATCGGACGCCCGATCACACCACGCTGTGGAGGTTTAGGCAGGAACTCGCCAAGGACGGACTGATCGAGAAAATCTTCGAGGAGATCAACCGTCAGTTCGAGGCCAAGCGGCTGATCCTCAAGCAAGGCACCCTGGTGGATGCTTCATTGATTCCTGCGCGAGCCAAGCCACCCCGGAAGGCATCTGCCGAAACGGAGGAGACAGCGCCCCCCAAGCGATCTGCCGATCCGGGGGCGAAGTGGGGCAGAAAAGGCAGAAAGAGCGTGTTCGGCTATAAGATCCACACAGGCGTGGATGTTGGTCACACCATCATTCGCCGCATCCATATGACGGATGCCTCGGTTACCGACACCGAGCCCGCGGATCAATTGTTCTGCGGTGATGAGAAAGCGGTCTACGGCGATCAAGCCTACTACACACATCCCCGGCATGCTCGTCTAAAGGAAGCCGGCATCAAGGACCGCTTGATGCATCGCCCCAACAAGCATCATGCTCTCGCGCCTCGACAAAAACAGCGCAACAAGTTGATCG
This sequence comes from Bradyrhizobium sp. HKCCYLS1011, assembly GCF_051167795.1. Taxonomy (NCBI): domain Bacteria; kingdom Pseudomonadati; phylum Pseudomonadota; class Alphaproteobacteria; order Hyphomicrobiales; family Nitrobacteraceae; genus Bradyrhizobium; species Bradyrhizobium sp. HKCCYLS1011. Next base: position 27,121 of record NZ_JBNPTT010000001.1, on the reverse strand, counting down.
CAAAGGTGCGCGCAGCTGTCGAACGCCCCTATGCCGTGCTCAAAGAACAATACGGGCTGCGACGCATGCGCTTCTTCAACTACGAACGCAACCAGGTCCAGGTCGTGCTCGCCTGCTGTGCCTACAATCTGCGTCGCGTCGCAGGTGTCCTGTCCGCCTCACGGGAGAAGTGCGTTTGCGCTTGAAAAAAATGGGGATAAGTGAGCAGAACGTTGCCTATGGCCGCCGGCCTCCGCCAAATGGCAATGGTCGGCAACTCTTAAAAAAGCCCGGGGAGCTCGATCACCTCCGCTCGCCGATTGCGCAAAGCCCTCACAAGGGGAGAGGGCGCATCGACGGGCACTGAGCGCGCGGCAAAAACATCTCCACCTCTGACATTGTGGGCGCAGGCAAAAGCTCATACGGCGCGCGCCGACGGCAACTACCTGCGCAGACTGCCCGTCACCCTGGGCAACAGGGCGGTCGCCAGCATCCGATAGCCGTCGGGGGTCAGGTGCACGCCATCCATCTGATGCGGCAAGCCGCGAAGCATCCCGTTCTCGACCATCACCACCTTGATGTGGTGCTGCGAGGCCTTGGCCAGAATGGCGCTGACGTTGCCGGCGCGCTGATCGCCGACGCCTTTGCGAAAATCATTCCCGCCGGGTTGCAACAGCAGGACGCGGGTGGATCCATCAACCGCTCCGTCGAAGCGGGACAACATGCCGGCCGTGGTATCACCGTTGACACCGGCATTGGTCACGCTGACACGAAGACCCTTGGCATGGAGCATTGCCTCGAGCTGGGCCGGAAAGTCCTCGCCACGATTGACGCCTTTGCCGTAGGTATTACTGGCGCCAAGGGCTACAACCTCCGCGGCTTGCGCCGCTCCGATCGTTCCGGACGCGAAGCAACACGCAGCGAACAGTGCGGCCGCCTGTCGCCGGACCTGACGGCCAAAAGATCCCGCTGGCATTCTCCCCTCCCCCCACTTCTTGTGAAAGGGAGCGTAGCTCAACGGCGGTCCGACGAAAAGCACGCGGCATGGATTCCGGGCTCATCGCTTCGCGATGCCCCGGAATGACGAAGAGAGTAGCGGGCGGCTAGGCCTTCTTCTTCACGTCCTTGACGTTGGAGAAGGTGATGCCCTCGGCGCGCTCCTTGGTGTAGCCGAGATAGAACTCGTTCTTGGCCAGGAATACCGGATCGCCATCGACGTCGTCGGCGACGCCGGAGCCGTTGGCGGCGATGAACGCCTCCAGCTTCTTCCTGTCGTCAGAGGAGATCCAGCGCGCGAGCGAGAATTCGGACACCTCGAATTCGACCGGCAGCGAATATTCGGCATCGAGCCGCGCCTTCAGCACATCGAGCTGCAGCGGTCCAACCACGCCGACCAGGGCCGGTGCGCCGTCGCGCGGCCGGAACACCTGCACGACGCCCTCTTCCGACATCTGCTGCAGAGCTTCCTTCAGCTTCTTCGCCTTCATCGCGTCGGTGAGCCGGACACGGCGGACGATTTCCGGAGCGAAGCTCGGCACACCGACGAAGGTCAGCTCCTCGCCCTCGGTCAGCGTGTCGCCGATGCGCAAGGAACCGTGGTTGGGAATGCCGACGACATCGCCGGCGAAGGCCTCGTCGGCAACCGAGCGATCCTGGGCGAAGAAGAATTGCGGGCTCGACAGCGGCATCGTCTTGCCGGTGCGCACCAGCTTCGCCTTCATGCCACGGCTGAGCTTGCCCGAACAGAGTCGCGCAAAGGCGATGCGGTCGCGGTGGTTCGGGTCCATGTTCGCCTGGATCTTGAACACGAACGCGCTCATGCGCGGCTCGGCGGCGTCGACTTTGCGCAGGTCGGAATCCTGGGCCCGCGGGGACGGCGCGTAGCGGCCGAGGCCTTCGAGCAGATCGCCGACGCCGAAATTGCGCAGCGCGCTGCCGAAATAGACCGGCGTCAGATGACCCTCGCGGAACGCGTCGAGCTCGAATGGCTTGCAGGCTTCCCTCACCAGCTCGAGCTCGTCCCTGATCTGGCCGATGTCGAGATTGGCGTTGATCTTGGCGAGCTCTGAGATCTCGATCTGCTGGGCGGCGCCGGTCTTGGCGCCGCCGCCTTCGAGCAGGCGCACGCCGCCGTCGCGGATGTCATAGGTGCCGACGAAGTCGCGACCGCGACCCACCGGCCAGGTCATCGGGGTGGTGTCGAGCGCCAGCGTCTTCTCGATCTCGTCCATCAGCTCGAAAGTGTCGCGGCTCTCGCGGTCCATCTTGTTGATGAAGGTGATGATCGGAATGTCACGCAGGCGGCAGACCTCGAACAGCTTGCGCGTGCGCGCCTCGATGCCCTTGGCGGCGTCGATCACCATGACGGCGGAGTCGACTGCGGTCAGCGTCCGATAGGTGTCTTCTGAAAAGTCCTCGTGGCCCGGCGTGTCCAACAGATTGAAGACGAGCCCCTCGAACTCGAAGGTCATCACCGAGGTGACCACGGAGATGCCGCGCTCGCGCTCGATCTTCATCCAGTCCGAGCGGGTGTTGCGGCGCTCGCCCTTGGCCTTGACCTGCCCGGCGAGATTGATGGCGCCGCCGAACAGCAGCAGCTTTTCGGTCAACGTGGTCTTGCCGGCGTCCGGATGCGAGATGATGGCAAAGGTGCGCCGGCGCGCCACCTCGTCGGAGAGCGGCGAGCGGATCGGGCTTTCGGTCGTGACGGCAATATCGGACATGAGGCGGCAAGCGTCTTTGAAGCGTCGGACGTGATGTGTGACGGGAAAGCGCGCCGGATCACGGTCGCAGCGCACCCCTCATATAGGGGTTTTGCACCGCAACTCCAACCGGCGAAATGCGGGCCGCCGGGCCCGGGGATCAGTGCCGCAGCACCGAAACCAGCCAATAGGCCAGCGCTGCGACCAATGCCGAGGCCGGGATCGTGAAGATCCAGGCGTAGACGATCGATCCGGCCACGTTCCAGCGGACGGCCGAGGCCCGCCGGGCGGCGCCCACCCCGACGATGGCGCCGGTAATAGTGTGGGTGGTCGACACCGGCACGCCGAGCGCGGTTGCCATGAACAGCGTGATCGCGCCCCCGGTCTCGGCGCAGAAGCCCTGCATCGGGGTCAGCTTGGTGATGCGCAGGCCCATCGTCCGCACGATCCGCCATCCACCCATCAGGGTGCCCAGCGCCATCGCCGCCTGGCACGACAGCACGACCCAGAATGGAACGCCAAAATCGCCGCCGAGATGTCCCTGCGAATAGAGCAGCACGGCAATGATGCCCATGGTCTTCTGCGCGTCATTGCCGCCATGGCCCAGCGAATAGAGCGAGGCCGAGGCGAATTGCAGGATCCGAAAGGCCCGGTCGACCGCAAAGGGGGTCGAGCGCACCGATGCCCAGGAGACGATCGCAACCAGGATCATCGCCAGGATCAGCCCGAGCAGCGGCGACAGCACGATCGCAAGCACCGTCTTCGACAGACCGCTCCAGACGGTGGCCGCCAGACCCGCCTTGGCCACCCCTGCCCCGACCAGGCCGCCGATCAAAGCATGCGAACTGGACGACGGAATGCCGGCCGCCCAGGTGATCAGGTTCCAGGCGATGGCGCCGAGCAGCGCGGCAAAGATCACCTGCGCATCGACGATTGAAGGGTCGATGATGCCGGTGCCAATGGTCTGGGCGACGTGCAGGCCGAACACGCCGAACGCGATGAAGTTGAAAAAGGCGGCCCAGAACACCGCATATTGCGGCCGCAACACCCTGGTCGAGACGATGGTCGCGATCGAGTTGGCGGCATCATGCAGACCGTTCAGAAAATCGAAGGCGAGCGCGACCGCGATCAGTCCGACCAGGACCGGAAGAGCCAGAGGAGCATCCATAACGGCCGCCCCTAGACCTGCTCGATCATGATCGAATTGATCTCATTGGCGACGTCGTCGAAGCGGTCGGCGACCTTCTCGAGATGGTCGTAGATCTCGGCGCCGATGATGAAATCCATCGTGTTGGCGTGGCGGTGCTTGAGGAACAGCTCCTTCAGGCCGATGTCATGGAGATCGTCGACGCGGCCCTCGAGCTTGGTCATCTCTTCAGTGATCGCGGTGATCATCGGCACGTTATGGCCGATCGCCTGCAACAACGGCAGGGCCTTGTTGATCAGATTGGCGCATTCGATGAGAAGCACGCCCATCTCGCGCATGGTCGGCTCGAATTCCTTGACCTCGAACATCATGACCGCCTTTGCGGTCTGCTGCATCTGGTCGATAGCGTCGTCCATCGAGGTGATCAGGCTCTTGATGTCGCCGCGATCGAACGGCGTGATGAAGGTGCGGCGAACGGCGGTCAGCACCTCGCGCGTGATGTTGTCGGCCTCGTTCTCGAACTGGCTGACGCGTTGGCAATGGGTAAGGACGTCATCGCCGCCCTTCAGCATGTCTTGCAGCGCCAGCGCGCCCTGGATGACCACCTTGTTGTGGCGGGCGAACAGATCGAAAAAGCGCTCCTCCTTGGGGAGGACGGCGCGAAACCAGTGCAGCATGGGACGAGGTCCATAGGTTCTGGAACGAGCCAAGGCCGACCCGTCACAAAACTGTCATATCCCGGATCACGCGCCAGCAGAAGCGGCGACCGGATCATCCACCGCTTTATAAGAACAGCATAAAAGCTATATAGATCAACGGTCTACAAGGACCGCTTGAACAGATGGGCAATCTCGCCAACCACGCCGCGGCGGAAGGTCAGCACGCAAGCGACGAAGATCCCGCCCTGGATCACGGTCACCCACTGACCGAAGCCCGCCAGATATTGCTGCATGGCGATGATCACGAAGGCGCCGACCACGGGGCCGAACACGGTGCCGAGCCCGCCGACCAGGGTCATCAGCACGATCTCGCCCGACATCGACCAGTGCACGTCGGTCAGCGAGGCGTTCTGCGCCACGAAGACTTTCAGCGCGCCCGCAAAGCCGGCCAAGGTACCGGACAGGATGAAGGCGAGCAGCTTGTACTGATCGGTCTTGTAGCCGAGCGAGATCGCCCGCTGCTCGTTCTCGCGGATCGACTTCAGCACCTCGCCAAACGGCGAATTGATGGTGCGATAGATCAGGAGGAAGCCGGCGAGGAATCCGACCAGCACGACGTAGTAGAGAACGGTCGGCTTGGAGAGATCGAGAAAGCCGAACAAGTGCCCCTGCGGAATGCCCTGAATGCCGTCCTCGCCATGCGTGAACGGCGTCTGCAGATAGATGAAGTAGAGCAGCTGCGACAGCGCCAAGGTGATCATGGAGAAATAGATGCCCTGGCGCCGGATCGAGATGTAGCCGGTGATGATGCTGAGCGCGCAGGCGCCGAAGACGCCGACGATGATGCCGAGCTCAGGCGACAGGCCCCACACTTTCAGCGCGTGCGCGCTGCAATAGCCGGCCGTCCCTAAAAACATCGCATGGCCGAACGACAGCAGGCCGCCATAGCCGATCAGCAGATTGAAGGCGCAGGCGAGCAGCGCAAAGCACAGCGCCTGCATCACGAAGAACGGATAGAGGCCCGTCCACGGCACGATCGCGAGCAGCGCCGCCATGATGACGAAGACGATCATCTCGTCGCGCATCGCGCGCGGGGTGATCGGCAAAGTCGTGTCGGTGATCGATGTCATGTCAGGCCGCCCGTCCGGTCAGACCCGTCGGCTTCACCAGGAGCACCAGGACCATCAGCACGAAGACCACGGTGTTGGAAGCCTCGGGATAGAAATATTTGGTCAGGCCTTCGATCACGCCAAGCGCAAAGCCGGTGATGATCGAGCCCATGATCGAGCCCATGCCGCCGATCACGACCACCGCGAACACGACGATGATGAGGTCGGCACCCATCAGCGGCCGCACCTGGTTGATCGGCGCCGAGAGCACGCCGGCGAGCGCGGCCAAGCCGACGCCCAGTCCATAGGTCAGCGTGATCATGCGCGGCACGTTGATGCCGAAGGCGCGCACAAGGGTGGGATTTTCGGTAGCGGCGCGCAAGTAGGCGCCCAGCCGGGTCCGCTCGATCAGGAACCAGGTGGCAAGGCAGATGACCAGCGAGAAGATCACAACCCAGCCGCGATACACGGGCAGGAACATGAAACCGAGATTCATGCCGCCGCGCAGCTGCTCGGGGATCGCGTAAGGCAGGCCGGAAGAACCGAAATAATTCTGGAACACGCCCTGCACGATCAGCGCAATGCCGAAAGTGAGCAACAGACCATAAAGATGGTCGAGCCCGGTGAGCCACTGCAGCAGCGTCCGCTCCAGGATCATGCCGAAAATGCCGACCGCGATCGGGGCAAGAAGCAGCGCCCACCAATAGCCGAGGCCGGCGATATTCAGAAGAAAATAGGCGCAGAACGCGCCCATCATGTAGAGCGCGCCATGGGCGAAGTTGATGATGTTGAGCATGCCGAAGATGACGGCAAGCCCAAGACTGAGCAGCGCGTAGAACGAGCCGTTGATCAGTCCGACCAGAAGCTGAGCGTAGAGGGCTTGCATCGTCGTGTTCTGCGTTGTCTCGGCGTTTCCTTAAGGACAAGATCCGGCGGCACATCGCCGCCGGATCGCGGGCAGCTTACTTCTTCAGGAGCGAACAGCTGCTCTTGTCGAGCGGCGTGAAGGCCTGGTCACCGGGGACCGAGCCAACCAGTTTGTAGAGGTCCCACGGCGACTTCGACTCGGAAGGCTTCTTGACCTCGAACAGATAGGCGGTGTGGATGGTGCGGCCGTTCGGCTGGATCTCGCCCTTGCCGAACAACGGATCGTCGGTCGGGATCGACTTCATCTTCTCCACGACCTTGACGCCGTCATGCGGGTTCTCGCCGAGCGCGTCCAGCGCCTTGAAGTAATGCATGAGACCAGCATAGACGCCGGCCTGCACCATGGTCGGCGGCGCGCCGTTCTTCATCCGCTTGGCGAAGCGGTCGGAAAAGGCGCGGGTCTGGTCGTTCATGTCCCAGTAGAAGGTCTCAGTGAAGTTGAGCCCTTGCGCGATGTCGAGTCCGATCGATTTGACATCGGTGATGAACAGCAGCAGCGCAGCGAGCTTCTGGCCGCTCTTGGTGATGCCGAATTCGGCCGCCTGCTTGATCGAGTTGGTGGTGTCGCCGCCGGCATTGGCCAGACCGATGACCTTCGCACCGGACGACTGCGCCTGCAGCAGGAAGGAGGAGAAATCGGAGGTGTTGAGCGGATGCTTTACGCCGCCGACCACCTTGCCGCCATTGGCAAGAACCACCGCCGTGGTGTCGCGCTCCAGCGCCGCGCCGAATGCATAGTCCGCGGTGAGGAAGAACCAGCTGGTGCCGCCCGCCTTCACCAGCGCCTGGCCCGTGGTATGCGCCAGCATGTAGGTGTCGTAGGTCCAGTGCACCGTGTTCGGTGAGCACTGCGCATTGGTGAGATCGGAGGTGGCCGCGCCGGAATTGATGTAGACGCCGTTCTTTTCCTTGACGACATTGTTGACCGCGAGCGCCACACCGGAATTCGGCACGTCGACGACGGCATCGACCTTCTCGACGTCGAACCACTGCCGCGCAATCGAGGTGCCAATGTCGGGCTTGTTCTGATGATCGCCGGAGATCACGTCGATCTTCCAGCCTTTCCCCGTCAGCCCGGAGTCTTCCACCGCCATCTGGGCGGCCAAGGTCGAGCCGGGGCCGCCGAGATCGGAATATAGTCCGGATTGGTCGGAGAGCGCGCCGATCTTGACCGTCTTGTCGCCTGCGAACGCCGCACCGCCGGCGCCGAGGCTCAGCGCCGTGCCCAGCAATAATGACGCGATGAACTTGTTCGTCTTCATATGCTCTCTTCCCATGGCGTTTCTTAAAGTAAGGATGTTCGGCCGCCGTCAGACGCCGAGATAGCTGTGCAGCTTGTCCATATTGGCCGGCAGCTCGGCATTGGAGAATCCGTCAATCACCTTGCCGTGCTCGACGACATAATAGCGATCGGCCACCGTAGAGGCGAAACGGAAATTCTGCTCGACGAGCAGAATGGTGAACCCCTCCTTTTTCAGCCGTGCGATGGTGTGGCCGATCTGCTGAATGATGACCGGAGCGAGGCCTTCGGTCGGTTCATCCAGCATCAGCAGGCTGGCGCCCGTGCGCAGAATGCGCGCGATCGCCAGCATCTGCTGCTCGCCACCGGAGAGCTTGGTGCCTTGGCTCTTCAGGCGCTCCTTCAGATTTGGGAACAGCTCGAAGATCTGGTCGAGCGAAAGCCCGCCGGCGCGCACCACCGGCGGCAGCAGCAGGTTCTCGCGCACGTCGAGGCTGGCAAAAATGCCGCGCTCCTCCGGACACAGGGCAATGCCGAGCCGCGCGATCCTGTCCGACGTCATGCGGATCAGCTCACGCTCGTTGAAGCGCACCGAGCCGGTGCGCTTGCCCAGGATGCCCATGATCGACTTCAATGTCGTGGTCTTGCCGGCGCCATTGCGGCCGAGCAGCGTGACCACCTCGCCGGCATTCACGTTGAAGTTCATGCCGTGGAGGATGTGAGATTCGCCGTACCAGGCTTCGAGATTCTTGACCTCGAGGATGGTGTGGGTCGCAGCGGTCCCCGCCTGCCGGGTCGCCATCATCACCTCAGGCATGACCCGCTCCCAGATAGGCTTCCTTGACCCGCTCGTCCTTGGAAAGTTCGGCGTACGGACCTTCGGTCAACACCTGGCCGCGCGTCAGCACGGTGATGATGTCGGAGAGATTGGCGACGACGCTCAAATTATGCTCAACCATCAGAATGGTGTATTTGGCCGAGATCCGCTTGATCAGGGCGGCGATCTTGTCGATGTCCTCGTGCCCCATGCCGGCCATCGGCTCGTCCAGCAGCATCATTTCGGGATCGAGCGCCAGTGTGGTCGCAATCTCCAGCGCACGCTTGCGTCCATAGGGCATCTCGACTGCCGGCGTGTTGGCGAACTCGCTCAAGCCCACATCGTTCAGAAGCTCAAGCGCCCGGCCGTTAAAACGGTTCAGCACCGTCTTGGAGCGCCAGAAGTCGAAGGAACTGCCATGCTGGCGCTGCAGCGCGACCCGCACATTCTCCAGCGCGGTCAAGTGGGGAAAGACGGCCGAGATCTGGAACGACCGAACCAGCCCGAGACGCGCCACATCCGCCGGCGCCATCGCGGTAATATCCTGCCCCTTATAGAGGATCTTGCCCGCTGAGGGCCGCAGGAACTTGGTCAGGAGATTGAAGCAGGTGGTCTTGCCAGCGCCATTAGGGCCGATCAGCGCGTGAATGCTGCCGCGGCGGACCTTGAGCGAGACGTCGCGTACGGCAAAGAATCCCGCGAATTCCTTGGTCAATCCGTGGGTTTCGAGAATGAACTCATCAGCCAAACAAATTCCCCCCGGCCCCGCGCTCTTGGTGAGCGCTCGGCTCTTATTCGTTCCCGGCAGATCCGATGGATGCCCGGACATTTCCTTTTGGTGTCCTGGACTGCCGCCTCCGAGCGCGGAATATGCCGTCAAACGAGGGAGTTAGGCAAGGCGGAAAGGTGGGCATTCACATCGCCGCCGACCGACGCACATCTCTCGTTGAGCGTGACCAACATTGCGCGCTCTCGGGGAATGTGATCCCGCCGCGCTGCCGGCCCAGCCGCGACGCGGCCGAGGACCTCCGTAGCATCGATCGCTGAATCATTTTTGCCGCACGGATTATTGCAAATCCCGGATTGAAGGATGTATGTGCTCTCGCAATTGCGAGGCCGGAGCCGTCTCGAAGCGCCCGAGCCCAACTATCTATTTCAGGCTGCCCGCTATGGAATTTGAAAGTGCCAATCCATCCGTGGTCAAATCGATCAGACAGCGGGTCTTGCTGAACAGCTGGCTACGAGCCTGCCAGAATGAGCGGCGCCTGCCCGGCTTGGACCGCTTTCAGCCCGAGGATATCGCCGACGAACTGCCCGACATGATGGGCTTCGCGGTCGAGTCCTGCGGCGAAAGCTTTCGCTTCTTCATCACGCAGGAAGGCGCACGCCTCACCATGACCTATGGCGGGGAGCATTTGAACCCGGAGCAGCGGATCAATCGCTATCTCGATGATGCGCTCGGACCGGCGCGCTACGCCCGCGTGGTGCCGTGCTATCTCGCCTGCGTCAGCCACCGGCGGCCGACCTATTCGATCTCGGTTGTCCACGACATCGACGGCAAGGAGGTCGCCTTCGAAAGGCTGCTGTTGCCGTTCGGCGGCGACGGGGTCGAGCACATCATCGGCTCCTACAAGTCCATCAGCATCGAGGGCGCCTTCCAAGCCGCCAACCTGATGGGAGCGGATGCACCTTGCGCGCCGGTGCCGGTGGTCAGCACCGTCATCAGCCTCGAAACGGCCAGACAATCCGCGATCCGGGCCGGCGACGAGGTCATCGAGGCGGGTTAGCTCAGCAGATCCGGGGCTGCGCGCTTAGGTAGCCTTGACTTCCTTCGCATAGATGTCCGGCTTGAAGCCGACCAGGAGCTTGCCTCCGAGATCGAGCACCGGGCGCTTGATCATCGCGGGCTGCGCGAGCATCAATGCCAGCGCCTTGGTCTCGTTGAGGCCCTCCTTGTCGGCCTCCGGCAGCTTGCGAAAGGTGGTGCCGGCCCGGTTGAGCAGCGCCTCCCACCCTAGCTTCTCGCTCCACTGTTTCAACCTTCCCTTGTCGATGCCGGCGGCTTTGTAGTCATGAAAATCATATGCAACGCCGTGGGTGTCGAGCCAGGCGCGCGCCTTCTTCATGGTGTCGCAGTTCTTGATTCCGTAAATCGTGATGCTCATTCAACGCGCTCTCAAAATCCAGTGTGCTGCGGCCGGCGCATGCGACATGTTGCGACATCTTGTCCTGGTGCGCAGGCGTGAACTCACCTGCTTTTTGATGCTCGCAAGGTCGCTTGTTCCACGCGTAACATCATGGTCGAGCTTTGCCATGAAACTGTCCGCGGAGCATTACAATTTCTTCGCATCGCCCGCGTATCAGGCCCGCAGCAGGAGGCCGCGATGGGCAAGATCATGGTACGCTGTCCGCAAACCGGGCGGGCCATCGAGACGGGAATGGAAATGGATGCCGCGCGCTTTCAGCGCATGCCGGTGTTCTTCTCGCGTGCCTATTGCCCGCACTGCCGCATCTATCATGAATGGTTCGCGGCCCACGCCTGGGTCGCGGCGAGCCGTCACGGCGAATCGATCGAGGTGGCGTGATCAGCCGCGGGAGCTGTAGCGCCGAATCGGCGTGAGCGCGATTGACGTCACGACCCGTCGTTTGTCGCCCCTGCTCACTCGTCCTTTGGATCGTTCTTCAGCGGCTTGTTCGAATCGCCCGGCATCAGGCAGGGGAACAGCTCCTTGAACCTGAACTCGGTCTCACCCGCTTTGCGGTCGAAACGCAGCACGGCATCGAAGCGCTTACCCGACCAATGGGTCGGAAGATCCTGCTTGTTGCTGACAGGAAGCCGCGGAAGAATATCGGAAATGATGGCCTTGTGCTCCCAGGCGACCAGCACGACGCCCGACAGATTGAGCAGCGCTCCCACGAGCGCAGCCTCCTGACCCTTTCCGAACGAGATATCCGGCTTGGAGAGTCCGACGCGCACAGCGAGCGTTTCCACCGTCTCATATGGCCGGCGGCTCGGCTCGGATTCCTTTGTGCCGCTGTCGGGATCTGCGGCATAGACCGCCTGGGGCGTGGGATAATCGGTTCCACCAAAGCCGCTGCCGAACAAAGCGGTCCAGGCGCCGGCGCGCTCCCAGCCGCTGATCACCAGCGCCTTGGGGTCTTCCTTGCCCTTGTGCGTGAGCCCCGGCCCGGTCGCATCGCCGTCGGGCTTCTCGGCATGACGGATGATCAGAATGGTCAGAGCGTTCATCGTCCCCTCCCTTCTTGCTGCCGCTGCTTCCGCGCTCGCGACGTTCGGCTGTTGGATGCTCACGGGACGTCAACGAGCCAGACCACCAGCTTATGAAATTCAATCCTAAGCTGTAAATGGCCGCGAGATCTCAGTTTTGCGCGGACGGATTGCGGCTCCGGCCGGACGCGGGGGTCATGACGGGCTGGCCGATCCAGGCGCGATTGAGCAGCCGCGTGGCAAGCGGCGGCACCGGCTCACCGTTGATTCGCGCCTGCGCCTCCTGGTACGGCCCGACGGTCCGCAGGCGATCGGGCAGTGCGGGATAGATGCGCCGCAGCCAGCGCACCGCGCGCTCCGCACTGCGCTGCTCCGCCGCGCCGAACGGCAGATCGAAGGCCAGGCGCAGCCGCTCCGGCAGGATCTGCGCGGTCAGCGCCCGATACCAGAACGGCACGGCAAACCGCATGGTGTGACCCGAGAAGATGCGATGGGCGATGTCGCGCGCGGCCGACGTGACGGTGAGAACATCGGACTCGATCATCTCGGCGGCGTAGGCCTGAAACGCGCACCAGTCCGGCGGCAGCGTGCCTTGCGGAATGCCGAACAGGCTCGCAAGCAGCTTCTCCTCAGTCCAATAGCGCTCCCTCTCCGCGTCGTCTAGCGGCGGCAGGACCAAATCATGCGCCATGATGGCCGTCTCCACCAAGGTGGAATGAACCCAGCGCAACGCATTCACTTCGTTGGCACAATAATGCGAACCTTGGACAAATGGCCCGGCCGTCTCGGGCATCTCGCCAGCCACCGCGGCGTGACGCCGGTACAAGCGTTGCGCCACCGCGATGGCCTGATCGCGGGTGCCGAATGCCATCGTGAAGACGATGTTGAAGGTGCGATGGAAACGCCCAAGCGGATCGGCAAACACGTTCGACTGGTCAGAGATTCCAGCCGCCACCCAGGGATGGGCGAGCTGCAACAGCAGCGCGCGCCCGGCCCCGAGAAAGATCGCAGCCTCCCGGTTGACCTGCCAGGTCGCGCTATCAGGTCCGAATGTACCGCCGCCCGACGCCGCAGGCGCAGCGCGCACCGCATCGAGGCAACGCTCGAACTCCGTTTCGGAGACGATCACGGCCGCTTCGGGATTTCCAGCCCGCGCTGGACTGCCGGCCGCGCCAGGCCTCGCTCCAGCCAAGCCGGCACATGCTTCAGATCGTCGAAGGCAACGAGCTCGCGGGCGCCATAGAAGCCGATGAGATTGCGAACCCATCCAAGCGAGGCGATATCTGCGATCGTATACTCGTCGTCCATGATCCATTGCCGGCCGGCGAGCCGGCCTTCGAGCACGCCGAGCAGGCGTTTGCTCTCGGCGACATAGCGCTCCAGCGGCCGCTTGTCAGCGATCTCCTTGCCGGCGAATTTATGGAAGAAGCCGAGTTGGCCGAACATCGGCCCGATGCCGCCCATCTGGAAATGGACCCACTGCAGCGTTTGCCAGCGCCGCGCCGGATCGGACGGCAGCAGCTTGCCAGTCTTCTCGGCCAGATAGTGCAGGATCGCACCGGACTCGAACAGGCCGAGCGGCTTGCGACCGGGACCATCGGGATCGATGATCGCCGGGATCTTGCCGTTCGGATTGAGCGACAGGAATTCCGGCGTCTTCTGGTCGTCCTTGCCGAAATCGATCGTGTGCGGCTCGTAAGCGAGGCCGGTCTCCTCGAGCATGATCGAAACCTTCACCCCGTTCGGGGTGGGCAGTGAATAGAGCTGCAGGCGGTCCGGATGCTGCGCCGGCCAGCGCCTGGTGATGGGAAAGCTGGAGAGATCGGTCATCTTCTGTCGCTCGCGCAAATGGATCGATGTTCAATCTATGACGCGGGGCCGAGCGGACAAGGCCACCGGGTTAGGAACGGCACAGCTACAAAGCGAGTTATGGTGTTAGGACAGGAGGAAGAGCCATGCCGAGCCCGACTTATGAGCTGATCGTACAGGCCATGGCGGAGCGCCAACAGGTGCTCTGCAGCTATGACGGCTTCGCCCGCGAGTTGTGCCCGATCATCCTCGGCCACAAGAACGGAGAGGAGCGGACGCTGGCCTTTCAATTCGCAGGCGCATCCAGCAAGAAGCTGCCGCCCGGCGGGGATTGGAAGTGCCTGGAGCTTGCAAAGATGAGCGATGTCAGGCTGCGCACCGGCCGCTGGTATTCAGGCAGCCGCCACACCGAGGCGCAACATTGCGTTGATGAGGTCGACGTCGATGTGAATCCCGACAGCCCATACGATCCAAGACGGCGCCGTTGACAGTGTAGCGAGAGACCTATTGCGGCTCCCGCGCACGTACACGCAGGAGCGCCGGGATTTTCGAGGTGGCCTCATACTGCTTGAGCTTTGCGACGATCCAGCCCGTGCCCGCGGTCGCGCCCTGCTTCGCCAGCACCTTCATGCCGCGGAAGCTGAAGTCGATCACCACCTCATGATAGCGCATCCCCTTGCCGCCCTTGACCAAGCCAAGGTCGCGCACAAGGCAATAATGCCCATCGCTCATCCGCGCCAATCGAGTGTTCTCGAACATGGGCACACCATGCATCGCTTCGCCGATCCGTCAATCTTGACAGGAACGACTCATGAACCCAGCACTTCAGCGACCGGGCGGCGCGGTGCATAAGGCAGCGTCGGGCCGTAGCCGAAGCGCAGCACCAGATCCGGGCGCTTGGTTGTGCCAATAAGCCTAGCAAGCTCCGGCCGCAAGTCGGCAATTTCGACCGGCTGGTTGATGAAGGCGAGCTTCAACCCAAGCCGGGTCGCTTCGAGCGCAAAACGCTGGCAGGCCTGTCCCACCTTGATCCAGTGCATGGAATCGGCTTCGTCGCCGACGAAGACCGCAAGGCCGGCCGAGGACGCGATCTGGCGCGCATATTTGTCGTTCTCCGAGCCAGCGCTGACGACACGGTCGAAGGCGATGCGGCCGAGCGCCGTCGGCAGAGACGGATTACCGCTCGCCGATGAAAACAGCCCGTCGCCGGTCTCCATCGCGCTGCGCGGATTGAATCGCACCCACTGCTTGAGCTCGCGCATGAAGGCAGGATCGGCCATCTGTGCGGAATTGCCGGCCACGACGAGTTCGCCGATTGTCGCCATCTCCGCGCGTGCGGTGACAATCACAAGATTCACGCCGGGCGCGGCGCCTGCGGTTTGTAGTCGGGTGATGTCTGCAGTCGAGACCGCACGGCCATCATACTCCGCACGCGTGGATTGGCGCTTGGTTATTGCTTCGAGCCACGGCTCGGTCCGCGGCTGATTGGTGGTGAAGGTGTAATGCACCCCCGCGCCGTCGGCGGTCAGGACTAATTCGCCAGGCCGCCCGCTCGCGGAGGCAGCGATGGCAAGGTTGGCCGCGGCGCAGCCGAGGCTGACAAAGACATGATGATCGTCCGGATCGACAACCGGCGTGCGCCGCGCAAAATCTGGCAGGACCTCGATCACATCGTTCGTCACCCGAAAGCGCCACGGTTGCGTGTTGTGGCTGTTGGGAGCGAGCGTCGCATAGCGGATCACATCAGCGATGTCAGGCGTAAGCGCGGCGCGAAGTTGCGCGGAATAGGCCTCGTAGTCCGCCATCGAGCCGGTTGCACCGCGCCAGGCGGCGACACCAGTGCCGGCAGCGATCAGAGTGCCGGCGCCTATGAGCAAAGTTCGTCTGTTCATGCGGTGTTGTGATGAAGATGAAAGCTGACGCAAATTCTGCGTCGGCTATCCCGCCGGTGTGTTGCCGCAGATCAAAGACTTCCGCATGTCTAGATCTTTACGTTCGGCAAAATTCGAATACGCGATGCAACTCCCAAGGCGGTGACGGCCTGGATTGCGGCTGCGGAAGCGACCCGGCGTCGACAAAATGAGGCCCGGACGCGCACGCCGCGCCCGGGCTTTTCTTGTTCATGGAGAAACGCTTCGGTGTCCTGCTCAGATGCCGAGTGATGCCAGAGCTAACCGCCCTTTTCGTCATCCAGGCTGACCAGCACCGCGGCATTGGCGATGATGATGGCGTCGACGCCCTGCTCGGCGGGAATCTCCAGCCCGCCTTTCACCGCGGTGACCTTCACCGTGCCATAGGGCAGCTCCTTGGCCACCGCATCGGTATCGACACTTTCCGGATTCGGCACCGCGATCGTGACGTCGACGAACATGTCGTGCGGCGTCTTGCCGAGCAGGCGGAAGAAGCCCAGGCTTGAATGACGGATCGCGTCTGACACCGCCCGCTTCGCCGCCTTGGTGGCGTCGCGCCCATGCACGTCGACGCCCATGCCCATTTCGGTGATACAGCGCACGCGTGCCATCGACGTCTCCTCAAGGCCGGTTCATTCCGCGGGAACTGCCGCGATGCTCTGACGCGCGCGATAGTCCAGCGCCTTCACGGCGAGCGCGACCACGACGAGCGCTCCGCCAAGCAAGGCGACACCATTCCAATGATGCGTGGTCCAGACCAGCGTTGCAACCGCAGAACCGAGAGCACCGCCCAAGAACATGCCGGTCATGAAGACGGTGTTGAGCCGGCTGCGCGCCGCCGGATCGAGCGCGAAGATGATGTGCTGATGGGAAATCAGCGCACTCTGAATGCCGAGATCGAGCAGCACGACGCCTAGAGCCAAGGCGGCGACCGTCGCCGACAGGCCGAAAATGACCCACGCCACCAGCACCAACGCGGCCCCGAGCCAGATCATCACATGCGGGCCGCGGCGATCCGCAGCCTTGCCGGCGAATGGCGCAGCGAGAACGCCGACCGCGCCGACAACTCCGAACAGCCCAGCGACATCGGCACCGAGATGGAATTGGGGTCCTTGCAGATAGAGCGCGAGGATGGTCCAGAAGGCGCTGAACGAACCGAACAGCGCCGCTTGCGCCAGTGTCGCCATGCGGAGCGAGCGCTGCTGCGTCCACAGCGTGGCGAGCGAGCGCAGCGCGGTGTGATAGCGCATCCGCGACGCCACCTCATGATCCGGCAGCGCGCCGGCCATCAGCAGCGCCGCACCCAGCGCGAGCGGCACGCCGAGCCAGAACATGTCGCGCCATCCGGCATGCTCGCCGACGAAGCCCGACAAAGTACGGCTGAACAGGATGCCTAGCAGAAGGCCGGACATCACCGTGCCGATGGTGGCGCCACGCCGCTGGGGAGATGCCAGCGATGCCGCGAACGGCACGATCTGCTGTGCCACCGTGGCGCTGGCGCCGGTCAGCAGCGAGGCGACCGCCAGCCAGATCGCAGACGGCGCGACCGCCGTTGCGGCCAGCGCTGCGGCAAGCACGATGAACTGGCTGATGATCAGCCGGCGGCGCCGGTGGATGTCGCCGAGCGGCAGCAGAAAGAACAGGCCCAGCGCATAGCCGAGCTGCGTAGCGGTCGGGACATAGCCGGCGGCGGCCTGGTCGTGGAAATCGCGCTCGATCAGCCCGAGCATCGGCTGGTTGTAATAGATATTGGCGACGGCAATCCCCGTTGCAGCCGCCATGGCCAGCAGCGTCCCCCGCCCGATCCCGTCCGCGGCACCGGCCGGCTGCCCTGTTTCAACTGCTTCCATGTCGCGAATCCCTTCCTGCTGCAACGCAATAGCAGGAAAGCTAGTTTCATATCGATATTCGTTTTAGATGGCTGAGTTGCTTCTCCTGTATAACGAGATCAGATACAATGAACACCGAGGATGTGGCAGTTTTCACGGCAGCGGTGAGCGCGGGCACCCTGGCTGCTGCGGCGCGGCGGCTCGGGATCGCACCCATGGAGGCCTCCCGCCGGCTGGCCAATCTCGAGACGACCTTGGGCGCGCGGCTGCTGCATCGCACAACCCGCTCGCTGTCCCTGACTTCCGATGGCGAGGCCTTTTTGCCCTATGCGCAGAACCTGCTCGAGAGCGAGCAGGAAGCGCGGGCAGTGTTGCGGGCCGATACCGGCGAGGCCAGCGGGCTGCTGCGCGTCTCGGCGTCGGTTGCGTTCGGCATCAAGTTCGTCGCACCGCTGGTGCCGAGGCTGCTCGCGCGCCATCCGGAGCTCCGGCTCTCGCTCGACCTCACCGACGCCATGCCGGACCTGGTCGCGACCGGCACAGATTTGGCAATCCGCATTGCCAGACTGCGCGACAGCAGCCTGATCGCGCAGAAGCTCGCGGACGGTCCGCGCGTGCTGGTGGCAAGCCGCGATTATCTTGCGCAGCACGGCACCCCCACATCGACGGACGAGCTCGTCGATCACATCTGCCTGCCGCTCACAGGACGAACGCACTGGACCTTCACGGCTCACGGCAAGGAAAAACAGGTGCGCCTCAGCACCCGCTTCTACGCGAGCACCGCGGAGGGCTGCCATGCCGCCTGCCGCGCCGGCGCCGGCATCGCCCTGCTCGCGCATTGGAACGTTGCGGACGAGCTGCGCAGCGGCCGGCTCATCCCGATCGAGCTCAAGGATGCCGCACCGGAATCGTTCACCATCTGGGCAGTCTATCCGAGCACACGGCTGCTCCCACACAAGGTGCGCGTCTTCATTGCCGAGCTGCGTCACGCGCTGGCCGAGGCCGGATTGGCGGGCGTGACTGCATGAGGTTCGCGCTCGACGCGATAGAGCACTGGATAGCCGTGTAATGATCCGCTATCTGACAGCATGTTCCTGTCCATCGCCACCACCCACCAACCCGCCACCGATCTCGGATTTCTGCTGAACAAGCATCCCGATCGGCTGCACGAGCTCGAACTTACCTACGGCAGACTCTGGATCTTCTATCCCGAGGCAAGCGAGACCCGCTGCGAGGCAGTCCTGGCGCTTGACGTCGATCCGGTCGGGCTGGTCAGAGGAAAAGGACAAAGCAACGGCCTGCTTGACCAATATGTCAATGACCGCCCGTACGCCGCCTCGTCCTTCCTGTCGGTGGCGCTGAACAAGGCGTTCCGGACAGCGATGAACGGGGTCAGCAGCGCCCGGCAGGATCTTGCGGACAGCGCTATTGCATTAGAGGCGGTGGTGACGCCACTTCCTATCCGCGGCGGCGAAGCCGTGCTCCGCCAGCTGTTCGAACCGCTCGGATGGCAGGTGAGGATTGCCCCGGTCAGCGGCCCGCAAGGCGATCCTGCCAGCCGCTACGCGCGACTGACTTTGCGCGGCAACGCGCGGCTGAACGCGCTGCTCAATCATCTCTATGTACTCATCCCGGTGATGGACGACGCCAAGCACTATTGGGTGGGAGAGGACGAGATCGACAAACTGCTCAAGCGCGGTGAAGGCTGGCTCGACACGCATCCCGCGAAGGAGCTGATCGTGCGCCGCTATCTTCGACATCGCGGAGTGCTGGCGCGTGCCGCCTTGGAGCGGCTGGCCCCGGAGACCCATGACGAGGCGATCGAGCCGGAGGCGCGCAGCGAAGCTGAGGATAGGCTCGAAGCACCGATCCGACTGAATAACGCGCGCTTAGCGGCCGTAGCGGACGCGCTTCGCGCGACCGGTGCCAAGATCATCGCCGATCTCGGCTGCGGTGAAGGCAAACTGCTGCAAGAGCTGCTGCGGGAGCGTTGGGTCGACCGCTTGATCGGGCTCGATCCGGCGGCTTCCGCGCTAGACCGCGCTGCGAAGCGGTTGAAGCTGCAGATGCCCGGCGCTCCGCCCGAAGGGCGCGTGACGCTACTTCACGGCTCACTGAACTATCGCGACAGTCGATGGAGCGATGCCGATGCCGCCGCGCTGGTCGAGGTGATTGAACATCTCGATGCGGATCGGCTGCCGCTGGTTGAACGCGTCGTGTTCGGCGCAGCACGTCCAAGGGCCGTCGTGGTGACGACTCCGAACCGGGAATACAACACCCTGTTTCCCACCCTCGCGGCCGGCGATTTTCGTCATCGCGACCACCGTTTCGAATGGACCCGCGCCGAATTTGCGAGCTGGGCCGATCGCATCTGTGAGGCCTATGGCTATCAAGTCGCCTTATCCGGCATTGGCCAGATTGACAGCATGTTGGGCGCACCGACCCAGATGGCGGTTTTCACGCGGGTGAGCGCGGCCCAATGACCATCGACATTCCCGATTTCTCACTGGTCGTGCTGATCGGCTCGACCGGCTCCGGCAAATCGACCTTTGCAGCCAAGCATTTCCTGCCGACGGAGATCATCTCCTCCGACCATTGCCGGGCTTTGGTCGCTGACGATGAGACCGATCAGGGCGTCTCGGCCGACGCCTTCGAACTGGTTCGCGAGATCGCGGGCAAGCGGCTGAAGCACCGCAAGCTTGCCGTGATCGACGCGACCAATGTCCGCCCGGCCGACCGAAAAGGCTGGGTCGAGCTCGCGCGCAAATGGCACGCGCTACCCGTCGCAATCGTGTTCGATCCCGGGATCGATATCTGCATCGCCCGCAACAAGACGCGGCCGGAGCGCGCGTTCGGCGGCCCGGTGGTGCAGCGGATGGTATCGGAGATCCGACGCGGGCTCAGCGGCCTGCAGCGCGAGGGCTTTCGCCAGGTCTGGAAGCTCTCGAGCGTGGAAAGTATCGAGGCGGCGAGCGTCACCCGGCAGCCGCTGTGGACCGACAAGCGTTCAGATTCCGGACCATTCGACATTATCGGCGATGTGCACGGTTGCGCCGACGAATTGCAGAACCTGCTCGCCAGGCTTGGCTACCACGTCGTGTGGTCGGACGATCGGGGTAAGCGGGCAGTTAGCGTCACGCCCCCCGCAGGCCGCAAGCTGGCCTTCGTCGGCGACCTCGTCGACCGCGGCCCCAATTCGCCGGATGTGCTGCGCATCGTCATGAGCATGACCGCGGCGGGCACGGCCTATGCCGTGCAGGGAAATCACGACCGGAAATTCCAGCGCTGGCTGGCAGGCCGGAAGGTCACGATCTCCCATGGACTGCAGGACACGATCGATCAGCTTGCGGGGCAGGATCGCGGCTTCCGCGACGCGCTTCCCGCCTTTCTTGATGGGCTGCGCAGCCATGTCTGGCTCGATGACGGACGGCTCGCGGTCGCGCATGCCGGACTGAAAGAGGACATGATCGGCCGGGGCTCTGGTGCCGTGCGCGAATTTGCGCTGTACGGCGAAACCACCGGCGAGATCGATGAGTTTGGCCTGCCGGTGCGCGCCGATTGGGCTGCGAATTACCGAGGACCGACCACTGTGGTGTACGGCCACACCCCGGTGCTGAATGCCGAATGGGTCAACAACACCATCTGCATCGATACCGGCTGCGTGTTCGGCGGGCGGCTCACGGCACTGCGCTGGCCGGAACGGGAGATCATCGATGTTGAAGCCGAGCGCGTATGGTGCGAGCCGATTCGTCCGCTGGCCGCTCGCAGCGGTGGTTCCTCCGCTCAGGCCGAAGCAGATCAACTGCTTGACATCGAAGACGTCCGCGGCCGCCGCTGGATTGACACCGCGCTGAGGGGCCGCGTCGTGATTGCGGAAGAGAACGCGGCCGCCGCACTGGAAGTGATGAGCCGGTTCGCTCTCGCGCCACAATGGCTCGTCTATCTACCGCCGACGATGTCGCCCTCCGAGACCAGCACGCAGGAAGGCTGGCTGGAACGACCCGAGGAGGCCTTTGCACATTTTCGCGAGCGCGGCGTAGGCGAAGTCGTGTGCGAAGAGAAGCATATGGGCTCGCGTGCGGTCATCGCACTGTGCCGTAGCGCCGACGTTGCCAGGACGCGGTTCGGCGTCGTTGGGGATGAGACCGGCGCGATCTGGACCCGTACCGGTCGTGCCTTCTTCAATGACACCGAAACCACCGAGGCGCTGTTGAAGCGGCTTCGGGATGCCGTCGATAAAGCTGACCTGTGGCAGACGCTCGCGTCCGACTGGCTGCTGCTCGATGCCGAGATCATGCCCTGGTCGGCCAAGGCAGGCAGCCTGATCGAAACCCAATATGCCCCCGTCGCAGCATCATCGGTCGCAGGCCTCGGCGCCGTTGCGGACGCGATCGCTCGGGCCACGGATCGCGGCCTCGACCTCGCGGGTCTTGATCAGCGGTTCTCCGATCGGCTGCAACGCGCTGCGCGCTACGGCCAAGCCTGGGCGCCATACATCTGGCCGATCAACACGATCGATGACCTCAAGGTCGCTCCCTTCCACCTGCTGGCGAGCGAAGGTCACGTCTGGTTCGATCAGGATCATGTCTGGCACATGGAGCTGGCCGATCGCTTGGCACGCGCGGCAGAAAGCGTGATCACCCGAACAAAATGGCGCGCCATCCCGCTCGGCGACGAAACCGCTGTTCGCAACGCGATCCTCTGGTGGGAAGGCCTCACCGAAAACGGCGGCGAAGGCATGGTCGTCAAACCGCGCAACTTCGTCGCGCGCGGACCGAAAGGATTGATCCAGCCTGCGCTGAAGGTGCGCGGCCGTGAATATCTCCGGATCATCTATGGGCCCGAATATGATGCGCCCGAGCACATTTCGCGGCTGCGGCAACGCAAGCTCGACGGCAAACGTCAGCTCGCACTGCGCGAATTCGCGCTCGGCCACGAGGCGCTGACGCGCTTCGTTGCCAAAGAGCCGCTCAGGCGCGTCCATGAATGCGTCTTTGCGGTGCTGGCCCTGGAAAGCGAACCAATCGATCCTCGGCTTTGACCCCGAAAGCAAACGACGTGCCCACTTACGGGTGCAGGCCGCCGTGCCCGGCTGCGACAAACTCACCGCGGAATGCGGCTTCCGCCTCCTGTCGCAAGCGCTCGGGCGCGTCGATATAGCGCGGCGAATAGTGGAAGGTCGTGAGCCGCCGGGCGCCGGCTCGGCGCGCGAGCTCGCCGGCCTGGGTCGCGGTCAAATGCCGCCGCTGGCGGGCAAGCTCCTCGTCGGCTCCGGAAAACGCACTCTCGATGAACGCGTGATCGGCATCCTTGGCGAGCGCGAGGATGCTCTCGATGTTTGCAACCGTGAACGCCGCATCGGTGACATAGGCCACCCGCTGCCCCGGTCCGCTCTTGAGCGCATGCTGGCGCAGCCGGCCGAGCGGCTCGACCCGACCATTTGCAACCGCGATCGGCGTTTCGTCGTTTTCGCCGCGCCGTGCCGCGCTCTTGGCATCGTTGAGCCATGGCCCGACCTGCAGGCCCAACGCGTTCAATCCCTCGGTCCAGACATTGACGCGCAAGGCCTCTTGCAACGCGAAGGCCAGGCAGGGAAGGCTGTGTTCCAGCGTGCTTGCCTCGATCCGCACCTCACCGTCGTCGAACACGACGCCATCAGGCAATGGGTCGGGGCACAGCGGGCGAACTTTGAAGGCCTCTTGGGCTCTGAACATGACCGATCGCGCCAGCCGGTCGTCGACGAATTCGTCGACCACGATCGCAAAATCAGGCGAATGCACACCAAGCAGATTCCAGTCATAGGCGGCGAGCTTGGCAGCGACGCCATCGATCAAGCCAGCCGGCCCGACCATGCGCAGGGTGCCTTCATGATTGAGGCGCACACGCAGCAACCGGTCCAGCCCGCAGAAATGATCGAGATGGCGGTGGCTGACAAAGACATCGCTCACGCGCAGTAATTCTCGCGGCGAGAGCGGACCGAGGTCGCCGAGGTCGAACAACATCGCCCGCCGGCCGAAGCGAAAATCGATGTAGAGGCCAGGATCGCCGAAAACATCGTTGATGAGGCGCGACTGTGCCAGCGAGCTCATGATGACTGCCCAACAAGGCTGGCGCGGTCGGGTAATGGTCGGGCGCCAGCGTGGCCATTGTGCCTGCTGGCGTCACAGGAGGAAAGCTTCGAAGTGATCCATAAAGTCCGCGCGCCAGCGCCGGTCCCTTTGATTGAGCATGATCTTTTCGGAAAACCGGTTTCCACTTTTCATGCTCTAATGCGACCGCAGCGGGCGCGCTCTCGCGGCTTTGAACGCGCTCTCCACGAGACGTCCCTGCTCGCCATGACAATCCACCGAAACTTCCACCTCCCCTTCCAGCTCCGGCCGGCCGCGCTTATCGACGCCGGGATGTCCGCTTTCGATGTCGGCGCCAGCGATCTTTGAACCCGCGCTGTTCGCCGTTCCCGCGGCCTGTATGAAGATGTCGGTGCGCGCGATGCCGTGTTCCTGGACCAGATGCTCGACCGCGATCTTCCGCCTCGCGGCGGGTCGCAAAACTGCCGATGATCGTACGCTCCATCTCGGTCTCCGCTGTCGAATGCGGGTGCCGACGCAGCACCCACGCGCTGACGCAACAGCTCAGCCCCCGGGTCGCGTTCCCTCGTGCAGGCGGACGGCTCTGTGACTTGCAAACGACATAGGAGTCGGCCGGTCGTCGCAGCGCACGATGATGCACAGCATCATCTGCAATTGTGCTGATGCAAATGACCGCAGCAACGGTCGAGCTGCTCTTGCGACCTTGCTGATGTCATCGGCTCGACCGAGCAAAGCTGCAGGACAGCTGCGTCGCTCTCTTCCGCAGTGTGCGGATAGGAACGCCGCGCTCTGCACTCGATTGGTGCGAATGAGTACCCCAAAGGAGCACAGAGATGCGGAATAGGTTTGTTACGATAGTTGCAGCAGCATTGCTGGCCGCCGCGACGGCCGGGTCCGCCTTCGCCCAAGGTGGCGGCGGTGGCGCGGGCGGCGGAGCCGGTGGTGGCGCGGGTGGCGGCGCTGGCGGCGGTGGGGGCGCAGGCGGGTCAGGTTCGGGCGGCGGCGGCGCGGGTGGAAGCGGCGCAGGCGCGGGCTCGGGCGCCGGTGGTGGCGTCGGCGGCGGCGGACCTACGCATTCCATGCGCGGTGGTCAGGGCGCATCGAGCCCACCTGGCATGCGCAACGAAACCACGCCGCGGTCGAATGGCGTGACCCCGCGCTGAACTTGACCGATCTTCGTGCGGTGTGACGCTGCATCATAGGAAACGTAGCCGCGCGGCCGTAGGTACACCTCAAGCCGCGCGGTCTCTCACCTCACCAGAGCTGGTAGGTCGGGCCGACGAGCTAACCAAGCCTCATCCGCTATCCGCACTCATCCTATCCCACGTCGCCGGCTGCCGTCGCAAGCCCGCGACGAGACGCGATGATTGCGCGGTCGATCCGCGCGACGTCGGCCGCCGGAATCACGTACTCGTCGCGGTCGCGCCAGGCGAACACCACGAAGGTGGCAAATGCACCGACGGCGCCGAGCGCGACCATCCACCAGATGTGCCAGATCAGCGCGAAGCCCATCACGGTGGCGAAAAACGCGCAGACGAATCCGGTCGGCGAATTGCGGGGCATCTCGATGTCATCGTATTCCCGCGGCGCCTTGTCGCGGAGCTGTTCTGCTTTCGCCTTCTCCTTGATCGTCCAATAGGCATCCAGCCCGGTCACATTGGGCAAGACAGCGAAATTGAACACCGGTGGCGGCGAGGATGTCGCCCATTCCAGCGAGCGGCCGTCCCACGGATCTCCAGTCGTATCGCGGAGCAGCTCACGGTCACGGATAC
The DNA here is from genome assembly GCF_051167795.1 of Bradyrhizobium sp. HKCCYLS1011. NCBI lineage: Bacteria > Pseudomonadati > Pseudomonadota > Alphaproteobacteria > Hyphomicrobiales > Nitrobacteraceae > Bradyrhizobium > Bradyrhizobium sp. HKCCYLS1011. Next base: position 1,903 of record NZ_JBNPTT010000001.1, on the reverse strand, counting down.
TGAAGACGAGCTGCAGGATCTGAAGAATGACGCCGATGACGAGCACCACCATCCCGGCGCTTGCCGCCAGCATCCAGGGGCGCCACTCCGCGACGTCATAATGCTGCATGCGACGGGTCATGCCGAGCAGACCGACCACATAGAGCGGCACGAATGTGGCGTAGAACCCGACCAGCGTGAACCAGAAGGCCGCCTTGCCCCAGCTCTCATACAGCCGGAAGCCGAACGCCTTCGGAAACCAGTAGGACACGCCGGCGAATGCTCCGAACAGAACGCCACCGATAATCACGTTGTGAAAATGCGCGACCAGAAACAGGCTGTTGTGCAGCAGGAAGTCAGCCGGCGGCATCGCCAGGAGCACCCCCGTGAGCCCACCGAACAGAAACGTCACCATGAAGCCAACGGACCAGAGCATGGGCGTCGCGTAACGGACGCGGCCGCCATACATCGTGAACAACCAGTTGTAGATCTTCACGCCGGTCGGCACGGCAATGATCATGCTGGCGATGCCGAAGATCGCGTTCACTTCCGGCCCCGCTCCCATCGTGAAGAAATGATGCAACCAGACCATGAAGGACACGATGCAGATGGCCATGGTGGCCAGCACCATCGAGCGGTAGCCGAACAGCGACTTGCTGGAGAAGGTCGGTACGATCTCCGAATAGATGCCGAACGCGGGCAGCACCAGGATATAGACCTCGGGGTGTCCCCAGGCCCAGATCAGATTCATGAACATCATGACGTTGCCGCCGGCCTCGTTGGTGAAGAAATGGAAGCCGAAATAGCGATCGAGAATCAGCATCGTCAGCGTCGCGGTCAGGATCGGGAACGCTGCGATGATCAACAGATTGGATGCGAGCGTGGTCCAGCAGAACATCGGCATGCGCAGATAGTTCATGCCGCGGGTACGGAGCTTCAAAACGGTCGTCACGAGATTGATGCCGGCGACCAGCGTCCCCACTCCGGAAATCTCCAGGGCCCAGAGATAATAATCGACACCGACGCCCGGCGAATAGGTCAGTTCCGACAGTGGCGGGAACGGCAGCCAGCCGGTGCGCGCGAATTCGCCGATCACGAGGGACATGTTGACGAGGAGCGCGCCGGTCGCGGTCAGCCAGAAGCCGACCGAGTTCAAGGTCGGGAAGGCGACGTCACGGACGCCGAGCTGCAGGGGAACGATGAGATTCATCAGCCCGATCACGAACGGCATCGCGACGAAGAAGATCATGATCGTGCCGTGCGCGGAGAAGATCTGGTTGTAATGTTCCGGCGGCAGGTAACCGTTGGAATGGAGCGCGATGGCCTGCTGTAAGCGCATCATGATGGCGTCGGTCCCGCCCCGCAGCAGCATGACGAAGGCGAGCAGGACATACATGACGCCGATTCGCTTGTGATCGACGCTGGTGATCCATTCCCGCCAGAGATAGGGCACGTAACCCTTGATCAGAACCCACAGCAGAACGACCAAAATGACGACGAGCACCAGGCCTGCGGCGATGAGGGGGATCGGCTGATTGAAGGGAATGACCGACCAGGAAAGCTTTCCAAGCATCACGCGTCCCTCATCTGCGCCGTTCCCCGCTTCCCTCGTGCAGCCATGCGATGCGAAGAGCCGCGAGCAACCATGCACGCGGCGACGATCGGCTGCCTCCATGCGCGAGCCGATCGAAGCGATCTACATTGCCCTGGGTGAATACGGAGAAGAGCCGGTTCGGTTCCAGAGGCTTCTCAACGGACGTAACCTGGATTAAGGCGGAGTGAGTTTCCGGCGTTGAGTCCAAAACGAAACCGCCGCGGAGAGGTTTCTCCGCGGCGGTTTTGATTTGGGGGGTGTGAAGAGGAAGATTGTCCTTTGCAGGCCTGGCAGCGACCTACTCTCCCAAGACTTAAGTCTTAGTACCAT